>QWIH01000090.1 GCA_021405315.1 Leptolyngbya sp. PLA1
GTGCGCGCCGCGGCCGAAGTGTGCGGTTGGGCGTGCGGTTGGGCGTGCGGTTGGGTGTGCGGTTGGGCGTGCGGTTGGGCGTGCGGTTGGGCGTGCGGCTGGGCGTCGCGAGGCCTCCTCGCGCGGCCCGCGCCCATGGGGCACGCGGGGGGAGCGGGGGCGCACCTCGGCGAAGAGCACGCGCGGGTACCTCGCCGCCGGAGCGGTGCCCTACTGTTTGGACTGTTTGAGCTCCGCCGCCAGCTCCTCCAGCATGATGCGGCACCTGGGGTCGGAGCAGTGGCGCACCACTGCGAAGGGCACCCGCCGGGTCTTCTCGTCCTTGCCGGTGACGACGAACACCGTGTCGGCGTCGCGGGTCGCGAGCACCGTCGCCGGGGAGACTTGCTCGGCCTTCCAGCCCGCCTTTTCCAGCGCGCTCGCGTAGGCCCCGGCCAGCTCCTCCCGCTTTCGGTCGGGGTACTCGACCGTCACGACCAGGTTGTCCTCCTTGCAAACGCGTCCGCCGTCGAGCACCACGCCCAGACGTCTGGCGGTCGGGCTCTCTGCGATCGGATCGCACGGCTTCTGGCAACCCGCGGCGGCCACGACGACGGCGAGGAGCCACGTTCTCACGTCGAGGAGCGTACCCCTTTCCGCCCGCGCGCCCATCGCGATACTCTCCCCGTCTCCGAGGGAGGCGCCCATGAGCATGAACGCGACCGAGACCACCAATCACTACCTGACTCGAGCGTTCGACCTGCTCAAGCTCTCCCCGCGTTACAAGACTTTGCTGCTCACGCCGAGCCGAGAGCTCCGGGTGGAGGTCGCGATCGAGCTCGACGACGGCAACATCGGCAACTTCATCGGCTACCGCATCCAGCACGACAACTCCCGCGGGCCGTACAAAGGCGGGCTCCGCTATCACCCGGACGTGGACCTCGACGAGGTGCGCTCGCTCGCGAGCCTGATGACCTGGAAGACCGCGGTGGTGAACGTGCCGTTCGGCGGGGCCAAGGGCGGCATCCAGGTCGACCCGAGCAAGCTCTCGCGGCGTGAGCTCGAGCGCCTGAGCCGGCGCTTCATCGACCAGATCGCCGAGCTGATCGGCCCGGACGCGGACATCCCCGCGCCGGACATGAACACCAACGCCTCGGTCATGGCGTGGATGTTCGATCAGTACAGCAAGCGCTACGGGTTCTCGCCCGGCGTCGTCACCGGCAAGCCGGTGGGGCTCCACGGTTCCCTCGGCCGCGACGCCGCCACCGGTCGCGGCTGCCTGTTCGCGATCCGCGAGGTCCTGGCCTCGGAGGGTCGGAAGCTCCAGGGCACGCGCTTCGCCGTGCAGGGCTTCGGAAACGTGGGCAGCTGGTTCGCCAAGCTGGTCCATGCGGAGGGCGGGCGCGTGCTCGCGGTGAGCGACGTGAAGGGCGGCATCACGAACCCCGACGGGCTCGACATTCCGCGCGTGGTCGAGCACGCGGCGGCGACCGGCAGCGTGGTCGGCTTCCCGGGCAGCACCCCGATCTCGAACGAGGATCTGCTGACGACGGACTGCGACGTGCTCGTACCGGCGGCGCTCGGTCACGTCCTGACGCGGGACAACGCCGAGAAGGTGAAGGCGAAGTGGGTGGTGGAGGCCGCCAACGGCCCGACCACCATGGAGGCGGACGAGATCTTCAACCGGCGCGGCGTGGTCTGCCTGCCGGACATCTGGGCCAACGCCGGCGGCGTGACCGTGTCCTACTTCGAGTGGACGCAGAACACGCAGAAGTTCCGCTGGCCCGAGGAGCAGGTGAACCGCGAGCTCGAGAGCCACATGGTCGAGGCCTGGAGGTGCATCCAGAGCACCATGAAGGAGCACGGCTGCTCCATGCGCACCGCGGCGTTCGCGCTGGCCGTGACCCGGGTGAAGGAAGCCACCGACTTGCGCGGGCTCGGGTGAGAAGCGTGCGACCGTTCCTGCTCTTGGCGCTCGGGCTGTGTGCGTGCCGGGATCCGGCGCCGCCGGCGCCGCCGCGGGCCGAGCCGGTGGCGCCGCCGAGCGCGCC
>QWIH01000063.1 GCA_021405315.1 Leptolyngbya sp. PLA1
GGCGGGGGCGGGGGCGGAGGCGGAGGCGGGGGCGGGGGCGGAGGCGGAGGCGGGGCGGCCGGGTGGGTCCGCTGGTCCAGCACGCGGCCGTTCAGCATCAGGGCCGCCTGAGACGTCTCCTCGGGGAGGCTGCGCGTCACTTCGAACTGATCGAGCACGCCGTGGCTGCCTTCGAAGGCATCGGCGAAGGTCGGCGCTGGCGCGCCGGCGGTCCCGGCGAGCTCCAGGTTCGCCGTGTTGAACTCGATGCGACCACCGGCGACAAAGTCCAGCCCACGGTCGGTTACGGACGCGTTGGTGAAGTCCAGCAGGTCGTCCGCCGCCCGCAGGCGGAGCACGATGCGGTCCGCCGTGACGATCATGTCGCCCACGGTGGTCATGTCTCCCAGCTCGGCGTCCTGCGTCGCCGTCAGCCTCAGGCTGCCGAGCGTCGTGAACTTCTCGTGCTGGCCCATCCGGAAGTTGCGGGCGGTGATGTTGATGGACCGCTCGCCCACGATGGTCGCGGCGTCGGCGATGTCCCGCTCGGAAACGCCGAAGCCCGTGGAGAGGGTCACGTCCTCCAGGGCGGCGAGCGAGCCCACGTCGCCGTTGAAGACGATGAGACCGCCGGGCGTCGTCATGACATCGAGGTTGAAAGCGCCGTCGAGCGTGGAGCCGAAGCGGATCACGCCGTCGAAGGCGGCATCGATGCTGCGGAGCTGCGTGTCATCGCCGAGCGTGACCGCGCCGTTGTAAAACTGATCGCCCCGGGTGCGGACCAGCCCGCCGTTGATCTCCGAGTCGCCGTTCACGGTGATGCCGACAAGGCCGTTGACGGCGCCCACGCTGCCGTCGGCTGTGAGGTCACCGTTCACCGTGAGGTATAAGGGGCACTCAGAGCCGCCCAGCGTGTCGTTGCAGTCGGCGACCAGGCTGTCGGCGGTGGTCTCGAAGATCACCCGCGGGGCCGTCAGCGAGCGGTCGTTCACGAGCTCGACGGCTCCGTGGTAGCGCTGGTACACATCGGCGGCGATGTCCGCACGGAGCTGCGCCACGCCGATGACATCGAGCGAGACCAGCGAGAGCGCGTCGGCCACGGTGGAGCGGGTCTCGGAGGCGAGCGTCAGCGCCGTGCCATCCACCTGCGTCGAGTCGGTGATGTCCACACCCGCGTCGTAGGACTCGACGCGGTACGTCATGCCCTGCAGCGCATCGGCGAACTGGGCGGCGTCGGGGAGGTCGCTCGCGCTGATCGCGGCGTCCTGCTCGAAGATCATCGCCTCCGGGCGCGTCGCGCCGCCGCCCACGCCGTGGATCGTCGGGCCGTTGGTGTGGACGTCGATCCGGGCGGTGGCGAGGCCCGTGCCGCTGCCGGCGCGGAGCGCGATGCCGCGTCCCCACAGATCGACGCCCGAGAGCGAGCCCGTGCCGGGCTCGAGATGCTGGGCGAAGGTGAGATCGCCCGAGCCGTCAAGGCCCGAGTGGACGCTGATGTCTCCGCCGGCGTGGAGGAAGCCCGCGATGGTGATGGGCCCCTCGCTGCGGAGCGAGATGTCCGAACCGATGTCGATGTTGTCTTCGACGCGGATGGACTGGGACGCGTGCGCCTGAAGGCTGCCGACCTGGGCGTACCCGTTCGCGCCGCCGAAGTCCCCACCGAGCACGAGGTAGCCGTTGGTGATGTCCAGAACGACGTTGACCTGGCTGGCGTTGGAGATGGAGCCGAAGGGACCGGAACGGAAGAACTTGCTGCGCCCCTGCGTGAGGAAGAGCGTGCGCCCGGCGGGCAGATCGGCGAGGCCGAACTTGACCTGCCCCGTGGTTGCCGTCAGCCGGATATCGCCGCTGAGCGACTGCAGGTTGGTGCCGAGGAACACCATGTCTCGGATGTCGCGGCCGGCGCGGAAGTCGATCTCGGTGGCACCAACAAAGAGCACCGGGTCCGGGGTCGCGGGTCCAGGGCCGCCGAAGCGGATGTCCCGCCCCGCGCGGAGCGTCAGCCCGCCGTTGGTCTTGAAGATCGTGTTGAAGATCACGATGTCGTTGGTGGCTTCGAGGAAGACATCGCCGGCGAAGTTCTCGATGGCGCCCGGGGAGATGTTCCAGGTGACCGCCCCGCCGTCGGGCCCGTTGACCTGCCCATCGCCGACCTCGGCGTCGTCGCCCGCCCCGTGGAAGATGTTGATGTTCGTGGGGTCGAACAGGATGGAGGCCCGGGCATAGCCCGGCTGCGCGTCTCCGACGAGCGTGCCGAGCACGGACAGGCGCCGGGCACCCGAGACCTCGCCCACGCCGCCATCGCCGCCCAGCGCGCCGCCCGAGATGTCCACGATCGCGCCGCGCTCCATCGAGGTGTCGCCCGCGTAGGAGTGCACGAGCAGCCTTCCGCCGGACGCGAGCCCGTCCCCGCCTGAGGCGGATGTGACGCTGCCCGAGGCAAGTGTCGTCAGGGCCGAGCTTGTGATCGTGACCGATCCCGCGCTCCCGTGCGCCGCGTCAGCGCTGACGACGCCCGCGTTGGTCACGACGGGTGCCGTCATCATCACGTCACCCGCGGCGCCGCGCTCCACGCCCGCGCTGATCGTGCCGGTGTTCACGGCCTCGCCCGCGCTGGCGATCGCGACCTTGCCGCCCTTCGCGCGGACTTCTCCCCGGTTCACAAAGGCCATGGCCACCGCGTCGCCCGCCGCCAGGCTCGACACCCCGCCCTTGCGGGGCTTGGGCGCCGGGGGCCTGGTCGGGTCGACGGTGCGACCGTCGATCTTGGCCATGATGTTCAGGTCGGCCTCGCGCACCATGACGTCGTTGCCGACCATCATGGAAACCACGCCGCCGTCGGCGATGATCTGCCCCGTGTTCTCGATCGCGGCGCCCACGAGCGCGACCGACCCGGCGTCGATCACGCCCTGGTTGATGATCGCGCCCTTCACGCCCGTGAAGTGGTCGACACCCCGGAGGAAGTCGCGGTCCGAGAGGTTGCCCGCGGCTGCGATGACGCCCGAGGCATTCACCACGGACCCGGCACCGAAGACCACGCCCGCGGGGTTCACGATGTACACCCGGCCGTTCGCCGTGAGGGCGCCGTCGATCCGCGTCGGCGCCGGGCCCTGGATGCGGTTGAGCACGCGCGAAGCGGCGTCGGGCTGGATGAACCGGACGGTCTCGCCCGGCGCGATGTCAAAGGACCGGTAGTTGATGATGGCGTTGCGCGAGGCGGTGATCGTCGTAAGCGCGCCCTGCCGCTCGAAGCGAACGGCGCCGCGGGCCACCTTCTCGCCCTGCGGCCCGGCCGCCGCGGGCGCCGCCGCCAGCCCGATGGTGGAACCGGCGATCAGGGCCATCGCGACAGCCCTGCCGATCCCGATGCGGTCATCTCTCCGGATGTTCATCCGTGTTCCCTCCGTGCCTCTCTTCAGAACGTAGATGGCGGCCGTAGGTAACATAGATCGAGGCCGGTCGGATGCCATGAATCTGGCTAATAGATCAGCGTGAGGACGATGTGGAGTTCGGTATGACCGGCATCTACAGAATGTCCGCCAGAACCGTCGTCCAGTTCCGCCAATGCCACGCCAAGGTCTACTCGGACGTTGAACCTCCTGGTCAGTGAGAACTCGGCCCCTACCCCCGCCCCAACAAGGGTCTGGTCCACCTCGAAGCTCTCCCGGTCAGCGTTCAGCACCCGGGCCGCGTCCACAAACCCCTTGAACACCAGGTCCCAGTCCGTCGGGCCGTACGCGTACTGGGGCTTCCACCGGAACGGCTGGCCCATGAACGTGCCGGGCTGAACCTCCGGGTCGACCGACCGCGGCACGTGGAACCGGTACTCCAGCGTCCCCATCACCACGTCATCGCCCGCGACCTTGGACGTCGGGTACCCCCGCACCGTGTAGAGACCGCCCGCCGCCATCTCCTCGTTCGGGATCAGGCGGCTGCCCAGCGAGTGCTGCCCCCGAAACGCCATCAGCACCTCGTGGCTCAGGTTCCCAGCCTTCGCCGACGCCTCGTCGAAGTACGGATCGAGATAGAACGAGTGCACCGCCTCGGCCCGGAGCACCGCGTACTCATCGTCGGCGTTCAGGCGACCCAGGGCGTCAAGGTCCGCGCTTGTCCCCGCGACGCCCGCGAGATTCAGGTCGATCCCGAGCTGCGCCTCGGTGCGGCTCCGGTCGCGGAACCGCTCCAGCCTCACCGCCGCGTGCGGGATGAAGAAGTCCTCGTCCGCCTCCTCGCCCGCGAGATCATTCTGCACACGCACGTTCTCGAATCGCGCGCCGGCGATGAGGTCGACGAAGAGGTCCTTGTGCTGAAAGAAGTTCCACTTGAGCTCGACGCCCGCATCCCAGCCCTGCCCGCTGAAATCAAGGTCCGGAAGGCCCAGTTCAGAGGCCACGTATTCGTAGTACGAGGCGTGCACCTTCCAACGGAGTCGCTCCGAGTTCGGGAAGGGCCGGTCGTAGAACGCGTACACCTGGTGCACGTCATCGAAGTTCGCGGTCTGGTACCCGATGGTGAAGATGTCGTCGTTGTTCGAGAGATCGTTGTGGATGAAGCCCAGGTGCTCGCGGAATGCGTCCGTGGAACCGGACCCGGTGTTCGAGACCTGCCCGAAGAACAGCCAGGGCCGGTTCTCCGTCACCATGTAGTCAAGCGTCACCGCGCCGGGTGTGTCGCCGGGCGCGGACACCGCGACGTCCACGCGCCGGCCCGGCTGGCGGTTCAGCCTCGCGGTGTACGCGTCCAGCACGTCCGCACGGAGCAGGTCGCGCCGGTCGGCTTCCCCCGCGCCATGAGGCCGCACGGGCGAGCGCTCGATGATCTTCCGGTGCAGCGGGTTGTTCAGACTCTCACCCTCTTTGACACGCTCGCCGACGCCGAGCGTGCGAACCTCGGTCACGGTGCCCAGCGTCACCTCCAGCACCAGCGAGCGGTCGCCCGCCTGCCGGGTGTCGACCACCAGCCCGTCTTCGACTCCGAACTGCAGCGGGTCGGGCGTCACGTAGACCCCGACATATCCCATCGACTTGAGCAGCCGCAACACCGCGGGCGCCACCGCCGCAAGCCCGGTGTCCGTGAGCTTTACCCCGCCCCGCCCCGCGATGTCAGCCAGCCTGAGGGCAACCCCGACCTGACCTTCCTCCGGGGCCGCGAGCCCATCCGGAGTCTCCACAAGCTCGACCTCTGCCTGAAGCAGGACCGACGTATCCGGCAGGCCGGTGCTCTCGATCGTGTACCTAACTGACACCGAGTCAATCGCGTGGGAACTCGCCTCGGCGATCAGGGTCGGGCCCAAGCCAGCCTCCACGGTCGCCGGGAGCCCCGCGAGCATTGTCAGGGCCAGGGCCCAGGTCAGGGATCGTCGGAAACGTGAAGCCATGGAACCCTCGCGGCAGTTGGACCCATAACGCGCAAGTTTCTTCCATCGGCAGACGGCTTGCCCGGCACACACAGGATGTTCCAACTCCGACCGAGCGGCGGGCCGCCACTTCCACTCACGGTCAAAGTCCAAAATAACGATGTCATGGCGCAGTTTTGACGCATTGGTGTTATCCTGCCAATCCTCGTGAGGAGCACCGTCATGAATCGTGGGTCTGTCGCCGCCGTCCTTTCCGCCGCATGTCTCTTTCTGTGCGCCGGTTGCAACCGCGCCAACCGGCCGGCGGCGTCCATGGGAGCGCTCAGCCCCCAGTCCCCGGTGGTCTCCCTCGGAGCCGGTGATTCGCTCGGGCGAGTCATCTACGTGAACGACTTGATCCTTGCCGCCCGGGCCCTGAACGCCGATGAGTTGCTGACCTCCGCGGACACGGCCGAGTCCTTCGATCTTGCCGAGTAAAACCCGATCGACTTGCGCTCGCCGACGTGGCAGTCGGTAGGCTCCGCGACGACCACACACTCAACTCTATTTTTTGGACGAACCGGGTTGCATTCCTCGGTTCCTGGTTCACCTTTCCCAGGAGTGGGCGCCCCGGCCTGCCGGGCGTCCGTACCGACTGACGGAAAGGGAGAATCGCCATGGATCGGTTGTCACGCTCTTGCGCACTGGCCGCGCTCGCCGGGTCGCTCCTTGCTGGTCACGCCGGCGCCGCGATCATCGACTCGTCCTCGTACTTCACCTCGCTCCCGCACACGCTCATCGATTTCGAGCTGGACGCCAACGGCGATCCGCTCGGGCTCATCGACGGCGAGTCGCTCGAGATGCCCCTCACCGCGTACTCCACGCAGGGTGTCACCTTCACGCAGCAGGCCCGTTGGGTCAACGACGGGTCTCCGGCGTTCGACGCGGCGCAGCTCATCGGCGGGTCGTGGGATCACTCCATCCCCTCCGCGTTCGTCAACTCCTTCGCCTTCACGTTCGACGTGCCCGTGCGGGCCTTCGGCTTCTGGGTGGTGAACAACCAGAACCTCGATCCGGACGGGCCGGTCTTCCGTGCCTACGACGCGCAGAACCAGCTCATCGAGCAGGTGCAGTTCACCGGCACTGTCGTGGACTCCACGATCACCGACGGCGTGACGGTCGCGGGCTATGGGTTCATGGGCATCGAGGCCGACCGGGACATTGCGCGGGTTGAAGTCCAGAAGCGGGCCGCGATCTTCGACGACCTGCGGTTCAGCGCCGTCCCGGCCCCCGGTACAGCGGCGCTCGGAGGGCTGGCGGGGCTGCTGCTGTCCAGGCGCCGGCGGGCCTCCTGAGCCGGCGCGCGGTTCGCGGCTTGCACTCGCCCCGCGGGCAGGCAATAGTGATGGCCTATGGCCACCCCACTCCTGCGTCTGTGCGCGTTGCTGCCCGTGTCCCTCCTCGCGGCGTGCCAACCGGCACCGACCCGGGAAGCCCCGGCCTCGAACATCCCGCTGCTGGCCCCGGGTGAGCCCGGCGTTCTTGTTGATGGCGACACGTCGGAGTGGCCTGCGCAGCTCGCCGCGTGGTCGGACGAGCACTACCTCTACCTGCGGTTCACGATCGAGAACGAGCAGCTCACGCTCCAGTCGTCGGGTCGCACAGTCTCGATCCTTCTCGATACGGACGCATCGGCCTCGACCGGCCTGGTGCCGCCCCGCACGGGCCTGAGCGACCTTGGGGCCGATGTGGAGATCCAGTTCTCGCCCCGCAAGGCCTCGGGCGGCACGTCCTCCGGGGCTGCCATTCTCGTGCACTCCGATGGGTCCACGCGGCGATTCAAGGCCGACGCCCTCGACCTGGCGGTCGCCCCCACGTACGCATCGAGCTGGTACGAGGCTCGTCTCACGCGCACGCCGAAAATGAGCCTTGGCCTGCCCCCGAACGGGCTGCTCGCACCCGGACGTGTCCGGGGCGCGGTCGCCGTGCTCGACGACGCCGGAGTGCCCGAGGCCTGGACGGACCCGTTCGAGATTCAGACCGAGGACATCTGCCCCGGGGGCGAGCGACTCTCTGACTTCGCCCCGCCCGCCAAGCCCGCGGACGCCATCCGAGTCATGACTCTGAACGTCGAGAAGGGCGCCCCCATGTCCAACCCCGAGCCCTTCCGGCGGATCCTCCGGGCCCTCAGCCCGGACGTGGTGCTCGTGCAGGAATGGGACGGCGGAGAGGCGGACGTACTCCGCACCTGGTTCTCCGCCCTCGGCACCGAGGGCGAGTGGCACATCGCCACCGCGGGAGGTACGACAGCCTCCGGGGGCGGCGTGGCCATCGCCAGCCGCTTCAGGCTCACCCAGCTTCCCGGAAAGCTCATGACCAACGAAGGGAGCGGCCCCCGTCCTGTGCGATTTGTCGGCGCCGTCGCGGAGTCACCCGCCGGGCCGATGGTCATCGGGACCGCGCACCTGAAGTGCTGCGGCACTTCCGGGAGCAGCGAGGACCAGCGCCGCATGACAGAGGCCCGCGCGGTCTCCGCGGCCTTGCGTGCCGCCGCGGGCGCCTACCCCGCGGCCATCCGCGTGGTGGGTGGCGACCTGAACCTGGTGGGGAGCCGCCCACCGCTGGACCTGCTTCGTGCGGAACTCGATGCCGACGGCTCGGACCTCTCCGTCGCTGCCCCGCAGGTGCTCGGCGACGTCACCCTCACCACGTGGCGGAGCCCGGGGAGCGACTTCCCGCCCGGACGCCTCGACTACCTGGCGTACAGCGACGCCAACGCGGATGTCGTGTCGTCCTTTGTGTTTGACACGGCCAGGTTCACGGCGGAGGCGCTGGGCCAGATGGGCCTCGAGCGGAGCGACTCCGCGGCGACCGACCACCTGCCCGTGGTCATCGACCTGAAGCCCCGCTGAGCCGAACTGCCACAGGCCGCCGGTTCGCCCCGGTCACGAGGGCTTGTAGCGCATGGTGTCGGTGATGTTGTTCTTGTCGTCCATGATGAGGACGCGGGGCCGGTTCTTGCGGTACTCGCCGTCGGTCATGAGCGCAAAGTGCATGATGATCACGCGGTCGCCGGGCTCCACCAGGTGCGCCGCGGACCCGTTGACCTCGATCGCCTTGGAGCCCTTCTTCCCCTTGAAGATGTAGGTCTCGAAACGCTCGCCGTTCCGGCAGTTGGTGACGAGCACCTTGTCGTTGACGCGCATGCCGCACTTGGCCAGCAGCGCCGCGTCGATGGTGATCGAGCCGACGTAGTCCGGAAGGGCCGCGGTGACGACCGCGCGGTGAATCTTGCTGTGGAGTACCTCGCGGAGCATGCGTCAGCCTCCGGCACCCAGCCCGGCTCGGTCGCGGGGCTTCTGGTCGGGCCTCTCCCATTCCACCCGGGGCGCATCTCCCCACATCATCTCGAGGTCGTAGTGCGCCCGCGTGTTGGGCTCGAACAAGTGCACGACCACGTCCACGCAGTCCAGCACGAGCCAGAGCCCGCGCTCATCACGGCTGCTGCGATACGCCGCGAACCCCTGCTTCTCCCCCAGCTTCTCCACGTACTCGAGCACCGAACGCATCTGCGTCGCCGAGGTGCCCGAGCCGATGACCACGAAGTCCATGACCTGGTTGCGCCCGCGGATGTCGAGCACTGTCACGTCCCCGCACTGATAGTCCGCGAGCATGCGGGCCACCTCGATGGCGAACTCCTTGGACCGCTCGGGGGGCGCGGGGGGCTTGGGCGGGACCTTCGCCGGCGCCGGGGCCGATGCGACGGGCTCGGCAGCGCGGGACGCGGGCCTCCGTGCTGGTTGCTTCGACGGGGACTTTGGCGAGGCCGTCCCGGCGGCCTTCTTCGCGGGCTTTGCGGCTTTCCTCGCCCCCGCGCGGGGGGGCTTCGAGGCGGCCTTGGACGCGGCCTTGGCCGACGCGGAACGGGCTTTGGCCTTGGGGGCCTTTGACACGGGCTTCTTGGACGGGGGCATTGGGCACAAGCGTAGGCCCGGCTCCCTCCGCCCCGGGGTACACTCGCCCGGGAGCCACGTTCATGCGAGAGGCCACTGCCACCATCCACACCCCCATCGGCCCGGTCCTGGCGGTCGCAACCGACGAGGGATTGACGGCACTTCGCTTTGATCCGGAGGCCGAGGCCCACGACTCTCACCCCGTGCTGGACCTCACCCGGGCCGAACTCGACGCCTACTTCCGTGGCGACCTGCGGGATTTCACGGTGCCCGTGGCGCAGGCCGGGACCGACTTTCAGCACCGGGTGTGGGCCGAACTGCGCCGGATTCCTTACGGCCACACGATCTCCTATGCGCAGCTCGCGGCCCGCGTGGGGAACCCGTCGGCGGTTCGCGCCGTGGGCGGCGCAAACGGCGCGAACAACGTCCCGATCATCGTGCCATGCCATCGCGTCATCGCCTCCGACGGAACCCTGGGGGGATTCGGGGGAGGATTGGACCGCAAGCGGTGGCTGCTCTCCCGCGAACACAGTTCGCTGTTCAATCCGGCGGTACACTCGCGCCATGTCTCGCCTGCCCTTTGACCCATCGAAGATGCAAGGGATCGCCCCCCCGGCGTCCGAGCGCCGCGAGGGGGGCGATGGGGGCGACGCGGCACTCACCGTTTCACAACTCGCGGCACGCATCGATGCCTCGCTGCGAACCGCGACACCCTCGAGCGTGCGGGTCGTCGGAGAGGTCTCGGGGTTTTCGGATCGGACACACTGGTACTTCTCGCTCAAGGACGAGGGGGCCGTGATCTCGTGCGTGATGTGGGGCTCGGTCGCGAAGCGGGCGGGGTTCACCCCTGCGCACGGTCAGCAGGTCGTCTGCCGAGGACGGGTGGAGTACTACGCGCCCGGCGGGCGGGTCTCATTCGTCGTTGAGAAGATCGAGCCCGTGGGCGAGGGGGCCCGCGAGCAGGCGCTCCGAAGGCTGCTCGAGGAGGTGCGGGCCCTGGGCTGGCTGGACCCGGCCCGCAAGCGTGCCCTGCCCGCGATGCCCAGACGCCTGGGGGTCATCACGAGCATCCAGGGGGCCGCGTGGCAGGACGTGATCGCCACCGCGAGGAAGCGCTGCCCCGGCGTCGGGCTGCTGGTGCTGGACGTGCGGGTGCAGGGGGAGGCGGCTGCCGGAGAGGTCGCCGCCGCGGTGCGATACCTCGGGGCGCACGCAAAGGCCCTGGAAGTCGACGCGCTGCTGGTAACTCGCGGCGGCGGCTCGGCCGAAGACCTCTGGGCCTTCAACGACCGCGAGATCGCCCGCGCCATCGTGGAGTGCCCGGTTCCCGTCGTCGCCGCCATCGGTCACGAGACCGATACGTCGCTCGCCGAGCTAGTCGCGGATGAGCGGGCGGCGACCCCGACCCAGGCCGCCATGAGGCTCGTGCCGGATGCCCGTGCGCTGGCGAGGCAGGTGGACTCCGTGCTGCTTCGGGCCCGGGCGGCGGGGGCGGGCGCCATGCGTGAGGCCACGCGCCGCGCGGTCGATGCACGCAGGTCGCTCCGTGCCGCGCAGGCCGCCCTGCTCGCGGC
>QWIH01000020.1 GCA_021405315.1 Leptolyngbya sp. PLA1
AGAAGGCGCCGTCGACGAGAGCCCGGATGGGAATGGCAAGGTCGGAGGTTCGGAGGCCGAGCTCGCGGCCCTGTCTGGTGAGACGGAGCCGCCATTCGCCCTGCTGCTTGTTGAAGTTGGCGGGTGCGGGCGAGACGCTGGTGCCAAAGCCGTATTTGGCGCCGGCGAGGCCGTAGCACATGTCGGCGGCGCGGAGGACCTTGGCGAGATCGGAGCCGGAGATCTCGACGTTGATGGTGTTTCCGCCGCGGATGCCCCCGCCGAAGATGGAGGCTTGGCTCGCGCCGCCCATGGCGTCGGGCATGCCGTTCATGGCGCCCGTGAGGAGGACGCCGACGGGGATGACGCGTTGCGGGTCGTCGGAGATGGCGCCGGCGAACATGCCGCCGTCGAACGCGCCGACGAAGAAGTTGCGGACGCCGACGGGGTCGTGGGGCGGCCCGCCCCAGGGGGACTGGATGGGGGGCAGGCTCTTGACGGCGTCGGGCGAGGAGAGGTTGTCCGCGAGGTAGGCGCCCATCTTGGCATCGATGCCGTCGGCATAGGCGTTGAGCTGGGCCTGGGACTGACCGGGGGGGATGAGCATGCCGCCGAACACGAGGTTCTGGTTGCCGGGTGGGAGGTAGTCCAGGGGCGGCATCAGCACGACCGAGCCGATGATGCTGGCGCCTGCGAGGGCGACAATGGCGAGAGGGCGGAGCGACCAGCCACGCCAGCCCGTCATGAGCCAGAGGACGGCCCGGGCGAGCCCGGCGTTGAACTTCGCCAGCAGCCCGGTGAAGCCCCAGAGGGTTGAGAGACCCGAGGTTCGCCGCGCGCCGGAAGAAGCCCGGGCCACGATCGCCGCGGCGGAGGGAACGACGGTGATCGCGACGATGAGCGAGAGGGAGACGGAGACGGCCATCGCGAGGCTGAGGTCGAAGAAGAGTTGGCCGACCTCCTCGCGGACGGTGAGGACGGGCGCGAAGACGACGACGGTGGTCAGCGTGCTGCCCAGGATGGCCACCCACACCTCGCGGGCGCCCTGGTAGACGGCTTGGAGGGGCGAGTCCCCCATGGCGCGGCGACGGTCGATGTTCTCGAGGACGACGATGGCGTTGTCCACCACCATGCCGGTGGCGAAGGCCAGACCGGCGAGCGAGACGACGTTGATGGTGCGGCCCGCGGCGAGCATGACGAGGAACGTCGCGATGATGGAGATGGGGATCGCGAGGCCGATGATCAGCGTGCTGCGAACGGATCGGAGGAAGAGGAGCAGGACGCAGATGGCGAGCCCGCCTCCCTTCCAGAGGTTGCCGATGACGAGGTCGATGGCGCTCTGGATGTAGATCGTCTCGTCGTAGACCTGGCGGACGCGGAGGTGCTTTCCGACCTCGGGGTCGAGGCGGGGCAGGATGTCGGCACGAACCTCGTCGAGGCGGCCCCGGACGTCCTCCATGATGGACATGACGTTGCTGCCGCTCTGGCGGATGATGTTCATGGCCATGCAGGGCACGCCCATGGAACGGACGAAACCTCTGGCGCGCTCGTGGCCCATGTCGACGGTGGCGATGTCGCTGACGTAGACCGGGCGTCCGCCCTCGTAGCTCACGACGGTATCGAGCACGTCCTGAGGGGTGCGGTACTGGCCCATGAGACGGACGCGGACGTCGCGCTTGCCCTCGGGGATGCTGCCCGCGGAAACGTTGCGGTTCTCGCCACGGAGCGCGGCGTCGACATCGGCGTACGAGAGTTTGCGCTGCGCGAGGAGGACCGGGTCGACGAGGACTCGGACCTCACGCTCCCGCCCGCCGTAGATGTTGACCTCCGCCACCCCGTCGATGCGCTCGATGTAGGGCCTCACCTCCCGGTCGAAGGCGTCGTAGAGGGTGGTGATGTCAAAGCCGGGGTGCTCGGCGGCGTGGGCCGGGTCGAGGTCGATGATGATCCAGGCGATGGCGCTCTCGGCGGAGCCCTCGGCGCTCTTGATGATGGGCTCGTCGACCTCTTCGGGATAGGAGGGCACCTGCCTGAGCGCGTCGGAGACCTCCTGGAGGGCTCGGGTGAGGTCCGACCCGACGTAGAACTCCAGGGAGACCTCGCAGGCACCCTCGCGGCACGTGGTGTACATCGTGCGGAGGTTGCTGACGTTCTTGAGTCGCTTCTCCTGCTCCCGGGCGATCTCGTCAACGATCTCTTCCGGGCCTCGCCCGGGCCAGAGGGTGGTGACCGTGACCAGCGGGCGGTCCACGGTGGGCGTGAGTTGGATGGGGATCGCGCCGATGCCGATCAGCCCGAAGAGCAGGACGATCAGCACACAAACGGAGATCGCGACCGGGCGGCCAATCGCGAAGCGAATGGGGTCCATCAGCAATGCCCTTTCCGGCTTCCCCGCCGGCACGCCCCGCGGTCGGGGCGGCGCGAAGCGTACGCCCGGAGGAAGGGTCGTTCACACCGGGGTCTTCACGGGATCGGGGCGGGCGGCTGGCACGTGCGGGCTCTGGCGGCGCCGTCCAGCCCTCCATACACTCCGCCCATGCCATCGTGGATCACTCCCCAGCTCGTCGTTTCCGTGGTCACCATCGTGCTGGTGGTGCACATCATCCTCCTGTGCGTCGCGTACCTCGTGCAGGCGGAACGCAAGTTCTCCGCGTACATCCAGGACCGGATTGGCCCCAATCGGGTCGGGTTCGACTTCGGCCTGCCGGCGTTGAAGTTCCTGAGGGGGTGCCTCGGGTTCGGCCAGCCCCTGGCGGACGGCATCAAGTTCCTGCTCAAGGAGGACTTCACGCCAACACGCGTGGACAAGGTGCTCTTCTCGCTGGCTCCGATCATCGTGGTGGCGCCCGCGCTCATCGGCTTCGTGGTGATCCCCTGGGCGGGCAAGTGGAACGGCGACTTCTTCGGGATCCAGCTCTTTGAGGGCGTGGTTCACGTGGCGGGCGCCAACGTCGGAGTCGGGTTCATCTACCTCCTCGCGGTCGCGTCGCTGGGTGTGTACGGCGTGACGCTGGGCGGGTGGGCCTCCAACAACAAGTACTCGTTCCTGGGCGGGCTCCGCGCCTCCGCGCAGATGATCTCGTACGAGATCCCGATGGGCATGGCGCTGCTGGCGGCGCTGCTGGTGTACGGAACGGTCCTGCCCGATGCGATCCTGCAGAGGCAGTACGCGGACGGCTGGCTGGTCTTCAGCCAGCCCCTGGCGGCCCTCCTGTTCTTCATCACCATCATGGCGGAGGGCAACCGGGCGCCGTTCGACAACGCGGAGTGCGAGCAGGAGCTGGTGGGCGGGTACCACACGGAGTATTCCTCCATGCGGTTTGCGCTCTACTTCCTCGCGGAGTACGCGCACATCGTGACGAGCTCGGCTCTGCTGGTGCTGCTCTTCTTCGGCGGGTACTCGCACCGCTTCCTCCCGTTCATCCCCGAGTGGTCGCTGCTCTCGCCGGAGGCGGGCGGGTTCGTGGGCGTGCTCGCGAAGTTCGGCGTGTACCTCACCAAGGTGCTCCTCGTCGTGTGCTTCATGATCCTGGTTCGCTGGACGATCCCGCGGCTGCGCTACGACCAGATCATGATGATGGCCTGGCAGCTCATGATCCCCGTCGGGCTGGTGCTGGTGGTCGCGGTGGCGGTGATGGTGTACCTGGGCCTGTCGGGGCTGGTGCCGATGCTGCTGCTGAACGTGGGGCTCTTCGCGCTGATCTATACCGCGGCCCCTCTGATCCCGAAGGGGACGTCGAACCGTCGGATCCCGATCTACGGCTCGCGGTTCAGCCCGATGCCCGGGGAAATCGTTCGGTCTCGGAGCAGCGACCCGCTGGCGCACGCGGACGCCCCGTGATCGCGGTGCTCATCGAGGGGTGAGGAGATCCGACCGCTCCCAGGAGCGGAGGGCCTGCACCACGAACTCGCGGTCGACGGCGTTGGCCGTGCCGCTGCGATCAACGTCGGCGGGGGCGGCCTCCCAGGCGTAGAGGTCGTCGACGCCCACACTGCCGTCATCATTGATGTCCTCGCTGGAGCGGGCGGGTCGGGCGAGCGGATCGCCCACGACCATCTGCTGCCAGGAGAGCGCGGGGATGGCAGTCCAGGCGGCCTCGGCCCAGGACAGGTTGCCCCGGATGAAGTTCGAGGCGAGGAATCGGTTGTCGGGAACGGCGTCGGCGAGGGGCTCCCAGACGTTGCCCACGCCGAAGGTGCCGCCGGAGGCGATGAAGTGCGCGACCTGCTGCTGGGTTGCGAACTCGAGCTGTCCCAGCCCGCCGAAGTCGCGGCAGTTGTAGCTCTCGATGGTGTTGATGATGGCGCCGTCGGGGTAGTTGTACGAGGCGGCGAAGTCGGTTCGGCGGGGGTTGCCCGCGGGGTCGCGGGGCACTCCGGAGTGGTTCGCGCCGTAGGTGGCGACGAGCGCGAGCGGGCTGGTGAGCATCACGCCGTCGCCCGGGAACCAGGCGAGCCGGGGCCCGATGAAGAACTGGTTTCCCCCCGCCAGGCCGTTGTACCGGGCGAACCCGGACGCGAAGCGGGTGTCGGCGTTGAAGGCGTCGCGGGTGACCTCGTAGTCGTCGGCGTCGCGCATCTGGGCGAAGGCGGTGTTCACGTTGTCGAACTCGCTGTTGGCTGCGGCATCGGCGACGCCGTTCGCCCCGCTTTCGTCGAACATGGCGGCGTCCGTGTCCACGTTGTAGTAGACGCGGGAGGCCCGTGCGAGGGCGCCCTCGATGTCCGCCAGCGCGTAGCCATCGAGGCGGCTGACGACGTAGAGGTCGCCCGGCGCAAGGCGGGTGGCGCTCCCGGCGGCACCGAAGGGGACCCACATGGGGCCGAGCCCGGCGTTGGTGTACTGCTTCTGCACCTGGATGTTGGTCTGGGGGAGGGAGGTGATCGGGGTCGCGGACTTCCAGTAGGGGTTGAGGATCGCGCCGTCGGCCTTGCTGTCCGCGGCGCCGCCGGCCTCGCCCGTCGAGAGGTTCTGCCACAGGAGCACGAGCTCGGTGTCCACGCTGGCGCAGGTCGCGTCGTTGGCGCTGTACTCGTTCACGAGGTTGGTGGGGTTGTCGCCGGCGGTCGGGAAGTCCGAGTCCTGCACGCGGTGCGGGAGGCCCTTGGTCGTGACGAGGCACCGCACACGTCCGAGGAGCTGGTTCGCCGTGAGGTGCACACGGATGGGATCGCGGAGGCGGGTCACGAAATCGGCGAAGGCGATATTGCCCGGCGCGGTGACAGCGGCGCCGGTGGAGGCCAGGTCCAGGAGGCGGACGCCGCGCCGGAAGCCGGTCTTGCCCCCCACGCCGCCAGGCACTCGCTTGGAGCCCGCGTAGATCTCCGCGGTGCGGAGTGAGTCCGCGATACGGCTGTCGTAGATGACCAGCACCTCATCCGGGCGGAGCTGTCCGAGGGCTGTGTGCGTGAAACCGGCGGCGAGACCCGCCGCCAACGCCAGTTGTGTCCATCGCGTCAAACGCATTCGCGAGACTCTCCATGCCTGCCCCGCCTTCAATCTACCCGACGCGGGGAGAATCTCCAAATCGATCGGAGCGCGTGCGTCCGAGGGTGAGGCGGGGGTCGATATGATCGCGCGTGGCAAGCCGGCCAATCGTTGAACCCGACCAGTCACCGTCCGATACGCGTGTGATCGCGTGCCGGATCTGGCTGAAGGTGGTACCGGGCAGCCGGAGGACGGAGGTCGCCGGGCCGTTGGGGGACCGTCTGAAGGTTCGCGTGGCGGCGCCGCCCGAGGACGGCAAGGCGAACCGGGCGGTCTGCGAGACGCTGGCCGCGGCGCTGGGGCTGCGAGACCGCGACGTGACGGTCATTGCTGGGCACAGTTCGGCGGAGAAGACCGCGCGTGCGGTGGGGATCGACCACGTGGCGGCGGCGGCTCGCCTGGGGCTGTGAGGATCCAGCTGTGAGGCTCTAGCGGATCAGGACGCCGGCGATCGACGCGGTCATCCAGCAGGCGAGGGCGCCGCCCAACATCGCACGGGGCGCGATGCGGACGAAGTCGACGCGTCGCTCGGGCGCGACGGCGGAGAGCCCGCCGATCTGGATCGCGAGCGAGGGCAGGTTCGCGAAGCCGCAGAGCGCGTAGGCCGCGATCTGGCAGGCGCGGGGGGACATGGTGCCCTTCTGAGCGTGCTCGCTCAGGTCGACGTAGGCGACGAACTCCGTGGCGATGACCTGGGTTCCCATGAGGCCTCCGGCGGCGCGGGCGTCGTCCCATTCGAACCCCATGCACCACGCGAGCGGCCTGAGGCACCACCCCAGAACCGATTGGAAGTTGACGTCGGGCCCGAGCAGGGAAAGTGGCCAGTTCAGCATCGCGATGAGCGCCACGAACGCGGCGAGCATCGCCGCGACGTTGAGGGCGAGTTTCAGGCCGTCGGTGGCGCCGCTCGCGGCGGCGTCGAGCACGTTGACACTTCCGCGGTCGTCCTGCCAGAGTGACTTCAGGCCCTCGTCGCGGGGGGACTCGGTCTCCGGCAGCATGAGCTTGGCCATGACCAGCCCGGCGGGCGCGGACATGACGGAGGCGGTGAGCAGGTGCTTGGCGAAGAGCACTCGCGATTCGATGGACTCGCCCCCGAGCATGGTGACGTAGGCCGCCATCACGCTCCCCGCGATGGTCGCGAAGCCACCGGTCATGACGGCCATGATCTGGGAGCGGGTCATGGTGGGGATGTATGGCTTCACGGTCAGGGGCGCCTCGGTCTGGCCGAAGAAGATGTTGGCAGCGGCGGAGGTGGCCTCTGCGCCGGTGATGCCGAGAGTCCGGCGAAGGACCCACGCCAGCCCGGCGACGAGCACCTGCATGACGCGAAGGTGGTAGAGCACGGCCATGAGCGCCGCGAAGAAGATGATGACCGGCAGCACGCGGATCACGAAGATGAAGCCCCAGGGCCCGGAGGCATCGGCGGTGCTCCCGAAGAGGAACCTCGTTCCCTCATCCGCGAAGCCGATGACGCGGGTGAATCCGCGGGCGACGAGATCGATGGCTTCCACGGTGCCGGGGACGCGGAGGCAGACGAGCGCGACGACGATCTGCAGGATGAGGCCGCCCAGCACGACGCGGAGGTTGACACGGCGCCGATCGGTGGAGAGGAGATAGCCCATGAGCACGAAGAGACCGACGGCCAGGAGCCCTCTGTAATCCGCCATGCGTGGAGCATACCGGGGCGGGCACTACAGTGGGTGATGCGAGGCGGACCGTGCGGGACAGAGGGGACCGGGAGCGGGGCGGCGCCCGTGGTCGTCTCGTGGGAGGACGCGCCGGGGACCATCGCCTCGCTCATCGCGGTGCGACCGGGCGGTCCCCTCGTGATCGGCGTCGGCGGGCCGGTGGGCGCGGGAAAGTCGGCCCTCGCGGCACGAATCGGCGGGTGCGTGCTGGCGACCGACGACTACCTCCCGGACTATGACCTGGTGGCGTACGACCAGCGGGACCTGCCGGAGAGCGCGGACTTCGACCGGCTGTCGCGCGACCTCGCCTCGCTGCGTGCAGGAAGGCCGACGCGTGTGCCGGTCTGGTCGTTCCGGACGCATCGGCGGGAGGGAGAGCGGGAGGTGGTCCCCCCCGACGCCGGCCGAGGCGTCATCATCGTCGAGGGCATCCACGCGCTGCATCGCCGGGTGCGCCGGGTCCTGGACCTCGCGGTGTTCGTCGCGGCGGGCCGGGACGTGCGGTGGGAGCGGTGGGCGCACCTGGAGCGAACCGGGGCCCGGGGGTGGGGAGAGGCCGTCGCGCGGGAGTACTTCGAGCGCGTGGCGGAGCCCACCTTCGCGGCGTTTCACGCGGAGTACCTTGCCTCGGCGCACGTGGTGGTGCGGAACGAGACCGGGAGGCCCGGGGTCGGCTAGCGGGAGAAGTCGCCGTCGCTGAGCCTGTCCCACTCGTCCGGCCCGGGCGATGGCTGGGGGAGGTGCCGATGGTGCGTCTTGATGACGCGATCGAGCTGCGCGCCGAAGGCATCGCCCAGGACGCGGAGGATCCCGGTCGCCTTCTCGTCGAAGGGTGTGCGGCGGTCGCGGAAGAAGACCATGACCGCGAGGCACTCGCCGTCCTTGCGGCACGAGAGCGCCGCCATGGTCGAGTCGCCGAGCCAGTCGGTCTCGCGCCCCAGGGCCTGGCAGATCTCGGCGAAGTTGCGCATGACGCTCACGCCCTCGCGGTCCGCGAAGGCTGGGGCCGCCACGTCCGCGAGGTGGTCCAGCAGCGTCTCGGCGGCGTCCTTCGAGCAGTCGTAGTTGATGTACGCGCCGAGGGAGTAGTCGCCCGTGGTGCCGGGGAGGAAGATCGCGGCGTTGAGCGGGCCCACGCGACGGAGCACCAGTTCCAGGGCTGTCCGCAGCAGGCTCTCGAGGTCGAGTTCCTGGCGGAAGATCGCGTTGACCTCGCTGACGAGCGCCACGTCGCGCATGCGCGATGCGAGCTCGCGGTACGAGCCAGACATGTCGGCGCACAGCGAGCCCATCTGCCTGATCAACTCCTGGCGCGAGCGGGAAACCTCGCGGTAGGCGTCCCGGACGCGGCGGAGGCGGCGTTCCAGCCGAGCCTCCGCGGCCCGGTGCGCCTCAGAGCCCTTCCGGGCGGCTGAGACGCGAGCGGCGATGTCCTCCGTCGGAGCGACCACATCGCGGGCGCCACGGCGGACCGCATCGAGCACGAACTCACGATCGGCGTCGGCACGCAGAACGAGCGCCGGCAGCGCGGGGTGGAGTCGGAGGAGTTCGTCGAGGAGGGCCAGCCCGGCCTTGGCACATCGGCCGTCGGCGTCGACCACCGCGGCGTCCCAGGGGCCGGCCTGCGCCTGGCACACGCTCGAGGCCTCCTGCACGTCGCAGACGGGGCGGAGGCGGGCGGCGGTGGCGGCTCGCACCGCCTGCCTGGGGCTCAGGATGAGCACGCGGGGCCTCACGAGCGCCTCCGCGGGCGCGAGATCAGCGGCGTTGTCGTGAGCACGTCGAGCCACGAGAGGGTCATCGTCGAGCCCAGTGCCCCGGTTCAGCGCTTGCGGCGCGAATCCGCGCGTTATCCGCCCTGGGTTGGCTTGGGGGAACCGCTCGCAGGTCTTTCCCCGGCGCTCTAGGCGTTGCGCGGGCTGGAGTTTGCACGCTCACGCCACTTCGTCACGGCCTCCGGCTCGCGCGGGTAGATGGGCAGGAGCGCGACAGGATCGCACGCGGGGAGGGCTCGCGCACATTCCGCGCAGGCGAGGGCATCGAAGACGGGGGGCTGGACCGTGATGCCGAGTTGGGCAGCGGCAGCGCGGGCATCGGCGGGGAAAAAGGCGTCTGCGATCAGGAGCGTCACAGCCGCGGCCCGGAGTTCCCCCGAGGTCATGATGACGCCGGGGCCGGGTGTTGCCTGAGGCGAAGAAAAAGGGACGGCGTAGAAGGACTCCCCCTTGCAGGCGAGGGCGACGAGGAAGGGACCGGGCGCGTGCACGCGTCGTGCGGCGACCATGGCGCTGGGCACACCGACGCAGCGGGCGCCGGTGACCTCCGCGATCATCTTCGCCGCGGCCACCGCGACGCGGACCGCAGTGAAGCCGCCGGGACCGATGGAGACCGCGACGCAGGAGAGGTCCGCCGGGCGGAGACCTGCGGCTCGCACGGCGCGGGCGATCGCGGGGACCAGTTGCTCGTCATGAGGCCTGGCGGGGTCGAGGGACGCGCGGGCAACTTCGGTGGTGGAACGTTCCTCGTAGCGTGCCACGACGACCGCGGGGCCCGACTCCCCGCCCGCCGCGGACGGGTTGCTGGTCTCGATGGCGAGGACGACGTCCATGGCGGAACACTATCAACAGGGCGCCGATGCCGCGCGGGCCGGGCGGCGAATAGGCTTGGCCTCCAGACGGGAGGACCCTTCACCATGAGCAGATTGATCGGCATGATCGCGGCCTTCGTCGCCGGCGCCGGGACCGCCCAGGGGCAGGCCCAACCTGTGCAGCCCCCCTCGGAGAGCCCCGCCGCTCCGCAGGCAACGACGCCGGCGGCGGGGGACGCGGCGGCATCGGAACCCATGGCACCGGACGCCAAGTTCTGGCAGCGCGAGGATCGCTGGACGGCGCGATTCGAGCCCGGCGCGTGGTACCCGGGGCTCGGAGGTGATGTGAAGCTGCCTCGGAGTACGCCGGGCAGCAACCCCAGGACGGGCATGCGGGAACTCAACCAGGATGGCGGGTCCTACCTCGCTCCCTTCGGCGAGGTGAACATCCGCAGAGGTGACTGGTCGCTCGCGGCGCGCGGCTTTGTCTGGGGAAGCGATCAGACTGCGGTCGGGGTGGATGGCCGGGTCGGTGACCTGACCATCGAGGATGGAGACGAGGTGTTTTCGAGCATCGATGTGTCCAACGCCGACCTTGAGGTGCGTTACACGTTCACGCCAGCCCCGGAGGACCGGCTGCGGCCCGGCAAGGCGCGAGTGCGGACCCGCCTGGACGCGATGGGCGGGGTAAGGCTCCACGATGTGGACGTGCTGGTGCAGAACCGGAGCCTGAGCTCCCCGGGCAACGAGGACAGTGCGCAGGAGTTGTTCCTGACGCCGGTGGTGGGCCTGAAGGGTTCCATCGAGTTCTACGACCAGTTCTCGATCGATCTGCAACTGGCTGTCGGAGGACTCCCCTGGGGCGACCAGCAGTCGCTCGTGGGCGATGTGCTGGTGGGCGGGACGTGGAAGCCTGTGGGCAACTTCGGGGTTCAACTCGGCTACCGGGCGCTGTTCTTTGATTTTTCGTCGGGAGACGGGTCGGGTGCGTTCGAACTGACGGGTTCGCTTCAGGGCCTCTACGGGGGCATCGTGATCGAGTTCTGATCGGGACGGGGACGGGTCGGGGCCGCCGGATTCTTCGATACAACCCGTGGGTGGGATTGACCTTGTGGGCCCGGCGCGGGATACTTACCTCCCGGCACACGCTCGTTTCCGCGGCGTGGTCGGTTCGTGGGGAGCGGAAGACCTCGAGCACTTACTCCAGGAGCCTGGAAGGACGGCGTGGGCGGGTTGAGGCAGCACTCAGACCGCCCGGAGCACGTGTATCCACCGGCCAGAAGCACGGAACCGGACCATGACCACGATCACGAAGAAGGACCTTGTCGAGCGCATTTCGGAGCGGACGAAGATCGGCCGCGCGGAAGTGAAGCAGAGCGTGCAGATGTTCCTCGACCTGGTCATTCTCGAGCTCAAGAAGGGCAACCGGCTGGAGTTCCGCGATTTCGGGGTGTTCGAGGTGAAGGAGCGTGCGGCTCGCCTGGCGCAGAACCCGAAGACCATGCAGAAAGTGCAGGTCCCGGCGAAGCGTGCGGTGAAGTTCAAGGTCGGGCGGCTGATGCGCGAGAGCGTGGAGCTTGCGCCGCCAAGCCAGCAGCCTCTACCCGAGGTGAAGGTCGTGGCGAACAGCAAGGTGAGCGCGGGCGTCTGAGAGAGCCCAGCCGCGCGTCTCTGCGCCGCCAGAAGTGAATCCGGGCTATGGACGCGACGAGCCCCGCTCAACGGAGAGGGGCGGGTTCAGCGTGTTTCCATCTTGACGTCGGGCTTGTTGACGGACTCGATGTAGGCCTGCACCGCGGCGCGGGCGCTCTCGAGGCTGTCCGGCCGCGGGAAGACGGCATCGAAGGGGCGAGCCCCCTGGTCCTTGGCCTTGGCGTAGAGGTCGTCGAGGCTCGCCTTGTAGCGGTCGGCGAGGAAGTCGTAGGCGAAGCCCCGGAGGTCGTCGGGCGCGCCGTCGTAGACGCGCTCGGCGTCGTCAAGGTCGAGCCCGGAGAGGAAGTCGGTGAGCGAGATGCCCGCAAGGACCCGGAAGTCCTTCGGGAGCTGCCTCATGCGCTCGTTGTTGGGGTCCACGCCGGTGAAGCGGCTCTGGGCCTCGAAGAAGAGGCGGTGGACGATCTTCGCGTAGTTCATCTGGTTGCGGAAGAGCTCGCCATCACCCGCGAGGAGGCCCGTGGTGTAGGCGCCCTGCAGCGCGCCCTCGACCTGGAGGATGGCGATGGCGGGGCGGGACCACTCTTCCTGGAGTTCCTTCGCGACGAAGTCGTCGATGGAGCCGGTGTCCTCGTAGAACCGGAAGCGGCCGTCCACGTTGAGGGCCGGATGGGTGAGCAGGATGTCGCGGTACTTCTCGGCGTTGGCGCGGTCGCCCCGCGCGTAGTAGAAGCAGGTGACGTCACGCAGGAAGTTCTCGAAGCCCGTTGAGAGCGAGGTGGTTCCGCGCATGGAGAGGTCGTTGAAGATGCCGGATCGCTGGCGCATGGGGTCCAGCACCTGGCCGTAGGCCTCGACGAAGTGGACGTTCGGGGCTCCCTTCCAGACGGGGTTCCGATCGGGGAACATGGAGGAGAAGAAGTCGAAGTAGAGGTCACCGGAGCGGTACAGGTCCTGGATGGACTGGACGACGACGCGGTCGGTGTTGATGAAGTCGAAATCGCGGAGATTGCTGGCGGTGGCGTGGGCTTCGCCGACCTCGACGCCCCGTGCGGACCAGTACAGCGCGTGGGCGCCGTGGTGTCGCCAGTCGAGCGGGCCGTAGGTCTGCGTGTAGCGGACCATGCGCTCCGGCTCCATGTGGTAGGTGTCGACGAGCATCCGCTTGCGGAGGAAGTTGAGGAGCGCGGGCCAGGCCTGGGCGTTGGCGGGGTCGTCGACGAGGGCGCCGACGGCCTTCATCTTCTCTCCGGCGGCGGCCTCCCAGATGGCGCGCTGCCCGCTCTGCTTGCCAGCCATCCACATCTCGTAGCGTTGGAGCAGTTCGTAGTCGTTCTTGACGCCGGCCTTCATGAGCCCATCGGTGAGGGCGGCGACGCGGGGGACCTTGGCGAGGAGTTCCTCGCGGGTCTCCGGGGCATCGCGGATGGCGATGAGCTTGTCCGCGTACTTCTTGACGATGACGGCCTTGTCGCGGTCTTCGGGGCCCCGCTTGGGAGGCGGGCCGAGCACGATGGTCCACTCCTTCGCGAGTTGCTGCTTGTAGAAGGGGTTCGCGTCGTCGGTGAAGCCCCCGATCTTGTGGAGGAAGAACCAGCCGAGCTCCTTGTGCAGGAGCATGTCGTTGGGGTTGGCGGGGATTCCCTTGTCGCGGAGGAGCCGGATGCCGGCGTTCACCCACTCCCAGCGTTCCTCCCGGGTCTGGGTGGAGACGGAGATGTTGTACGCGAGGTTCCAGGCGTGGAAGACCCACACGCGGGGGAAGCGGGGCTGGAGGCGGGTGATGGCGTCGGCGAGTTGGATGGACTCGAAGAACTTGCCGTCTTCCTTCATGACGTTGGCGCGGATCCAGAGGTAGTTGACGAAGACGCCGCGGAAGGCGCCCATGGCGATGCCGAGGGAGACCTCGGGCGGGGCCCCCTCCTCGACGCGGTCGGTGAAGGTGATGCGGGAGCGGCCGGCCTGGGCGGTGAGTGTGACGGCCATGAACACCGAGCCGGTGAGCGCGCCGAGCATGACGAGCAGGGCGAGGAGCTGGATGCGTCTGTCTCGCGTCATGGGTCAGTGTCCGGAATACACGGCGAGCTCGCGCCTGCCGAGGATGTACGAACCCGCGGCGAACAGGATCGTGGTCCAGAGGCCGAGAATTCCGGCGCCCATTCCCACGCCCGACCAGTTCATCCGCAGCCCCTCGACGAGCCGGTCTGTGGGACGGAGTTCGGAATAGACCTCGAAAACCTTCGCGACCACGGTGGCCACGGCGTTGATGACCACGTTGAGGTAGAGCGTGTTCCCATCCCGGTCTGTGGTCCAGTAGCTCTCCAGGGCCGAGTTGAGGTACGAGGCCCCCTCGGCGGCCATGAAGACGCACCCGGCGACCATGATCGCGACCGGGAAGCTCAGGAAGGTGGCGAGGCAGACGCCCAGCATGGCGAGGAACGCGATCTTGATCCAGAGAACGAGCATGACGCGGGCGAAGTTCGAGGGGAAGGAGCCCGCGGCGTAGGACATCTCCAGGGCGTCGGGCGGGAAGGTGATCGTCTCCGGGTTCGGGAGGCCCTGGAAGACGTCGCCGTTGATCACGCGGAACTCCACGACGCCGTCGTCGGAGATGACCTCGGGCGTCAGGCGGAGGTACTGCCACTGGGCGAGGACGACCTCGTGCACCTGCGCGGGAACCTTGGCGAACTCGATGGTGACCCGGTAGAGCGCATCGGGGGAGTTGCTGCCGGAGTTGACCTTGTACCTGAGGATGATGGGGCGGCGGCTCTTCTTGGCGTCGAGCAGCCCCTCGAACTTGTAGTACTGCTCCGCCCCCGGTGCGATGCTGCGGTAGGTGACCTGGACCGACTTTTCGAGGCTCTTCTCCATCTCCGCGACGAGCTGGGCGCGGAAGGCCTCCTGCTGCTCGGGGGACTCGCCCATGGCGCGCCGACGGGTGAACTCCTCTTCCGCCTTGGCGAGGACGTTCTCCATGAACTGCTCGCGGTCGTAGGCGAAGGGGGTGTTGGCAACGGCAACGCGGGCGGTGAGAACCTGGCTCTCCAGCACCAGCCGATCCTCGCTGATGGGGCCCTGCTCCGCGATGTAGGCCTCCCGCTCGCCGCGGGCGGGGAGCGAGCGGAGATGATCGACGAAGAAGAAGACGCCGGCGCCGCTGACGGCGAGGAGCACCGCGCCGAGCGTGGAGGCCCCGAGCCACTTGCCGAAGACATACTGCCAGGGCTTGACCGGCTTGGTGATGGTCTGCCAGATGGTGCGGTCGCGCTGGTCGAAGGCGACCGTGGCGACGGAGAACGTGAGGACCAGGGCCGCGATGAGCCAGAAGGCCGAGCCCGTGCCGAACTGGAGGAAGGACTGCACGCGGTAGCGGAGGGGCTGATCGGCGGAGAGGACGCCGGGGAGCGACGCGAGGCCGATGAGGAGGAGGATGATGGGAACGGTGGTGAGCTTGAGGCGGGAGGCCTCGATCAGCACGGCGCGGGCGATGGAGAGGACCGGCCCCGGCCCCGAGAGCGCGAGGCCGGCGAGCCTCATGAGCACCGCGAGTGTGCCCGTGAGGACCACCACGCCGACGGCGAAGGGCAGATAGGCACGAGCCGCGGGCCACAGCCACGCGAGCGCGCTGAGGAGGACCAGACCGACCCCAAGCCCGACCATGGTGAGCCCGAGGCCCAGCCAGATGACGGCAAGACAGAGGGCGGCGCCGACACCCACGCCGAGGGCGAAGCCACCCGCGTCCTTCCGAGCGGCGAGAATGTCGTTGAGGATTTCGCGCGTCGCGTCGAGAGTGGTATCGGACGGTGCGCCCGGAGTCGCCTCTGCCGGGGCCGCGGGGATGAGCCCGGAAAGGTCCGGGCCCGCGGCGTTGCTGAGCGAGATCGAGTACGCGATGATGATGGTGATCGCCGCGACGACGACGACGCAGGAGGCGGCGATCTTGAAGGTCCGGCCCTTCTGCATTCTGTCGGCGGCGTGGAGGAGGTCGCGGAGCCTCAACGCTTGTTCTCCTCACCGGGCTTGCCGAGCAGAGAGGAGATGACGCTCTGATCCGGCCCGGTTGGGGCGGGGGGCGAGACGGGCGACGGCTGCCTGGAGGCGGGAGCCCCGCCATCAGCGGCGGGTGCCGAGGGCTTGGCGACGAGTTGCTGGAGGATGTCGGGTTGCGCCGGGGCAGCGGGGGCTGAGGTTGCGGGCGAGGCCTGGGGTGCCGGCTCCGGCGTCACGGGCTTGAGCAGGGACTCGATGACCTCGCGTCCCTCGGGCTCGGCCTTGAGGAAGGCCGCGGTCTGCCCGCCGTGGGTCGCTCCGGAGGTGTTGACCTCTGCCTTCCGAGCCTGCTCGACGATGTCGAGGAAGAGCTCTTCGAGGGTCTGGCGGGGCTTGCCGACGCGGACGAGGCCCCTGGAGCCGCCGGAGCGAGCGCGGATGACGCGATCGACCTCGGCAATGGTTCCCTCGTCGAGGGTCTCGGCTTCGAGCGTGGTTCGGTCGCCGGCGGTGAGGAGTTCGTCGCAGGTGCCCTCGGCGCGTTTCTGCCCGCCGTAGAGGATCACGAGACGGTCAACGCAGTCTTCCACGTCGGCGAGGAGGTGGCTGGAGAGGAGGACGGTCTTTCCGCGTCGGCCTAGCTCGATGATGAGATCCTTGATCTGGCGCGTGCCGATGGGGTCAAGGCCCGTGGTGGGTTCATCGAGAATGAGAAAGTCAGGGTCGTTGATGAGGGCCTGCGCGATGCCGATGCGGCGCTGCATTCCCTTGGAGTATTCACGGACGGAGCGGTACTGGGCCCCGGCGAGGCCGAGCATGTCGAGGAGTTCATCGATGCGGCGTTCGCGGACGCGGTAGTCGATCTCGAAGAGCTTTGCGTAGTACTCCAGGGTTTCGCGGGCGTTGAGGAAGCCGTAGAGGTAGCTCTCCTCGGGGAGGTAGCCGATGCGGCGCTTGATGTCGACGTCCTGGGGGCTCTTGCCGAAGACGGCGACGCGTCCTGAGGTGGGCTTGAGGAGCCCGAGGATCATCTTGATGGTGGTGCTCTTTCCGGAGCCGTTGGGGCCCAGGAGGCCGAAGACTTCGCGCGGGCGCACCTCGAGGGTGAGGTGGGAGACCGCGCGGGCGCGGTCGCGCATCCAGAAGTCCTTGAAGACCTTGGTGAGCTGCTGGCAGACGACCACGGCGTCGGCGGAGCCGCGGGCGGGAACACTCTCTTGGCTGGCGGCGCCCGGGGTCATGGGTCGTCCCTTCGGCTGGTTCACCCGGAGGTCAGCGGCTGCTGGCCCGTCTGGGTGTCGAACTTGGTCTTCTCGAACTCCTGAAGCCGCTTCTTCTCGGCGTCGTCACGCTCGCGCTGCTTGCGTGCCTTCTCGGCGGCCCGGAGGATGTCCGGATCCGGGTTGAGCTGGAGGTTCAGGACGTCGAGCTCCGAGGGGAACAGGAAGTACTGCACGCTGTCGCGCTTCATGAAGGTGGCGACGGATTGCGACCATTCCCGGTAGATCGTGACGCTGGGGTTGGCCTCGAACTGTGCGAGCCTGGCCTGGAACTTCGCGAGGTCGTTGCGGGCACGGTTCACGACACTGGTGCGGTACGTGCGGGCGGAGGCGAGCGTGTTCGCGACGCTCCCGCCGGAAAGCCCTTCGACGCGACCACCGGCGAGCGTGCGGACCTCGGACGCGAGCGAGACTTCCCCCGGCTGCTCCTCCACCGGCTGGCCGAGCAGAATGGCATCGATGATCCGGAGCGTGGAGGCCATGTCGGCCTCCGCCTTGGCGGCGGCGGCCTTGTCTCCCGCGGCGAGGGCCGCGGTGCGCCGTGCGGTCAGCACCTCGTACTCGTCGAGGTGGCGCAGCACGTACGGGGAGGCCTGGCCGGCGGTCTCCAGGAGCTTCTGGTTGGCGGCGGCGCGGGCGTTCTCGCGGGCCTTGCCCGCGTTGCTCTCGGCGCTCTGCACGCGGGCAAAGTCGGCCTTGACGTAGGACGGGGGGATCGTGTCCAGCGGATCGAGGCGGTCGATGCGGAGCCCGCTTTCGCTGGCGTCAAGCGTCTGCTGCGCCACCTGCGTGGCAAAGCGGGCGATGCCGCCCTCCTGGTCCATGCCCTGGCGGAGGAGTTGCTCGATGCCGACGCGGCTGGCGGCGTGCACGATGCCCCGCTTCGCGGCGGCGCGGACGAGGTTCTCCTCCTCCTGCTGGTTGAGCACGTTCTGGGCATACTTCGCGGCGTCACCGCGGCTGTAGGTCACCCGCCAGCGGGTATGGGCGATGTTGCCGTCGGCGGTAAGGACGGAGCCCGTCCCACCTTCGAAAGGCTTGAGTGAAACCTTCGGGACGAGTTTTTCGGGCGAGGGGTCGCCGCCGGCCTCGACGTACTGCCAGAAGTCGCGGTCGATGAGCAGGGAGCGTTCGCCCTGACCGACCTTGACGAGCTCGCCGAGCGGGTAAGGGGCGGACCAGGTGGCGCCCGGCTCGAGGTTGGTGGCCTGCTTTCGGCCGAAGAGCAGACGGATGCCTTGCTCGCCCTCGCGGACGGTCTGGATGCCGCTGAGAACGTAGAGGCCGGCGAGGATGAGCATGCCCGCCTGGAGCAGCCACATCATGACCTTGAGGGAGTCGGCGAGGGACTGGTTGGCAGGGTCGAGCATCGACTGCTCGCCTTCCGCGTCGGTCTGCTGCTTGAGCGTCACGGAGCCGGCCCTCTTGGGGGGCTGTGCGCCGGGCTCTGGCTCGCCCGGGTGCCTCAACGGATGGAGCTTGCCTGGGTCGCTCATGGACGCCCCCCGGTGCTGGCGGGCGTGTTGGCCTTGGGACCCGACGCGGGCGGGACGCCCTGGTCCATGACGTCGCTGAGCCAGTTCCGGCGGACGACCTGGGGCACCTTGCCCTCTTCAAGGCCGGCGAGGGCGTCGGGGAAGATGAGGCCGACGCCGGGCGTGGTGCCGGAGAGGACGATCGTGGCGTGCTTGGCGTAGGCCTGCTGAAGGAAGTCCATGGCGAGCTGGAACTTGGCGAGTTCGGGCTTGGCGTTCATCTGCGCGATGTACTCGCTGGACTCCCGGTCGCCCTGAGTGCGGATCTCCTCGGCGAGGCGCTCGGCGAAGTCCTGGATGCGCCGGGCGTCGTTCTCCGCACGGGAGGTGATCGCCTGAGCCTCGGCGGCGCCGCGGGCCTCGATCTCCTTGGTGAGGCGGTCGCGCGAGGAACGCATGCGCTCGAAGACGGCCTTTGTGACTTCCTCCGGCAGGACGATGCGGGTCAGGCCCACGGTCTCGACGGATATGCCAAAATCGCCGAGCATGAGCCCGCCCTTGTCGGAGGCCGCGCGGACGTTGTCGAGCATGCGTCGCTCGATCTCCTCGAGCTTGCTGCCCCCCGCGGTGGTGAACATCTCATCCATCGAGAACTTGCTCACGACGCCCATGGAGCTGCGGATGGCGGAGTCGATGGACGCCTCGGCCTGCCTGTAGTGCTCGTCGGAGCGGTCGCCGGCGTTGGAGAAGCGGCGGAAGAACTTGAGGGGATCGCTGACGCGCCAGGTGCAGAAGACCTCGACGACGACCTGCTTCGAGTCGGCGGTCTGCTGCTGCTCGGGCTTCAGGGTGAGCGTGCGGACTCGCGTGTCGTACTTCGTCACGGACTCGAACGGGTAGGGCATCTTGAAGTAGAGCCCCGGCTCGGACTTCACGGCGTTCTCGCCGGCCTGGCCGAACCGCGTGACGACGGCCGACTCGGTGAACCGCACGGTGAACGCGCAGGCGAAGGAGAGCAGCGCGAGCAGGAAGACGATGCCGACGATGGTGATCTTGAGCCTTTGCACGGTCGGATGCTCCAAGCCGCCGGACGACATCGCCCGCGGCGCTGTGACGGTCGGTCAGTTCGTGTCCTTGTCCCGGAAGATGTCCATGCCCGTGTCCTTGGCGGTGAGGTCAAGGTCCGTGCGGATGGTGGCCACGCGGTCTGGGACGATGTACACGCGGGCGTCCTTCATGACGCCTCGGAGAGTCTCGAAGTACTTCGAGAGCATGAAGACCTCGGGGGAGGCCTCAAAGACCGCGAGCTGGCCCGCGTAGCGGACGGCGTCGCGGCGCGCGGTCATGTGCGTGCTCCAGCGAGCGGCCCGGGCGGTGGAGATCGCCGCGCCCGCGCTCCCGCCGGCCTCGCCCATCATCCCGGTGATTTTGATCTCCTGCTCGGCGAGCTGCGTGGCCAGAGCCGCGGCCTGCGGGGTGCCCTGGGCGGCCTTGGCCTGATTGCGGAGCTCATCGTGCCGGGCGATCTCGGCCACCAGCGCCCGCGCGAACTCGGAGCTGCCCGCCACCTGCGTGAGCTTGACCGCGGCCTCTGTTTCCGCGGAAGAGACGCGCGCCTCCCGACGCTGCGAGGCCTGCACAGGGCCCTCGAACGCGTTGGCGATGTCCTTGGGCGGGTGCGAGCCGGAGATCGCGAGGAACTCGATCTTGACGCCGGCCCCCAGGGGCTTCCCGTCCGGGCCGGGGTTCAGCCCGTCGAGCGCCTTCTGCACGCGGTCGCGGATGGCGGCGGAGACTTCGGCACGGTCGCCGCCCAGCACCTCATCGAGCGAACTGGTCTGGAAGAACCGCGTCACTTCGCGGCGCGCCACGGCGCGGAGATAGACCTCGCGTTGCTCGGGTGGCCCGAGCCGGTCGAAGACCTCGACGTTCGTGACCGTGAACTGCATCGGCATCTCGACGGAGACGACGGCAACGTCCGTGAGGCCTCGGGATTCCTTCCCGCCGCCGATTCGGACGTACTGCCAGACTTCCTCGCCGATGTGGTCGTTGGTCCAGAGCACCGCGTCCTTGTTGGCCGGGGGGTTGGTCCCCAGCTCGACGCGGCGGAGTCCGGTCACGGTGCGGTCCTGAAGGCGGAGGCGCCCCTTGTCGTCCTTCGTGTAGTACTCCGGGACGTAGACGGTATCGATGGGCCAGGGGGCCTTGAAATGAAGGCCGGGGGCGACGTCGCTCTGCACGGGGCGGCCCCAGCGGAGGATCATCGCGCGCTGGTGGGGTTCCACGGTGACGATGCTGGTGAGCAGCCAGAGGACCAGGAAGCCGACGCCGAGAAGCAGGGGCATGCGGCGGCTGAGAAGCTGCCACAGCCAGCCCTTGGTCACGTCGAAGCCGAGCTGGTAGCTGATCGCCCCGCCCACGGACTTGATGACGCGGTCCGGGGTCGCGAAGAGGGCGAGAACGTTCGAGTCGAACGCGGGGCGGGGGCTTTCGCCGGCGCGGCGCGGGCGATAGACCGCCAGCACGAAGTTCACGAAGGTCTCGAGGCCGATGAGCACCATGAAGCCCGAGGCGGTGATCGCCAGGTGCTTCACGAAGGTGTCGGTCCCGACGTAGTCGATCATGTGCGCGAGGGCGAGCGAGCCCCACGCCAGGGTGGACCCGATCGTCCACGCGGCACCTCCGCGGAGGTTGGCCCAGACGGCCACCTTCGAGAGGCCGGCGACGTACCGGGCCCCGATGAAGCCCAGCACGGCCATGGCGGCGCCCAGACCCAGGGCCCAGCCCGGCTTGGTCGACACCGCGTACTTGAAGACCTGCTCCGCCTCGTAGGCCTTGAAACCCTGCCACGCGCCCACGCCGAGCAGGATCAGCCCCATGAGAACGCTGGCGGCAGGAACGAAGACCTTGTAGAGCGCCGCGAGACGCTTTGCGGCGGGGCGGAACTCCTCCTGCCCCTCGAAGACCGACCCGCCGGCACCGGGCGCACTGGCGAGGGCCTCGGCCTCCATGGCCTCGATGCGTTCGCGGCGGTGCTGGTCATAGACAACGAACAGCGTGAGCCACGCCAGCACACCCACGCCCAGGAACGCAGAGAGAATGTACCCGGCCCCGTCCCGCGCAAGGGCGGCGTAGACGAGCATGACCGCGCCGGAGAAGATCTGGAAACCCAGTCCCCGGAGCGACACGGACGCGGCGTACTTGAAGTTCTGCAGGTCTGCTCGCATGCACGCTTCCCGTAAAGACCACCGAAACCCCGCGGCGCCCCCCGGCCCGCGACCAGCCTCCCTGAACTCCCCACGCTCGCACCGGACGCTCCCGCCCGGCATGGGGCCAGGCCAGAACAGCCGCCCCTCCTCAACCACCGACGATACCGACGGCGGGCCCTATTGTGGCAAGGTCTCGCCGATCTTTCCACAGCCCATCGAACCGCGCCAGCCGACACCTCGTAGCACCCGGCGTGGGTGCGCCTCGCGATTGCTGCCGCGCGCGCCCACAGCCCGCCGACCCGGCGGGCCGGTTTGATGTACGATCCCTGCCCGGCTATGTTCGTCGCTCCCTGGACTTTCTCCGAAGCTGACCACCCCGCATGATCTCTCAACTGCTGGCCATCGCCCGCAACGCGCTCGTGGAAAGCGTGCGACAGCCCATCGTGCTGCTGCTGATCCTCGGGTGCGGCGTGCTCCAGATCTTCAACACCTGGAACACGGGCTTTTCGCTGGGCATGGAGGAGTCCGCGGAGGTTTCCGGCGACAACAAGCTCTTGTTTGACATCGGGTTAGCAACCATCTTCGTGGTCGGGACGCTTCTGGCGGGGTTCATCGCCACCTCGGTGATGAGCCGCGAGATTGAGAACAAGACCGTGCTGATGGTGGTGAGCAAGCCGGTCGGGCGCCCGACGCTGGTGCTCGGGAAGTTCCTCGGGGTGGCCGTCGCCCTGGTCGTCAGCCTGGTCATCATGCTCGTCTTTCTGATGCTCGCGATTCGGCACGGGGTGATGTCGACCGCGGCGGATGAGATCGACGGCCCGGTGGTCGCCTTTGGCGTCGGGGCGGTCGCCGTCTCGCTGGCCCTGGCCGGATGGGGCAACTTCTTTTATGGATGGAGCTTCCCGCAGGCATCGGTGCTGCTGCTGCTGCCCCTCTCCGTCCTGGGGTACTTCGGCGTGCTGCTGTTGGACAAGCACTGGGCCGTTCAGCCCCTGATCAAGGACTTCAGGCCTCAGTTGCTCGTAGCGTGCCTCTGCCTGTCAATGGCGGTACTCGTGCTGGCATCAGTGGCGACCGCCGCCTCGACGAGGCTCTCGCAGGTCCCGACCATCCTCACCTGTCTGGGGGTGTTCGTGGCGTCCCTGCTCGCGAACTACGTGCTTGGTCGGCACGTCTTCTCGAATGAGCTCATCGGCGTGATCGCGGGTAGCCGACCCGTGGAGGCGGATAAGGCGACGCTCTCAAACGCCGGGGACGAGTTCATGGTCCGGCTGGACCAGCCGCCGAGGAAGCCGGTCTATCCCGGGCAGCCCTTCTATTACGGCCCCAGCCCGAACGGCTTTCCGCTGGTTCCCAGCGAGACCTACGAGGCGTACACGGGCGATCTGGCGGACACCAACGCGATGCTGGGACCGGGCGCCGCATCGGCGTTGATCGTGACGGAATCGACCGGGCAGTTGCTGAGGATTCGGAACATCGGGGAGGCAGGCGTGAAGCTGTACCGCCCGCCGGAGGCCGGAGACTTTGTCTTTTCCGCGCCCACGAGCACCAACAAGGCGGCGCTGGTGGCGTGGGGCTCGATCCCGAACATGCAGTATTTCTGGCTGCTGGACGCGGTGTCGCAGAATCGGGCGGTGCCGGGTTCGTACGTCGTCTCGGCGGCCATCTACTCGCTCTGCCAGATCACCGCGTTCCTGTCCCTGGCGATCGTGCTGTTCCAGCGGCGTGACGTGAGCTGAACCGACCTATGATCCCCTGTTGTCGCGGACGGAGACTCATGCCATGGCATCGAACACCAAGTCAAAGGCCAAGTCGAAGGGCGGGATGGATGTCGGGAAGATCGCGATGCTCGCGATCTCGGTGCTCGCGATCGGCGGCGTGGTGGTGTGGCTGGGGATGTACTTCGGGGTCTTCAGCGGACCTCCCGCGGCACCCCCCAACGCTCACATGACCCCCGAGGTCAACGAAGAATGGCAGAAGGCCAACGCCGAGCAGGAAAAGGCTCGCCAGAAGATCAACAAGCCGCCGTCGGGCTCGTAATCCTCCGGCAGCCGGGCTGAATCGGGCCCCGTCCGGGGACCGATATCCTTGGACGATGGCCCACCACGAAATTCCGCTTTCACGTCCTGATATCTCCGAACTCGAGGAGCGGCTGCTCCTGGAGACGCTGCGCAGCGGGCGACTGTCCATTGGCCCGATGACCGAGCAGTTCGAGAAGCTGGTCGCGGCGAGGGCGGGCTGCCGGCACGGCGTCGCGGTGAACTCCGGAACCTCGGGCCTGCACCTGGTCCTCCAGTCGCTGGGGATCGGCCCCGGCGACGAGGTCATCACGACCCCGTTCTCCTTCGTGGCGTCCTCCAACTGCATCCTGTTCGTCGGGGCGCGACCCCGCTTCGTGGACATCTGCCCCAAGACGCTGAACATGGACCCGGCGAAGGTGCAGGCGGCGATCGGCCCGCGCACGAAGGCGATCCTGGCGGTGGAGACGTTCGGCAACCCGGCGTACATGGACCAATACGCCTCGATCGCGGCAAAGCACGAGCTGACGCTGATCGAGGACTGCTGCGAGGCGCTGGGGACGAGCTACAAGGGCCGCCCCTGCGGGAACTTCGGGCGGGCGGGGGTGTTCGGCTTCTATCCGAACAAGCAGATCACGACCGGCGAAGGCGGGATGATCGTGACCGACGATCAGCGGCTCGCGGAGATGTGCCGCAGCCTGCGGAACCAGGGCCGCCCGCTGGGGTGGGGCTCCAACGGCGGCACGCCGACGGGCTCATGGCTGAAGCACGAGAGGCTGGGGTACAACTTCCGGCTGTCTGAACTGAACGCGGCGCTGGGGGTGGCGCAGATGCGCCGGCTGGATGAGATCCTGGAGCGGCGGATGCGGGTGGCACGGATGTACGTCAGCCGCCTGGCGGGTCACCCGCACCTGGTGCTGCCGACGATCGATCCGGAGTCGGCGATGAGCTGGTTCGTGTTCGTGGTGCGGCTGGCGCCGCGGTACACAGGGGACGAGCGGGACCGGGTGATCGCGGGGCTGAGGCGGCACGAGATCGGCGCGGGGGACTACTTCCCGTGCATCCACCTCCAGCCGTTCTACCGCGAGTTGTGCGGCACGGGGCCGGGCATGTTCCCGATCGCGGAGAGCGTGAGCCAGCGAACGATCGCCCTGCCGTTCTACAACTCGATGACGGAGCGGGAGTGCGACGACGTGTGCAAGGCGCTGGACGTCATGATCGGGCAGGAGAACCTGGCTCCGCGGGCCTGACGCCCCAGCCGCCGAGCTTTTCGCCCCCCCACTTCACCGCAGCCCAGGCGAGGAGGCCCGCGCTCGCGAGCATGAGAACGCTCAGCCACTGTCCGCGGCTGAGGCCCGCGATGCGCTGCACCGCCAGATCGGCGTCGGGGAGGCGGATGGTCTCTGTCGCGATGCGGAGCACGCCGTAGAGCGCGAGGAAGCACGCGCCGATGATGCCCGGGGTGCGGGGCTTCTTCCAGACGAGCCAGAGCACCGCGCCGAGGATGAGCCCCTCGCAAAGCCCCTGGTAGAGCTGGGAGGGGTGGCGGGCGGCGATGAAGGGCTCGAGCTTGGCGGCCAGGTCTCGCCCGGTCAGCCCGCCGCTCTGGATGAGTCGGAGCATGCGCTCGTAGGTCTGCTCATCGGACTCCGAGCCGACGCGGTATGCGTGGACCAGGGGTGCGAGCGCGTCGGCCTGGCCCGCGGGCGCGTGGCCGGTGAAGGCTTCTTGCGGAAACTTCACGGCCCACCAGGGGGCGGGTCGGCCGGGCATGGCGACGATCTTGCCGAGCAGTTCGCCGTTGATGAAGTTCGCGAGCCGTCCGAAGAGAAGCCCCGGCGTGGCGGCAAGGGCGACGAGATCGAAGACGTGGAGGAGCGGGACGCGGCCACGACCCTCGCCGGAGGACGGCCGGACACCCCGCGCGATCCACCACGCCGCTATACAGACGCCGAGCATCCCGCCGTGGGAGGACATACCTCCCTGTGTGAGCCTGAGCACCCCCCAGAAGGGGAAGCCCCCGCCGAAGTCCGTCAGGAGTGCGGGCTGGTAGAAGAGGCAGTAGCCGAGCCTGCCCCCGACGACGACGCCGAGAACCAGCGAGACCATGGCGTCATCCACGCGCTGCTCGGAGAGCGGCGTGAGCCCGCGTCTGGCGAGATACCGCAGCCACGCCCAGCCCGCAAGAAACCCGAGCACGTACGACAGCCCGTACCAGCGGATGCCGAGTTCGTCCGTGAAGCGGACGAGAAACGGCGAGAGCGTGTGAAGCCACGCGGCGAGGGTGAGGGTCATCGGCGAAGTCTACGGGACGCTCACCCCGAAGAAGCGCCGGGTGGTGGCGTCGACCTGCTCGAGGAGCGTTCCGAGCGGGACGCCCCGAACCTCCGCGAGGCGGGCGGCGGTGACGCTCGCCATCCAGGGCTCGCAGGGCCGGACTGCCCGATGTGGATCCGGCGAGAGGAACGGCGCATCGGTCTCCACCATGAAGCGGTCATCGGGGACGAGCCGGGCGGCCTCTCTCTGCTCCGCCGCGTTGCGGTAGGTCACAACGCCCGTGAACGAGACGCAGGCACCGAAGTCCAGGAGCCTGCGCATGTCGTCCCGCGTGCCCGTGAAGCAGTGGAAGACGAAGCGGGAGGGATCCAGCAACGTGCGTGCGAGGATGGGGATGAGGTCGTCGAAGGCCTCGCGGCAGTGCAGGACGATGGGCTTCACCGGCCCTGCACGGTGCGAGGCCTGAATGAACGCGAGCTGTTCCTCGAGAACGCGGCGCTGCAGCTCCGCCGGAGGGTCCTCGTAGTGATTGTCCAGCCCAAGCTCACCCCACGCGACGCACCTGTCGTCGGCGATCACGCGGCCAAGTTCGGCCCAGTCGTGCGGCCCCTTGTCCGCGTAGAGCGGGTGAACACCCGCGGTGCACCACACGGAGGGGTGCGCCCGGGCGATGGCGAGCGCCGCGACGCAGTCCCGCGTGGTCGTGCTGATGGTGATGCAACCCCGGACACCCTTCGCCCGCGCCCGCTCCAAGACCGCCCCGACACCCCCCGGGCAGCGATCCGGCCCGTAGTCCGGAAAGGTGAGGTGGCAGTGCGTGTCGATCACGAGCCCGCGCCCTCGCGGGCGGCCCGGTGAATGCGGGCGACCCTTGCGAGCAGCGCGGGAACGATCTCCAGCGGCAGCATGGTGCTCGCGTCGCTCATCGCGGCCCGAGGGTCGGGGTGGGTTTCGAGGAAGAGAGCGTGCACGCCGGCGGCGGTGGCGGCGGCGGCGAGGAGCGGCGCGCGGTCGGGCCGGCCCCCGGTGGTCTCCCCCGCGCCGGGCAGCTGCGTGGAGTGGGTCACGTCGAAGCAGACGGGCGGGCTGCCGCCCTCGGCCTTCAAATCCATCATGTCCCCGAGGCCGAGGAAGTCGTTGATGAGGCGGCCGTAGCCGAAGGTGGTGCCGCGCTCCGTGAGCATCACGTTGGCGCAGCCCGACTCCGCGAGCTTGCGGACAGGGCCGGACATCTCGTGAGGCGAGAGGAACTGGCCCTTCTTGACGTTGACTCCCCGGCCCCGGGCGGCGGCGGCCTCGCCGGCGGCGCAGAGCAGGTCCGTCTGACGGCAGAGGAACGCGGGGATCTGGAGGAGATCGATGCATCCCGCGGCGGGGGAGGCGTGCGCGGGCTCGTGGATGTCCGTGGTGACCGGGACGCCCAGGGACTCCCCGATCTTCGCGATCCACTCGAGGCCCCGCTTCAGGCCCGGCCCGCGCGCGGACCGGATGGACGACCGGTTGGCCTTGTCGAAGGATGCCTTGAAGACATAGGACAGTCCGCTCTGCTCGCAGGCATCGCGGACCCGCCGGCCGATGGCAAGCCCCATCTCGGGGGACTCGAGCACGCAGGGCCCCGCGATGACCGCCAGGGGCCTTCCCGCACCGATGGAGACTTGTCCGACCTTGCACTCTCGGGGCATGGGCAAGCGTAGCCGGACGACCGTGCGCGCCCCCGGCGCGCACCACGCCCCGCCCCGCTGTACGATCCACCCCCGGATGATCGAGTGGAACGCGGTCAGCAAGTCCTTCGGCACGGTGCGGGCGCTCCGGGACTTTTCGCTGCGCATCGGGCAGGGCGAGGTCTTCGGGCTCCTCGGGCCGAACGGCGCGGGAAAGAGCACCGCGATCGGCGTCTGCCTTGGTCTCGTGCGGCCCGACAGCGGCACCATCGCCATCGCGGGGATGGGCTCACCCGACGACCCCCGCACGAGGCGTTCCATCGGCGCGGCCCCGCAGGCCATCGCCCTCTACGACGAGCTCTCCGGACGCGAGAACCTGCGCTACTTCGGAAGATTGCATGGCTTGGGGGGCTCGACGCTCACGCGGAGGGTCGATCAGGTGCTGGACGAGGTGGGGCTGCTCCCGCGCGCCAAGGACCGCGTGCTCGGGTACTCGGGCGGCATGAAGCGAAGGCTCAACCTCGCCGCGGCGATCGTGCATGACCCGCCCATCCTGCTGCTGGACGAGCCGACGGCGGGCGTGGACCCGCAGAGCCGCAACAACATCCTCGACATGTGCAAGGCGCTGTCCCAGCGCGGGAAGACGATCGTCTACACGACGCACTACATGGAGGAGGCCGCCCGACTCTGCACCCGGGTGGGCATCATCGACCATGGAGCGCTCCTCGCCACGGGAACGGTGGCGCACCTCATCGCGGAGCACGGCGGGGAGAGCGTGGTCACCATCACCCGCACCGACGGCACGGAGACGCGCGTCGCAACGCCCGACCCCGTCCGGCACGCGGCGGGGCTCATCGGGGATGCGACCGTGCAGGGCCTCCGCATCGACCGCGCGGACCTGGAGAGCGTGTTCCTCAACCTCACCGGAAGGAGCCTGCGGGACTGATGCCGGCCATCCTCGCCATCGCGGTCAACGACCTCCGCCTCCTGGCACGCGACAAGGCGGCGCTCTTCTTCACGCTCTTTTTTCCGCTCGGGCTTGCGGTGTTCTTCGGCGCGATCTTCGGCGGGGGCGGGGGCGGCTCCAAGCTCGACGTGGCGCTCGTGCTCGAGGAGGACGGGCCCAAGGCCCGGGCGTTCGCAGAGGCCCTGTCGGCGGACAGCTCGCTGGATGTCGTCCGACAGACCGACGCGGGCACGCCCCTGACCCGCGACGAGGGCGAGACGCTGGTCCGCAAGGGTGCGGTCAGCGCGTGCGTCGTCGTCCCCAAGGGCTTCGGCGGGGGGATTGAATCCATCTTCGCGGGGGGCGGGATCAAGCTGGAGGGGTACGTGGCCCCCGGCCGCGGGGCGGAAGCCGGGCTGCTCACCGGGAAGCTGAACGAGCTGGCATTTCGACAGATGGCCTCCGGGCTTTCCGACCCGGCGGAGATGACGGGCATGCTGGACAGGGCGAGGTCCAGCCTCGGGGGCGACGACTCGATCCCCGATGAGAACCGGCGACTTCTGACGGACATGTTCGACCGAATCGGCGAGGTGAACAAGACCTTCGGGGGCCTCAATCCCGGCGCCGCCGGCGGAGGCGATTCCGCCGGATCGGGCGGCTGGATGCCGGTGCAGGTCTCGCTCACCGAACTGAAGGATGAGTCCGACCGGCCCCGCAGCTCATGGGAGGTGTCGTTCCCGCAGGGCGTCGTGTGGGCGCTCATGGGGTGCGTGACGGGCTTTGGAGTGTCCATGTCGGGCGAGCGCAGCCGCGGAACGCTGCTGAGGCTGTCGGTCGCGCCCATCTCGCGCGGGCAACTGCTGCTGGGGAAGGCGGCGGCGTGCTTCTTCGCGTGCCTCGCGGTGCAGGCGCTGCTGATCGCGCTGGCCGCGGGGGTGTTCGGCGGGCTGATGGGCCAGTTCAGAGTGGGGAACCCCCTCATGCTCGCCGCCGCGATGATGGTATCGGCGATCGGGTTTACGGGCCTGATGATGCTGCTGGCCGGGCTGACGCGGACCGAGGGCGGCGCCTCCGGGCTTGGGCGGGGTCTCATCATCGTGCTGGCCATGATCGGCGGGGGCTCGATCCCTCTGTTCCTGCTCCCGGGCTGGGTGCAGACCGTGAGCAGCATCAGCCCGTTCAAGTGGGCGACGATCTCCATCGAGGGGGCGATCTGGAGGGGCTTCACATGGGCGGACTGCGCCCTGCCCTTCGGGGTGCTGCTGGGCTGCGGCGTGCTGGGCTTTGCGATCGGGGCCAGCGCCCTCAAGCCCGCGGAGCGTGCCTAGGCCTGTTCCGCCTTCACGGGCTCCATGCCCAGCCAGTGGCGGATCAGGCCATGGCCGAGGTAGATGACGGGGGTGATGGCGATCGCGAGGACGAACTTCAGCGTGTAGCCCGTGAGCGCGATGGGCAGGACCCGGGCCAGCGGTACGATCTCGTCCGCGGGGGCGCCCGTGAGCTTTCGGCCCACGTGGAAGGCGAGCAGGGTCACCACCACACTATCGATGAACTGCGAGATGACGGTCGAACCGGTGGCCCGGAGCCAGATGAGCCTCCCGCCGGTGAGTCGCTTCAGGACTCCAAAGACCGCGATGTCGGACATCTGCCCGGCGAGATAGGCGAAGAGCGACGCGACGTACATGACCTTGGCCGGACCGAACATCCCGTTGAAGACATCGGGCTTCACGTTGAAGGGGGCATCCAGGTAGGGCATGGCCTGCGAGACGTTGATGACGAGGAAGACGAACATCGCCATCGCAAAGCCGATGAAGGTGACGCGCCGGGCGCCCTTGGCTCCGTAGTACTCGTTGATGAGGTCGGTGAGGAGAAAGGTGACGGGGAAGGTGAGCATGCCGCAGGTGTGCTCGATGGCGCTGATCTCTCCCACCCAGGGGAGCGTCACACTGAAGCCCAGCGGGATGCGGAAGAGCTTGATCCCCACGATGTCAGCGATGATGAGGCTGGCGCAGAAGAACGCCGCAAGCCACACGTAGAGCTTCTGCGGGGTGGACAGGTCGGCGGGGTGCTGGCGCTGACTCATGATGGCCAGTGTACCGGCGCCACGCCGACTTGAACGGCGCGCAACCCGGCCAACGATCCGCCGATGGGCATGCTTCCCGCGTACCTCCCCTGGACCGTGCTCTCCCTCATCGCCCTGGACGTGCTGCTGGCGGTGTGGTTGCTCAGGCGAGACCCGGGGCTGGGCACCCCACGTTGCCGCCGGTGCTGGTACGACATGTCCGGCGCGAGCGGCACCCGCTGCCCGGAGTGCGGGATGGATCACCCGGCACCGAGCGACCTGGGCCGCCGGCGCCTGCGATGGGGCCGCTGTCTGCTCGCGCTCCTGCCGCTGCCACTGCTGCTGCTGATGGCGCTGCGGGTTGGTGCCTTTCCGACGCTGTACTACGCGGTGATGCCCACCTGGCAGCGCGTGGGCTCGCGCGAGGTCTCCGGGCACTCCGTCACGCACTACCGCGCGAGGAACCCGGCCATTCCGGAGGAGCGAGTGGTGGTGCGCGGCCGGCTCAACTACGAGGTGGTCGACCGGCGTGTGTGGGCGGGCGTTGCGGCGGGAGGCTCTCCTCGGAGCGTGGGCACGCAGCCCTACCTCGGCGACGGCACGAAGGACTGCACTGGCGATGGAGAACCGGACCTCATCATCGAGGGGTTCAGCGGCGGGGCGCACTGCTGCACGACGTACGCGGTGCTGCAACTGGGCGAGAGGGCACGCGCGCTGGGCGTGATCGAGGCGGGGAACGCCGCGTACTGGCGCGAGACCGCGACCCCGGGGGTGCTGGAGATGCTCGGCGCCGACTACACGTTCGACTACTGGCTCGTGCCCCACGTAGAGTCGCCGGCGCCGACGGTCGTGCTGAGGTGGGACGGCTCCCGGTTCGCCCTCTACACCCCATCCATGGCACAGCCGGCTCCGGACGAGGCCGCGTTCGCGGCGCTCGTAACGAGACTCGGCTCGCTCCCCGCCCGCGCGGACTTTTCCGGGCGCACCATCCCACCTCCTGAACTGTGGCGGGCCATGCTCGATCTCGCGTACGCGGGGCATGAGCCGCTGGCGTGGAGGCTCAGCGAAGCGGCGTGGAATCCGTCCTGGGGGGACCGCGCCGCGTTTGAGGCCGAGATGCGGGCCCAGTGGGCGAACAGCCCGTTCAGAGCGATGGTCGAGGCGTGGGGGAAGGCCGTCAAGCCCGCGGGCGGCTAGCCTGGATTCCGCATCGCTTCCAAGGCGCCGGGCACCTGCTCTGCAAGTTCCTGCGCCAGGAGTCCCGCCTGGGCGCCGTGCTCGCTCGCCCAGCGTTCGCCGGCGACGGCGTGGGCCTCCACACCGATTCGTGCAGCGTCAAAGAGGCTGAGCTTCGGCATGGGCCCGCACGCGTATTGGGCAACGAGGCCGGCGACAACTCCGGCGAGCACGTCGCCGGTGCCGGCGGTGGCGAGGCATGGGTGGCCTCGGGCACAGGTCCATGTGCGGATGCCGTCGGAGACCACCGTGCCCGCGCCTTTCAGGACGCAGACGCACCCGAGCCGCCTCGCGAGCTCCGCCGCGGCGTGCGGCCTCTGGGCCGGGTCGGTGGGATCCTGGCTGATGCGAAGAGCCGCGCCGATGCGGCGGAACTCGCCCGGGTGGGGCGTCAGGATCGCGGGAGCATGGAAGTCCCGGAAGAGGTCGGGGAGCACCGCGAGATTGTTGATCGCATCGGCATCGACAACGACGGGCACGCCATCCTGCTGCACGGCGCGGAGTGAGAGCGCACGCTCGACGTCGCCCTCGCCCAGTCCCGGGCCGATGACTGCGGCGGAAGCGCCCGCCAGCATGCTGTCCAGCACCTGAGGCGCCGCTCCGGGATCGAGCGAACCGCCGCCGGTCTGGGGGATCCCCACGCCCGTGGCACTCGGGCAGACGGTGAGTCCGGCCGGGAGGAGGTCGGCGGGCATGACGAGCTTCGCGAGCCCGGCGCCGGCCCGGAGCGCGCCCAACGCCGCGAGCGCGGGGGCTCCGACCATGGCGCGTCCGCCCGCGTGAGAGCCCCCGACCACCACCACGGTGCCGAAGGTGCCCTTGTGCCCGTGCGGGGGCCTGGGCGGGAGGAGGGGGAGCGGCGGGCGAGGGTCCGCGTCGTTCACAGCGCGCTCACTTGACACTCTCAACCTTGATCTTGAGGCGGCCCATCGCGCCGGCGACGCTCACCATGCCGCTGGTGAGGTCGCCCTCCGCGAGGGCGGATGTGCCGAGCGTGATGTGCGTCGCGTCGAAGGGCGTGGAGGCCGGGAGCGTGGCGTCAAGGTCAACCCATCGGGGCGCCCCGTCGATGGTGAGCAGGGCCTGCGCCCACATGTGGTAGCCGAAGATCTGCTTGGCGCCGGCGAAGCCGTCGGCGTACACCAGCCCGCTGACGACCCGGGCGGGGATGCCGTCGGCCCTCAGGACCGCGGCGAGCAGCACGCCGTGCTCGGAGCAGTCGCCGGTTCGCTCGCGGGCGACCTCCGAGGCCGACGCGAAGCCGACGTTGAGGTTCTTCTTGTTGATGTGCAGGTGCACGAATCGGCGGAGCATCTCGGCACGCTTTGCCTTGTCATCACCCACGGCCTGGAGGGCCAGCGCCGCGAGACGCTTCACCTGCTCGTCGTTCGAGTCGCACATCGTGGTCGCGGCGAGATAGGCGGGGTCCTTCGCGTCGGCCTCGGGTGCGGGGTCGAAGGCGTCCGCACGGATGGTGAGCCTGAGCGTGGTCGCGTCGATCTTCTCCACGCGCTGCGCGCCCGTCGCCGGCACCTCGGGGAGCGGCCCCTCGGGGACGCTCAGCACGAGCACCGCGTGCTTCACGCCCCGCGGATTGTCGATCGGCTTGTCCGGGTAGATGAACGTGCTGGTCATCACCTCCGGAGAGGGCGCTTCGCCCTCCGCGATCGCCTCCTCCCGCGTCGAGCGCGTCATCGTCACCGACAGGCCACCCACGAGCGTGCGGCTCTTCACCAGTTCCCCTTCCGCATCCAGGTACTCCGTGGACTTTGCCCCGGGCATCACGCTCATCTCGACCATCGTCTTCACGACGTCCAGTTCGCGCCCTCCCACGGTGAGCTTCTCGGGCTCGAAGCCGGTGCGTACGGCGGTCACCACCGTCGGCCCGTTGGAGGGGTCCATCGTTCGAACCGTGATCTCCTTCGCGCCCGACTTGTACCGCTGCTGCACGTACCGTTCCGCGGCGGCGGGGGCCAGCCAGGTGCCCTCGGGATTCGGGAGCGTGCGCTCCGTGGTCTCGCCCTCCTGCGTGGACCTCAGCTTGATTCCTTCAGGCGTGAAGGTGTACTCGGTGACGATCTCGTTCTTGCCGAGCTTCTGGACGGCCTTCATCGAGATGGGCTTTCCGTCCTTGCCCTCGACGAACTCGGACTCGATGGTGATGGAGAGCCCCGCGCCGCCCCGCGCCAGGGAAAAGTGCGTCTTGGACGTCGTCGTGATGGTCGCGTCGGTCTCGAGCTCAAGGGTGTGCATCCACCCGGCCTTGCCGCCCATCATCTCGACGATGTACCAGCGATCTCCGGCCTGCGCCAAGGCCGCGAGGGGCGCGAGCACGTACAGCAGGATCGCGGCGGCAAGACCTCGGTGAAGCGTCAGCATGGGGGCCTCCGGCGCCGGGCCCGCGACCGGCGCGGGCTGGGCCGAAAAGCGTAGGGGCCCCCTCCCCCGACCGCCCCCGGGACCGCCCTCCGCTTCCGCCCTCACGCGGGGTCGAGCGCGATGTCCAGCTCGACCACAGCGGGTTTGCGGCACTCGCGGTCGGTGCAGGCCTGGTACGCGACCGTGAGCAGCGGGCGACCAGTCCACGCGCCCTCCCGCTCGAGCACGACCTTGAGTTCGACCAGCCCCTCGTGCACGAGCACGCGCGCGTCGCCCTCGCCCAGGGGCGTGCCCTTCGGGTAGTCCGCGAAGGCCCGCAGGCCGGTACCTCCCACGACGCCGACCCGCAGCGGGTAGAGCGCCCTGGCGGCGGGTGTCTCACCGGCATCCGCCGCGGCGATGTGCCAGCCCGGGGCGATGCGGATGGCAAGGTTGAGCAGCGCGGGCCCCTCCGCGGGGATGGTCACCCGGTCGGTGTCGGCGAGAACTTCGACATGGGCGACGTCCGCCCGTGCCACGGCATCGTCGGAGTCGAACTCGCCGGGGTCGATCTCCGCGGCGAGAAGCAGCCGAAGGAGCGCACGCACGCTGTTCACCGAGCCCGATGGGCTCTCGGTGATCGCCTCGCTGACACCGGAGATCGCGGCGATGGCCGCGGCGGAATGGGTCTTGTCCCCGGTCGCCTCCCGCAGGTCGAGCAGCGCGTGGAGCATGAGCGAGACGCCCGAGGGGCAGGCACCGTCGTGGGTCGACCGCCCGCGGACGAAAAGGTCCGCGCGGCCGGAGGGGGCGTCGTGCAGCACGCCGGCGTGATCGGAGAACTCTCGCAAGGCCCGGGCCACGAGCGAACGGGCCGTCACCAGCCAGTCGGGCGAGAGCCCGCGGAGCGCGACGAACGCGGAGATGACCGCGCCGTAATCCTCGAGCACGCCCGGGACCGACGCGCGTCCGGCACGCTCGCAGCGGGCGAGCAGGCCGTCCGGGGAGATCATGCGGTCGCGGACGAACTCCGCAGCGCGGACCGCGGCGCTGGCGAATCGTGGCTCGTTGAGGTCCTCCGCCGCGGACATGAGCGCCGCGATCATCATGCCGTTCCAGCAGGCGATGACCTTGTCGTCGGTGCGGGGCTGGGGCCTGGCGCCCCGGCGTGCGAGCAGCGCGCGATTGATCCGAGCCAGGTCCTCCGCCACCGCGGCCTCGGACCTGCGGAGGCCCGACGCGAGGTGTTCGGGCCGATCGGCGAGCCTCAGGACCCAGGCGGGCGCATCGCCCGGATGATGCGGGTCGCGGAAGTTCGCGGGACCGTCGAGCCCGTACGCCGCACGGGCGAGCGGCGCATCGCCCTCGCCCACGGCCTCGGCCACCTCCGCGGGTGTCCAGAGGTAGTTGAGCCCCTCGCGGCCTCCCACCTCCGCGTCGATGGCGGAGAGGAAGGCGCCCCGGGCGTTGGTCATGTCCCGCAGGACGCACTCGGCGGTCCGTCTCGCGATATGGGCATAGAACGGGTCGGTGTAGAGCTTGGCGGCCCGCGCGTACACGCGGAGGAGCTGCGCCTGGTCGTAGAGCATCTTCTCGAAGTGGGGCACGGTCCATGTGCCGTCCACGCAGTATCGATGGAACCCGCCCCCCACCTGGTCGTGCAATCCACCCACCGCCATGCGGTCGAGCGTCCTGCGGAGGGCGAAGTCGACGGCGTCCGCGGTGGAGTCATCGCCCGCGCGCACCCGCACGTCGAGCAGAAACTCCAGATACACCGCCTGTGGGAACTTTGGCGCCGCGCCGAACCCGCCCTCGGCCTTGTCGAAGGTGCGGAGCAGGCTCGACACCGCGTCAGCGACCTGCTTCTGGCCCAGCTCCGCGGCGCGTGCGGGGCGTGCGAGATGCTCCTCGACGGCCCGGGCGACTTCTTCCGCCTGCTTCATCACCCCGTCGCGCTGGATGCGCCACGCGCCGGACATCGCCAGCAGCACCTGCGAGAACGTCGACATCCCGGGGCGGGGTTCCTTGGGGAAGTACGTCCCCGCCATGAACGGCCGCAGGCGCGCCGGCTCGAGAAAGACCGACATGGGCCAACCTCCGCGGCCCGTGAGCATCACCGTCGCCGCCATGTACAGGTCGTCGACCTCCGGGTGCTCCTCGCGGTCGAGTTTGATGCACACGAAGCGCTCGTTCATGAGCGCGGCGGTCTCCGGATCCTCGAAGGACTCCCGCTCCATCACGTGGCACCAGTAGCACGTGGAGTAGCCGATGGACAGAAAGATCGGGACGTCGCGGCGGCGGGCCTCGGCGAACGCGTCCTCGCCCCAGGGCCACCAGTCCACCGGGTTGTGCGCGTGCTGCAGCAGGTAGGGGCTGGTCGAGCCTTGAAGGCGGTTTGCCATGCGCGACTGTACGTCCGGCTGGGCACGGGCCCCCGTCAGGCCTACCGCTTCGCGCCCAGGGGCTTGATGACGAGCGAGAGCACGCGCCCGGTGGCGTGCGGCGAGGCGAGCGCCGTCCCCCGGGCGTCACTCGGGCGGGTGACGCTGCCCGCGGCACGAGCGGAAGACCGCAGCACCACGTCCACGCCGTGGAGCACGCCGGAGATCGTGACCGGCGTCTCGATCGCCCGCACGTCGTCGTCTTCATGCCCGTCCAGCACCTCGGCACGCCGGCGTTCGAAGAGCGCGGCGTACTCGGCCGCGGCGGCCTTCACGTCCGCCACGCCATCCTTCGGGTCATCGCCGGCTCCGAGATCCTCCAGCGCATCGCGGAGGGGCTGGAGGGCGTCGTCCATCACCGCCCGGGCGTGCAGGATGCGCTCCGCGTCCGCCTGCACGAGCAGCGGGACCATCACCGCGAACACGGGGCTGCACAGAGGCTCCTCGGCCCGCTGGGCAAGGCTGGTCGCGACGGGTCGTGCGACCAGCAGGCGGTGCCTCCCGGCGAACCGGTCCACCGCCGCGGCGACGGGAATCGCGAACCCGGGGTTCGGCCCGGCGCGGAGCAGGTCCGCCGCGAGACGGGAGAGGTACGCGCGCTCGTCGTCGCAGATGTCGTCCTGCAGGAAGGTGCGCAGGCAGCCGTACTCGTCCTCTCGACGGATGGTGTCGTGGACGGCGAGCATGTCGCTGGCGGGACCGTCGCCCGCGAGGTCGGCGCTGAGGACCCCGGCTCGCCACAGCGGGAGAGACCACTGCCAGGAGCGCGTGAACTCGACGTACGACGGGATGCCCTCAGCCCCCTTGCGCCCGCCCGGCGCCGGAAGGAGCGTGACCACCCGGCGCGCGAGCAGCGCCGACGCCATCGCGGGCGCTTCTCTCGTGGTCAGGTGATAGGGGTTCACGGCGACGATCATCACGGGCTCCGAGGTTGGCTCCTGACTATTCGGCACGCGGGGGCCGCCCGGCTGCACCGGCGGCGCGGTTTTTGCGATGACCACCCGGCGCGGGGTTTGCTGCGGCTATCGGCCCGCGTACCCGCGCGGGTTTGCCTGCATCCACCGCCACGCCGTGCCGATGATCTCGCGGAGGTCCGTCACCTTCGCCGACCAGCCCAGCTCCGCGCGGATTCTGCCCGGATTGTTGAACACCGCGGGCGGGTCGCCCGCACGCCGGGGCCGCTCCACAACCCTGAAGTCCCGCCCCGTAACCGCCTTCACGGCGTCGATGATCTCCCGCACGGAGTAGCCCTTCCCGATTCCCACGTTGTACGCGAGCACCTCGCCGTCACGCACGCGGCGCATGGCGAGCACGTGCGCGTCGATCAGATCCTCCACGTGCACGTAGTCGCGGATGCACGTGCCGTCGGGCGTGGGGTAGTCCGTGCCGAAGATGCCGACCTCCGTGCGTTTGCCCAGCGCGGCCTCGAGGACCACGGGGATCAGGTGGGTTTCGGGCGTGTGGTCCTCTCCGAGCAGGCCGGTGCGGTCACACCCGCAGACGTTGAAATACCGCAGCATCGCCACGCCGAACGCCCGGCCCGCCCTGCGGCAGGCCTCTGCGTAGTCCAGCAGCACATGCTCGTCGTGCAGCTTGCTCCTGCCGTACGGGCTCACCGGGTTCTGGGGGCAGTGTTCCGGCACGGGGATCATGTCCTGCGGAGGCTGGCCGTAGGTCGCACAGGAAGAGGAAAAGACGAACTTCCGGACGCCCGCGCCCGCCTTCGCCGCGTCATCGCAGGCGCTCAGCACGCTGATGAGCCCCGAGACGTTGTTGTGGTAGTACCGGAGCGGATCGTCCACGGACTCGCCGACGTACGCGAGGGCGGCGAAATGCATGACCGCCTCGACCCGGTGGCGCGTGAGCAGTTCCGCGACCAGGGCGCGGTCGTTGATGTCGCCCTCAACGAAGGTGAGCAGGCCCGGATGGCGTGCGTCGAGCAGTTCCATCGCGCGGCGGTGCCCGCGGAAGAGGTTGTCAAGGCAGACGACGCGCGTCCCATCGACCAGCAGCCGCTGAACCGCGTGAGACCCGATGTAGCCGGCGCCGCCGGTGACCAGCACAGTCATGCAAGCTCCCTCGCAAAGGGACGATTCTAGGGGTTGGGGCCACAGCCGCTCCCCGGCCTTGGAGGGACATCCGTTCGCGGCGGGGCCCCGAAGACATGCCGCCGGCCTCCGTCGCCGCCCCTGTCCACCCCGGCTACGCTTGACCCGCATGACCCGTGCCACGACGACGACGACGACCCGAGCGATTCACGCCTGACGGCCGGCAGGCGTGCCCACTCTGTCCCCACACCCGGCCCCGCAGGCCGGGTTTTTCATTTTCGGCCATCTCCCTCACCGAGTATTCCCCCATGGCATCTCAACCCACCTGCCTCGTCTGCCAGAAAGTGATGGTCAAGGGCTTCCTGAGCGACCTCGGCCACCACAACACCGTTCGCCTGCCCCGCTGGTGCGAGGGCGAGCCCCGGGCCTCGTGGCTTTCCGGCGAGGCGAAGTCATCCCAGGTAAAGGAGGGCGTGAAGGTCGTTGCCTATCGCTGCCCAGAGTGCGAGGCGCTCCGCCTCTACGCTCCGTCCGCCGAGTAGAAGTTCCGAGCCGAAACAGCCCCGCCGCAGCCCGCGCTGCACCCCGGACCCCACGATCATGCCCACCATCACCCTCCCCGACGGCAAGACCAAGTCCTTCGACAAGCCCGTGACCGGGCTGGAGGTCGCCGCGTCCATCGGCGCCGGCCTCGCCAAGGCCGCACTCGCGATCAAGGTCGACGGCGAGACCCGCGACTTGTCGCACGTCATCGACCGCGACGCGTCCATCGCCATCATCACCTCGCCCAAGCCCGGGCAGGCGGCCAGCACCGACGCGCTCACCCTCATGCGCCATTCCGCGGCGCACGTGATGGCGGAGGCCATCCAGGACGTGATCGGCAAGGACGTCCAGCTCGCCTATGGCCCCCCCACCGACACCGGATTCTTCTACGACATGTTCGTCCCCGAGGGGAAGAAGATCAGCAGCGACCACTTCGAGGCCATCAACAGGCGGATGGCGGAGATCATCAAGGAAGACCGGAAGTTCTGCCGGTATGAGGTCGCCTCGGGCGAGGGGCTCACCAAGCTCCGTGCCGAGCACAACAAGTACAAGATTGACAACGCCGAGCGGGCGCTTGGTCTGCCCAGCAGCGTCTACAAGTCCGCCAAGCCCGCCGCTGCGGCGTCCCCCGGCGGAGGTACCGATTCCCTCTCCTTCTACGCCACCGGCGAGCCGGGCACCAACTGGGAAGACCTCTGCCGCGGACCGCACGTGCCGTCCACCGGGCGTATCGGGGCGGCGTGCGTGCTCTCGCTGGCGTCGTCCTACTGGCACGGCGACGAGAACTCCGACCGGCTGATCCGGGTCTACGGCACCGCGTTCCCGACTCAGGCCGACCTCGACCAGTATCTCCGCCAGCGCGAAGAGGCCGCCAAGCGCGACCACCGCGTCATCGGCAAGGCCCTTCGACTCTTCCACATCGACGAGACCGTGGGCCAGGGCCTGATCCTCTGGACCCCCAAGGGCTCCATCGTCCGCAAGGAGCTGCAGTCCTTCATCGGCGCCGAGCTCAAGAAGCAGGGGTACACCGAGGTCTTCACCCCCCACATCGGCTCGCTGGATCTCTACAAGACCAGCGGCCACTTCCCCTACTACAAGGACGCGCAGTTCCCGCCCATCATCGAGCGAGAGACCCTCGACCGCCTCGCGACCTGCTCGTGCGCCGACGTCATGCGCCGCGTCGAAGGCGTCTCCCAGCGCCTTGCCGACGGCATCAACGAGCGCACCAAGGCCACCACCATCGCCAAGGACCGCGTCCTCCCGGACGACCAGCTCGTTCAGGGCTTCATGCTCCGGCCCATGAACTGCCCGCACCACGCCAAGATCTTCGCCAGCAGTCCCCACTCCTACCGCGACATGCCCGTCCGCCTCGCGGAGTTCGGCACCGTCTATCGATGGGAGCAATCCGGCGAGCTCAACGGCATGACCCGCGTCCGGGGCTTCACCCAGGACGACGCACACCTCTTCTGCACCGAGGACCAGATCCCCGGCGAGGTGCAGGGATGCCTCTCGCTCGTCAAGACCATCTTCGCCACCCTGGGCATGAAGGACTACCGCGTTCGCGTGGGCCTGCGCGATCCGGATAGCAACAAGTACACCGGCGGCAAGGAAAGCTGGGACAAGGCCGAGGCCGCCTGCATCGACGCCGCGAAGTCCCTCGGCGTGCCCTTCTCGCAGGAGCCGGGCGAGGCTGCGTTCTACGGCCCCAAGATCGATTTCGTTGTCAAGGACGTCATCGGGCGCGAGTGGCAGCTCGGAACCGTGCAGGTCGATTACCAGATGGGCAATCGCTTCGACCTCTCGTACATCGGGCCGGACAACAAGCCCCACCGTCCCGTGGTCATCCACCGCGCGCCCTTCGGAAGCATGGAGCGGTTCTGCGGCGTGCTCATCGAGCACTTCGCCGGCGCCTTCCCCACCTGGCTCAGCCCCGAGCAGGTCCGCGTCCTCCCCATCAGCGACAAGTCCAACGACTACGCGCACCAGGTCGCGGCGGCCCTCAAGGCCGCGGACATCCGCGTCAGCGTCGATGAGAGCAACGACCGCGTGCAGGCGAAGGTCAAGGTCGCCGCGGACGACAAGGTGCCCTACATGCTCATCGTCGGCCCGCGCGATGCGGAGTCCGGATCTGTCTCCGTGCGTGCCCGGGGCACCGAGAAGGACCTGGGGGCGATGCCCCTGGCGCGGTTCGTGGAGGCGATGGCTTCGGAGGTGCGGGAGCGCAGGGCGGAGCTCGGCGTGAGGCCCTGACCGCGCTCGCACGCCCGATCAACCTCCGCCGATCGCGTCGATGAGCGCCGCGACGTCGTCCTGGTCCACGCTCCCGTCCTGATTGAAGTCCGGGTCGATGCCGGTGGGGTTCTCGCCACCACCCACGACGTTGATGAGGTAGGCCACGTCGTCCTGGTCGGCGTTGCCATCCCCGTTCATGTCGAGGTCGGCGGGGCAGCCGATGATGGTGACGGACAGGTCGTCAACCCCGGCCTCGACCACGGAGCCGGCGCCGAGATCGCGGGCCACGAAGCGCAGCCGCATGCTCGACGTCGGCGTCACGAAATCCTCGATGCGGAAGGAGACTCGCACCCAGGCTCCGGCGTTCTGCGTCACGTCCTCGAGCGTCACCCAGGTCTGCCCGGCGTCGTTGGAGATGAGCACGGGCATGGAGTCGCTGTTGGGGTTGCTCCCGGTGTTGTTGCTGTACCACCTCTGATAGGAGAGCATCGTGCTCTCAACCCGCGTGTAGGACTGGGGACGAGCCGAGAAGACCGGGCTGGTGAGGGTGGTTGCCCCGCCGTCGACGTCGTTGGCCCCGTTGGTGGTGCCGGTGGCCCCGGTGATCCAGCAGAGGTTTCCGGCATCATCCGAGTCGTCACCGGGCTGAGAGGCGTTGGCCGCGGGGTCCGCCCGCTCCCAGAGGCCGGTGGTCGCCGCGTCCCCCGGCGCGCCCACGGTCCATGCCTGATCGGTCTGCATCGTGTCGGCCCATCGCACGGAGGATCCCGCGCCGCTCGCGACCAGGGGGGAGGCCCAGCCCTCGGGCGGGTAGGTCTGCGCCATGCCGGGCGTCGCCGCCTCGAAGTAGTACTCCACCGTCTCGCCGCAGCCCGCGGGAGGAAGGCTGGACGCGTACACCGACCCCGCGACGTGCGTCATGGGCACCGTCTGCCAGTCACCGCCCGTCACACGCCATTTCATCACGGGCAGGCCGGACATCACCGCCGCGGAGGCGCGGACCGCGATGTCCACCGGCGTGGGCTCGGACGTGCCGAGGCTCGCGGGAGGCGGCGAGACTTCGGCGAAGATCAGGGGCATCACCGCGTACTCCACGAGGCGGATCGCGCCCTCGAAGTTCTCCTCCGCGTTGGGGATGATCTCCGCCGCGGGCATCACGAAGCCGTACGACCCCGTGTCCCGCACTTCGATGGACATGCCCAGGGCGTTCCTGTCGCCGTAGACCCAGTCGAGCGCGCCGCCCGAAGCCGGGTAGATATTCGTGTAGGTGGGTCCCGGGCGGTAGACCTTGCCGTGGACGCTCTGCATCACGCCGGCCATGTCCTGCTCGACGCGCCGGAAGATGGCGCGGTCATCGCAGTCCGAGGCGGTCCAGCCCCAGGGGGTCAGGATGAGCTGCGAGTAGCTGTGAATGTCGATGTGCGCGCGCAGGTTCGTGAGGCCGGTCATGAAATCCCGCATGGCGGCGGTCTCGGGCTCCGAGAAGGGCCCCGTGCCCCTGTAGGTCTCGTTGTTCGTGGCGGTGCTGGCGCCCTCGCCTCCCCAGCCGAAGCCCCAGTTGCGGTTGGTGTCGACGCCGAAGGTTCCGTCGCCGTTGTCTCGCCGGTTCTTGCGCCACATGCGGTTGTTGGGGGTCCACGTGAACTCGTAGCCATCGCAGTTGACGACGGGGACGACGTACACGTCGCAGAGGTCCACGAGCCCGGTGAGGCGCAGGTCGTTGCCGTAGCCCTCGATCAGCCGGTCGGCGATCCACATGCTGGTCATGGGGGTGGCCCACTCGCGGGCATGCTGGCAGGAGTTGAAGACCACCGCGGGCCGCGACGATCGCGGGTTGCCGGGCTGATCCGGCCCGGTGATGCGCACGCCCCGAATCTGCCTGCCCTGAATCGTCTGGCCCACGACGAACGTGCTGGCGATCTCGGGATACTCAGCCTGGTAGTGGTCGAGCCTCGCCCCGATCTCCGTGAGCGTGCGGAACGTGGAGAACCACGCCGCGTCCCGGTCGCGGTGCGCCGCCTCGACCTGCGCCCGCTCCCGGTCGAGCAGGACCTGCACGTCGGCGATCATGACCGTGTGCTCGATCCCGGCTTCGAGCAGGGCGGCCCGCTGCGACGGCGTCACCTGCACGTCCACCTCGCCCGGGCCGATACGGCAGGACCACGCACCCTGCACCATGCTCAGCACACGCTCCAGGTCCGCGGGTGTCGCGGGCGTCACCCGCACCACCATCTGCCCGTCATAGGGACCCGGAGGAATCGACTGCTGGCCAAAGGCAGCCAGCAAGCCCATCGCCGAGAGAATCACGCCCGCCATCGCCGACATGCGCATACCTGCCTCCGTTCCAATCCCGCCCGCGTGGGTGTATCCTCCCACGATGCCGGCCGAAACGCAAGGAAACTCTCCCGCCCGGCGCCGGGCCGGGCTGGCAGCCCTCGCCTGCCTGTGCCTCGCGGCCGCCTTCGCCCCTGCCCAGGAGCCCGCCCCCGTGTACCCAACCGCCGCGGTCGCCGCCGACCACGCCCTGGCCTCACAGGCCGGGCTCGAGATGCTCCGCGCCGGCGGCAACGCCGTCGACGCCGCTGTCGCCACCTCCTTCGCCCTCTCGGTTGTTCGCCCCTACTCCTGCGGCATCGGGGGCGGCGGGTTCATGATCATCCGGCTGACCGACCACCAGGGCCGGGGGCCGCTCACCATCGCCATCAACTTCCGCGAAACCGCTCCCGCATCGGTCAGGCCCGATACCTACGAGTCCCTGGGTGAGTTCGCCGCGACCCACGGCGGGATGGCCGTCGGAATCCCGGGGCAGGTCGAGGGCATGCTCCACGCCCTGGAGCGCTACGGCACGCTCAGCCGGGAACGGGTGCTCGCACCGGCCATCCGCCTCGCCCGGGAGGGGTTCGCCGCGGACGCCCACTACATCAAGAGCACGCAGCACGACGACCTCGTGATCCCCTGGCTGCGGGCCGAGCCGTCGCGACAGGAGCGGTTCGCGTGGCTCTGGGAGCGATGCCTGAAGCGTGGCGCCGTCAAGGTCGGCGATCACGTCGCCCTACCCGAGCAGGCAAGGGTGCTCGAGCGCATCGCCGCCGAAGGCCGCGCGGGGTTCTACGAGGGGCCCGTCGCGGAGGCCATCGTGCAGGCCGTCAACGCCGACGGCGGGCACTTCACGCTGGGGGACCTCCGGGACTACCGCTGCGAAGAGGTGCCCGTGCTGACCAGCACCTTCCGCGGCTGCACCGTGATCGGCATGCCGCCCCCAAGCAGCGGCGGGATCGTCATCGAGCAGGTCCTGGGCATGTTCGAGGCCAGGCCGGCACTCCTCGCGGATGCAGTGAAGGCGGGTCACAACTCTCCCCCATACGTCCACCTTGTCACGGAGGCCGGCAAGCACGCCTTCGCCGACCGCGCCCGCTGGCTCGGAGACTCGAACTTCGTCAAGGTCCCGCTCGGAGCGCTCCGGTCCAAGGACTACATCGCATCGCGGGCGATGATGCTCGACCCAACGCACACGCTCCCGCACGAGGCCTACGGCAGCGCGAAGCCCCTCCCCGAGGACGGCGGCACAAGCCATCACTGCGTCATCGACGCTCAGGGCAACGCCGTCGCCTGCACCGAGACCGTCAACCTCATCTTCGGCTCGCTGCTGGCGGTGCCGGAGTTCGGCTTCGTCCTCAACAACACCATGGACGACTTCCTCACGCGGGGAGGCCACGCCAACGCGTTCGGTCTTTCGCACGCGGATCGCAACCGCCCCGAGCCGGGCAAGCGCCCCCTCTCCAGCATGACCCCCACCATCGTGCTCGACGAGACGGGACGCCCCAGCATCATCGTCGGGGGCTCCGGAGGACCTCGCATCATCAGCGGCACGCTCCAGACGGCCCTCAACGTGCTCCTCTTCGACATGTCCGCAGACGCCGCCCTCGCCGCGTCACGCTTTCACCACCAGTGGGAGCCCGATGTGCTTCAACTCGAAGATTCCCTCGACACCCCCGCCCTGCGCGACGCGCTGAAGGCCCATGGACACACCGTGGGCCGTCGCGAGGCCGTGGGCAACGTGCAGTTGATCCGACGGGTGCCCGCGGGGTGGCAGGCGGCCAGCGACCCCCGCAAGGGCGGCGCGCCCGCGGGCTACTGACCCCACGATACCATCCGGTATGCGTCACCCGTTCATCCTCGCCCTCTTCGGCGCGTGCGTTTCTTCCGCCTGCCTTGCGCAGAGCACCACGGACACCTGGAACACCTCGTGCGCGAACTGCCACGGCGAGTCCGGTGCCGGGGGCGGAGCCGGCACGTCCTCCCTGCTCACGAAAGAGCTCTCCGACCCCGTGAAGGGCATCGAGACCGACCGCAGGTTCTTCGCGGCGATCAAGAGCGGGCTGCCGGAGTCCGGGATGCCCGGCTTCGCGGAGACCATGAACGACTCCCGCGTGTGGGCCCTGGTCGTGCACATCCGCGAGTTGCAGAACCAGGCACGCCGTCAGCGACGCGAGCGCCCCGCGCCCAAGCAGGGCGTCTACGAGTCCGCCCACGCGAAATACCGCGTTGCGGACGTCGTGGCTTCGGACCTGGAGGTGCCGTGGGCGGTGGACTTCATCCCCGCGGGCGCTCCGGCGTCCGGCCCGCCGGCGGGAGCCATCGTCATCACCGAGCGCCCCGGCAAGGTGCGACTCCTGATCGATGGCAAACTCTCCGAGCCCCTCGCCGGGACGCCGACCGTCCGCAACCGGGGGCAGGGCGGCCTGATGGACGTCGCGGTGCATCCGGATTTCAACTCCACCGGATGGGTGTATCTCGCGTACTCCGATGCCGCGACCGAAGGGACTCGCGCGCCCGGCTTCACCAAGGTCGTACGTGGCCACATCGTTCGCAAGGACAAGGGATGGGCGTGGACCGACCAGCACACGATCTTTGAGGCCAGCAAGGACCACTACCTCCCCACCGACATTCACTTCGGCTGCCGCATCGTCTTCACCCCCAAGGACGCGGAGGGCCGCCGCTACGTGTTCTTCGGCATCGGGGAGCGCGGGCACGGCGACCGGGCCCCGCGCCTCGACCGGCCCAACGGCAAGGTCTATCGCCTGTTCGATGACGGCACGGTCCCAGCCGACAATCCGTTCGTCAAAGTCAAGGATGCCTATCCCGCTATCTGGTCCTATGGCCACCGCAACCCGCAGGGGCTGGTCTTCGACCTCGAGGGCCGCCTCTGGGACACCGAGCATGGCCCCCGCGGCGGGGACGAACTCAACCTCATCGCCAAGGGCCGAAACTACGGCTGGCCCACTGTCTCCTTCGGCATCAACTACAACGACGCGCCCTTTGCCTCGCCCTGGCCGACAAAGGAAGTCTCGCCCTCCTCCGACGATACCGACGGCGTGTGCCTTCCGGCCTTCCGATGGCTCCCCTCCATCGGCGCGTGCGGCCTGGACGTGGCACGGGGCGACGCCTTCCCCGCGTGGAAGGGTGATCTCCTCGCGGGCGGCCTCTCCGGCGCCAACGTGGACCGGATCCGAACTCGTGACGGGGTGGTGATCGAGCACGAACGACTGATCGAGGGGCTCGGGCGAGTGCGAGACGTGGTGACCGGCCCCGAAGGACACGTGTATGTCGTGCTCAACGGCCCGGACAAGATCATCCGGCTCGAGCCCGTCCCCTGAACCAGCCCCCGGGAGGACCTTCCGCCATGAACGTCGCAGTCATCGTTCCCGCGGCCGGATCCGCGTCCCGCTACCAGGCCGCGGGAGCCGTGCGCCACAAGCTGGACGAGGACCTGGGGGGCAAGCCCGTCCTTCAGCGCACCATCGAGGCATTCACGAAGTATGACTCCGACGAGTTCTCGATCGGCCCCATTCTCGTCGCCGGCCCGCACGACGCCGATGAGTTTGCCCAGTTCAAGGAACGCCACCTCGACCGCCTGGGTCTGCTCGGGGCCCGGCTCGTGCGGGGCGGGCGCACGCACCGCTGGGAAACGGTCGCCGCGGCGCTGGGCGAGCTTCCCGCGGGTGATGGGCTGGTCGCCATCCACGACGGCGCACGCCCCTGCATGACCCACGACCTGCTCGACCGCGTGCTGCGGGCAGCCCGCCGGTTCGGTGCCGCCGTCCCGGCTGTCCCGGCCAGCGACACCATCAAACGCGTGCTCGAAGCCGACGCGGAGCCGGAAGAGCAGGACCGGGCGGCCTCGATCCTCGGGCTTGCCCCGGCCGCCGCCGGCCCGCAGAAGTTCGTCGCGGGCACCGTGCCGCGCACCGGGCTGATGCTCGCCCAAACGCCGCAGGTGTTCAAACGGTCGCTGCTCGTCGCGGCATACGCCAGGGTCGCGGGCTCCCCCACCGACGACGCCGAGGTCGTTGAGGCATTCCTCGCGGGTTCGGGCGAAACCTCACGCATCGCCATCGTCGAGGGTTCTCCCCGCAACATCAAGATCACACTCCCCGCGGACCTGGCCCTCGCGCGGAACATCCTCGGGCACCGCGAGCCCGAAGGCAAACCGGCGCACAAGCGCTTCTAGGTCCGGGGCGGGTGACGATGTCTAGAACGAGCCCGCGGGGAAGTTGAACGGCGGACGGTAGATCAGCCCGTCGCGCCCGATGATCTTCTCCGCCTCGATCAGGAACGCCGCATCGCCCGACGTGTCACCCTTCGCCAGTTCCGCCGAGGCGTCGGGCACGGTGACGCGGGCGTTGCCCAGCCGCGGCCCGGCGAGCGTGAGCACGTTCTGAAGCGAGGCGCAGGCCTTGACGAGTGGCTCGCGGGATTCCGGCGTCAGCGACCCGGCCCGCACCGCCTTCACGAGGTGCGACAGCAGGTGCCCAGAGGTGGAGCAGGCGGCTCGAGCCCCCGCCGTATCCAGCGCGGCGCCGGCGCCCGAGAGCTGCCTCACCATGCCCTCATCCACCAGGATCAGCATCGCCTCGGCGAGTTCGGGGTGGCACGGGCGCTCCGCGAGCCCCGCGCCCTGCGACTTCACGACCTTCTCGATCGACTGGTACGCAGCCGTGCGGTTCGCGCCGTCCCGGCCAGCTTCCGCGAGCGTCGGCGCCCAGGCCCGAAGCACCAGCCGGTCCTTCTCCACCACCGCCGCATCGGCGAGCGTGCGCACCAAGTCCAGCACCTGCGTGTCGAGCACCGCGTCCTGTGGGGAGAGTCTGACTGTTCGAAGCATCTGGCGGAGGGACTGCCCGCCTGCCTGATGACGGATGACCTGATCCTTGGAGGCGAGCGCGGCGGAGATCATCGTGACCGAGTCAGGGCTGGCGAGTTCTCCGGCGATCACCAGGGCCTCGACGCCGCCCCGCCTGCCGCCATTCATCGCGTCCTGCAGCGCGCCCCTGAGCGACTCGGAGTACGCGACCCGGAAGGCGGCGGAGGGGTTCTTTCCGAGTTCCAGGTTCGCCAGCAGCGCGTCCCGATCGGCCTTGCGCTCGGTCGCCTTCTCGCTGGAGAGGTTCTTGGAGTGCGCCGCCGCGAAGCCCGCGATCTCCTGCTTCTGCTCGGCGGTGAGCTGCAGGCCGGAGATCAACTCCGACGCGAGGCCCTGCGCCCCGGCGCCTTGCGCGAGGCCCGCCAATGCCAGCGTGACGACGATCGCCCGATTCAGCAAAGCTTCGATCAACGCCGCGCCCTTTCTGGTCCAGCCCGAACCCGAACAAAGACCCCTCGCACATCAGGATATGGAGGCTCGGGGAGGGGCAAAGTATCAGTACGGGGCGGGGCGGTCAACTGGTCCACACAATCCCCACGCTTCGCGCCTGAACCCGACACCCCCCTTCCCGCCCGCTCAGTCGTACACCTCCAGGAAGACGCGCCGCGTCGGCTGCACCTGCCGGGGAATCATCCGACGGTCCCAGGACCCGGGCTCCCGCATCACATCCTGGGTACCACGGATGTAAGCCTCCGATCCGGTCGGTCCGAGCACGGTCGCAATGGCTTGCAGCACACCGAGTTCCATTCCGGCGATGCCGCAGACGTACACCAGCGTACGGCTACTGGCGAGAAGCTCGCGGGTCTCCTCCCGATGGTCGAGCAGCCGCTCGTGGGCGTACCTCGCCGGGCTCCCGTCGGCCTGCTTCTCGCGGCTGAGGGCTGTCAGGTACGTAAACCCGGGCCTCGATGCGGCCTTCTCAAAGTCATGGTGATAGAGCAGATCCGTCGCGTAGGCCGCCCCCATGACGAGCATCACTCGGGAGGCAGGCGCCACGACCTCCAACTCCATGCACATCGCACGGAAGGGCGCAATGCCCGTGCCCGTTGCGACGAAGATGTAGTCGTGTGCCGCGGGGTTCGCCGGCAGGACGAACCGCTTGCCGCTGGGTCCGGTGACCTTCACCTTCTCACCGACCTGCAGATCGCACAGGTAGTTGCTGCACACACCCAGGAAAAGCCGGTGGTGCTCGCGGTGTTCGTCGATCGATCGCTTGACGGTGGTCGCAAGGACGTTTCCCGCGCCGTCCTCGCCCCTCGAGGGGCTCGCGATGGAGTAGAGCCTCAGCTTGTGGGGCTTGCCCGCGTCGTCCACACCGGGCGGGATCACGCCGAAGGACTGCCCGGGCACAAAGCGTCCCGCGAGCGGCGTCCCGGACACGTCCAGCGCCACATGCCTCACGAACGACGCGGACTTGCGGCTCGCGGTGCAACGCTCGGTCGAAACCACCGTCGCCTCGCCCGGGCTGGCGGGCGTCAGCAGGTGCATCTCCGCGGTGCGGAGCACGGGACCCTCTGTCTGCGTCGTCATTGTCTGATTGTTGGCGTTCAGCGCCCCGCTCCGGCCTGATCGACTCCAAAAGTCCACGCAAGCGACATCGACTCTCCCGGCGCCAGTCTCCGCACCCCGGTACCAGACCAGCCGCGCGCCATCAGGTTGAACCCGTTGTTGAGCATGCTCACGGGCTCCAGGCAGAAGAACGGCGGCGCGCCCGCGGGGCCCCTCGGCGCGTACACCACCGAGAAGCCCGCGCCCTCGCAGGACCCGAATCGCAGCACGGTCCCGCTCGCGGGCCACCGGATCTCCGCGCCTTCGGGGGACCCGAGGAACACGTCGTCGAGGTTCAGATCGTCCGCGGATACACCGGAAGCGAGCGCGCGGCTGTGCTCATCCTCTCGCGCCGGGCCGGTGGGCAGCATGCCCTCGGCCGGAAACCTCCCCCCGTTGGCCAGCCTGATGTGTGCGCGATCCGCCGTGCTGCGGAGCACCCGGGCGAAGAACGGGTGGTACCCGAGCCCGGCGGGCATCGGAGAGGTGTCGAGGTTGGTCAGTTCCAATCTCGACAGGAATCGCTCACCCGCCACCTCATACCGCACGCGGCATTCATAGGCCCAGGGCCATCGGCCGGGTCCGGGCTCGGACCGCACGCGCAGCACCGCGGAGGTCGGCCCGCGCTGCTCCACCTGCCAGGAAGCCGAGCACACCTCGCCGTGAATCGCGGTTCCGTCGGGCCAGTTGGGCGTGAGACGGACGGGTCTGCCCGCAAACTCGAACACGCCCGCCTCGATGCGGTTGGACCAGGGAGCCAGCAGGTAGCACGCGAGTTGGTTGAAATGGCTGGGCCGCGGGTGCGCCCGCCTGAGGAGCGGCCACCAGTCGCCATCCCGGCGCAGCGACAGATCGGCCACTCCCGCACCGAGCTCCGGAAGCACGGCCGCTCTCAGACTTGAACTCTCCAGGACGATGATCGCCATGAGGCCCGCGTGCGAGCCTCTTCAACCCTTGGTCGGCGCCTTGGCCTGCGTACCCGCCCCGGCCGGGTGCGGGCACGTGGCCGCTTCCCCGGCATGTTCAAAGGGGCACTTGGCGGCTTCGCCATCCTTCGTGCACGCCTCGGACTTGGTGCACTCCCCGCTCTGTGTGCACACCTCGCCCTTGGAGCAGCCCTCGCCCGCGCCGTGGCACGCGTCGCCCGCCTTCTCGGTCGTTGCGGCCTGGACCACGGCAGCTCCACCCGAGTCCCGGCAAGTCCCCAGGGGGCAGCCGGTCGTGAGGACGTTGTACCCGCCGTAGCCGATCGCGACGAGCCCGACGACCGCGCCGATGGTCGTCCACAGTCCGCTGCACGCGCACTTCATGGTCTGCTCCTTGCGGGGCTGTCAGCCCCAAACTCACGGATGATCCGCCCCACCACGGGATAGTACGACGGCCGGGCCGTGGCGGGTTCGGCTCAAGCCCGCGACTTGGCCGGAGCCCGTGGAGAACCCTCCCAGTTCGTCCGATGAACGGATGTTCGCGGGTCGCCGACGCGGCCTGTGCGCTCCGCATCGTTATCGGAACCGCAGACATGCCCGACGACTCGCAGACGAACTTCCCGGAGCAGGGCCAGGCCGAGGCGTTCGAGCCCCGGACGCCGGACGAACGCCGGGCCAAGGACGACATCCTCCGAGTGCTGTCCGACTTCCAGCAGGGGCTCGAGAGCCTGCGCGTGCTGCACCAGCAGCGGTCGGAACTGCAGGCGAAGCTGCTGGAGCGAGAGACCGAACTGGCCCGCAGAGGCGAGGAACTCCGCGAGCGAGACGAGCAGTTGGCTGCCCAACGTGCCGATTTCGAGGCCGCCTCCGCCCTCCTCGCCGAGCACCAGCAGGAACTGGCCAGAGCGCGCGAGGCGCACGCCGCCCGGGAGTTGGAGCTCGAAGCCGCCGCGGCGGGGCTCCGGGACACGCTGACGACATCGCGGACCGCGGAGCAGGACACAGCCGCGAGCAACGGCCAGTTGCGTGACGAGCTCGCGTGGTGCCAGTCGGCCCTCGCGGATGCGCGCCGGCGTGCCGAGTCGCTGGAGCAGGACCTGGCGAACGCGGTCGCGCGGGCGGGCGCGTCGGAGGCGCAGCTTGACGACACAAGGCTGCAGCTTGCTCGCCTGTCGGAACTCGCCTCGGAGTTCGAGTCGCTCTGGCACGTGGAAAGGCACTGCGCCGCGGGGCTGACCGCGGCGCTCCAGCACGCGATCGACCACGCGCAGGCCAAGGCGGGCGAGGAGACGTCGGAACTCCGGGCCCGCCTGACGGCCCGGGACGAGGAGTTCAAGCAGTTGGAGTCCGTGCTTGCGCAGCTGCGTGACCGGTTCAAGGCCGAGTTCGGGAGAGTGAAGGAGGCCGCCGCCCGCGCCGACGCCGCCGAAAAGGAGCTGCGCGAACGGGACGACCGGATCGCGGAGCTTGCGGCCAAGCTGGCGCAGGCGGAAGCAAGCCGCGCCGCCGCCGCCACCCGAGCCGTCCCTCGCAGCGACGCGTCCGCCGTGCGTCGGCGTGAGCGCCTCCGCCGCCTCCGTTCGGCGTTGCGCGACGCGCACCGCAGGCTGAAGAAGGGCGAGGAGGTGCTGGCCAGGCGCTTCGAGCAGGTGGAGAGCGCGTCCAAGGCGCGGGCCGAGCTGGCCGGGGTGCGGGACAGGGTGATCGCCGCGGATCGCGCGCTCCAGCGCCGGGCGGCCCGGAGCAAGGCCGCCGTTTCCGTGCTCGCGATCCTCGGGAGCGTTTCCATTCTCGGCGCGCTGAGCTGGGCGGTCGCGCGGCAGGTCGCGCCGGCGATGTTCGTCGCGGAGACCACCGTGCGCGCCGACGGCCGCGGGCGAGAGCTCAACGACGCGGAGCTCGAAGAGTGGCTCCGCTTCCACAAGGACACCCTGAACGACCCCCGCTTCCACGAAGAGGCGGCGCAGCGCTTCGCCCGGGCCGGGCGTGCCGACCTCGGCACCGCCGCGTCGGTGGCGCAGCTCGTCTCCTCTTCGGTCGTGACCGACTCGCTGCTCCCCGGTGAGATGAAGCTGGAGTTGCAGTTCCGAGGGAGGGACCAGGCCAGGCGGACGCTGGAGACGCTCACCGCGGCCCTCGCCAGCTACGCCAACGCGGCACAGCAGCGCCGCATCGACGGCGGGGCGACGATCGTGCCGGCGGCAGCCTCCGCGGACGACGAGCCCATCGACGACACGCAGACGTACTACGCGCTGGGCATCATGGCCGGCGGCATGGTGGTCGCGGGGTTCATCGGGCTTGGGATCTTCCGCAAACTGGCCAGCGCGAAGTCCGCGTTCGAGCAGGACGCACACCTGGCCTCGGTGCTCGACGAATCGCGATGGTCGGGGGGCGCGCCGGGCTGACGCCGCGCCGCCTTGCCGACGGCACCATGCGTTGACGTCAGATCGTGAGGGTCATCAGGGCACCGGAGAGGTCCACGCGCCCGTCCGCGCCGATGGTCACCAGCGCCAGCCTTGTGCCCTTCTCCAGCGCGCCGACAGTCACAGACTGGAGCAGCCCGTTGGAATCGAAAGTCTGGAGCTTGCGCTCGGCCTGCGTGCCATCCGGCGAGACTTCGACGAGACAGTACTGCCTCCCGGGGCTCGCCTGGGGCAGGATCATCGCGACTCTTGACTGCGTCCACGAACTGCGTGAGAGGACGGTCATCTGGCCTGTGAAGCCGGTGCTCTCCGCGAGCGCGGTCCGCACGAACGCAGCGCGGGTGACGTCCGGCGCGAGCAGCAGGTCACGGAGGTGCGTGCTGGCCTCATCGCCGCGACCCAGCGCCAGGCGGATGCTGTCGTCGAAGCCGCCGCGCGAGAGGTCCTCGCGGAGCCGTTCGTTGGTCTGACCCACGTAGACGAACGCCATGAGCAGGGCCACCGCCGCCGTGGCGAGCCCGATGCTGCTGACACGCCACCAGCGCGAAACGCGCCGGGCGGTGCTGAACGACAGTGCTTCGTCCGCGTCGTCGCCCGCGGGCACGAGCTGCGCCTCCGCGACCGCGGCGAGGACACGCGACTTGAGATCCTCGGATGGCTCGACCTCGGGGAGGAGGACCTGCTGTGCCGCCCAGCGCGCCTGCTCCGCGCGGAGCTGCGCCTTCACGGACGGCGATGCCTCCGCGTAGGCCTTCTCGAAGGCCGCCTGCTCGGCGGGATCGAGCATCCCCAGAGCGTCAAGGTGCGCGTTCTCGAACAACTCCTGCAACGTCATAAGGCCAACTCCTCGCCTGTCCTCTCCCGCAACCTCACCAACGCTCTGCTCAATGCCGACTTGATGGTCCCCAACGGGGTTTTCAGTTCCTCACCGATCTGCCGGAGCGTCTGCCCACCGAGATATGCACGCGTTACAACCGTCTTCTGCAGTTCGGGAAGCGCCTCGATCCGCTTCATCAGCACTTTCATACGCTCATCCGTATCCATCCTGCTACCGGTTTCTGCCAAGGCTTCGGCGAGCGGAGATTGCGGCTGATCCAGCGAGCTGGTCTTCACCCTCGCCCGAGAACGCCGCAGCTTGTCAACCAAGTGCCTTCTGGCGATGAGCATGACCCAGGTCACCAGCGCGGAACGGGTCTGGTCGTACCGCCCGGCGGTTCGCCAAAGCCTAACAAAGACCTCCTGAACCGCGTCTTCTGCCTCGGCGCGGTTTGGTAGCACCTGGTAGGACATCCGAAAAACCAGCGAACCGAAGCGGTCGTACAACTCGGTGACCGCGGCCTCTTCGCCGGAGGCGACGCGCTGCATGAGGGCAAAGTCCGCCGCTCCCTGCGTCTGATCGGGTTCGTGCTTCTTCGCCCCCATGATCCACCTGCCCACGCCGGCCCGGAGAGCTTCCGGAACAGCTTCACCCCGATTCCGGGTCGGACAGCCCGGAATCAGCGGCGCTGGAACAGCCAACGCCGCGCCACACCCGCCCATACGTCCACCGATGCCATCGGGATGCCGCAAACGACAGACTACCCTCTGCCTGTCCTCAGCGTCAATCTAAGGAATCGCGCGTTACCGCCCCTGATACCTATCACAATACGAACCCTTGACGCGAAGAGAACTTCCGGTCGCCGAGTTCCGAAATAGCATTGCGGGAGGCACGTGCCCACGATATCGTGAAGGCCGGTTGGCTTGCAGGGGTGCCGAGATGCAAAGACACGAAATCCCGGGACCTAAAGGCACGGGGTCGGTGTGTTTACCCGGCGCTCGAGGCTTCACCCTCATCGACGTGCTTGTGTCGATGGCGGTGATCTCGATTCTGGTGGGGCTGCTCGTTCCGACACTGGGCCGAGTCCAAGAGACCAGCCGGCGGGTGGTGTGCCAGTCCAACGTGCGTCAGGTCGGGCTGGGCCTGATCATGTACGCGGATGACTTCAAGGGGATGCTGCCGAGCAGCCGGTTCGTGCAGCCGGCGACGCAGTCTCGGGACGGCTCGAACTACATGCCCCAGCGCACGGTCACCCTGCGAGTTCCCGAGGAGGAACAGCAGCGGGGCCGGTCGAACTGGGACGGTCTGGGCCTGCTCTTCAACGCGGAGTACCTGCCCGCTTCCAAGATCTTCTACTGCCCGTCGCACTGGGGGGAGAATCCCTACAGCCGCTACTCGTTGCAGTGGTCGCAGACCGGCGGCGAGATCATCTGCAACTACCACTACCGGGGCGAGGGCCCGACCAAGCCAGGCTCCGGCAGCGCTCCGTACGGTCAGACCACGTCCGCGCTGTTCCTCATCGATCCCGCGCAGTCTTCCCTCATCGCGGACGGCATGGAAACGCGGAGCGACTACAACCACCGTGTGGGCGTGAACTTCTTCCGCGCAGACCTGACGGTCCACTGGTTCGACGACGAGCACAATCAGCTCGTGGAACTGCTGCCCAGCAGCAAGAACGACGACGATGCGCCGCAGAACGTGATGCAGGCATGGCGCCTGTTCGACGCCGCCGCGAACGACGCCGACTGATTCTCCCACGCTCTCCCTACATATCTCAGCCCCCGAGACGTCGGTACGATGCGTCATGCGCGCCACGACGCTCGCCTCGTCCCTCGTCGCCCTCGCCCTTGGCCTGCGGAGCCATGCGCAGCTCAGCGTGGACCGGGAGTACTTCGGCGTGGGCAGACCGATCGCCGTGGGCGTCACGATCCCCGCGGGAGCGGGCGGCGAGGCTCGCATCGATCTCTTCGAGGCCGACGCGGCGCAGCCGGTCGCGACGGCGCCGGTGATCGCAGGCCAGGCAAACCTCGCGAGCCTCATGCCCGGGCTCTGGGCGGACAGGTCGCCGAAGGTCCGCTACGCGCAACTCGTGGTGGGTGACACGCCCGTCGGCTCGCCGCTGGTGTTGGTGCCGATGATCAACCCGCCCATCGCGAAGCTGTTTGACGCACAGACGGGCCTTGTATGGATGATCGACCCCGCGACGGGGAAACCCAACGAGGCCGATCCGCGGCGGGCGACCGTGCTCTTCACCCCGGATGAAGCGCCCTGCTATACGGGCCTTCGCATCTACCGCGACCAGCACGCGGTGCTCGCGACGTCGCTCGGCGACGTCGAGTTCCGCCTGAGGCCGGATCAGGCGCCCAACACCGTTGCGACCTTTCGGGCTCTTGCCGCAGGCGGGTTTTACACGGACGTCATCTTTCACCGCATCGCGGCGGTGACCCGCACCGGTGACCCCTTTGTCGTCCAGGTCGGCGACCCGTCGGGCACGGGCGACGGGGGGCCCGGCTTCAACATCGACCTCGAGGACTCGAGGCTTCCTCACGACTTCGGCGTGCTGTCCATGGCTCGCAACACCGACCCGAACACCAACGGGTCGCAGGTTTTCATCTGTCTCTCGCGCGCGGGCACCGCGAGGCTGGACGGCCGATACACCGCGTTCGCGCAGGCTGTCCGCGGCGCCGAGGTCATCCTCGCGCTCGCCGCGAGCCCCGTACGAGAGGGCACTGATCGGCCCGTGGAGCCGCCGGTGCTGCACACGGTGAAACTCACGGACGCGCCACCCTACGGGCAAGCCCCGCCGCCCGTGACGCGGCCGGCTTCGAACGACGGTCGTCGCTGAGCGCCGTCAGAAGGTGAACTCGACTCCGACACCGACGACGAGGGCAGGGTCGGCATCAAACTCGGCGAGTTCGTTGCCTTCCGAGTCGTCGAGCGTGTACTGCTGCCAGACCTCGTAGCCGACACCGGCCTGGAGCGTGACCTGCGGGTCGATCTTCCAGGCGGCGATGAACTCGACGGGCACGTGCCATGTTCGGCCCACGCCGTCCGGCACGGGCCCGGTCTCGTCGAGCCTGAACTCGTGCGCCCCCACGCCTGCGCGGAGGGTGAAGGTCCACGTGTCGTTGGGCATGAAGGACACGCCAAGGCCCGTGCCGCGGGAGTCGCCGTAGGACGCGATGAGCCAGCGGTCGTTCACCTGCCACGAGACGACCGGGAAGGGGATGGCGATGACGTCGTCTTCGAGACGGGAGGAGATAGCGGCACCCAGCCCGATCGTGAGGGACTTTGAAGATGAGTACGTGAAGCCGGCCCGCCCGCCGAAGGTCAGCGAGTCCCCGAAGTCGCCCCCGGTCTCGAACGCCGCGTTGACGCTGGCGCCGACGACGAAGCCCCAATGGTCACCGATTGCTCCGCGGTATCCGGCGCTCAGGTCGAGCTCGGTGGCGTTCTCCCAGGGCTCGCCGGAGGCCACGAAGTCCGTCGCGCCGTCGAACTCGTACCACGAGTGCATCGCGTCGAAGCCGAGCAGGATGGCGTTGCGGTCGCCTCGGGGCACGGAGACTCGGAGTTGCTCGCCGATGCGGGTCACGGAGACATCCCCCGCCGCCCCGTCGAAGCCCGAGGAGAAGATGTGCAGGCCGAAGAGCGTGAGCTCGGCGTTCACCTTGTTGGAGCTCTCGGTGCCGGACTCGGGGGCCTTGGCCTCGCCACCACCGACGGGCGGTTCGCCTTGGGATGGCACGGGCGGGCCAACCTGTGCGTACGCGGCGGCGGCAAGGAGCGAGCAGAGAGCGGCGGACATTGCGGGCGTGCGTCGCATGGTGGCCTCCAGGGTCCGGCAGTGTACGGGACCGACCCCGCCGGCACCACGGCGTCCTACGCTTGCCTCTCCACAGGGGGGCGGTAGCTCAGTTGGTAGAGCACGTGCTTTGCAAGCACGGGGTCGGGAGTTCGAATCTCCTCCGCTCCACTTCGCACTCGCCAGTCTCGGCGCCGCCGGCGGCGCCCTCACCGGCCCGGAGCAACGCGCCCCATGGGCGATACCTCGCACGGACGCACTCTGGGCATCGTCACCATCCTGTGCACCCTCCTGGGGTGGTCGAGCATCCCGCTGTTCCTCCGCTACTTCGCGAAGGAGATCGACCCCTGGACCGCCAACGGGTGGCGGTACGGGATTTCCGCGCTCATCTGGCTTCCGCCACTGCTCCTGGCCTGGGGCCGCCGAACGCTCCCGAAGGGCGTCTGGTCGGCCGCGCTGTGGCCCAGCCTGTGGAACATCCCGGCGCAGGTGTGCTTCGGCCTCGCTCCGTACTACGTGGAACCGGGGCTGATGACGTTCTCGCTGCGTGTGAACATCGTGTTCGTGACGCTGGGCGCGGCGTTGCTGTTTGCGGCGGAGCGTCGCATCATCCGCGCCCCGGGATTCCTCGCGGGCCTGGTCATGGTGGTGGGCGGGGCGGCGGCGACGGTGCTCCTCAAACCGGGCGGACTGGGGGGCGGCACGTTGCTGGGCGTGGTGCTGGCGATCGGATCCGGGGCGCTCTACGCGGGCTACGCGCTGAGCGTCCGCCGGTCGATGATGGGGCTGAACCCGCTGCTGGCCTTTGCCGCGGTCAATCAGCTCACGGGCCTGGGCCTGGTCGCGTGCATGCTGCTGCTGGGCGACCGGCACGGTGCGCACGTGCTGGACCTGGCCCGGGCCGAGTTCGCCACGGGGTTGTCGGACTGGACGCCGCAGGCCCACAAGTTCTCGATGCTGGTGCTCTCGGCGATCATCGGGATTGGCCTGGGGCACACGTTCTACTTCCTGTCCATCGCGCGGTTGGGCCTGGCGACCGCTTCGGCGGTCGTTCAGCTCCAGCCCATCATGGTCTCGGTCGCGTCCTACTTCTTCTTCAGCGAGGTGCTGACACCGGCGCAGTGGGTCATGGGGCTGGTCGCGGTGATCGGCGCGGGCCTGATCCTCTGGACCCAGCACCGGCTCACAAGGCCACCGCCCGCGGCCCAGGCCCCGCCGGCCCCCGCGAACGCCGGTTGAAACCGCACTACCATCCTCCGAATCATGACTTGTCATGCCCGGGGGCATTTTCGCCCCGCATGACGGAGGGCTTCGCATGGGCATCTTCGACCGCCTCAAGAAAGAACTCATCGACATCGTCGAGTTCCTCGACGACTCCAACAACACGCTGTGCTACCGCTTCGAGCGGTTCCAGAACGAGATCAAGAACCACGCGAAGCTCGTTGTCCGCGAGGGGCAGGCGGCGGTGTTCATCAACGAGGGACGCCTCGCGGACGTCATGGCGCCCGGCACCTACACGCTCGACACGAAGAACGTTCCCATCCTCGCCACGCTCCTGGGCTGGAAGTACGGCTTTGAGTCCCCCTTCAAGGCCGAGGTCTACTTCGTCTCCACGCGGCTGTTCACCGACCTCAAGTGGGGCACGATGAACCCCGTCATGGTCCGGGACCCGGAGTTCGGCCCCGTGCGCCTCCGGGCCTTCGGCACATACGCCGTCCGCGTCAAGGACCCCGGCACGTTCATCAAGAACGTGGTGGGCACGGACAACCGGTTCACGACCGAGGAGATCTCCGAGCAGCTCCGCAATCTCATCGTCAGTCACTTCGGGGAAGCGCTGGGCCAGTGCAAGATTCCGATGCTCGATCTGGCCGGCAACTTCCGGAACCTCGGCGGCCGCATCGGCGACGCGATGCGTCCCGAGTTCGACCGTCTGGGCATCGAGCTTTCGACGCTTCTCATCGAGAACATCTCCCTCCCCCCCGAGGTCGAGCAGGCCCTGGACAAGCGCTCCAGCATGGGCGTGATCGGCGATCTCAACTCCTACACCAAGTTCCAGACCGCGGAGGCCATCCGAGACGCCGCCAAGAACCCGGGGACCGCCGGCACCTTCGTCGGCGTCGGACTTGGCCAGGTCTTCGGCGGCCAGATGGCGCAGTCCGCGGGCGCCCAGGGCCCGGCGACCGCCGGCCCGGGCACCCCTCCTCCCGTTCCGGGCACGGCCCCATATTTCATCGCGGTGAATGGCCAGCAGGTCGGCCCGTTCGAGACTGCGTTGCTCCGCACCAAGGTCGGGGGTGAGCTCACGCCGGACACGCTGGTCTGGAAGCAGGGCATGGCCCAATGGACCCCCGCCAAGGACGTGCCGGAGCTTGCGCCGCTCTTCAACGCGCCCCCACCCATTCCCGGCCCTCCCCCGCTGCCGGGCCGCTGACCGGATGCGGGCCACGGGCTCTCGGCCATGAGCGACTCCGCCACGACCACCGGCTTTCCGTGCAGGCAGTGCGGCGCGAACCTGGAGTTCGTGCCGGGCACGACGCACATCAAGTGCCCGTTCTGCACCACCGAGAACCAGATTGACGCGGCGGGAACCGTGTCCGAGCAGGACTTCGGCGCCGTGCTCGCGAGCCTGGAGCAGGCCGCCCCGCACGCGGAGCACCGGACCATCCGGTGCCAGGCCTGCGCCGCTGAGGTGGAGGTCCCGGCGAACGTCACGAGCATGGCCTGCTGCTTCTGCGGCACGAACATCGTCTCGTTCAACATGAGCGATGCCGATCTGGAAGCGTTCATGAAGCAGGACTTCGTTGTGGGCGGCTCCGACGGCATTGCCGGACACCCGCGCCACGCGATACTCGGGCGAGCGGGGGGACGCGTACTACGTGACGGTGGGCTCGGGCAACAACAGACGCCGCGAGCGGCGCATCCGGTGGAGCCCGGCGGCCGGGCACGTGCGGACGTTCTTCGACGACGTGCTGGTCCTCGCGTCTGATACGCTGCCCCGGGCGATGGTCCAGCACCTCGAGCCTTGGGACCTCAAGTCCGCACTCCCCTACCGCGATGAGTACCTCTCGGGCTTCCGGGCGGAGACGTACCAGATCGACCTCAAGGGAGGGTGGGGCCTGGCGCAGAACATCATGGCGCCGCGCATCGACGACGCCATCCGCGCCGACATCGGGGGCGACGAGCAGCGCATCCACCAACGGCACGTCACCTACAGCGACGTCACCTTCAAGCACCTGCTGGTGCCCGTGTGGGTCTCGGCGTATCGATTCCGGGGGAAGGCGTATCGATTCCTCGTCAACGCACGCACCGGGGAGGTGCACGGTGAGCGCCCCTGGTCGGTGTGGAAGATCTCCCTCGCGATCGCGGCGGGCGTCGTCGTCATCGGGTTCTTTCTGCTGCTGGTCGCGCGGAGCTAGCCATTCAGGCCGGCTGCGGGGCAAAGGTCGCGCCGTCCAGCACGTCGCAGGCCACGATGGAACCGGCCTCGAACCCGTCGGCCTTCTGGGCCGGATCGGTAGGGATCAGGTGCACGGGCACGCCCGCGTCCACGACCACGGCAGAGCCGCGCACCCCCAGCACGCGTCCCTGCACGCGCCTGGGCCGACCCTGCACGGGCTCCACGAACTTCCCGCCCGTCTGCACCACGTCGATGCGACGGGCCTGCACGCTGATCGTGCCGATCAGCTTTGCACCGGGGCGGGCATCCACCGCGATCAGAGGCCTCAGGTGCATCTCGTAGCTGGTGTTCGGGACCGCGAAAGAGACGAGCTCCGGCCTGGTGCCCGATGCGGGGATGAGGCCCGCGAGCGTGCCCCGGGCGAGCGTGGGATCGATCTTGGTGGTCGGGGATGGTGTGATCATGGTTCAATGCCGGGACTGGGAACGTGGACGATCGGCCGCCGCCCGCGCGACGCCGGAAAAGCCGCCGACAGGACTTGAACCTGCGACCCGCGCTTTACAAAAGCGCTGCTCTACCACTGAGCTACGGCGGCACGTCCAGGGAGGTTAGGACGCCTCCGACCCCGCCACGCTCCCCCCCTCAGGGACAGCCGCCCCCCGCGACGGCGTTGAGCAGGGCGAAGACGTCGTCCTGGTCGGCGTTCCCGTCGGAGTTGAAGTCCGGATTGATGCCGGTCGGGTTGGCCCCTCCGCCGACGACGTTGATGAGGTACGTGACGTCGTCCTGGTCGACGTTCCCGTCCTGGTTCACATCGGAGTCCGAGCCGTTGCCGGAGCGGAAGCCCTCGATGATGGGCGAGGTGTTGGTGATGCAGAGGGCGTTGTGCGTCTCGCCCGTCTGCCCGAGGGGGATGCCTGTCACGTAGCCGTTGAACGTAAGGTCGGGGTTCGAGAAGCGGCCGATGCGTGTGCCCGGGGCATAGGCCATGATCGTGCGGTAGACCTGGTCCGGGGTGCGATAGCCGAACGCGTACGAGTACGCGGCGGAGCTGCCGTTGTCACGATCGTGGGCGCAGCCCATGTTGTGCCCGAGTTCGTGCGCGAACGTGTAGTTGGAGATGCAGTCCTTGTCCGTCACGGTGAACGCGCTGGACTGGAAGCCGGGGCCCGGGTTGGTCTGAAGATAGCCGATGCCGCACGCATTGAAGTTGTTGACCATCAGCGCCACCATGTCCGCGGCGACGGTATCGCGGATGCAGTGCACGCCGTCCATGAAGCCGTCCGTCCTGGAGCGGAACCGCGAAAGGTCCGTGCTCGCATTCCCCGACTCTTCGTACTCCACGACACCGGTGTAGGCGAGCGTGAGCTGCGCCTGCGCCTGGCTGTTCACGTACGCGGCGTTGGCCTGGTTGACGGCGAAGACCACCCGGGCCTGCATCGCGGCGTCGCCCCCCTCGTCATCGCGGGCCAGCGGGGTGTAGACAACCATCACGCGGATATTGGGCAGGCCCCGCTCGCCATAGCCGCCCGAGGGCCGCCCCGCGCCCCCGCCGTCAACCTCATGCGCATGGTCGGTCGCACACAGGGCGAAGCCGGGCTCCCGCAGCTCGCGGGCCACGTGCAGCCCGCCCGGCGAAGGCCGAAGCTCGAAGGCACCCTTTGAGGGCGATCTCACCTCGCCGGTCACCACGCCCCTCCCCGCGACCAGCAGAAACGACCCGTCCGGCTCGCCCGCGAGGGCCCCCTCGACAACTACAAACCCGAGTTCGTGGTGCACCTTCCGCACCACCCCCACCGGGCTGTAGTCATCGAAGAGGTTCAGCCTCAGCTCACTCCCCACCGCGGCGGCGCCGGCTGCGGGCGTGGGCACCACGTGTCTGGCACGGATCTGCGGCGTGCCGGTCTCGGCAACGGGGCCGGAACCGGCAGGTGCCACCAGGTCTGGCGGAGCGCCGAGGGCAAGCCCGTTCAGTCCAGCGACGATCGCGACACACGCAAGATTCGCCATGCACTTCTCCCGATCACTCACGGGGCATTCAGCGACCGGATCGTTCCCCCGGCCTCACGGTCACACACTAACGCCCCTGTCAAGCGGACAGCCGGCACCCGGGGGCACCATCACCCCTACGCCGCGCGGGCCCGGGCTGTTACGCCGTGCGTCCCCGGCACGCATCCATGCGGTTCTATACTGGGCTTTCCGCACTCGGAACGGAGGAATCCAGCCATGACCTACGCCGCCGCGACGCCGACCACCAACATCCGATCCGTGCTCGGCGCCGACGCCGACGGGCTTCTCGGACACGAGTCCCGGACGGTCTCCAAGTCCGAGTTGCACCTTCCCGGGCCGGATTTCGTCGACCGCGTGCTCAGCCAGTCCGACCGATCGCCCCAGGTCATGCGGAGCTTTCAGGCGCTGCTGAACCACGGGCGCCTGGCGGGCACGGGGTACATGTCGATCCTGCCGGTGGATCAGGGCATCGAGCACTCCGCCGGAGCCTCCTTCGCCCCCAACCCCGCGTACTTCGACCCGGAGAACATCGTGAAGCTCGCCATCGAGGGTGGCTGCAACGCGGTGGCCTCCACCGTGGGCGTGCTGGGGGCCGTGGCCCGCAAGTACGCCCACAAGATCCCCTTCCTCGTGAAGTTCAACCACAACGAGATGCTGACCTATCCGAACATCTTCAAGCAGTCCTACTTCGGGAGCATCAAGCAGTGCTACGAGATGGGCGCCGTCGCGGTCGGCGCGACGGTCTACTTCGGCTCCCCCGAGTCCCGCGAGGAGATCCGGTACGTCTCCGAGATGTTCGAGGAGGCGCACTCCTACGGCATGGTCACGGTCCTGTGGTGCTATACCCGCAACAACGCCTTCAAGGTGAAGGGCGCCGACGGGAAGAGCGTGGACTATCACGCCTCCGCGGACCTCTCCAGCCAGGCCAATCACCTCGGTGTGACCATCCAGGCCGACATCATCAAGCAGAAGCTCCCCACCAACAACGGCGGGTACGCCGCCCTCAACACCGGGGGCTCGTCCTACGGCAAGTGGGACAAGCGCGTCTACACGAACCTCTGCGGGAGCACCGAGGCGGGCGCCGGCGGGCACCCCATCGACCTCTGCCGCTACCAGGTGCTGAACTGCTACATGGGCAGGGCGCCGCTCATCAACTCCGGAGGCGAGTCAAAGGGCGCGGGCGACCTGCAGGAGGCCATCGCGACCGCCGTCATCAACAAGCGAGCGGGCGGCGCGGGCCTGATTTCGGGGCGCAAGGCGTTCCAGCGGCCCATGAAGGAGGGGGCCGCCCTGCTCCAGGCCATCCAGGACGTGTACCTCGACAAGAGCGTGACAGTAGCCTGAGGTGCCGTGCACTCGGCGCCTGCGCGTCCCATGCCGATGTCCACTCGGGAGCGAGCAGCCTTCGCGTGGTGCCTCGGAGCCGCGTGGGTGCTTGTGTGCGCGTGGTGCGTGGCGCACGGCATCCGCAGCCACCACGATGAGAGCGACTTCGCGGTCTTTCACCGGGCCGGGGCCGCGGTCCGCACGGGCGCGAACATCTATGCGATCGGGGCGAACAAGTACAACTACCCGCCCCTGCTCGCGGTCGTGCTCTCCCCGCTCTCACGCCTGCCTCTGAAGGACGCCGCGACGGCGTGGTCGGTCCTGCTCGGCCTCCTGCTCCTGATCCTGCCTTGGATCACGGCCCGGACGATGATCGCGCGGCTCGCACCGGAGGCCCTTCGACGTGCACCCGAATCCCCGCGCGGCCCGCTGTGGCGGCGCCTGGTGGCCTCGCTCCGTGCGCCCGCCCCGCCGGACGGCGCGACGTGCGTGTCGCTCGCCGTGCTCGGCTCGCTGCCCCTGGTGGAGTGCTTCAAGCGCGAGCTCGAGTGGGGAAACTCAAACCTTCCCGCGATCCTCGGGACCGTGCTGGCGCTGAGGTGGCTCGACCGCCGCCCGCTGGCGTGCGGGATGTGCCTCGGCCTTGTGTTCTGCCTCAAGTACGCGTCGGCGCCGATGCTCTTGTACCTGGTGGTGCGAAACCGCGGAAGGCCGGTGCTGGGTGCCGTGCTGGGCCTGACGCTGGGGCTGCTCGGGCCCGCGCTGGTTCTGGGCTGGGATCGGAACTTGGAATACCTCGGCACCGCGTTCGGGGGCATGGCCGCGTGGTTCGGCGCGGAGCCGGCCAGCACGTCCGGCCTCTGGCCCCTGACGTGGGAGTACAGCCTCTCGGTTCCGAGCGCCGTGGCACGCTGGCAGGAGCACCTTCGCGCGCCACCCTGGGCACTGTGGGTCGGAGTCGGGGCCATCGCCGCCGCCTGGGTCGGGCTGTGTGCCGTGCCGTACGTGAGGTCAGCAACGCCCCTGCTCCGATTCCGTTCCGGGGAGAACGCCGCCGCGTCGCGTGCGGGCCTGGTCGCGCTCGAGTGGGCCGTGCTCACCGGGGCCCTGGTGGCCTTCAGTCCCCAGACCCTGCAGAGACACCTGAACCTGTTGCTCCCTCTGACGGTCTTCGCGGCGGCAATGCTGCTCATGAGGCCCGCGGGCACTCGGGTGTGGCTGCTCGCCACCGGATTGGTCGTGCTTGTGGCCGGCGCGACGATGCCTCCAACCGGAGGCGGACTGCGCGAGGCCGTGCACTGGTGGCGCGAAGCGGGCGGGATGGGCTTCTCGGTCCTCGCGGCGACGTGGCTGGTCGTCGCGGGCTCGGTCCCGGCCCTGGGCGGACCGCGCGGGGCACCCCCACGAGTCGCCTAGCCCTGCGTCCGCATCGCCCACATCGCGGCGAGTTCCCGCCCCACCACGCGCCCCCCCTGCTCTCCCGCCGCAGCAAGCAGCCTCTCCATCGGCTCGCCGGTCGGCTCGTCGCTCAGCTTGAACGTGGAGTGGTGCATGGGCAAGAGGTACTTTCCGCCGACCTGGGTGTGCATCGCCCACACCTGCTCAGGGTTCGCGTGGTGCGCGATCCACGGGTCATAGGCGCCGATGCCGAAGATCGAGAGGTCGACGCCCCCGGCCCCCACGATCCCCGCGAAATCCGTCGTGTACGCGGTGTCGCCCGCGTAGAGCACCCGCTTCGGACCCGCCTCCACCACGTAGCAGTTGAACCCGCGGTGCCTGTCCCAGGCGACCCGCGCCCCCCAATGCTTCGGACGGCCCGCACGCACGCGGATCCCCTCCAGGTCCAGTTCCCTCTCCCACGGCAACTCCACCACGTCTCCGAAGCCCCGGGGCACGAGCGCCCGCGTGCTCGCCGCGGTCACCACCCGCGTGCGGCGCGCGGCCAGCCTCTTCAGCGTGGGCTTGTCGAGGTGGTCGAAGTGCGCGTGCGAGAGCAGGATGAGGTCGATCGGGGGCAGCGTCGCGAGATCAATCGTCGGCAGCCGCCTCTCCACACCCAGGACGATCGGCCCGATGCCCAGCCCGATGCGGTGCGAGAACACCGGGTCCGTGAGCACCCAGCGGTCGTCGAGCCTGAAAAGCACCGTCGCGTGCCCGAGCCACGACGCGGAGATCGGCCCCTCGGCGCGCTCACGTTCGACCCCTACCTCGGCGGCTCGCCCGCGCCGGAGCGAGGCCATCAGCTCACGCGGGTAGCGCCGGGCGCCCGAGCGCGTAATCGCCGCGGCGGTCGAGAGTTTCGAGCGAACTTCGCTGGTCGGCTCGGTCACGTCGGCTTCCCGGTCGGGCGGACCCTAAAGCGGCGCCCACCTGTATTGTTCGGCCCCCGGCCCCTCCGGGTTTGGCCCTGTCACGAGAATGTCACGGCCCCGCGCTGAGAAGGCACCCGGCTCCCGGTCCCGCGTCCTACTCCCCGCCGGCCTGCCGTACGCTCACGCGAACAGGCCCGGTTCTGCCGCACATACCTGGAGCCACCCCATGACACGCCTCTCCGCACTTGCGCTCACCCTCTCCGCCGGCCTCGCGTCCGCGCTCGGGCCTTCGACCAGCATCACCGTCTATTCCAGCGCTTCCCCGGGCGCCATCGACGCCAGCCTCTACCGGCCCGTGCCCGGCGCTTCGCCGGGGTACTACGGCAACGCCAGCCCCATCCCCGGCTACGCCATGGTGCGCGAGGATCGCGAGATCGACATCTCCGCCCACGGCGAGGCCCGCTTCACCGACGTCGCCGCGTTCATCGACCCCACCACGGTTCAGTTCACCCCGCTCGGCAAGTCCCCCATCTCTGTGCTCGAGCAGGACTACCGCTTCGACCTGGTCAGCCCCGAGAAGCTCCTCGAAAAGGCTCTCGACAAGGACGTCCGCCTGGTCGTTCAGCGCGGGGACAAGACCGAGTTTCTCGATGGCACGCTCCTCGCCGTCCGCGGGGGCCAGCTCGTGCTCCGGACAGTCACCGGAGTGGAGATCGTCAACGGCTACGTCGCGGCGCGTCTCATGGGCCCCCAGGGTGACCTCATGACACGTCCCACGCTCCTCTGGAAGCTCGACACGGAAGCGGAGGGTCTCCAGCCCGTCCGCGTCTCGTACCAGACCGAGGGCATCACCTGGTGGGCCGACTACAACCTCACCTTCACCGAGGGGAAGGACGCCAACAGCGGCACGCTCGACATCGCGGGCTGGGCCAGCATCCTCAACCAGTCCGGCGCCACCTACACCAACGCCCGGCTGAAGCTGGTCGCGGGCGACGTGCACCGCGCCCCCAAGCCTCAGCAGGCGGACTGGGCGCCCCGTAGCGAGCCCGCGAAGTTCCTGAGCAGCGCCGCCGAGGGCTTCGCCGAGAAGTCGTTCTTCGAATACCACCTTTACACCCTGGGGCGGGAAGCCACCATCCCGGACAACTCGACGAAGCAGCTCGAGCTCTTCCCCGTTGCCACCGGCGTCCCGTGCGAGAAGGTCATCGTCTATGACGGCATGGGCGCGGACACGTGGTGGGGTGACTCCCTCATGCTCGACCAGGGCCTGGGCAACCAGTCCAAGAAGGACGTCGATGTGTACATCCGCTTCGCGAACAGCGAGAAGCACGGCATGGGCATGCCCCTGCCCGCGGGCCGCATCCGGGTCAGCAAGCTCGACCCCGACGACGAAGCGATGGAGTTCATCGGCGAGGACGTGATCCGCCACACGCCGCGCGAGGAACAGGTGCTCATCAAGTTGGGCCGCGCGTTTGATGTGGTGGGCGAGCGTGCCCAGACGGATTTCCAGGTCGACACCGGACGCCGGCGCCTCAGCGAGACGTACGAGATCAAGGTCCGAAACCGCAAGGCCGAGCCCGTGAGCGTCATCGTGCAGGAGCACATGTTCCGCTGGGCCCAGTGGGAGATCTCAAAGTCCACCGTGCCCCACACCAAGGTCAACGCGCGCCTGGTCCACTTCCCCCTCACGCTCAAGCCCGATGAGGAGGGCGTAGTCCGTTACACCGTGACATACACCTGGTGAGCCCGGCGCCCCCGCCCCTACAGTCGCTCCATGAACCTCACCATGCGCGCCCTCGGCACGCTCCTGCTCGCTCCGACCGTCTTCGCCTCGCAGCCCGGGGGCGGCCCCCCCCCGGCGGTGGTCGTCTTCGACCAGGCCCGCATGGAGCCCGTCGAGCAGTGGCGCGAGGTCACCGGCGAGCTTCGCGCCCTCCGCCGCGCCAACGTCGCGTCCCGCCAGGGGGGCCAGCTCACGGAAGTCCTCATCGACGACGGAGCTGTGGTCGCGAAGGGCCAGGTCATCGCTCACCTCGACTCCTCGCTGGCGAAGCTCGAGCTCGAGCGCGCCCTCGCCGCCGAACGCTCCAGGCATGAGAGCGTCGCTGTCCGCGAGCGCGAGCTCGACCGCTGGAAGCGCGAGTGGGCCCGCTACGAGAAGCTCGAGGGCAACCAGTCGGTCTCCGAGAGCGAGGTCGACGCGGTCCGTTCCGAGGTCGCGGTGGGCGAGGCCGCGCTCTCCCTGGCGCGGGCCGAGGCAGCCTCCGCGCAGGCCGACGTGTCCCTCGCCCGAGAGCGTCTGTCGCAGCGGTCGGTCGTGGCGCCGTTCGCGGGGCGCGTCGTCCGCAAGGCCCGCGAGGTCGGCGAGTGGGTCGGCGAAGGAGAGGCCATCGCCGAACTGGTCTCCCTCGAAGAGCTGGAGGCCCGGTTCGATCTGCCCGAGACGCTCGCCGCGGGAGTGATCGAAGGCTCAACGCCCGTTCGCGTCCGCGTGAAGGCCCTGGGCGCCGATCTGTCCGGAACGATCTCCAGCGTAATGCCCGACGTGGACACGCGCAGCCGTCTGGTGCCCGTGCGCGTGCTCCTGGCCAACGCCGACGGCCGCCTGCGTCCGGGCATGAGCGTCACGGGCCTCGTCGGAACCGGCTCGCGGGCCCCGAGCCTGACGATCCACAAGGACGCGATCCTCCGCGATGACGCGGGAGAGTTCATCTACTGGAGCCCGGGCGGCTCCGCGGTCCCGGCTCGCATCCGCACGCTCTTCGCCGTGGGGGACCGCGTCGCCGTCAGCGCCCAGATCCCGCCCGGCGCCGATGTGATCGTGAAGGGCAACGAGCGAGTCTTCCCGGGTCAGCCGGTGATCGACCCCTCGCGCCCGGCGGCACCGAAGAACGCGCCCCCCGCTCCGGGCGGTGGTCCCGGCGAACAGCCCAAGGCCGGCGGCGCCCACTGACCCCGTCTCCGCTGCCCGCTATACTCCCGTCCCCCTTTGCGGGGTCGCCCGGCGTGCCGGGCTGCACCACAGGGGCGCATAGCTCAGTTGGCTAGAGCGCGGCTGTCACATAGCCGAGGTCACAGGTTCGAGTCCTGTTGCGCCCATTGCCTCGTTTTCCAGGGGGTCACACCCAGCACCACAGCAGACCAAAACCCCTTCGGTTTCAGGGGTTTGTGCGTCGTTGCCGAATCCGGTTTGGTCGCCCGTGGTGTGGCTTGGGCGGGTGTGTGTTGCCGGAAATGCTGCCGCCTGTCCGCCCGCACCGATGCCCGCGGCAAGGTCGAAGTGCGCATCGCGGGTTTGCAGGTAGTGCTGGGCCGCGATCAGGGGCGAGTGACCCAGCCAGCCCGCGACAACGTGGGCCGGGAACCGCTCCACCCAGTCGGTGGCGCACGATGCACGCATGTTGTGGAACAGCCGGGGCCAGGGCTTCACCCCCGCCTTGGAGATGATCCGCTCAAACTGGGTCCGCAGGTTTACAGCCGGATCACGCAGCCGCGGCACCACCGCCTCCACGCCGACTTCGGCACGGTCGAACAGGTCTTGCAGGATCGGGCGCAGCTCGGGGGCGATCGGGACCACCCGCACCGCGTGGCCTTCGTGGTTGGCCGTCTTGGGACTCCGGACGGTCATCCGGCCCTTGTCCCACACAATGTCGCCCCACCGCAGTCCCGTCACTTCGGACGGGCACCGCAGCCCGGCGAACCGGGACAGGGCGATGATCGCCCGCCACTGGTCATCGGGGCACGCCGCCAGGATCGCGCGGATGCTCTCCGGGGTGACGTAGTGCGCCCGGTCCGGGTTGGACTGTGACCCGGCCCGCAGGTCGGCGAACAATCAGCCCCCAGCGGACGGCCTTCCGGAAGATGCCTTTGGCGATGATCGTTCGCTTGGCCACCGTCGCCGGGGCCAGCCGCTTCGTGCGTTCCTCCCCGTTGTCGTCCTTCACCTTCACGGGCTCTGCGATCGCCTTACGCCACTGGTCAGCGTGGGCGGGTGTGATGGAGTCGATCGGCGTGGGCTCCCCCAGGTGCGCCCGCAGGCTGTCCGTGGTCTGCTTGTACGCCGCCCGCGTCGATGCCTTCACCGACGCCACGGAGTCGAACCGGTCCAGCAGGACCGCCAGCGTGACCACCGCCGCGCCCTCGCGGGGCTGGCACAGCCCGTGGGCCACGACGCGGGCGTACAGCACGTCGTCAAGCCCGCCGAGCCAGCGCACTGCGTTGGGGTGGGGCTCGCTCCCGTGCCGCTTGGCGATCACCAGGTGCCCCACCGCGGACCGCGCCGTCCGAGCATCGTCCTTCCGACACTCGCCAAGCCGCAGGGATTGCTGCTTGCCCGCAGAATCGCGGAACAGGATGCGTGCCCGATTGCCTTCCCAGCCGATGCTCGCCATGGAGTCCTCCGTCGTGAGTGTCCAAACCCGATCACGCCGCCGGGCGGGGCGTGACCCGCCGCTCAATCTCGCTTCCCAGTTCGTCCTTCGCCGCCTCCAGGTCGAACCGGGCTTGCAGGTTCATCCAAAAGTCCGGCGTGGTGCCGAAGTACCGCGCCAGCCGCAGGGCCGTGTCCGCCGTGAACGCCCGGGTGCCCCGCACCAGCCGCCCCACGCGGTCGGCAGGCATGCCCGTGTCCTTCGCCAGCCGGTACTTCGTGATGCCCATGGGCTCCATGAAGTCGTGCCAGAGGATTTCGCCGGGGTGAACGGGCTTGTGCTTCGCGGCCATGGTGCGGGTCCTCAGTGGTAGTCCACGATTGCAACGTCGTGGGCGTGCCCGTCCTTCCAGACGAACACGATGCGGTGCTGATCGTTGACGCGGATGGAGTGCTGCCCCTCGCGGTCGCCGCGGAGTGCTTCCAGCCGGTTGCCCGGCGGCACTCGCAGGTCCTGAAGCGCCGCCGCCGCGTCAAGCATGACCAGCTTCCGCAGTGCGACCCGTTGCATCCGGTGGTCCAGCTTCCGCACGCGCTCGCGTCGGAACAGGGCCGCCGTCTCCGGGCATGCGAAACTCTGGATCATGCCGCCCATACTAACGCGGTGCGTTAGTAGTGTCAAGGGGTACGGGTGAGGGCTCACGCGGCACCCCCGGCCAGGGCAACCCGCCCGCCCCACGCGTCCAGTACCTTCGCCACCGCGCCCCGCACGGCTGGCGAGTCGTCCGAGTGGCTTGCCAGGTTGGGGTAGTCGGTCCGCACCGCCGCGAGAACCGCCGCCCGCTCCGTCCCCGGCAGGGCGTCGAACCGCGCTAGCGTCGCCTCCCGTGCGGCCTTCCTCGCCGCCTTCACGTCGCCCTTCGTCGGAGCCGGAACCGCCCAGCCCCCGCGGATGCACGCCGCGGCAAACCCGCCGGGGCTGTCCATACCGGGTGCCTCACGCTCGATCCAGGCCAGCCGATCGGGAGTGGCGTTGGGGTGGTCCCGCAGGTGTTCAATGCCGAGCTGTGAAAAGACATCCACCGCCGCCACCCCCTGTTGTTGGTTGTTCTCTTGGTTGTTCTTGGTTGTTCCCCGGGCCGTGGGCCCCTGTTGTGAGCACTCCCCGCCAGGGTTGTGGGGCGCGGCCACCCGGGTTCCGGGAACCTTCCACCCCGGTTGCAACCTGGGCCCGGGGCCAGGGTTGGACAGCGCGGCAATCTCGTACCGTGTGGTTGCCTTTGGTCCTCCACGCGATGCTCGGACCACGCGCAGCAGCCCGCGCTCCACCAGCCGACCGAGCACGCGGCGGCAGGTTCGAGGGTGCAATCCCGCAAGTCGCGCCCAGTTCTCCATGCTCGGCCAGAGCATGCCGTCCGCGTTTACCCAGTAGAGTGCCGCCAACAGCACAGCACGCTCCGCGACACCCTGTGTAGGCGTCGCGGCGATCGCTTCAAAGCGCTCGTGAGGGCTCATGCCGCACCGCCTTCCGGCCCGGGGCATGGGGACGTGTGGTTGGGAGTCACACATACCGCCGCGGGGCGACCGCTGGCCGTGTTCCGCCCCCGCCCCGAATCGACCACCAGCCCCAGGGCGACAAGGTCATCACGCCGGAGTGAGTAGGTCTGGTGTTTGATCCCCAGCGCCGCCTCCCCTTCGTCGTCGGCTGCGCCGTGCGGACCTTGGCTGACGATGAACACCAGCACACGGACCCGCAGGTCCTTCGCGTGCCCGGCAGTCCGATCGGCAGCCACGCTGGACGTACCCGGCGGTGCGTTGTGCCGCGCGGGCGGCGTGAGGGGCAAGCGAGTACGATGTTCGGAAGTCTGATTGCCGGCGCTCGCCCCGTTACTGCCAGGTCGCGGGGCGTCGTCGTCTCTGGGTGGGCTGGGGTCGAAGAGGCTGGGCCTCATCACTTTGCCACCCCCTTCCTCGCATCAATGAACCGCCGCAGGTCGGCCACGTCGAACAGCCGCCGCGCCGCAATCTTCACGCTCGGGAGTTCGCCGCGCCGCCGCAGGTTGTCGATCGTGTTGCCGCACACCCCCAGCAGCCGGCCGGCTTCGCGTCGGTCCACCAGCATCGGGGCCGGCGTCGGTGAGTTCGTGTCACTTGGCACGCGCCACCCCCTCGCGCTTGGCGCGCTCAATCAGCAGCCGTTCAACCGTGGCACGATCGAACAGCATCCCCCGATCCGTCTTGACGTGCGGGAGCGCACCCCGTTCGGCTTCGGCCCGCAGCCACGTCACAGAAACGCCCAGCAGCCGGGCCATTTCTGCGAGTTTCAGCGGGCGCTCGTTTGGTGTGTTCAACATGCCCAAACGATCGCGGGCACGCTTCACCGATGCGCCGGAGTTATGTCGGCATTTGCGCCCGGCGTCATGTCGGCTTTGCGCCAGGCAACCGCTTGCGCCCCGTGTCCGTCAGCGCGTACCCCTTCTGCTTCCCGAAGGGTCGAACGACCATTCCGCGGCTCTCCAACTCGCGCAGCAGCCGCCCCACGGTTTCACGGTTGCGAAGCGGGCCGGCGCTCGCCACGTCAATCACAGTCTTGCACTTCGTCGGAGTCTTGCCCAGGACCGCCAAGATTGATTCGTGGTCAACGGTCAGGGCAACACCACCGGGAGGGGCCGGGGGCTTTGTGTCGCCGTCGTCGCCAGCGCCGAACACTTGGGCCGTCTTTTCCGCCGCACGGTCGATCGCGTGGGGGTCCACCGCAGCCGCCGCGCGTTGTAGCCGGTCCAGCAGGTCGAGTGGCACCGACACCGCTGGCGCCCGAGGCTGCACGCCTGCGAGGATCGCAGACTTGAGTTCTTCCATTCGCGCCCCAACGTTCTGCGCAGTTTCTCGCAGTTCATTGGGCACGCCGGCCTGAATCATGGGTAGTGCAGAAGGGAAAATGTCCAGCGGGTGCCCGCGAAGGATCGCCCCACGCAGTTCTCGAAGGTGGCCAATCGTTCTCGTTGTCCATCGCCGATCTACCGATTCGGCGTCGCTGTCCATGTAGACCCCAATCTTCGAAACCGCCGCGATCGCACTGTCCACCGCTGCCCGTAACGCGAGGGTTGCGTCGATCGCCCTGCGGCGTACCGGACGCTCGCGTTCCGGTACACGGTCAGTCCAGTCCTCGTGCAGCTCCAGCCCGGTCTGCATTGTGGAAGAGGCGTAGAAGTAGGAAGTGGGGACCCCTTGTGGGAAGTTCTCCCGCAGACCGGGATACTCCTGCGCATACAGATGTTCCATCGCTTCCACCGCCTCCGCGAGACGGTGGGCCGTGCGTCCGGCGTCGAATAACGCATCGCGGACGCGCCCCAACGCGTCCTCCCCATCGAGCGTATCAGCCATGCGTCACCGTCCCTTCGCGGGTCGGAAGGGCGGGGCAGCGGGGACGGTGTGTACCGCCGCCGCCGCCCGTTCCGTTCGCGGGTGGCGTTGCAACACCAGCCCGCTACCCGTTTGTAAGCGTCATTGTTGGAGACCTTCGCGGCCGAGGACGGCGCCCAGCGGGGGGCGGTGCGATTACACTCCTCTCCGTGCCCCTATCGGAAGCCGACACCCACGCCAAGCTCGTCAACCCCGCGATCTACGCGCGGGGGTGGACGGAGGATCACATCAAGCGTGAACCCTTACAAGAAGGCCGAGGTGGACACTCGGACGCCGGCGGAGATTCTCAACCTCATCGAGGCCAAGGCGCGCGAGGTCGCGGCGGCGCTGGCCGAGTTGCGGGACATCCATTGACGAATGTCCATCCCGCCGGGCACCCAGCTCACGACTTCGATTTCTTACGAAAGGCAGTCCAGCCGACTCCAGACTCCATGGATTGATTCGAGCGAATAATCTGCTATGGCTGACGAAACGATCCCCTTCCCGTGGCCGCGCAAAGGTGACCGCCCATTCATTCCTCCGAAGCCCGGCACAAGGCCTGTGACATCCCTCTCCTCTTTGCACGGCACGGAATCAATGCTCGAATACGAGTTCTGCGAGGGGTACTACGAAGCTGGCGTGACTCTCGCACATCGATTTCGGAACGATGAAGGTATCGATCGACCGCGCCCGGGAATGGCATTACCCATGCTTTTCTGTTTCCGGCACTACCTGGAACTGTGGCTCAAATCCTTATGTGTCCAATGCGCCTGTTTGGTGGACGAAGAGTCGCCGGAGCGTCTTACAAACGAGCACGGGCTCATGCCTCTGTGGAATACTGCGAAAGAGCTCATCCAACGCGCTTTTCCGACACTCCCCGTCGATTCCGACGACCCCCAATCGCCCGGCAGTACTCGGGACCTCGCCTGCTCGCACCCCGAAAGTGGCGTGGCCGACCGCATCTCGGGCCACAGGGCCAAGCCGCCGAGGGCGGAGCGGTGCATGAAACCTGCCTTTGGAGGTGGCCAAACCTGACCCGTGGTGTATATTGAAGCGGATGACGATGCGCGCTGCGATTGCCGGTCTGGTGTTCTCGGGCCTGACAGGCCTCGCCCCGTTCGCCGCTGGGCAGGTGGTGGTGTTGCCGGGGAGTGTCGCCACCACCATCCACTCGATCTCGGATAACGGTACGCGCGTGGCGGGTACTCGGTCGGCCACAGGCGCGTACCTGTGGAGCGAAGCGCTCGGTTTCCGGGATCTCACCTATCCAGACTCAGAGTCGGCCAACGTCCTTCTCTCCGGCGATGGCCACGCGATTGCGACGACGTATCAGTTCTCGCCAGCTCAAACTTTCATCGAGACCGATAGCGGCGAGGTGACAGTCATTCCCTTCTCGCTCCCTGGTCAGGTCAACCAATCGATCGCGACCGGCATCAGCCGCGACGGCTCGGTCGTCTGTGGCTGGGATACGCACACGTCCAGCAGCATACAGATCGGCTGGCGCTGGTCGGCAAGCGGCGGGATGCAGATCCTGCCGTTCCTGGCGCTCACGATGAGCGGCGACGGGACCACGGTCTTCGGCTCAAATGGATTTGGTCAACACCTGATGTGGCGCGACGGCGTGACGACAACCCTGCCAGCCAACTTCCCCGGGCGAGTACAGGCCGCCAACTACGACGGGAACATCTTTGGTGGTGACAACTGGATTTGGAACCATGGCCAAGTCTTCACGGTGCAGAATCTACCGGGCGGGTTCAACTCCACCTTCACCGACATGAGCGAAGACGGCGGCGTGGTCGTTGGGGTCAATTCCATGCAATCGGGTCCAGCTGTGCCCTTCATTTGGACGCCCACCGGGGGCACGCGGCCGCTGGGCGCGTACTTCGCGTCGTACGGGTATGACTTGTCAGCGTATCGGATCACCAATGTGCACGTGAGTGCTGATGGCCGCACGTTTGGGTTAACCGCGCTCGACGCCACCTCAGCACGGGGCATAATCGTGACGGTACCTAGTCCCGCTAGCGCCGCTGCGCTGTTCGGGCTCATTGCACGCGCGGGGCGGAGAGCGACGCGATGAGCCGCCTTGCGATGATCGTCTTGATCGCTGTCTCGTGCTTGGCCGGCCTCGCCGCCGGGCAGGTGGTCATCCTGCCGGGCAGCTTCAGCCAGGGTCTAACGGGCATTTCCGCTGATGGCCAGCAGGTCGGTGGAGAAGGGCAAGGACACCCGTACTTCTTCTGGAGTCAGGCTAGCGGCTACACGTTCTTCGACCATCCCGGCGTGCCGCTTCAAGGGCTGCCGGCGTTGTCGGGAGACGGCCGTTCGCTGATGGGAGTCTCTGGGGCTATTGCCACACTGAACCGCACTTTCATCACCGCGAACACCGGTGATGCCACATTCCTCCCGTTGTCGGCCCCGGGACAGGTGAATCAGTCTAACCCCACCGGCATCAGCCGCGACGGCTCGGTCGTCTGCGGCTGGGATACGCACACGTCCAGCAGCATCCAGGTCGGCTGGCGCTGGTCGGCCAGCGGCGGGATGCAGATTCTGCCGTTCTTGGCCCTCGCGATGAGCGGCGACGGGAACACGGTCTTCGGCCATACCGGAGGCGGGCAGCACCTCATGTGGCAGAACGGAGTCACGACGACCATTCCCGGTGGTGGGACGTGGATCTCGGCCATTAACGACGACGGAAGTATCTTCGCCGGCCTGAGCGGTCAGGGTAAGACGATCTGGAACCACGGTCAGCCCACCATCGTCCCGCTTCTGCCGGGACGAACCCTCGGGACATTCACAGACATCAACGAAGACGGAACGGTAGCGGTGGGTATCGACCGCACCGGACAATCTGGCAGCGAACTCCCCTTCATCTGGACGCCCTCCGGGGGCACGCAGCCGCTGGGTGCGTACTTCGCGTCATACGGGTACGACCTGTCGGGGTACAGGATCTTCAACGCCCATGTGAGTGACGACGGGCGGACGTTCGCGCTGGGCGCGACGCCCATTGGCGGCAGTATCGCCCGAGGAATCATCGTCACCGTTCCTTGCCCCGCCACGCTCGGGTTGCTCGTGGGCCTGTTCGCCTCGGCACGTCGTACACGTTGAATGAGAACGGCCAGCGTTGATCAGGAGAGATTCGTGAAGCACCGACTCATCATTGGGAGTATCGGCCTTCTCGCCTGTGCTGGGACTCTCTGCGCACAGCCAGCCCCGCCCGTGAAGCCGCACCTGTTTATGTGGCCCCAGGCGGTCAACGTGAGCGGTTCGATCACACCAGAACCGATGTCGGCCATCCCGATCGTGCGCGATGATCGCAACACAGGTGAGAATCACGGCACGGTCTACACGCCCGAACAGGCCGCCGCGTTCGCGTACAACGAACTGCGAGACGCCGACATCGGGGGCTGGATCAGCCGTGACCACCTCGCGCTCTTCCCGCGGTACATCGGGGCCGACCTGTTCGTGGCCGACGCGCCGAGCCCCGCGCCCTATCACCCCGACACCGACCCCCGCACCGTGCGAGGGTCGGCCGTCCCTGGTTACAACCCCTGGCCCTCGGCGTGGACGTTCTTCTACCCCGATGACAGACTTGATGGACTTCTCGATGTGAGGCCGACCCCGTATCAGGGTGAGATCGCCTTCCCGACGTCCGAACAGGACTCCTCGACTGTTAACGGCGTCGTGCATTACGCGCCGGGTGCCGGCAACCGCTCGTTCCGACACCCCTTCCTCGTGAACGCAACGACGGACTCGCCTCTGCGTGGGTACATGCTGCGCTATGCAGTCGAACTCCGCGACCGGCTTGAGAACTCGGATCGCGCAAACCTCCAAGCAGTGCAGGGCGTTACTCCCTGTGCCCAGCCCACGTTCATCTTCGACGCCGAGCAGGCGCACGTCGTTCAGCGGCCCGACAAGCACAGTTGCATCTACATGCTGTGGTTCCTGACGCAGGCCACAGTCCCGGGGAACCCGGATCAGTTCATCTGGGACACGTTCAAAGTGCCCGGCTCAGTCGGTTGGGTCGCGCCCACGATGTCCGAGATCTACGAGAATCGTGTGATTCCCAACGGCAGTGACCCCAGCGGCACTACCGGCTTTGCCACCACCACCGGCAAGACACTCGCGGAGTTGTACGGCGAGGAGGTTGATCGCCAGAACCCGCCGATGAGTCTCCAAACGTGGCCCACTTCGCCAACGGAAGAACAGCAGAAAGTTCAGTATTGGCCGAGGAACCCGTCAGACCCGGCTGCGGAGCGAACGAACCTTTCCGAAATGCTCGCGTTGTACGCTAGCTCGCCTTCCATACTCCCCGACCATCCCGCCGTCCGCGGCATCATGCTCTGGTGGATGGAGGTCTGCGCCAAGGCCGAGGGCGCGATCTGGGAGAACGCCGTGTTCGGGCCGCTGCATGCGCAGTTCCCCGACTCAAAGTTCATCAACTACACGCAAATGACAGTGGATGGCAGGGTGGATGCGTCCAGCACCGTTCACGACATGAGCCAGTTGCCCACGCCGGGTTGGCCGGAGAGCGATGCGCGGCAGAGCCCGGCGTCCGGGGCACCGCTCATCGACGCCCTGCCCCGTGCGGTGTGGAGCACCTCCGGCGCCAACAGCCAGTGGCGTGACGGCGGGCCGATGGACGAGAATGGAAAGCAACGCCGCGTGAACTTCTTCCCCCAGCACATCCAGGGCCAGACGGGGGCGATCGCGGAGAAGGTGATGGACTCGCCGGACCTGTACTGGCGGGGCTTGGCGGAGCGCGACTTTGACCCATACGTGCAAGCGGACCTGGGGGCGTACCCGAATAGCCTCCCGTACGCCGTCCAGGCCGCCAACAAGCGGCTCTTGCGGATGCCCGACCCGTCGCTTCCCTCCTGGGCGCAGTTGTCGCCGATCGTGAACTACGAGCCCGCGAGGTGGAGCCTGGACTGGTTCCACTGGCGGCACCAGGTCATCTTCCAGAACATGCTGGAGTACCGGCACACGGTGGAGTCGGCGATCAACAGCGACCACGTCGCCGCGGGTCCGAACGGAACGACGATCGTTCAGCACGGGAGGCGCCAGGCGGCGATGGTGCCGTGGCTCTATCAGCAACTGACGGACGGGACCGAGGAGGGCACGCCCTCCGCCGAGGACCTTGAGGCGCTGTGGATTCAGAACTGGTCTCCTCGCCTGCGAACGCTCATGGCAATGCTCAGAGGGAAGGATGGCCCGCACGCGGAGAATGAACCCGCGCGACAGTGGGCGGCCTTCATGGCAACGGCGCACCCGGACCTTGGGTACCCGGTGATGTGGAAGCGGACGGAGCGCCAGCGAGACCAGGTCTACCTTGCGAGAGTGAGCGACTACAGATTTGCCACGCCCGACGTTGCGGTCCCCGCGGAAGACTACGACGCAGAGCGGTTAAACGACACGCTGCGCCGCGTCGCTGGTGAGGCGCAGATCGAGTACACGGTCGAAAATGTTGGCGACAGTGGGGCGGCGCCGGTCTCGGACTATCCCGGGCAGGTCACGCGGACCGAGGTTGATGTCACGATCTACAACTTCAACGAGGGATGGCGAGCGGTTTGCAGCCAGCCCCTCGGGGCTGGCGCGTCGACCGCCGCGCCGGAGGTCCTGCTCGACACGGGCAACAGCCCGCAACTCGGGGGAGCGTTCGAGGTGTATGTCGAAGCGACGGCGGAGGTCATTGGGGAAGAATCCAGCGATCCACCGCCCATGGGGCTGATCGCCATGGGCGTGCAGGCGTTGCACTGGGGGAGCGACGAGACGCCAACCAGGCCGGAGGTGCCCCCGTCGTGGCGGCTGCTTCCACTCGAAGTTCACGATGATGCCGGACAGCCCATCTACGCAGCGCCGATGCAGACCTGTGAAGATTGCTGGGCAAGCGCAAGTGTGACCCAACAGGCTTACACCCGGACCGCGCGCGTACGACGGAAGTTCGTGCTGCGCGAAGAGGACTTCCTGCCCGGGGATCCGTTTGGCGCCCACTACACCAGGCCATCCACGACCACGCCGGGGGCGAGCGAGATGAGGCTGCGCATCATTCAGTCGTGCCCTGGCGCCGTGTTCCTTCGGACGTCGATCGACCTTGTGCAGGTTGTCCCCGTTTGCGGCTTTGAACTCCTGTCGGCCGGTGCTCCGACGCCCGCGGGCGTGCCGGACGGCCCCGGGCCCGCCATCATTCCCGAGCCCACCGCGGCTCAGGACGCGTTGTACATCGATGCGCTCTCCGCCCGGCAGGCTGGGCTCGTCGCGCCCCAGTGGCGCGGCCCGACGGCTGAGGCGGTGGGTGGCATGTCGCCTGCTGCGTTTGAGGATTACCTGGACGCCATCAGCGATCCGGGATGGTCCGCGCCCGTGAACCCCCGCGAGGCCTTCGTCGATGCGAACGACCCCGGCCTCGTGTTCCTCAACTCTTCGTTCTGTCACTTGACCCCCGCGACTCCGGGCGACTTCGAACCCGGCTCGCTCGTGATCAGGCTCCCGACCTGGGTCCGTGCGGACAGCGCTACGGCGCTTCCCGTAGAGGTGCGACTTGTCGGATCGAGTGCAACTTATAACTACGCCACGGCGATGCAGATTGGCCTTCGGCAGGTTGCCGCCACCGCGCATGTTAATG
>QWIH01000064.1 GCA_021405315.1 Leptolyngbya sp. PLA1
GATCGTCGATGGCGCGCTCGGCGCTCCCCGCCGCGGCGCGCATCCGTCCCGCGAGCGCGGACCCGGCCGGCGCCGGCGAGCCATCGCCCGGAGCGCGGTCCCACTCAGCCAGCGGGGTCAGCGGCCCCTCGGCGTCCTCGCGCGGACGGAGGTCGAGCCGGTCGTCAACCGGTGGAAACACCTCGGCCCCGCGCGAATCGGGCTCATCGTGAATTCCGGGGCTCTCGCGAGGCTCGCGGGCTTCTCCTGCACCGCCATCGCCCGCGGGCCCGTCGTTGGCCACCCCCCGCGGCTCACCTGCGCCCGGGGTGAGCAGTTCGCGCGCACGCTCGCGGAGGTGCCTGGCCCGTGCGGCATCCCTCTCGCCCCGCTCGCGAAGCCGCTCCGATTCTCGCAGCGTCCGCTCAAGCCCCTCGAGCCCGCCCGGAGGCTGCTGCTCCGTCTCCGACCGGGCAACGGGCTTCTCGCCCATCGCGCCTGCCGGCGCGGCGCCCGGCTGGCCTCTCCCGGGCTCGCGGGATGGCGCCCGGCCGGGACCGTCGTTCGGATTCGCCGCGGGGCGCGGGGCGCTCGTGTCGCCCGGCTTCGGGGGCGTGCCGGACCCGGGCTGCTGCGAAGGGGCGGGAGGTACCTCAACCTCCCGGCGATCACCGGGCTTCTGCGTCCCCGCCCCGGGCTGGCCCGGTTGGGGTTCGCCTCGGCTCGACTGCGACGGCGCGGCGTCGCGGGGCGTGTCCCTCGCGGCGCCAGAGTCATTCGCCCCGGTCTTCGTGGGACGATTCTCGGGCGCGCGCTGGTCGGGGCCTGGCTCGGGGCGACCAGATTGCGACCCCTCCTTGGCTCCTTGCGGCTCGGCGTCGGGCGATCGTTGCGGATCGTCCCGCTCGGAAGAGTCGGGTGACGGAGGTGGCTGGTCACCAGCCCGACGGGGGGCATCCCGCGGCGTCCGTGATTCCTGTTCCTGCTGATCCTGCGGAGTCGGATCGGCCTCCCCACGAACCTCCCGCGCCGCATCCCTCAACTGCTCCGCCAGAGGGTCCGCGATTTCCGAATCCCTTCCGACCGGCTCAGAGTCATCCGCGGGTGGCTTTGCCCCCGGCTCACGCTCCGGCGCACCGCCGCCCCTTGCGGCCTTTTCCTCCGAAGTCGGGGGCCTCGGCCCATCCCCCGGGGTCACGCCTGAAGGCTGCTCCAGCACGCGGCCTGGCTCGGGCGTCCCGCCGCGGCTCACGTCGCTCGCCCAGCGCTCCAACTCCTGCGCGAGGGATTCCCGCTCCTGGGGGCTCATCTCCGCGAGCCGCCTCCGCGCCTCGGCGAGCGCTGCCGCCGCGTCGCTCAGGTTCCCTTCCTTGATCGCGTCTTGCAGCGCCTTGCCCGGCCCCGCCGACTCCGGTGCCGCCCGGCCGGCCTCTCCTGCCTGCCCCTGGCCCCCGAGAACGCCCGGGCTCGCCGCCGCGGCATTTGCCAGGCGTTCCGCCAGTGAATCCGCCCTCTCCGTCGCTCGACGTGCCGACTCGTCCAGCGAATCCGCCGCGGCCTGTGCGGCCTGGGCCGCCAGCGCCCGCGTCTCGATCTCCGAGCGTCCCCCGCTGGCGAGTTCGCGCTCCACCTCTCGCTGCCATTCCCCCGGAGGCGCCCCGCCGGGGTCCGGCTGCGGCGCTGCGGACTCGGCCATTGCCGCCATCGCTTCACGGACAACATCAACCGCCTCGCGCGTCAACTGCGCCGGCGCGGCAGGAGGCAGCGTCCGACCGGACGGCGCCCGTGCCGGAAGCCAGAGCCCCACCACGAGCCCCAGCGCGAGCACCGGACCCAACCACCCCCACCATGGGGTTCGCATCGCGGGCGCCAGCGGCAGCACGGCACGCGGACGCACCGCCGCCGCCACTCGCTCCGATCGGGCCACGAGCAGTGCCGTCTGGGGAGAATCGGAGTTGCGAAGTTCAAGCGTGCTCGAGAGCAGATCGTGGAGCGAGAGCCTGCGATCAAGCTCGCGTGCCGCCGCGGCGGGGTCCGCTCGGGTCAGCCACCCCGCGAGTGCACCGGCGGCCACGCCTGCGCTCACAAGTCCGACCAGCCACACCCCCCATGAGTGCATCGGCATCGCTGAGAGACGGCCCAATGCAATGAGCGCGGTCGCGCCGATCCCTCCGCACGTCGCCCCCACTCCCGCCATTCCGAGCGCCCGTCGCAGGCCGATCGCCCGCCTGGCGGCCGCGACGGCCCGTTCGGTGTTGGGCGCACCCATGCTCACATCGAAGCATACGGACCACCCCTACGGTGGGTGCGGCATGAACATCCGCGAGACACTCTCGAAGCTGCTCGCGGGGGGGACCCTCTCCGCGGCTGAATCGCGGGCCTTCTTCGAGGACCTCCTCGAGGGGCTTTACGACGACGCGCAGATCGGCGCCGCCCTCGCGCTTATACAGCGGAGACTTCCCACCGAGGACGAGATCCTCGGTGGTGCGATGGCCATGAGGAGGCACGTCACCCCCGTCCCGTCGGAGGGCCTCTCCGGCGCGGTCGTGGACACCTGCGGCACCGGCGGGGCCCGCAAGACCTTCAATATCTCCACCCTCGCCGCCATCGTCACCGCCGCCGCCGCGCCGCACGCGGTTCGTGTGGCCAAGCACGGTAACCGGGGCCGCTCCGGACGCGGCTCGGCCGAACTGCTCCGCGAGCTGGGCGTGAACATCGACGCCACACCGCCCGTGCAGGGCAGGTGCCTCCGCGAGATCGGTCTGTGCTTCTGCTTCGCCATCCACCATCACCCGGCGATGAGGCACGCGTCCACCGCCCGCCAGTCGCTCGGGTTCCCGACGATCTTCAATGTGCTTGGCCCGCTCACCAACCCCGCAAAGGCGCGGCGGCAGGTCATGGGGATTTACGATCCCGCCCTCGTGGAGCCCGTCGCCCGCGTGCTCTCTCGCCTCGGGTGTGAACGAGCCATGGTCGTTCACGGACGCGACGGCATAGACGAAATCTCGACCGCCGCGCCCACCATGATCGCCCACGTCACCCCGGAAAAGGTGGAGTTGGAGGAGTTCAGCGCCAGCAGCCTCGGGATTTCTCGGGCGAGCTCGGCGGATCTGGACGCTGCAGACCTTCGCTCCGCGGCGGCGATAGCCCGCGCGGTCCTCGATGGAGAGCACGGGCCACCACGGGACATCACCCTCCTCAACGCCGCGGCCGCGCTGCTCGTCGGCGGGGCCGCCCAGACGTGGGCGGAGAGCTTGGTCTTGGCAGCCCGGGCCGTCGACACGGGAGCGGCAACCCGAGTGCTGACAGACCTCATCCGGCTCTCACACGAACCCGCCTGACGTGCCGACGTTCCGCGCTCCGACCCCGTATCACAAAACTTCCCCGATTGCGAAATCTCAGCAGATTGCGGCGCATTCGATCTGTCAGGTTCACACAATCAGGTGCGATGATTGGACTTACACCTAATTGTATTGGCAAGCCGCGGCGGTTTCCATCGCGTCCTATAACCGGTGGTTGCACAGTCCCATAAAGACCGGCCGGGCCAGCTCCACACAGTGGTGATACTATCGGTCACCGTCGGTATCTACAGCCGCCGCTTCCCCGAGGGGGGAATGACGACCAAGAGGTCTCATGGCGGAACAAGATCATTGAATAGGAGGCTATCGGATGACTCACAGCGTGAAAGCAATTCTGATCTCGTCGGCACTGTGTTCCCTCGGCATGATTGGCTGCTCGACCACGAGCTCGGGCGGCAAGAGCCCGAACACTGTGGGCGGCTACTGGGGCGGCCCGTCGGGCGAGCGCGCGGCGCCGGCGCCTGCCCCCGCCCCTGCTCCGAAGGCTGAAGCGGCCAAGCCCGCCCCTGCTCCGGCCCCCGCCCCGGCTCCCGCCGGGTCCTGCGGCCCCGGCATGTCCATGACCACGCTCGCCTTGCCCACCGGCTCGAAGTCCACGTCCGTGCTGAACATCGACCGCTGCATGCCGGTCGAGGTCATCGCCGGGCAGAACTTCACCTACACGTACAAGGTCTGCAACCTGACGAACATGGAAGTCTCCAACGTCATCTTGAAGGACATGTGCGCCCCGAACATGCAGATCGTCGGGAGCGAGCCCGCCGCGTCCGGCAACGCCCCGAACCTGTGGTGGAATCTGGGCAACCTCGCCCCGGGGCAGTGCAAGACCGTCACCGTGACGGCCAAGTCCGCCGCCTCCGGCCGCGTCGGCTCGTGCGCCACCGCCGAGTGGGCCCAGTCCTTCTGCCAGGAGGTCGCCGTCGTTCAGCCCGCGCTGAAGGTTGACCTGGCGATGCAGCCCAACGCCCTGAAGTGCGACACGATCTGCGGCAAGGTGACCGTCACCAACACCGGCACCGGCATTGCCCGTGACGCGAAGGCCACCGTGACCCTCCCCGCGGGCTTCACCACCAGCGATGGCAAGACGGGCACCGCTGTCTTCTCCGCCGGCGATCTGGCGCCCAATCAGTCCAAGTCCTTCGACGTCTGCGGCACGGTCAAGGCGACCGGCAACTTCTGCTCGACCGCCTCGGCCACCGCAGCCCCCGGCCTCACCGCTTCCGCGGCGCAGGCTTGCACCACCGTCACCGCCCCCGCCCTGAAGATCACCGCCGAGTGCCCGACGGGCGGGATCGTGGGTCGCGGCGGCCGCAACATGACCTTCAAGTTCACGGTCACCAACACCGGCAACGCGGCGTGCGACACCACGGTCACCGCGCCCGTCCCCGCCGGCACGCGCTTCGTCTCCGCCGACAACGGCGGCGCGGGCGGCGCCAGCGTTACCTGGAAGGTCGGGAGCCTGGCCCCCAACGCCAGCAAGTCCGTGAGCATGGTCGTGAACGCCGCCGAGGTGGGCTCGTTCAACGCCTCCGCGACCGCGACCTGCGCCTGTGCTGACCCGGTCAGCGCGAACTGCTCCACGAGCACCACCGGCGTGCCCGACATCGGCACGCTCGTGACCGACGCGGACGGCGTGGTGGCCGTCGGCGCCCCCCACATCTACACCTGCGAGGTCATGAACCAGGGCATGATCAACCTGACCAACGTCAAGATGAACGTCACCATCCCCGCGGACCTCACCTTCATCTCCTCCGACGCCAACCCCAAGGTCGGCGGCGGCAAGCTCGAGTTCTCCATCGGCACCCTCGCCCCCGGCGCCACCCGCCGCTTCACCTTCACCGCCAAGGCCTCCAAGCCCGGTGAGATCCTGGTCGTCGGCGAGACCACCTGCTCCGAGCTCAAGACCCCCGTCCGCGACGACGAGCTCACCAACTACGTCAACGACTGAGTTGGTCGGCTGAGAACTCTGTTGTCCCTCACGCGGCCCGGGCTCATCCCCGGGCCGCTTTCTTTTTGCGCCCGCGGGGGGCTATCGAAACCACGCCGCATCGCGTAAAGTACATCCATGACCACCACGCCCGCCCCCAAGAAGCCCGCGGCCTCCACGGCTCCAGCCAAGGTCGACCCGCACGCCGTCACCATCTCGGGCCTGGTGCTCGATCCGACGTACGCGCCCCACGCGCCCGTGGTCGAGTCGCTGAAGTCCATGGACACCATCCGACGAGACCTGGGCGACGGCGGCATGCCCGGCCAGTTCCCCTTCACACGGGGGCTGTTCCCGCAGGGCTATCGCACGCGCCTGTGGACGATGCGACAGTTCGCCGGCTTCGGCTCCGCGGACGACACCAACCGCCGCTTCAAGTACCTCCTCAGCCAGGCCAAGGGAACCGCCGCCAACACCGGCCTCTCCACCGCCTTTGACCTCCCCACCCTCATGGGGCGAGACTCCGACGACCCGCTCTGCGTCGGCGAAGTCGGGAAGTGCGGCGTGGCGATCTGCACCATCGAGGACATGCACCGCCTCTACGCCGAGATCCCCATCGACAAGGTCACCGTTTCGCAGACCATCAACGGCCCGGCGGCGGGCATCTGGGCCATGTACCTCGCCCACGCCCTCCAGCGGGGCATCTCCTGGGACACCCTGGGCGGCACGCTCCAGAACGACATCCTCAAGGAGTTCCACTCCCAGAACGAGTTCATCTACCCCCCCGAGGCCTCCGTGAAGCTGGTGGTGGACACCATCGAGTTCCAGAGCCGACTCACGCCGAAGTGGAACAGCGTCTCCATCTCGGGCTACCACATCCGCGAGGCCGGCTCGACCGCCGCGCAGGAGTTGGCCTTCACGCTCCGCGACGGTATGGAGTACGTGGAGGCGTGCCTGGAGCGTGGGCTCCCGCTGGACACCTTCGCCCCGCGCCTGAGCTTCTTCTTCAACAGCCACAACGAGTTCTTCGAGGAGATCTGCAAGCTCCGCGCCGCCCGGCGCCTCTGGGCCCGCGCGATGAAGGGCCGCTACGGCGCCACCAGCGAACGATCCATGTGGATGAAGACCCACGTGCAGACCGCCGGGTGCTCGCTGACCGAGCAGCAGCCCATGAACAACATCGTCCGCGTCGCCTATCAGGCCATGGCGGCGGTGCTGGGGGGCTGTCAGAGCCTGCACACCGACAGCATGGACGAGACGCTGGGACTGCCCACCGAGCAGGCGGTGACCGTCGCCCTGCGCACACAGCAGATCCTGGCCCACGAGACGGGCGTCACCCGCGTGACCGACCCGCTGGGGGGCTCGTGGTTCGTCGAGAGCCTGACCGACACCATGGAAGCCCAGGCCCTCGACATCATCGACGAGATCGACCGCATGGGCGAGTACGCCGATTGGAAGCCGGGCAAGGACAAGGCCGCGCCCTCGGGCGACCTGACGACGCACCCCGCGTACCAGCGCCGCGCGACCTTCGGCCGCGCGTGCATCAACGGCATCAACCGTGGCTATTTCCGTCGCTCCATCGCCGAGGCGTCGTACCGCTTCAGCGAAGAGTGCGAGGCGGGGGACCGCATCATCGTGGGCGTCAACGCCTACGCGGAGGGCGATGAAAGCCGGCCCATCGACATTCTCCAGATCGGGCCGGAGGTCGAAGAGCAGCAGAACGCGCGGCTGGCCGACTTCAAGAAGCGCCGCGACCCCGCGGCCGTCGCCCGGGCGCTCCAGAACATCCGCCTGGTCTGCCAGGGCAAGCCCGTGACGCTGGCAAACAAGATGCCCGGCGCGGCCCTGCACGCGACCAACGTCATGCCCGCGCTCATCGACGCGGCACTTTCGAACTGCACCCTGGGGGAGATGACCCAGGCCATGGCGGACGTCTACGGCCGGTACACCGGCGGGCCGGAGTGGTGATGGTCTAAGGGGGGTACGTGGCCAAAGTCTTTCTGTCTTTCGCCGGCGGCGACCGCGAGGCCGCCCTCTACGCCCAGAGCGCACTTGATGCTCTTGGGGCCGATGTCTACTGCTACCAGGATGTCTCCGACCGTGACACGCCTGTCAACACTTCGCTGTCGAAGAAGCTGGCGAACGAAGCATCCGAGGCTGACATCTTCATCATGCTTCTTCACAACTCGATGGGGGGGCCCGTCGAGGCAGACGCGGAACATCGCGCATTTCTGAGATACGAGTTCGATGCCTTCTACCAGCAACTCATGAGCGGCGGAAAGCAGTGCCCCCCCGTTATCCTCCAACTTCCGAGCAACTCCCCAAACCCGGCCGTCGATGAGTTCGCTGCGTGGCTGGCCGCACGCGACATGGCTCCCGAGCGGGTTCCGAGCGGTCAGGACTTTGTCGCGAAGGCCGTCCGCGCCTATCACGCGTTTGCGCTCTCGGTCGAAACCCCGTGCGCATTCGGCTACTTCGACAGAACCTATGTCGAGCACTACATCGATGATGAACTCATTCGGTGCATCAACACGCGTGCGGTGTTTCCTCAGCGTTTCCTGTACGCGACGGCCCTCGGCGCCAGACTCTGGCTCGAACTCGCGGGCAACCGAAACGGGAAAATTGGAAAGGTTTACGGCGCCTTCACCTTCGGCAGCAAGGAACCCGAGCGTCGCGATCCCGAAACCGGAGTGCGGATTCCCGGGCTCAAGGAAAAGGTGCTCGCTGAAATCGCCAAGTGGCCCGGTGGGTCGGAACTGCCGGTGATCGTCCTCGGCTGCGGCGACGCGAGGCGAGAAGCCACCATCTGCCGCTCGCTCCAGGAATCGCTCCCCCAGCGGCGGCTTCGGGTACTGCTGGTCGATGTCTCAAAGACCCTCATCGGACACGCTTCTCGGGTAGTGAAGGAGACCACCCACGAGAACACCCGAGTCGACTTTGCGCTCCTCGACTTTGAAGACCCAAGGATTCTGCGGACGATCCTCCGAGAATGGTGCGCGAGGTCGCCCTGCCTGGTGTTGTTCCTGGGCAACACCTTGGGAAACATCAACGAACTGAGGTTTCTTGACAACGTCGCGGATGCGCTGCGACCACACGACCTGCTCCTCATCGAGACGGTGAAGGACTCCGCTGAACCTACGGCCCCCCAACCAGCTACGGCCGCCGGTGTCATGAACCCTGAAGACCCACGGTTTGAGTTCTTTGCCGCACCAATCCGCACGTTTGGTCTGGTGCCCCGCCGCCAGCAGATGCGCCGAACTCAAGAGGCGTCCCTCCTGGGCACACTTGAGCGGTACTCCTACGTATTCACGTCGAAAGACGTTGAGACGCTCGCCGGATCGCGGTATGCAGGGAAAGTCTCCGACCAGAGTCAAATCGAACTCGTCAACATCCAGCGAATGGTCCCCGCAAAGCTCGAAGCCGCGGCGAAGTCCCGGTTCACCGGGACCTTCATCAGCGAGAGGTCCTACCCAGTGACGGCATCGCACGTGGTGACGATGATCTACTGTCTAGCCACGAAGTAGACCTCGCGGGGATCCCCCGCGTGCCACGGAGAGCAACTTCTCAGGTGCCGAACCGGCCGACCCCGCCCCTGCAGCCCACCAACCACCTCCCCCGGAACCCCCGGTTTTCACGAACCACCCGCCCCGCCGTGCGTAACCCTCTTTGCTGCCCGCTTCCCCTTTTGGGTGCGGCGGGCCTAAACTCCTCCCCCCACCTGTAGGTGGAGGGCCCGCGACGGGGAGAGACCCGACGCATCCCGCAAGGTGGCGAATCCAAGGCATAGCCCGCACCGCGGGCGAAAGGATCAGACTCACATGGCAGACAACACCCCCGCCCAGCCCAACCAGCAGCAGGTCCAGCTCCGTATCGACGAGTCCCGCATGAGCACCACGTACGCGAACACCATCCGTACGTCCACCACCAACGACGAGGTGGTGCTCGACTTCGGCATCAACCTGCCCGTTCCAGGCGCGGACAACCAGCCCGTGCTGGTCTTCAACGTCGGCAGCCGCGTGGTGATGAACTGGGCCGGCGCCAAGCGCCTCGCCATCAGCCTGGGTCAGGTCGTCCGCGCGTTCGAAGAGCGCAACGGCGAGATCCCGGTCGGCCCCCGTCAGGGCGGTGGTCCCAAGCTCTCCCAGTAAGCCCGCCAGCATCCCAAAGTTCCGAGGCCCTGTCGGCAACCCCGGCGGGGCCTTTTTTCTTAGCGCTGGATTCGGGTTGGCCGACGCCCGGTCTCCGGTACAGTGAACGGCGTCGGCCCCCCGGTGCCGGCGTGGGGACCATCGCGTGCGAGACAGCGGCTCACGAGAGAGCGGTGCGCCCGGACCGGCCAGCGCGACGACGCGCGGGGTGCGCAAACGTTGGCGTGCGCTATCCAGAACCGCCGCGGGCGTTCGCGAGGCTCTCGGGGGATCGACCGAAGTCGCCCTGCCCGAAGGCGTTCACGCGCTGCGGGTCGCGGTGCGACGGCTCAACGCCGCCATCGGTCTGCACGCGTCCGCAGCCCCCCGGGGCCTGAAAAAGCGGCTGAGAGCGCTCCGTCGTGCTGCGGGGGCCGTCCGCGACTGCGACGTACACGAGGGGCTGCTCCGCGCGGCTCGCGAGGTGCCCTCTCAGGCCGTCGCCGCGGATGCCGGCCTCGCCCGCCTGGCGGAGGACAGAGAAGCGGCGCTCGCGAAGCTCACGGCTGAGCTCTCGCGCCGGACGTGGCGACGCGGGCACGCGGGCAAGCTCTCCCGCCGCCTGGAGGCTCCCGCAGCGCCGCACCAGCGGGCTCGTGCGCCGATGATGACGCTCTCGCAGCGGATCGAGAGGCTCGAGCGGGCGGCGAGCTCGGACCTGAGCACGCTGGACAACCTGCACGAACTGCGACTGGCGTCGAAGTCGGTCCGGTACTCACTGGCGGAGCTGGAGGCGGTCCGCCCGGTCGCCGCGCTGCCCCCGGCGATCGAGGCACTCGCGGAGTTGCAGCGCCGTCTCGGAGACGTCAACGACCTCGCGACACTGGTGACGCGGATCGAGTGCTGGGCGAAGGAAGGGGCGGCGGGCGCGGTGACGATGGAGCCACTGCGGGCCGGGCTTGCACTGGTGCGGGATGCGCGGGCGCAGCGGGCTCGCGAGCACTGGGCCGGGCATCGAGATTCGCTGCTCGCGTTGCTCCACGCGGTGCGGGCCGCGGTCGCGCCCGTGCGCACCCCGGCGCCCGCCGCGGAGC
>QWIH01000065.1 GCA_021405315.1 Leptolyngbya sp. PLA1
TGCCCGTGGCGCGCCGGATCAGCCGCTTGAGCGCGCGGCTGAACTCAAAGCCCTGCTTGGTCAGGAAATAGAGCGCGTTGGAAGTGACAACGCTCCCCCCCATGCTGTTGATGAAGGAGAAGGAGAAGGAGGCCCTGGTGGGGGTGGGCGCGGAGAAGGCGGCGGATGCGGGAATCGTGGTCAAGGTGGGATTGCCGGGGGGCGGGAGGGATCGTAGCATCCCGCGTCGTGTGCTCGTAGCTCAACTGGATAGAGCGTCGGCCTCCGAAGCCGAAGGTTGCAGGTTCGACTCCCGCCGAGCACGTTTTTTGCTGCTGGAGGGCCGCGGAGAGCGGCGTTCGCAGGCGATCCCGAACTGTGTGCAGATGGGATGAGCGGAGCAGGCGCCGCCGCGGGCCTTGCATGCGCGCCTGCCGTGCCAGATGAGCTGGTGTGAGAGTTCGCACCAGCGGTCGGGAGGGAAGAGGGCCATAAGTCGGCGCTCGATGGCGTGGACGGTGGCGTGGCGTGGCGCGAGGCCGAGTCGGACAGCGAGCCGCTGGACGTGTGTATCGACGACGAAGCCCTGGGCGATTCCGAAGGCGTTTCCGAGGACGACGTTGGCGGTCTTTCGTGCGACGCCGCGGAGGGAGAGGAGTTCGTCCATGGTGTTCGGGACGCGGCCCTGGTGGTCGTGGACGATGGAGCGCATGGACTCGTGGATGGCGCGTGCCTTGGCGCGGAAGAAGCCGAGCGAGCGGATGAAGGGCTCGATGTCGGCGGGAGAGGCGTCGGCGAAGGCCTGCGGGGTGGGGAAGCGGTCGAAGAGGGCGGGAGTTGCCTTGTTGACGGCGACGTCGGTGCATTGGGCGGAGAGGATGGTGGCGATGAGGAGTTGGTGGGGGGTGGCGTAGGTGAGCTCGCAGTGGGCGTCCGGGTAGGCGGCGCGGAGGGCGTCGGCGAGTTGGAGTGCGCGGCGGCGCTGCGCGGCTGAGACGTTCGCGGCCGGCGCGGGCTGGGTGTGGGTCGCGGCGGCGCGTCTGGCGTCGGGCTTTCGGGGCGTCTTAGAGGGGCGCGGCATTGGCCTGTTCCGTGCGGGGCGGGTCGGGGAGGATCCAGAGGAGCAGGGTGAGCAGGAGAACGACGGCGAGGCCGGAGATGATGTTCGAGGCGAGGGGGTGGTCGGCGTCGAAAGCCCTTCGGAGCGCGTCGGCCTGGGGATCGGCGGCGCGGGCGGCGTCCATGAAGGCGGCGAGGGTTCGGTTCATTCGGGGGACGAGGAGGAAGGAGAGGTAGCCCTGGAGGCCCGCGGCGGCGAGCGTGAGGAGGAGGCGGGTGGTGTTGAGCCAGTGGCGGGCGGCGCGGGAGAGGTGGGCCGCGAGCGAGAACATGGTGAGGGCGGCGAGGGCGCACTGGGCCCAGCCGGCGAGGGTGAAGACGCGGTTGGCGATGGCGCCGGCGGCGATCATCCAGTGGTCGCCGGTGGCGGCATAGGCGGGGAGGTGAGGGGCGAGGGGCTTCATGGCGGGGAAGGCGACGGCGGCGGTGAGCCCTGAGGTGAGGAGGACGCCGAGCCAGAGGGCGATGGCGGCGAGGACGAGGCGCGAGGCGAAGGGGCGCGGGGTCATGTGGGAGGGTACACCGGGCGGGGTGCGACTCGGGGTTGAGATTGCCGGGTGAGCCGTAGGATGTGGAGTGAACCTGGCGCTGGGACTGTGCGGACTGGGAGAGGCAAAGGCGGCGCTGCGGGGTGCGGCGGAGCTTGGCTATCGCGCGGTGCAACTGGATGGTGCGGCGCCCGGGATGCGTGCGCGGGAGCTGGACCGATCGGGCCGTCGGGACCTGGCGGCGATGATGAGGAGGCTCGGGCTGGGTCTCGCGGGTGTGGATCTGTGGGTGCCGACGGAGCACTTTGCGCCGGGGCCGCACACGGAGCGCGCGGTGCACGCGGTGATCTGTGCGTTGGAGCTGGTGGGGGAGCTGGCAACGATGGCGGGCGGGCGCGCGGTGGTGTCGGTCTCGATGGGAGCGGGGGCGGCGGCGGATGCGAAGGTGGCGCTGCGGGAGGCGGAGGAGCGGGCGGGCGCGCGGCTGGCGGATCATCAGTGGCCGCCGGCAGCGGGGTGCGGGGTGGGGATCGACCCGGCGGCGGTGATGCTGGCGGGCGGGGAGCCTGCGACGGAGGTGCTGAGGCTGGCGGAGGCGCCCGCGGCGGCGAGGCTGAGTGACCTTGGCCCGGTGGGGCGGGTCCCGGCGGGGCGCGGGAAGCTGGATGTAATGGGGTATGAAGTGGCGCTGGTGACGCGGGGGTATGTGAGCCCGGTCGTGCTGGACGTGCGAGGCCTGGCGGACGCGTGGGGCGAGGCGGCGGCGCGGGCGCCCGGGGCGGGCTAGTCGGCGAGTTCGTCGTCGGGGATGTCGGCGTTGGTGTAGACCTTCTGGACGTCGTCGAGGTCTTCGAGCTGCTCGACGAGGTCCATGACGGACCTGGCGTGCTCGCCCCGCACGGTGACCATGGTGTCCGGGATCATGGTGAGATTGGCCTCGGTGACCGTGAGGCCGGCGCGCTCGAGGGCGTCCTTGACGGCGGCGAAGTCCGGCGCGGCGGTGAGGACGGTCCAGGCGGGGTGGTCGGCGTCGTCGGGCGGCTGGGCGTCGAGGGCCCCGGCCTCGATGGCGAGTTCGATGACGCGGTCTTCGGAGAGGGATCCGGCGTCGAGGAGGATTTCGCCGCGGGGCTGGAACATGTAGGCGACGCAGCCGGAGGAGCCGACGTTGCCGCCGGCGTCGTGGAAGGCGTTTCGGACGTCGGTGATGGTGCGGGTGCGGTTGTCGGTGAGGGCGTCGACGATGACGGCGACGCCGCCGGGCGCGTATCCCTCGTAGCGGATGGTCTCGTAGTTTTCGGTGGAGGCGCCGCCGGCGCCCTTCTGGATGGCGCGCTCGACGGTGTCACGGGGCATGTTGGCGTAGCGTGCCTCGTCGATGGCGTAGCGGAGGGCGAGGTTGGAGTCGGGGTCGGGCCCGCCGTGCTTGGCGGCGACCATGAGGGCCTTGGCGATCTTGGTCCAGACCTTTCCTCGTCGCTTGTCGACGACGGCCTTTCGGTGCTTGATCTTGCTCCACTTGTTGTGCTTGGCCACCGTGGTTCTCTGCTGGGATTCAGGGGTTGGCGAGGGGTGCGATGTCGGGCTCGCGGCCGGCGGACGCGGCGTCGAGGCGGGCGCGGAGGCGCTGGAGATCGAGGCGGAGCTTCTTGACGAAGTCGGGCGACTGCTCGGGGTCGGTGAAGCGGGAGTCGAAGACCTCGAGGAGGCGTGAGACGGAGTCGAGCGCGGTGCGCCAGGCGGCCTGCGCGTCGTCCTTGGCGCCGGTGCGCCAGAGCGCGTCGCCGAGGTGCTCGGCGATGGTGGGATCGATGACCTCGCCGTCCTCGAGGGCCTGTGCCTTGGAGAGGGCGAGGGCGCGGGTGAGGAGGGTGACGGCGCCTTCTTCGGCGGGGGAGGTGGCTGTGGGGGGGACGTCGAGGAGCTTTCCTCGCTTGTAGCGGACCCAGGCGAGGGAGTCGATGACGTGGAAGTCGTCCCCGAGCTGCTCGAAGGCGATGTGGATCATGGCCTCTGACTCGGCGAGGTCGTGGCCTTCTTCGAGGAGGAGATAGCCGAGGTTGTTGTTGGCCCAGGCGTGGCGGGGTGAGAGGCGGATGGCCTCGCGGTAGGCGGTGACGGCCTGGTCGCGGCGTTCGAGGGAGTTGAGCTCGCTGCCGAGCTGGTACGCGACCTCGGCGCGCTGGGCGTCGGGGGTGGCGGCGAGGTCGATGGGGCTCGTGCGCCGGTCCTGGAGGATTCCGAGGATGGTGGGGGGATCGCACTGGGCGATGAACCACGTGACGTCGTCGGCGTCGCCCCTGAGCACGGTGAGGCGGAACCACTCGCTGAGCAGGAGGCCGGAGAGTTCGGGCGCGCGGTCGGCGGCAGCGCGGAGGTAGCGGAGGCCGGGGGAGGCGTCGTCGCGGGCGAGCAGCGACTCGGCGGTCTGGACGAGGGTGCGTTCGCGGGCGTCCGGGTATTGGCGTGCGAAGTCCTCGACGGCGTCGAGGATTCGGGCGGATTGGTCGGGGTAGGCGGCGGCGATGAGGAGGATCCGGGCGACGAGGAGCGCGGGCGGGAGCGAGGTGTTGCCCCGTGCGACGAGGTCGAAGAGCCGCACGGCCCCTTGGGCGGCCTCCGGCGGTCCCTTGGCGAGTTCGCCGGGCTTGAGGCCGGAGAGGATGCGTGCGAGGCGTTCGGTCTGGTCGGGCGTGAGGGTGACGTCGGGGGGGAGTCGCTCGGAGAGGACGTTGGCGGCGAGGTCGAACTTTTCGCGGGAGGCGAGGAGCTCAGCCTGCTCGATGGCGGCGGCGGGCGTGCGCGGGCCCCGCTCGAAGCGGGCGAGGGCGAGGGCGAGGGCTTCGTCGGGCTTTTCGAGCCCCTCGCGCAGGACCCACTCGCGGAGGCGGAGGAGGTCGGGCGTGGGCGCGCGGAGGGTGAAGTCGGCGAGAAGGGCGTCGGCCTCGGCGGCGTGCTCGCGCGCGACCAGCACTCGGGCGAGCGATGCGACCAGCGCCGGCGACTGGGGGCGCGAGGCGAGCCGTTCGCGGAGCCAGCTCTCGCCCCGGGCTGTGAGTTCGGGTGAGGCGGCGGCGGCGCGTTCCCAGACAGTGGTCAGGAGGTGGAGCGAGCGGGGGTCTTCGGAGGTCGGGCCCATGAGGCCGAGGAGTGTTGATTCGGCCTGGGGCCAGAGGGAGCGGGAGACGAGGTCCTGGGCGGCGACGCGGCGGATGAGGCGGCTGGCGGGGATGGACTGGCGGAGCGCCCGCGCCGTGGAAGCGAGGCGGGCGGCGTCGGCGCGTGGGCCTTCGGACGAGTAGAGGGTGAGGAGTCCCTCGTAGGGGCGTTCGTCGAAACGGTCGGCGGCGAGCGAGCGGGTGAGGAGCGTCTCGGCAGTGGCGGCGTCGCCGGAGGAGAGGGCGAACTCGGCGGCGGTGAGGAGGACTTCGGGGCCGGGCTCGCCCGCGAGGAGCGGGTCGAGGAGGGCGCGTGCGCGGGGGAGGTCGGAGGAGATGGCGGCGATGAGCGCGGCTGCGATGCGGTCGGGGTTGGAGCCATCGAGGGCGGCGCGGTCCGCGAGGTCGCGGGTGGCGGAGAGGGTGGCGGTGTCGCCGGAGTCGAAGGCGGCGGCGGCGCGGGCGATGAGCCAGGCGGGGCGTGGGGCGCCTTCGGGGGGCGTGTCTCCGAGCAGGCGGAGGGCGCGCGGAGCCTCGCCGGTGCGGCAGCAGATGAAGGCGGCGAGAAGCCTGGCGGCGGGGGAGCGTGACTCGGCGAGCTCGTCGGTGAGCTCGAAGGTCTGATCGCCGAGGGAGACGAGGGCGGAGGCGAGCGTCGGCGCGGCGTCCGGGGAGGCGGAGACGCAGCGGGAGAGGGCGTCGGCTCGGGCACGGACTTGGAGGGTGCGCAGCGCCGCGGCGAGGTCGTCGGCGGCGGCGGCGTCCGAGGGCCACCTGGCGAGGTGCGCGGCGAGTCGGGCGGCGGCGTCGTCGGTTGGGAGGACGGCGGCGGCGGCGCGGGAGAGGCCGCTCTGGACGGAGGGGAGGGCCCCATCGGGGAGTTCGGAGGCGAGCTCGGCGAGTGCCGGGGCGACCACGCCGGCGAGGTCGGAGCCCTCGCAGATGGCGCGGAGCACGGGGACGTGTCGGTCCTGGACGCGGCCTCCCTGAGCGCGGATGTCGTCGAGGACGAGGAGGGCGGCGGAGGCGGGGCGGCCCAGGGAGCGGAGGGCGAAGACCTCCCGGGCGACGAGGGTGCCGGGCTCGGCGCCGGCGGCGTCGCGTGCGCGCTGGTAGCACTGGAGGGCGCGGTCGAACTCGCCGAGGCGGCAGGAGACATCGCCGGCGCGTCGCCAGAGATCGGCGCGGCGGCGGACGACCTCCGCGAGTTCGGCGCGGTGGCGGGCGGGGGCGCCCGCGAGGGAGAGGCGGGTGAGCGAGCCCTCCAGGACTTCGCGCGAGGCGGCGAGGTGGCCGGACTCGTAGAGCGCGTCGGAGAGGTCGACGCCGACGATGGTGCGCTGGATGGGCGAGATTGCCGGGGACTGGAAGGCGGAGCCGAGTTCGGCGAGGGCGTCGTGGGTGCGGCGAGCGCGGAGTGATTCCCGCCCGAGGATGGCATTGGCGCGTGGCTCGCGGAGGCCGAGCGACTGGGCGCGGCGGAGCGTGGCGATGGCGGATGCGCGGCGGCCGAGTGCGAGCTGGGCCTCGGCGATCTCGCGGAGGATGGTGGGGGAGCCGGGGTCGAGCCGGGCGGCGGCTTCGAGGTCGGCGAGGGCGGCGTCCGGCTGGCCATCGATGAGCTCGGCGCGGCCGCGGGCGTAGAGACGAAGCGATTCGTCCGGGGCGGGCTGGCTGGAGAGTTCGGTTGGATCGGGGGCGGGGAGGAGCGAGGCGAGGGGCGCCCGGGCGGCGGTGTCGGAGGGGTCGATGGGCGCGACATCGGCGGGGTTGAGGCCGGGGGAGAGCGGGACGGGCGTGCGGAGGGTGCGGCCGGATTCGGCGTCGGCGAGTTCGGCGAGGCGTGCGACGCGAGCGCCTGGGGCGAGGGATGGGGCGTCGGTGCGGTTGGCGGGGCGAGCGGGGCCGGCGCAGGCCTGGAGGGCGAGGGCCACGCCGCAGAGGGGGAGGAGGGCGTGGAAGGGGCGCGGGCGTCGCAGGGGGACGGTGCGTGAGGGGGGCATCACGTCTTGGCCTTGGCGTTTTTGGCGCGCGGGGGATCGGTGCGGGGTGGCTCGGCCCGTGGGGCCTCGGGGGGCTCGGAGATGGCGGGGCGCTCGCGTCTGGGCGGGTGACCCTCCTCGTCGGACCAGGCGGCGAGGGTGGTGTGGGTGTCGAGCGAATCCTCGGCGCGGACGAGGCGTTCGAGCGCGTGGCCCGCGGCGGCGGGGGGCAGGTCTGGTGCGATGACCTTTTCGGCGGCAAGGAGGTCGCGGAGGCGCTCATCGACGGGGACGGCGTGCCCGCCGAGTGACACGAGGACGACGCGAGCGGCGACGAAGTGGGGGATGCCTTCGAGGGCTTCGAGGGAGGCGCGGGCCTCTCGCTTGGGTGCGGAGGCGAGGTGGGCGAGGGAGAGCTGGTGGCGGGCGACGAAGACGGCGTGGAGGACGGAGCGCATGCGGAGTGCGCGTTCGGCGGAGAGGGGGTAGCGTTCGCCGATGATGGAGGCGATCTCTTCGGGGACGCAGACGCGGAGCTCGTTGAAGTCGACGAGGGACTCTCGGACGCGCCGGAAGGCGGCGCGGGCCTGTCCGGAGGATGCTTCCCAGAGGAGCATGGAGTAGACGAGCTGGGTGACGATGGGGTCTTCGCCCTCGGCGGCGGGAGCCTCCTGGGGCGCGGGGTTGGCCTTGCGCAGCCTCTTGAGGAGCGAGGCGAACTTCTTGCTCGATGCCTCGGCGGCGGTCACGGGGCGGGGTCCTCCGGCTCGGGCTCCTTGAACTTGCCCTCGTCGCGTCGCTTCTGGAGGTCACCGGCGGCCTCGTCGATCGCCCTCAGGACCTCGGCCTGCTTCTTCAGGGAGGAGTCGAGGAAGAACCGTAGGGCCGGGAGTTGGCGGGTGTCGACGAGCTTGGAGAGCTCGTGGCGGATGTGCTTCGCGGAGCTTTCGACGCCGTGGAAGGAGAGGGAGGCGGCGGACTCTGGGAGGATGGAGACGCCGATGTGGGCCTCGGCGAGGTCGGAGGTGACGCGGACGCTGGTGACGGTGATGAGGCCGCGGACGCGGGGGTCGTTGAGGCCCCTGGCGAGGACCTGCTGGACGCCCTTCATGATGGCGGATTCGAGTCGCTGGATCCTGATGCTCACGCGGCGTCCTCCGCCTCAGCGCGCGCGAGCATCTCGCGGTCGAGGGAGTGATCGGTGCGGGGTGGTGGTGTATCGGGGGTCAGTGGGGAGTCCGGGGCGTTGGGATCGTGGAGGATCTCGCGGGTCATGTCGCCGAGTTCGGCATCGTGGAGGCGGCGGAGGGTGAGGACGACCTTGTCGAGGACTTCGCCCGCGACGGCGCCGTCTCGGGCGACGAGGGCGACGGCCATCCGGGCGGCGGAGGGTCGGTCCTGGAGGCCGACCTCGGCGACGGAGACGCGGAGGTCACGATGGAGGCGTTCCTTGAGGGAGGCGACCACGCGGCGCTTGTCCTTGAGGGACTGGGCGTCGTGGATGAGGAGCTCGAACTGAAGAACGCCGATCACCATGACGCGGAGCTTGGGGGCGGACCCCGGTGGGTTAGAGGGTTCTCTTGACCTCGATCTTCTTGTAGCACTCGAGGACGTCGCCTTCCTTGATGTCGTCGTAGCCGTCGATCTTCATGCCGCACTCGGTGCCGGCGCGGACGTCCTTGACGTCGTCCTTGACGCGGCGGAGCTGTGCGAGCTTGCGGTCGTGCTCGATGACGATGCCGTTGCGGGTGACGCGGATGAGGGCGTCGCGCTGGACGGTGCCGTCGGTGACGTAGCAGCCGGCGACGGAACCGACCTTGCTGATGCGGAAGACGGCGCGGACCTCGGCGTGGCCGAGGACTTCCTCGCGGAGTTCGGGAGCGAGCATTCCCTCTGCGGCCTTCTTGAGGTCGTCGGTGATGTCGTAGATGACCTGGTAGGTGCGGATCTCGACGCCCTTGTGCTCGGCGAGGGCGCGGGCCTTGCCGGAGGGGATGACGTTGAAGCCGATGATGATGGCCTTGGAGGCGTCGGCGAGGGTGACGTCGGACTCCTGGATGCCGCCGACGGCGGCGTGGATGACGCGGGTGCGGACTTCAGCGGACTTGACCTTCTCGCACTCGCTCTTGAGAACGTCGACGGTGCCCTGCTGATCGGTCTTGAGGATGATGCGGATTTCCTTGGTCTCGCTCTCGGTGGTCTGCATCTGCGAGAAGAGCGAGTCGAGGGTGAGCTTGGGCTGAGCGAGCTGGGTTTCGCGTTCGCGGTGGCGTCGCTGGTCGGCGGCGTCCTCGGCCTCGCGGAGGGACCTGGTGACGAAGAACTTGTCGCCGGCGTCGCAGACGAGGTCGATGCCGGAGACCTGGACGGGCATCGGGGGGAGGGCTTCCTTGATGCGGGAGCCCTTGTCGTCGGTGATATCGCGGACGCGGCCGAAGGCGCGGCCCATGACGATGAAGTCGCCGACCTTGAGGCGGCCCTGCTGGACGAGGATGTTGGCGACGGCACCGCGGCCTTCCTCGGTCTTGGCCTCGATGACGGTTCCCTGGGCGGGCCCGTCGTAGTCGGCCTTGAGGTCGAGGAGCTGGGCCTGGTAGTCGAGGGTTTCGAGGAGCTGGGTGATTCCCTGGCCTGTGACCGCGGAGACGCGGACGACTTCGGTCTCGCCTCCCCATTCGACGGGGTTGATGCCGGCCTTGGCGAGTTCGCCGAGGGTCTTCTGGATCTGGGCCTCGGTGGCGTCGGGGCGGTCGATCTTGTTGAGCGCGACGACGAGGGGCACCTTGGCGGCCTTGGCGTGGTTGATGGACTCGATGGTCTGGGGCATGACGCCCTCGGGGGCGGAGACAACGAGGACGACGACGTCGGTCATTTTGGCGCCGCGGGCGCGCATGCTGGTGAAGGCCTCGTGGCCCGGGGTGTCGAGGAAGACGACCTGGCGCTGCTGGCCCTCGACGACGACCTCTGCGACGAAGGCGCTGGTCTTCTGGGTGATGCCGCCGGCCTCGCCCGCGGCGACGTTGGCGTTGCGGATCTTGTCGAGGAGGCTGGTCTTGCCGTGGTCGACGTGGCCGAGGATGGTGACGACGGCGCCGCGGGGGCGAGCGTCCTTCATGTCGCGGGTGAGGAACTGGTCGGAGACGGTTTCCTCGGCGGTCCGGGCCTCGACGACTTCGAGGTCGATGTCGAAGTCGATCATGATCTCGGCGGCCTTGTCGGCGTCGATGGGATCGTTGATCTTCTTCATGACGCCCTGCATGAAGAGCTTCTTGACGATCTCGGCGGCCTTGACGCCGGTGGTTTCGGAGAGGTCCTTGATGGTGAAGGGGGCGGCGATGCGGATTCGTCCGCTGGTGTCCGCGGCGCCGGCGGGTTGACCGGGCTTGGTGAGTTCCTGCTTGCGCTTCTTGAGGAAGCCGCCGGACCGGGCGAGGCGGGCTTCGCGTTCGATGAGGTCCTGTTCGCTGAAGACCTGGCCGCCGACCCAGTCCTCGCCTCCGGCGGAGGCGCGTCGGCGTGCGGGAACGCCTTGGCCGGTGGAGCGTTTGGCGGGCTCCTGCTTGCGGCGGGGGCTGCGGCCGCGGTCGTCATCGGAGGTGGAGGGCGAGCCTGGGCCGCCGGCGCCGCCACCGACGCGTGGACCGGTAGGCCCACCTGGGC
>QWIH01000021.1 GCA_021405315.1 Leptolyngbya sp. PLA1
GTGGGGGCTGCTCGCGGCGGGGTCCTGGCTCCCGCGCCGGGCCCGGCTCGCGGGCCTGCCTCTGCTCGCCCGGCTGCTCGGCCTCGCGAGACTGTCCGGACGGGCGCGGGGTCCCGGGGTCTCTGGCAGGCCGCGTCCCGGCCTGGGGTGCGCTCGGCCTGTTGCCGGGGCCACGCTCTCTCATCCCCCTCGCATCAGGCTCGGGGCGTGGGGGCGCGACCGCGGCACCCGGAGCCGTGAGCTCTTCGATGGGGACGGCCACCCGGCGCGGCCTGCCATCGGACCCGAGCGCGTCGAGCTCCACCAGCGCGAGCTGGGTCAGGATCTGCCCGTCGATCACGATGCCGTCGCCCTCGGGCGTGCCCACGCGGGATTTCTTGCGCGGGAGCTTCTTGCGGAGTTCCTCGTACGTCGCGTCCTCGTAGCGAAGGCAGCACATCAGCCGCCCGCAGCGCCCGGAGATCTTCAACGGATCCAGCGTGGCCTTCTGGATCTTCGCGGACTTCATCGAGATCGGCCTGAGCACCTTGAGAAAGTTCTTGCAGCAGCAATATTGGCCGCACTTCTCGTAGTCCGCGGTCAGGCGTGCCTCATCGCGGGCGCCGACCTGGCGAACTTCCACGTGCGCCCGAAACTCGCGGCTGGCCTCGCGGATGAGGTCCCGCAGGTCTACACGCTCCTCGGACAGGCAATAGATCGTGAGCGATTCGCCGCCCAGGATCGGCTCCACATCCACGATCCGCGCGGTGAACCCGATCCGGGCCGCGATGTCGCGCACGTGGGCCCGGATCCCGTGCTTGCTCTGCTCGATCGCGGCCTGGCGGTCCAAATCTTCCTTCGTCGCGACGCGCAGCACGCGACCGTCGGTGAAGAACGGGTAGTCCCGGCCCCCGGAGTTGTCGATGTACGAGAGCATCTCCTTGCGGGAGACGCTCTTGGAGCAGCCCGAGTTCGGGCAGGTGCTGGTCAGCATCTCGCCCAGTTCAACGCCCCGGAAGGTGCGGACCACCATCTTGCTCCCGCACCCGGGCTTGATGTCCCCCGAGTACGGAAACTCACCCACCAGGTTCATCGCGCCGAAGCGCACCACCAGCGTCTTGGGCGCACGCAGCGCCTCGTAGACCTTGCGGTCTTCCTCGGCGAGCGCGGCCTTCACATCGGCCTCGAACTGCGGCAGCGGGTGGATCGGCATGGTGTCAGGGCCCGCCCAGACTGCGCGCCCGGGCCTCGGCAAAGAGCTCTCCCAGAGGGATGCGCTGCATGAGCTGCACGCCCTGACGGGCGTCGGTGCGATAGGTAAACAGTGCCTCGTTCCGCTCGTCGAGGATCACCAGAACGTCCTCGTTGCCCGCGCTCGCCGTCAGAACCGTCAGCCCCCCGATGCGGCTCACCACCGCCGCCTCGGCGGGCGCCGCACGCAGCAGGTGCAGTCCGATGAGCGCCGCAAGAACCCCGGCGAGCACCCAGAGGGCGGGGGCCGAGCCGCGGGAGTTTCGAGCAACATGGTGCATGTCTACTCCTTTCACCGTCCCGGGGTTTGGCGCTGATCGGCGCCCATGGCCCGGTAGCCCACGGCGGTCATGGCCTGCCGGGATTGGTCCCACTTCAGCGCCACGATCTCCTGGTTGCTCGCGTCGACCACGTACACCACATCCGACCCGCCCGAGTTGGACTTGCCCGCCACCAGCGTGTACTCGCCCCGGGCACGGGCGGGCGGACCGGACGCGTTCTGCGCGTCCGCGCGGCTCGCCACCGCCAGCACGATCAGCGTCGCGGCGAGCGCCAGGTTCAGGATGATCAGCCCGGGACGGGTTGACAGAGTCGCACGCATGGCTGCCTCCGATCCGCGTCGCCGCGTTGTCTTGGCGGGTGCGGGCCAGTGTCTCGGCGAGGACGGGCTCAGTCCTGGTGGCCGCGCTTGGCGGGCATCAGGCTGGCGAAGAGCGTCAGGGCCGCGATCAGGAACACCACCAGCAGGGTCATGAGGGTCGGGGGGGTGTCGGGCTTCGCGGGCGTCGGAGTCGCCGGAAGACCCGTGGGCGCCTGCTGGGCCATCGCGACCGCGGCGCTCAGGGCCACGCCACCGATCCAGCCAATCGCACGAGTGCACACCACCGTTGCGCGGGAGAGCGTGTTCATGGTGCCATGGTACGTCACCCGGCGCTCCGGGGTTTCTCAGCCCCGCCGCGGGAACGCGTCCATCGCCGGGAGCGGGGGGAGGGGGTCCTCCAGACGCTCCGCGAGAGGATGCCAGCCCACATGCAGGCCCTCGGGGAGCGCGTTCGGCGAGGGGGGCGCCAGCGGCCCGCTCAGGCGGTCAAACGCGGCCGGGGCGAGATCTACCGTCCGCCACCTCGGGCTCCGGATACGCATCGCCGCCTTGTAGTCCGCCACCCTGATGGTGCGAAGCGCGTACCAGCGGTCGGCGTGCTCGAACAGTTCCTCGAAGAGGGCGTCTCGCGGCAACTGGTCGCACCAGTAGACAAACACCAGCACGGCCTCAAAGCCGGGGCCGAAGAGGCGCTCCCAGCGCGACAGTGAGTCGATGTCGTCCTGGGTGGTCCAGCATTCCAGCCGGGGAGGCCGGGAAGAAGACTCGCGGGTCCGCGGGGCGATGCGACGGCCTTTCACCTCCACCAGAAGGCTCGAACCATGGCCATACACCACGAGGTCGAAGTTCTTCAGAGACCCGGCAGCGTCGGCCGCCCGGGGGGGCGGGGCGTCCGGCAGGAGCGCCTTGCGGGCCTCCTGCACCGCGAGGTACGGGATGCGCCGCTGGCGAAGATACGCCTCCAGGGCCTGCTCGTAGTGATGCCGGCGCTGCATGCGCGCCATGATACCGGGTGCGCCGGCGGACGCCCCGAGTACCGCGGTCAGCCTTGGGGCTCGCGACGCGTCGCCACCAGCTCAAAGACGGGCGGGAGGAGCACGAACGCCCCGGGATCGTTCGCCGCCCTGGCCCACGCGGCGTGGAAGGCGGCCTCGTCGTCGCGCGTCAGGAACCCGTTCTCCACCAGGCGCGGAACGTAGTTCTGCCAGAACGAGTTGGGCCAGCTCCACATGGTGCTGTCCGGTCGCGCCAGCCTCTGCACCACCTCGATCGACGTCACCTCGAACCCGTGCCTCAGGAACATGCCCGGGAGCTTGCCCATCACATCCGTGTCGCCACCCCGCGACCGCCAGGACGCGCCCACGGCGCTGATGACGCGGCTGAAAGCCTCGCAGCGAGGTGCGAGCGTCAGGCTTCGCTCGTAGTTGAAGTAGTCCTGCACCGCAACCTTGCCGCCCGGCTTGATGAGACGGGCCAGGCCGCGGACCACATCCTCCGGGCGCGAGAGGAAGCAGAACACCCATCGCGCGTACGCGAGGTCGATCTGCCCGGCTTCGTCCGCGAGCACGGTCCCGATGTCCTGCACGTCGCCCAGCACGCGCTCGATGTGGTGCGCCTTGCGGGCAACGGCCTGATCGTGGAGCTGCTTCAGGAACGACGCGGACTCATCCACGGCAACCACGCGGCCCGTCGGGCCGACGATCTGCGAGAGATCCAGCGACGCGTGCCCGGGGCCGCAGCCGAGGTCCAGCACCGTCTGGCCCGGCTTGACCCCGGCCCGCTCCCACAACGAATGAGCCGCGGCGGACCAGAGCCGGTGCTGCAGGCCCAGGCGCACGGACTCGTCCTGCCCCGTGCCAAGGACGTAGGGGGAAGACTCGGGCTGGATGGCGTGGCTCTGGGGCATGGTCACTCTCTCGGAAAACCCATGGTAGGAATCAAGACCGGCGTCCTCTCTATCGGATAGACGGGCCGGATCAGGGCGCGCATTGCGGGCGATGACATCGGGTTTCCGGTCCAATACCCACCGGGGACTGGTTCGCCATCTGCTCGGCCCCCCGCGCGACCGCCCCCCACCGATCGCCGATGCACGCCGCGATACCCTTCCAGCGCCGATGGACGACGCGAACCAGACCGGGACCGAGGACGGCCCGCTCCCCGCGTGGGGCACCGAGTCGCGAGAGGTCCGCCTTCAACGCCTCCTGCGCAAGGCCCGCGCACTCCCCCGCACCCCGGGCGTCTACCTCATGAAGGACCACAAGGGGGTCGTGCTGTACGTCGGCAAGGCCCTCGCCCTGCCCGACCGCGTGTCGTCGTACTTCGTTCCCTCGGCGGACCTCGGCTTCCAGAAGCAGGCGATGCTCGACCTGGTGCACGACTTCGAAACCCTCGAGTGCGAGGGCGAGTGGGAGGCCCTGCTCGCCGAGAACCGGCTGATCAAGGACATCAAGCCCCGCTTCAACGTGAAGCTCACCGACGACAAGACCTTCCCGTACCTCGCCGTCACGACGCGCGAGGATTTCCCGCGCGTGGTCGTGACGCGGGCGCCCGCGTCCGAGGAACTCCGCGGGGCCAAGGTCTACGGCCCCTTCACCAACGCCGGCGCGCTCCGCGAGGCGGTGGCCATCCTGCAGCGGGTCTTCCGGTTCCGCACCTGCTCGCTGGACATCGTGAGCAATGACCCGAAGAACGCTCGCTTCCGCCCGTGCCTGCTCTACGCCATCAACCAGTGCACCGCGCCCTGCGCCGACAAGATCTCCCGGGACGCCTACCGCGAGGACATCGCGCGATTCACCCGCTTCCTCGAGAGCAAGCGCAGCGTCATGCTCCGCGAGCTGCGCACCGACATGGAGCGCGCGTCCGCGGATCAGCGGTTCGAGCAGGCCGCCGCGATCCGCGACCAGATCCGCGCCATCGAGCGGCTCGACGAGCGGGGGTCCCGCGCGCAGCAGTGGCAACCCGAGACCGAGCAGGTCATCATCGATCCCGCCTCCTCGCTCCGAAGCCTCCAGAAAACCCTCGGCCTTTCCGAGCCCATCCGCTGCATCGAGTGCATCGATATCGCGCACCTCAAGGGGGGCGAGACCGTCGGCAGCAAGGTCTCCTTCGTCGACGGCAGGCCCTGCAAGAGCGAGTACCGACGCTTCAGGATCAAGTCCGTCGAGGGCGGGAACGACGACTACGCCAGCATCCGCGAGGTCGTCAGCAGACGCTACCGGGAGGCCGGCGACGGCCAGGAGATGTACCCGGACGTCATCGTCATCGACGGCGGCCTGGGCCAGCTCCACGCGGCCCTCGAGGTCTTCGATCTCCTCAACGTCAAGCCCCCCATGGTCATCAGCCTCGCCAAGAAGGAAGAGCTCATCTACGTCCAGCGGAAGAGCGCGCCGATCCGCCTCCCGCGAACAAACCCGGGGCTGAGGCTGGTCCAGGCCATCCGCGATGAAGCGCACCGCTTCGCGCAGCACTACCACCATGTGCTGCGCCGCAAGAAGACGCTGGACGAGGAGTAACTACTCCCCGCGGTCGGGCGGATACTCCCGCGCCTGGGCCGCGAGCGCCTGCTCGAGCTCTGCGCGCGGCACGAGCTTCACCGCGCCGTCCGCGTAGGCGACCACCACTGTCTTGATCGAGGGCGGCAGCGCGGTCAGATCCTCGTGGAAGAAGATCGTGGTCGACGGATTGCGGATCTCGCTCAGCAGCAACTGCCTGCCCTTCCTCCCCGGAGGGGCGGCGTACACGAAGTCCGGCCCCGGGCCATCGATCCGCCGACTGTCAAGCATGGGCTCGACCCCGCCTCCCAGGTAGGAGTTCAGCGTGTCCGCCCATCCCGCGTTCGCGGGCACACGGTCCTTGAAGTCGGTCGCGTACGAGTGGACCGCCACCATCAACTGCCGCGCGTTGGAGAGAGCGACCGTGGCCTTCGCTGCCTCCTTGGCCTTGCCCAGCGCCGGCATCAGGATCAGGAACACGCCCCCGCAGATCAGAACCATGAGCACGCCGATGATCGACAGCACGATCGCGACGGTCTTGGTCGCGGAGCCCTGAGGCGGCGGGCCGCCCGCGGGGGGCGTGCCGACGGGCTGACCGGCGGGGAACGGGGGAGGTGGCGGAACTTGGCTCATGGGCGTGCTCCCGAGGGGCCGGAGACGGGCGTCCCGGTCTGCCACAGCCTATCAGAAACTCAGAGCGGGCCGGGCCCCAGAATGGTGATGCCGTGGGCGGGGGCGGTCGCCATGATGCGACCGATGATCTCCGCGTCGGTGGGCGGGCCACCCGAGGCCCCGGCAAGCCCCACGACGTCATAGAACTTCTCGAAGTTCTCGCCCGGCGTCACCAGCAGCACCATCCGCGCCGGCCTGCCCGAACAGTTCTTGAAGCAGTGAGGAACGCCCCTGGGCCCGAAGATGGTCGCGCCCGCCGCGGCAACCAGCCGCGCGCCATTCACAGAGAACGTCACCTCGCCCTCGATGACGAAGAACGTCTCGTCCTCGTGCGTGTGCACGTGCAGGGGCGTGCCGCCCCCCGGTGGCAGGAAGTAGTCCGAGAGGAGCATCGTGCCGCCCGAATCCTTCGAGGTGATCTTGTGCACAAGGGAGTCACCCCCCGGACCGTGAAGGGGACGCCCTTCCCCCGGGGGAACAAACTTCGGAGCGCGCGTCGCGGGTTTCTGAGTCATGGGCCGATCGTACCGCGTCCTTCGTACACGCGGCTCAGCCCGGCCACCATCGCCTCCACACTGAACGCCTCGCGGCATTCGTCGCGGCCCCTCGCCGCAAGGTCCCGCCGGGCCTGCGGGTTCTCCGCACACCACGTGATCGCGTCCCGAAGACCGGCGAGATCCGCAGGCCGGACCAGCCGCCCCGTCTCCATGTCACGGCAGACCTCGCCCGTCCCGTCCACGTCGTACGCCACAGGGCACACGCCCGCCAGCAGCGCCTGCGGCACGGTGCGGGGCAGGCCCTCGCGATACGACGGGTGCGCCAGCACGTCCATCGACCGGATGAGCCCCGGGATCTCATCCGGAGGCACGAGCCCCGTGAGCAGCACCTGCGCACCGTGAGGTGGGCGAGCGCCCCGGTCGAGTTCGGCCACCGTCAGCCCCAGCCCGCTCGCCTTCGCCGTCAGCCGCTCGCGCCACCAGCCGTCACCCACCCAGAGCAGTTTCCAACGCCGCTGCCCGCGCAGCGTCTCGGCCAGGGCGTCGAGCAGATCGTCGTGCCCCTTGTGCTGGGCAAGCCGGGCCACGGTGCCAACCACGAAATCGCTCTCCGAAAGGCCGAGCCTCGCACGCACCTCGGCGCGGGTGTGGCCGCTCGCCGCCGCGAGGAACGGCGCCACCTCCATGCCCGAGCGCACCGTGACGTACTGCTCAGGTCTTCCGATCCGCCTAGCCAGAAACTCTCGAGTCATCGCGTCCGCCACGCTCACGATGCTGTGGCACCGCCGCGCCGCATAGCGCTCCGCGAGCGTGTACGCCGCATTCATCATCCGCACGCGCAGCCTTCGCGGGCCCGAGCCCTCGACCGGCATGAAGGGCGGGCCGTGGATGGTGTGCACCACCCGGCAGGGCCATGCAGCCGCCCCGTGACTCTCGCTCCACGCCGCGGCCCGACCCAGCACCCCCGCCTTGCTGCTGTGCGTGTGCACTACGTCCGGCTTCAGCACCCGGCAGAGCTGCCGGAGCTCCCGGACCGCGCGCCGGTCGTTCACCGGGCTCACGTCCCGGCACAGGTGGGGCACCACGTGCGTCGTGATGCCGCGCCCGTCCGGCGTGCGAAAGTCACGGACCCGTTCCAGCAGCGATCCCTCGGGGCCATAGATCGGGCCAAAGGCGAGGTGGACGTCGTGGCCCAGCCGCGCCTGCCCCTCGCAGGACAGGACCGTGTTCTCCTGGCTGCCCCCCAGGATCAATCGGGTTGAGACGTGGAGGATGCGCACTCGCCCCGAAGCGTACCGCACTCCGGGCAGCGGTCGCCCGGAAGCCCCGCGCAGTCATAGCCGCACGACCGGCAGACGCCTCGGGGCCCGATCGACCATCGCCCGAGAGCCAGCGCCAGCAACGCACAGGAGGCCGCGACCGGGGCCCACAGCGGGAACACACCGGCCCCGGGTGTGGAAGGCGTCCACGAGTTGAACCAGTACGGACTGCCGGCCCGAGCCAGCAGCGAGACGTCCCACGACCACCCGCGGTGCGGCGGGGTCCAGGGCGCGGGACCCCACCACGCCCACATGACCGCGCCTCGGGCGACCGCGACCTCTGCGCCGCTCGTGCGGGTGCCCCTGATCCCGTGAATCTGCACCAGCAACGAGCCCGCGTACAGCGCATGAACCACCGAGGCCAGCACACCCGCCACCACCACCCCCGTGAACCCTCGTGACGCGCCCATCCGCCGCATGACGGCTCCCAATCGCGACCTCACGCTCCGTACTTGATCCACTCCAGGCACAGGCCGGTCGGCGGGAGCGTCGGCCCGGCGCGCCGTCGATCCCGGGATGCGATGATCTCCCCGATCACGCCCGCTGCGATCCGTCCCCGCCCCACGTCCACCAGCGTGCCCGCGATGATGCGGACCATGTTCCACAGGAACCCATTGCCCGTGATGTCGATGCGCAGTCGCTGGGCGCCCTGGACGTCAGCCAGCCGCGTCACGGCGCAGGAGAAGACGGTGCGCACGGTGGAGAGCCTGCCGTGCCCCGCCGCTGCGAACGCCGCGAAGTCGTGCTCCCCCACCACCGCGCGCGCCGCGATGTCCATCGCCTCCGCGTCCAGCGGCTCCCACACGTGATGGACGTACCGCCGGTCCCAGAGCGGGCGCAGCCCCTGGCCCCGAGGCGGGGGCGGAGACACGTGCAGCGTGTACGAGTACCCCTTGCTCATCGCCCCGCGGATGGGATCAAAGTCGTGCGGCACCTCCGCGCAGGAGGTCACGAGCACGTCGTCCGGGAGCCGGCCGTTGATTGCCCGCAGCAACCGATCCGTTCCCCGGCTGACGGGCCAGCCCGCGGCATCGCCCTCCCCGCCGCACGTGAAGGCGCCCACCTGCCCCCGCGCGTGGACGCCCGCGTCCGTGCGGCTCGCGCCCATCAGCACCACGGGCTCGCGCACCACGCCGATCACCGCCTGCTCGACCACGTGCTGCACGGTGCGGAGCGCCACCCTCGCGCGGTCCTCCCCCTCGCGCAACTCCAGCGGCTCTGCCGCCGCGAGCTTGCTCTCGCTGGGCCGCGAGGGCACCTGGTCCCCGGGCCGGTCGTCGCCCGCGATCGGCAGCATCGGTTCCTGCTTCTGCCAGCCGCAGAAGTCCGTCCCGTCGTACGCGATGGTGAGGGCGTAGCGGGGCAAGGTCAGTGGCGGCTCTTCTTGCGGGGCTGGTTGGCGAGAATGACCACTAGGCCGACCGCCACCACCACGCCGACGATCATGAGCAGCATCCAACTCATGCGGTGCCGTCCTTCCTGGGCTGATCGGCGCCCGGCGTGCGCACGATGATCCGCTCGCGGGTGTCCTCGGGTGACTTGAAGCGCTTGTGCTCCGCGTCCGCCCACTTGTCGGCCTGCTTCCACCACCAGAGGGTGAAGGGAATGCCGACAAACACGGTCGCCGCCATGAGCAGCCACATGAGCGTGGTGGCGCTGAGCATCGAGCCGCCTCCTTGCCCCGATCGTATTCTCGCCCGGGCCGGGCGTCAGACCTCGACCATGGGCATGTCCGTCGAGACGGCACGCTCCTCGGGCGGGAGGGCCACGTCGCTCGCGAACGCGCCCCCCATCTGGGCCCGCGTGGCGCCCGCGTCGAACTCCGGCGCAAAGGGCACGGCCACGTGCAGGCCGGCGGCGACCTGACCTCGCGTCGTCTCGAGCATCAGGGGCTTGGAGCGAGCAGACGGCGCGACGCCGCCACCGAGCACCCAGGCAAGATCGAGCGCGTGCTGCGCCTCGGCCTTCGAGCCCTCCAGCGGCGGGACGGCCCGTGCGAAAGCCTGGAGCATGTTGCGGGCGTTCTCGAACGTGCCGGACTTCTCCAACCACGTCGCCCCGGGGAGCACCACGTCCGCACGATCCGAGAGTTCGCTCGCGAGCGTGTCGATCAGCGTGACGAACTTTCCACCCAGGCACGTCACAAGGTCCTTGTCCGCCCAGTCGTCGGGGTAGTTGCCGGTGAGGATGACCGCCCCGACCTTGCTCGCGCCGGTGCCCTTGCCCAGCACCGCCAGCAGGCCCGCGTAGTCCTCAACCTGCCCCCCCATGGCCGCCAGGACCCGCTTCACGCCGCGCGCGTTCGGTGCCTTTTCCGCGTAGATCCTGAACGCCCGGGGGTCGTTCTCGCCGGCCCCGATGGGGTAGACCTTGTCCTGCCCCGAGACCGGAACGGGGCCCAGGGCCAGGATCGCCTGCGGGTCCATGCTCCTCGCGGTCCGCGCCAGCAGATAGGCATCCTCGCAGCTCAGCATCGGGCTCACCATCAGTGCCAGCCGCTTGCCGGCCTGCACGGCGCGGGACACGCCCTGGATGACATCCGCGTTCGCACGGACATACTCGCACGCCACCGGCACGCCGTGCTGCTTGCGGGTGGGCCCGCGCAGACGGCGCTCGCTGTGCACGAACTTCCAGCCGTAGCGGACCTCGTCGGTGATCCACCACTTGTTGATCTTCGCGTTCTCTCGGGGCTTGATGCGGAAGACCTTGCCCTGGTTGTGGTGGACCCAGAGGTTGTCGCCGCTGGCGGTCAGGCCGTCAACGCTGGGCGACTCCCGGAGGAACCAGACACGCTGCGCGAAGAGGAAATCCTTGTCGAGCAGCGCGCCCACCGGGCACAGGTCGATCACGTTCGCCGAAAGCTCGTTCGCCAGCGGCACGCCGGGGAACACGTCGATCTCCTCCTTGTTGCCCCGGCCCTGCACCATGAGCTCGCTGGTGCCCGTGACCTCCCGCGTGAAGCGCACGCAACGGGTGCACATGATGCACCGGTCGCTGTACAGCAGCACACGCGGGCCCACGTCCTTCTTGGGCTGCTTGACCTTCTGCTCCTCGAAGCGCGAAACCCCCCGACCGTACATGTACGAATAGTCCTGCAGAAAGCACTCGCCCGACTGGTCGCACACCGGGCAGTCCAGCGGGTGGTTGATGAGCAGGAACTCCATGACCGCCTTCTGGTTCGCGACCGCCTTGGGCGAGTCCGAGAAGACAACCATGCCGTCCATCGCGGTCTGCTGGCAGCTCGGCACCAGCTTCCCCCCCATGAAGGGCTCCAACTGCCCCGTCTTCGGATTGGGGACCTGGCACTCCACGAGGCAGATGCGGCAACTCGCCACGACGGACAGGCCCTCGTGGTAGCAGTACTGCGGAATCTCGACCCCGCGCGCGTTGGCGATCTGCAGGATCGTCTGGCCGGGGGTGAACTCAAACTTCTGCCCGTTGATCGTGATGGTCGGCATGACGGGGCCATGGTAGCGGTTCAGAATGGGGACCACCGATGCCCCGCACAAGGCCCCACGCCACTCGCCCGACTCAAGAATTGCGCGTCCACACCCAAAAATGCACGTTGACAAGCTGGGGTAGGGTGATAACCTCAGGTGCTGCCATAGTGTGCTGTGGCGGAAGCATTTAGGGCCGAGAGGTCCTTTGAGAGCAGAGACAGGGGGCATCCATGTTCAAGTTGTGCTGTGGCGTCGCCGCACTCGTGGTCGGGGCTTCTGGTGCGTCGGGGATCGTCTATTCCGGTTCGAGCGGCAGCCTCGCCGCTCGCGCCGAGTTCACCATCTCCGGCACACAACTGCATGTGTATCTGTCGAACACTTCGACCGCGGACATCATGGTTCCGGCGAACGTGCTGACCGCGGTCTTCTTCGAGATCAGCGGGTCGCCCATCTCCCTCACTCGAGTCAGCGCCGTGCTGGGCCCGGGATCGGTCGTCACCAACGGCACCACGCCGGGCGACGGGGTGGTCGGCGGCGAGTGGGCCTCCGGCTACAAGGCCGCCGGCTATCCCGGCGGCTTCCGCTACGGCATCAGTTCCTCCGGCCTCGGAGACTTCGGCCCCGGCGACCGCTTCCCGGGTCCGGACCTCTTCCCTCCCGCGAGCCCCAACGGCCTGGAGTTCGGCATCGCCAGCGCGGGCGACAACCCGGCGACACACAACGGCGGCGCCAACACACCCCTCATTCAGAACGAGGTCCGCTTCACCCTCGGCGGCCTGCCCGCGAACTTCGATCTCAACCGGGTCACCGGCGTCCGCTTCGTCTACGGCACGGCCTACGGCGAGGGACAGTTCGACGTGCCCTCTCCCGGCACGCTTGCACTGCTCGGCGTCAGCGGCGCCCTCGCGCGCCGCCGTCGCCGCTGATCTGCCGGACCCCGTGCGGCGCATTCTTGCGAGTGCGCACCGTTGCCGGTTTGTTATCGGTCCGGCCATCCGAGTTGTATTGGGACGCCTCGGACCGCGTGTATCACCAAAACTAGCGCGTTATGCGGAAACCGACGCATGGATTCTTGACGTATCTGCCATGCAAGGTAGAGTCTTCACAGAGAGACAGGTCGATGCCGCCGAACTGTTTGGCGTGCATGGGCTTGGAGGAGAGAGGGCCCCATGTCATTTCGAAATATCTTGTCCGTGCGCGCTATCTGCATCGCGGCCGTGGCCGGTCTGGCCTCCGCCGCTTCCGCCAGTGTGACGTTCAGCGGGACCAGCGGCAATCTCGCCGCCGCCGCGGAGTTTGATATCTCTGCCGGCAGCCTCATCATCCGGCTGACCAACACCAGCACCGCAGATGTGATGGTCCCCGCGGACATCCTCACCGGCGTCTACTTCGATGTCGCCGGCTCCTCGCTGAGCCTCACGCCCGTGAGCGCCACGCTCTACGGCGGGTCGGTCGTGCTCTTCGGGTCCAACGGCGGCGGGAACATGGGCGGCGAGTTCGCCTACGCCAGCTCGCTGGTCGGGGGGCCCGGCGCCGCAAACTACGGCATCAGCTCCAGCGGCCTCGGCCTCTTCGGCAACCCCAACTTCAACGGCCCCAACCTCGGTGGCCCCGCCGGCGTTGACGGCCTGCAGTACGGCATCACCTCCGCCGGCGACAACCCGGCGACCGGAAACACCCCCGTCACGGGCACCAATGAGCTCATCAAGAACTCGGTTGAGTTCAGGCTCTCTGGTCTTCCCCAGGGCTTCAACCTCAGCTCCATCGGCAACGTGTGGTTCCAGTACGGCACGGCGCTCAACGAGCCCCAGGTGTCCACCCCGGCTCCGGGCGCACTCGCCCTCCTCGGTCTGGGTGGCCTGATCGCGGGCCGTCGCCGCCGCTGAAGCCTGCCTCCGACAACTCAGTGTCACTCCAGCGCCCAGCGGAACTCCGCTGGGCGTTATCACACCCGGGATCCCACAGATCGGGCTGGTTCTCCGCCCTAACCCCTTGACGCCACAGGAAAATCCGCGATACTCCGCCCGCGAGTCGGAGGAGGAGAGAGAGACCCCGCCGCCTGGACGTTCCCGTGCCACGCCCGGACCTTGTCCGGGGCGCGGGCGATCGGACCGGCATCCTCCAATCCGTCCCGCACGGTCCCGGCGCCGGGTGGCGCCGGGTGTTGTCCGTTGCACCCATTCGGAGGAGAAGAGACGTGAAAGTGACTGCCCTGCTCGCATCCGGCGCCCTCGCGGCCGCCGCCAACGCCACCATCATCGAAGCCCGCCTCGACAGCGTGTCGCCCGAGCGCCACATGCAGGTGTCCGTCAACGGGGGCGACTCGTACCGCACGCTCTACACCGGCGTGAACAACTTCACGGTGACCGGGGGCGACACGAACCTGCTGGGCCCGACATTCGTCGGCTTCTGCATCGACCTCGGGCAAACCATCCACTTCAACCAGTCCAACCTGTTCACGGTGACGCAGCTCGAGGACGCGCCGCTCCCGGGCTCGGGCATGGGCGTGACCAAGGCCGACCTGCTCCGCGAACTGTGGGGCCGGCACTTCAGCCCGGCCTTCACTTCCACGCAGGCCGCGGCGTTCCAGAGCGCCGTGTGGGAGATCGTCTTCGACTCCGGCCTCAACGTGCACACGGGGACGATCCGCATCGACGGGCACGACGCGACCGAGGACCTGGCCAACGACTGGCTGGACTCGCTCACCGGCACCTCGTCGCTGTACGCTCCGGTGTTTGCGCTGACCTCGGGCCAGACGCAGGACATGATCGTCCCGACCCCCGGTTCTGTCGCGCTGCTGGCGCTGGGCGGGCTGATCGCGGGCCGTCGCCGCCGCTGATCCGAACGAGGCTCTTTCCGAGGCCCGGTGCGTGGTCGCGCCGGGCCTTCTTCATGCGCCGACGGTCTGGGGGGCTTCCTCGGGCCGTTCCGGCGTCTGCACGCGGTCGAACTCCACCACGCCGTCCCCCAGTCGAACGACCCGCTTGCAGCGCCGAGAAACCGCGGGATCGTGCGTGACCATGATGATCGTCATGCCCTCGTCGTTCAGGCGGTCAAAGACGGCAAGGATGGCGCGACCCGTGGCGGAGTCCAGGTTGCCCGTGGGCTCGTCCGCCATGAGGACGACCGGGCGTGTGACCAGCGCGCGGGCGATCGCCACCCGCTGCTGCTGTCCGCCCGAGAGTTCGCGGGGGCGGTGATCGAGACGGTCGCCCAGACCGACCATCGTGAGCACCTCGCGGGCACGGTCCAGCCGATCCCGCTTGGGAACCTTCTGGTAGAAGAGCGGGACCGCGACGTTCTCGTCGATCGTGAGCTCTGGGATGAGGTTGAAGGCCTGGAAGATGAAGCCGATCTTGCGACCCCGGTACTCGGAGAGCGTGGCGTCGTCCATGCCTCCGACGTCCCGCCCGTCAAGGTAGTAGTGCCCGGAGGTGGGACGATCAAGACAGCCAAGCACGTTCATGAGCGTGGACTTGCCCGAGCCGGAGCTGCCCATGACCGCGACGTATTCGCCCTTGCGGATGACAAGCTCGACGCCCTTGAGGGCCTCGACCATGATGCTTCCATCGTCCTTGAAGTAGGTCTTCCGGAGCGCCCGGAGTTCCGCGACGGGGGGCGGCTCGGCGGCGGTTGGATTCGGGTGGGTCATGGCGGTCAACGCGGGCACGCGGAACACACGGATGCGCCGGGAGCCCCGCCCCGCCGCGGGCTTGCTACTTCGACGACTGCTGGTCCTCGATCTGCAGACCGGCGAGCGCGGTGAGCGGATCGGGCGCAAAGCGGAGGACCTTGTCGAGCCCGGTCACCATGAAGACGGACCACACCGGATCGCTGACGCTGCAGAGGCGGAGGTGCGCGCCACGGTCCGCGAGGGTCTTTCGCAGCCGGAGCAGCTGCGCGAGGTTGGACGAGTTGACGTACGACACCTGCCCGAAGTTCAGGACGACGTGGGGCACGTGGTCCTTGCTCTTGAGCGCGCGATCGATCACGGCCCCGAGCTCGTCGGAGAGCGCCGGCTCATCCGAGAGTTCCGTGATCACGATGTTCTCGGACCAGTCCGTGGACATGCACACAGTGTACGACGGCGCGGGCCGGTGGGTTCAGCCGGCGTGAGAACCCGGGCCCATACCGCCCCCCGGACGCCACCGGCTACACTCCAGCCGATGGCCACACGACCGACTCCATCCTCCGCGGCGATCGAGGTGGTAGAGCCCGTTGGGAAGCGCGTCCTGATCCGCAAGGACCAGGACAAGAAGCAGACCAAGGCCGGGATTCACCTCCCCGACAAGGTCGAAATCCCCACGATCACAGGCCGCGTCGTGGCGGTCTCCGCCCAGGTGGCGCGGGACGAGGATTACCCCATCAAGCAGTACGACCGCGTGCTCTTCCACCCCAAGCAGGCGGTGCCCGTGGACTTCGAGGGCGACAACCGGCTCTGGGTCGTGCCCGTGGAGGACGTCGTGGCCATCTTCCGGCGAGAGTCCTCGCAGAGCCCGGAGACCTGAATCGTGCGAGCGCGCGGACGCACCGCCGACGGAGCCGAGGCGCTCCGCGCCCCGCTGGCGTCGCTCCCCGCGTCCCTGCCGATCCCAACGCTTGCCCCCTCGCGCGGCCAGTACAGAAACGTCGATCTCGCCCTGTGCCCGCCGGGCAGCAAGAGCCTGGCAAACCGCGCCCTCCTGCTCGCTGGCCTCGCCTCCGGCCGGTCGATCATCACGGGGTTGCCCGCGGTCGCGGAGGACGTGCGGGTCATGCTCGACGCGATCGCCGCGCTGGGAGCGGGCGTGTCCGTGCGGGGCGACAGGGCCGAGATCTTGGGTGTCGGGGGGCGCTGGCCGGCCTCCGACGTGACGCTGAACCTCCGGAATGCCGGGACCGCAACCCGCTTCCTCGCCGCGGCCTCCCTCCTCGCACGCGGACCCGTCACCATCGACGGCAGCCCCCGCATGAGGCAACGGCCCATCGGGCAGCTCGCCGGCATCATCCGTGCCCTGGGCGGGGCTGTTGAGTTCCTCGGGGACGAAGGGTGCCCGCCCCTGCGGATCACGCCGCCGACAACGCCCGCGGCGCCATCGGCCCCGATCACAATCCCCACGACGCTCTCCGGGCAGTTCATCTCCGCGGTGCTTCTGGTGGCCCCGTGGCTCCCGGGCCCCGGCGGGGTCACGCTGAAACTGACGGGGGAGGTGACCAGCGCGTCGTACATCGCCATGACGCTGGGCCTTCTCGGGCGGCTCGGCGCGGACGTGCGATCCTCGCACGACCTGCGCGTCGTGCGCGTCGCGGGCCCGCCCCCCGCGGCGTTCGACCTCGTGCTCGAGGCCGACGCGAGCGCCGCGACTTATTGGTGGGGCCTGGGGGCGATGCTCCCCGGCGCGTCGATCCGGGTCGCCGGCATCGAGCCGGACTCGCTGCAGGGCGACAGCCGCTTCCCGGATCTGCTCGCCCGCATGGGGGCCCGCGTCATCCGGGGCAAGCCCGGCGAGAGCTGGGTGGGGGTTGCCGGGCCCGCGGGGCTCAGCCCGGTGCTGGCGGACCTGAGCGACATGCCGGACGCCGCGATGACGCTGGCGGCGGTCGCCTGCTTCGCGCCGGGGACCAGCATCCTCCGCGGGCTCCGGACGCTCCGCGTGAAGGAGAGCGACCGCGTCGAGGCGATGTGCCGCGAGCTCACGAAGGTGGGGGTGCGCGTCGAGCACCCGGTGAGCGGGGATGCGGACGCGATCACCCTCACGCCCCCGCCGGGCGGGCTGCCCGAGCGCGCCGATGCGCCGCCCGTGGAGTTTGAGACCTACGACGACCACCGCATGGCGATGTCGCTCGCGCTGATCGGGCTGAGGAGGCCCAACGTGCGCATCCTCAACCCGGCCTGCGTGGGGAAGTCCTACCCGGGCTTCTGGGCCGACCTCGCGCGCGTGGTGGAGTGCAAGCCACGGCGGGCCGACAAGGGCCGCCCTCCCGGGGGCCCGCCGTAGGGGTTACGATCCCGCTCACCCCATGCGCCACGTCACGCTCATCACCACCGGCGGCACCATCGAGAAGGTTTTCGACGACTCCTCGGGGACGATGGAGAATCGAAACTCCATCGTCCGCCGCATGCTCGCCCGACTGCGCCTGCAGGACACCGCCGTCAACGTCATCGAGCTCATGAGCAAGGACAGCCTTCTCATGACCGACGACGATCGGAGGTCCATCGCGGAGACGGTGCGGGCGGCGGGCGGGGCGCCGGACCTGCCCACCGCGGCGGAGGGCATCGTGATCCTTCACGGCACGGACACGCTCTCGGTGACCGGGGAGCACCTCGCGCGGGTATTCCCCTCGCCGCGCATCCCGGTGGTGCTGACGGGCGCGATGAGGCCCTTCGAGATGAAGCGGAGCGACGCGCTGCAGAACCTGACGGAGGCGATCTTCGCCGCCGGGGTCATGAAGCCCGGGGTCTACTGCGTCGCGCACGGGCGGGCGCTCGCCTTCCCGGGAGTGGTGAAGGACCGTCAGGCCCGGACCTTCGTGCGGGCCTGAGTGGCGCCGTGTAACTCGCGCGGACGTCACAGACGGCACACCCGGCGCGCACGCGTCATGCCGTGGACATCGGTTATCCGTCACGCTGGACCCTCCGGCCCAAGGGGCCGATGCATGGACAGGGATTCGCCTCGCTGTGGGGCCCCCGGTCCGACATCACCCAGAGGTGACGCGTGGATAAGGCCAGTCTGATCGGGTTGCTCATCGGTGTGTCGGCGCTCGGCTTCGTGTTCTACGAGGTCTCGCACGGCAACTTCATGATGTTCTACTCGCTGGAGGGCGTGCTGATGGTGGGCTGCGGCTCCGTCAGCGTGATCTTCATGTCCATGCCGCTGGACAAGGTCCTGGGGCTGCCCGGCTACCTCAAGCGATTCATGTTCCACAAGGGCATGGCGCCGGTCGAGGTCATCACGCTCGTCAACACCCTCTCCGAGAAGGCACGGCGCGACGGCATCCTCGCTCTGGAGAGCGAGATGGCCAACATCAAGGACAACTTCCTCGCCGCGGGCCTCAAGATGGCCATCGACGGCGTGGAACCCGCGAACATCGAGAGCACCTGCCGCATGGAGCTCGTCGCCATGCAGGACCGGCACAAGGCCGGGAAGAAGTTCTTCGACCTCATCAAGGTCTACGGCCCGGGGTACGGGCTCGTGGGCACACTGGTCGGACAGGTCGGCCTGTTCGGCAACCTCGGCAGCGCCGACATCGGGCAGCTCGGGCACGCCCTGGCCATCGCCGTCGTGGCGACCATGTACGGCGCGATCGTGGCGAACGCCATCGCGGGCCCCATCGGCGACAAGCTCGCCCTGCGCAGCGCCGAGGAGATGATCGGACGCGAGATGATGCTCCAGGCGATTCTTTCCATCCAGGCCGGCGACAACCCGCGCGTGACCGAGGAGAAGATGCTCGCCTTCATCCCCGCCGCCGGTCGCACCAAGCTGCGCAAGGCCGCCTGAGCCCGGAGTGCCACCCATGGCCGACGACCACGAACACCAGGAGGGCGAGGGCCACGAGGGCGGAAGCCACGGCGGAAGCCACGGCGGGGGCCACGGCGGGGGCCACGAGGAGCACGAGGGCGCCCCCGAGTGGCTCATCTCCTTCGCCGACAACGTCGCGCTCCTCATGGGCTTCTTCGTCATCCTGCTCGCGATGAACATGGCCAAGCAGACGACCGGCGGCATCGGGGGCGAGGGCCAGATGGGCGAGAGCGTCTCCGTCGCCGAGGCCGACTTCGTCATCGGCATCCGCGAGGCGTTCAACACCCCGATCAACGTCAACTCCACCCGCGCCGAGGATCAGCCCTACATCCGGCGGATCCTCGAGAAGCGCAACGGCGGGCCCGCCACGCAGGACGGGCCCAGAGGACGCAACCAGTCCACCCAGTCGATCGAGAAGGGCACCTACAACCGCGTCAACGCGACGATCAACTTCGAGGATCGGCAGGCCCTGCTCACGGACGACGCGCGGGGCATCCTCGCCGAGCTCGCCGCACGCATCAAGGACCAGCGATGGATCGTCGAGGTCCGCGGGCACGCCAGCCCGCTGGAGACGATGCACAACCAGGCCCGCGGGCGCGATCTCTCCTACCAGCGGGGCATGGCCGTGGCCTCCGCGCTCGTCGAGAACGGCATGAAGTGGGAACTGATCCGCGTCGTGGCGTGCGGCGACTCCAGCCGCATCGCGCCCAGGGCGCTCACCTCCGAGGACGACCGCTTGAACCAGCGGGTGGAGGTCATCGTGACCAACGAGCCCGTGGGGCCGGACCCGTACGCGCGGTCCGGGGGGAACGCCGAGGCCGCCGCGCCACAGGGCGCCGTCGAGCCGCCCTCAGAGCCGGGCGAGCACTAGCGGCCCAGCTTGCACTTGGACGCCTGCCCGCCGTGCTCGTCGAACAGCAGGATCTCGTTGGCGCCGGCCTGGAACCAGGACGCGGGGATGACGTACTCGCTCTGGGGCGGCACCCGCTTGCCCGTCGCCGTCGCGACGAAGTAGCGGCAGAGGTGCCTTCCATTGATGAACACCTGCCCCTTGGTCATGCCCGCGGGGTTCAGGAGCAACGGCCCGTCGGCGGGGTTCGCCTCGAAGGTCGCCCGGTACCAGGCGGGCGTGCCCGCCGCGTGCCGGTGCTTCCCGTGGAACGCCGCCTCGCCGGGCGGCTCCCACTTCGCGAAGCTGACCTCGGCGGCGGCCATCACGTCGCCCTCCGTCTGCTCGAAGTGGACGGCACGTGACACCAGCGCCAGCATTGCCTCCGCGCTGCCGTGCGCGACCGGGGCGAGTTGCACGATGTTCGACGTCTTGGCCAGGTGCTCGGGGGCGATGGTGACGATGGCGGGGCCTGCCTGGTCGAGGTAGGCAACAGCCGTGTCGTTGACCATGAGGAGCGAACCCTCGGGCATCTCATCGAAGAGCATCAGGACCGGTGCCTTCCGCTTGCCGGGGAGGGTCCAGGTGATGCGCTCGGGGCTGGTGGCGTCACCCTCGCTGAAGCCCCAGAGCGGCGCGCGGAACGCGAGCACGTCGACGGGGCTGCCTGTCTCGATGCGTGGCTTGGCGACGCGAACGGGCGTCACGAGGTACCCGGGCCCTGTGAGCCCCTTGGGCTCTCCCAGCGTGTGCCCGCCGCTGGTTCGTCCGAGATTGTCCGCGAGGATGACGATCGACTTGTCGGCCTTGGGTGGGGCGAACTGGAGCACCCGCTCCGCACCCGGGCCCGCGCCGATGAGCGCCTGCGCATGGCCGTCGGCGAAGACGTGCAGGCGGTCGCCCGCCTCCGGGAAGATCACGCGGCCCTTCTCTGCGCCCTTGCCGGGGAACGAGAGCCGGTACCAGCCGTAGCCCTGGGGGCACCCGAGCGCGCCCAGCTCCCGAGAGCCCTGCACGCTGGCGTAGCGCTCGCTGCTCCCGTCCAGGTAGTCGGAAACGCAGGCCATGCTCCACTCGGAGAGCACGACGCGCGAGCCTCGTGGCTTCTGGGGAGGCTCGGCGTGGATCGTCTTCGAGAGCCCCTCGCCCGAGACGCGGACATAGGACTTGGACCCGGGCGAGACGCGCGCCGTGCCCGCCGGCGTCAGCCCCGCGACGCCGATCAGCACCGCGTCGTCGGTGAAGAACACCTGCTCGGCCTGCTCGCTGCTCACGAGCACCAGCGTCAGCCCCTCGTGGGGGACGATGACCGGCGCCTCCCCCTCCGCGGGCAGAGGCGTCTCGAGCGGCGAGCCGTTGACGCACACGATCGCCTGCGACCCGGCAGGACCGAAGAGCACGAGCGTCTGCCCGACCGATCCCAGGGCGCTGAGGTTCGTGTAGTCAAGCTTGGCCCGCCCGGAGACGTTGACGTCGAAGAAGCACCACGCCACGCCGTCGCTCATGACGGGCACGGGAAGGCTCGCCCCGTCCGGCATGAGCAGGACCAGTTCCTGCAGGCGCGGCTTGGAAACGCCGGGTTCTGAGCCGAAGACGAACGCGACCCCTCCCTGCGCGCCGCGCAGGTGCACCACGGCGCCCGTCACGCCCTCGCGCGCGCCCGGTCCCGCGGAGGGGCTCAGTGGCTCGAAGCAGACCGGGGCGTGCGCGGGATCCAGATTGGCAAAGACGCGGGCGAACCTCGACGCGGCGTGCGCGATCTTGCGGACCTCTTTCAACGCCGCGGACTGCTTCCCGACCGCGTCCACGAGGCAGCCGTTGGAGGCGTCCGCCGTGGCATACGCGCCCGGCGCGTCCGCGGCACGGCCCGCGGTGAAGCCCACGTGCGTCCCCCCGCAGAACCCCGTCAGGTTGAACTGCCCGCCACCCGCGAGAATCTCCGCGATGCGGCGCTGCATGAGGTGCCCGTCGGGGGCCGCCTCGGCCTCTCGACCCCAGTACGTCTGCGACGCGAAGTTGAGGTCGATGACGATGCGGGGCTGCCCCGGACGCACCGCGGCGAGCTGCCTCATGGTGCCGAGCATGGGCTCGTTCCCCGACCAGCCATCGATGTGTCCTTCGACCCCCGCCCACATGTTGTTGGAGTTGACGATCGGGACGTTGAGCCCCGCCTCGCGCACGTACCGTGTGAGTTCGCCCAGGTAGGACTGCGCCATGGCGTCGTGGCCGCAGGTCCACTCTGATTCAAGCTGCAGCAGAACGATGGGCCCGCCCTCACCCGGCGCCGTCGCCTGCCAGCCCTTGATCTGGTCGGAGACGGCGGTAAAGAACCGGGAGCAGTGCTCCAGGAACAGCCCTCCTCCAACGCGGAGTTTGCCGCCGGCAATGTCCCGGAGCCACGGGGGCAGGCCCCCGAAGTCCGCCGGGCCTCCGACGAACGGCCCAAGCCCGATGATGCAGTACAGACCCGCCTTGCCCACCAGATCAACGAAGTGGCGGATGTCGTTCTCGCCTGTGAAGTCGTAACGGCCTTGGCGGGCCTCGTGGCGGCTCCAGATGAGAGGGGTCTCGATGGTGTTCAGCCCGGCGTGCTTCGCGGCGAGAATGCGTGCGTTCCAGGAATCGCGCGGCACTCTTGCGTACGGAATCCTACCGGAAGCCAACCAAATGCGGCGGCCATCGATCAGAAAACTCCGGCTGTCATGGGTCACGGAGGGCATCGGCGCGCGGCCTCCTCAACGAGTGTAAGGTGCTTGAAAATAGCTACTTATGAATCGCCACGCGCTCTATTCTCCATTCCTCAGCAAGGCGGCAACAATAGGGGGCCTCGTGCCAATCCTCAATCCGAACGTCGGAATCTGGTGCAACAATCATCTCGGCGACCGCTACACTCGCCTGCCGCCTCTCACACCCCGGGAGCTTTGTGATCCTATCAAATAGCAAACACATGGTGCGGGGCGGCTTACTTTTTCTTGCCGGGTGCCTCGCGCTCTCCGGCTGCGGCACCAGCCCCATGTCCGTGGACGAGCAGGTTCGGCGCATGGCCGCCGAGGGGGCGCGCCGGGCGAATCTCACCACGTCTCCGGAGCCCGGAGCGAGGGCCGATCTCAGCGGGACCAGGCCGGCCCAGACCAACACGCGCCCCCAGACACGAAACCCCGGGCCGGAGTCGCTCACCTTCACCCCGGCGGCCGTGGACCGGGATGTCACCGCGAGACTCACCGCCATCGCCCGCGCCTCGGGCGTCCCGATGGATGGGGTGGTCGCGCCCGCGAACGGGACGGAGATCAGAGCACTTACCCTCGAAGATGCGCTGCGCCAGAGCCAGGAGACAGGCCGCGAGATCCTGAGCGCCCAGGAGGCCTACCTGCTGGCCTCGATCGACCTGCTGATCACGAGGCACCAGTGGGGTCCGAGGCTCTTCAACGACACGACGGTCTCCGTCGCGGGGCAGGGTGACGACGGGCGATTTCAGCACACGGCCCAACTCATCAATCGGCTGCGGGTGACCAAGAGGCTGCCCTTCGGCGGGAGCGCCGAGGCCGCCTGGGTGTGGAACGCAAGCGAGAACCTGCGCGAGCAGGCCAGCGGGCGGTACAGGCAGTCGTCGGGGCTCGTGCTGAGCGGGAACATCCCGCTGCTGCGCGGCGCGGGGCTCATCGCCCGCGAGGACCTGATCCAGGGCGAGCGCGACCTCGTGTACGCCGCCCGCGAGTTCGAACGATTCAGGCGTGAGTACCTTGTCTCGATCGCCTCGGACTTCTTTGAGCTTCTCAACAGCAAGGCCGCGATCGCCAACGCCGAGCGCCAGCTCGAAAGTCTCCGTCAGAACGCGGCCCGCACCGAGGCGCTGGTGGCCTCCGGGCGGCTGGAGGGCTTCGAGCGTGACATCGCCCGAAGCGAGGTTCTCTCGCAGGAAGCCTCACTGGCCGGCCAGCGCGATCAGTACATCCTGCAGCTCGCGCGGTTCCGGGTGAGGCTGGGGCTCCCGGAGAGCCACGCCATCGACGTCGCGCCCACCGGCGTGAACCTGCCCGAGCCCGAGGCCGACATGGACCAGATGGTGCTCCTCGCCCTGGACCTCAGGCTTGACCTGCAGAACCAGCGCGACCGCCTCGACGACCGTCGGCGGCAGGTTGTGAACGCGAGGAACCAGCTCCTGCCCGACCTCAACCTATCCGCCCGCGCAACGCTCCCCACCGATGATGACGCGAACGTCGGTCATCTGGACCTGAGCCCGGACGACGCGGATTACGCCGTCGAGGCGACGCTGAGCCTGCCGCTGGACCGCAAGGAAGAGGCGCTGCGCCTGCGGGCCTCGCAGATCCAGCTCCAGCGCAGCCTCCGGGAGTACGAGCAGGCCCGCGACGAGGTCATCGTGCGCGTGCGGGCGGCGCTGCGGAACATCGAGCTCGCTCGCTTCCAGCTCACCCTCGCCGAGAAGCAGGTGGAGATCAACGAACGCCGCAAGCGCGGCCAGGAACTGCAGAAGGACACGATCGACGCGCAGCGGATCGTGGACACCGAAAACTCTCTGGCGGCCTCGCGGAACCAGCGCGACCGGGCGCAGACGAACCTCCGCGTGGCGGTCCTCGAGTATCTGCTGGAATCGGATCAGTTGCGCGTGAAGCGCGACGGCACGATCGATCCGCCCGCCGGCATGGACACGGTCAGCACCCCGTGAAGGCTTCGACCGTCCGGACGAACACGTCGTGCGGCGTCTGAACGCCGCGCACGCTCAGGTAGATGCGTTCCGAGGTGCGACGCATGCCGGCGCGGCAGGCGATGGTGCGGCTGGCGTGATGCCCCTCGGCGATGCTCGCGCTCACACTCAGGAGTCCCAGACCCCGTGGAGCGGGGTCCAGCGCCAGGTCGAGCATCGCCTGGACCCCTTCGCAGGCCAGGCCAAGGCCGCGACAGTCCGCACTGACCCACCAGGACGCGTGTGCGCTGAAATCCAGCCCGCGTGTGATCGCCCCCAGGTTGAAGCACCCCGCCAGCCGCCCGTCCTCCAGGAACGCGGCGCGTCGCCAGGAGGTGCCCTGGGACTCGCCCTGGGCCGCCATGCGGACCTGTCGGAGAAAGAGCTGTTCGTCGGTCTCTTCCTGAAGATGCAGCGGGTGGTGGGCGTCGAGGTCGGCCCGCGTGAGCCGGACGGCCCGGAGGAAAGCCTTGCGGTCGGAGAGGCCCAGCGGGCGGAGCAGCAGCCGCGTGGTCCGAAGCCACCCGGGTGCCAGAACTTCGAACGGCGCACCGTGCATCGCCCCCGCCGGGGGTCGCTGCCTCGTTCGTACCCGAGTGAGGATGTGCAGGCCGTCGGACATCTTCGTGGCTCCGATAAGGCACAGGACACAGGGCCATCGACGCCTTGTTGATCGGACTTTCGCCCCTCTTCGGACGATGGCAAACAAAGCGCCCCGCCCGAGCGCCGGAAGCAGGCCGGATCGGGCAACCTTTGCGCCCTTCGGGAGGTTCGCGGGGGGCGGCGACGGGCACTAGACTTGCAGCCCACCGCCGGGTGGGCCCTTGGGGAACGCCTGATGCCGCTGGATGACCGTCTGGAACCGAAAATCGACGTGGACGCTCTGGATGAAGCCGCGGGCGGACCCGTAAGCCCGAGGGCGGCCCGTGCGGACGACCCGGAGGTCGTGGCGACGCTCGACCGACTCATCGAGCAGATGGGCGGCAAGCCCGGATCGTTCGACGCCCGCCTGGTGCGCGAACTGCTCCAGACCGGTCTCAAGCTGATCCCCGACGGGCGGGACACGGGCGAGATCAAGCTGCTGACCAACTCCGTGAAGGAGCTCCGGTATGCGTTCCGCGTCTTCGGGCGCTTCCGTGATCCCCACAAGGTGACGATCTTCGGATCGGCCCGCACGCCCGAGTCGCACCCCGACTACGCCGCGTGCGTGGAGTTCTCCCGCCTGATGGCCGAGGCCGGGTGGATGTCCATCACGGGCGCCGGGCTGGGGATCATGCAGGCCGGGCACGTCGGCCCCGGCCGGCAGGCGAGCTTCGGCGTGGCGATCAGGCTTCCCTTCGAGACCAACGCCAACGCGGTCATCGCGGGCGACGAGAAGCTGATCCTCTTCCGCTACTTCTTCACCCGCAAGCTGATGTTCATCAGCCAGGCGGAGGCGGTCGCGCTCTTCCCCGGCGGGTTCGGCACGATGGACGAGGCGTACGAGGCGCTGACGCTGGTGCAGACGGGCAAGTCCTCACCCATGCCGATCGTGATGCTCGAGGGACAGGGGGGCGACTACTGGAGTTCGTGGGACCAGTGGGTCCACAGCCAACTCCTCAAGCGCGGATGGGTCAGCCCGGAAGACCCGAACATCTACTACATCGCCAAGAACCCGCAGGACGCCGCGAGACACCTGATCCGGTTCTACCGGAACTACCACTCGTCGCGATACCTCCGCGATCAGCTCGTGATCCGCCTGCGGAAGGCCCTCCGCCCGGAAGACGTGCAGCGTCTGGAGTCGGAGTTCAAGGTGCTCATCAAGACCGGAGGCATGACCCAGCACATGGGCCCCCTGGAGGGCGAGGAGGGCCTCCCCCACCTGCCCCGTATCGCGTTCCACCACACGAAGTACAAGTACGGTCTGGTGCGGGCGCTCATCGATCGCATCAACGACCTGGACCCGGCCCCCTGAGCCCGACGAATGGAACCTGGCGTGATCAGAACCCGCGGAGCCCTGCCAGTGACCCTCGCCATCATCTGGGCGGCGCTGGTCGGGGGCTGCGCCGGCGGCGGCACCCCGCATCCCACGCAGTCCGGCTCGCCCGTCGAGCGCCCCGAAACTGCCGGCATGGAGCTGTGCTGGTGGATCGTCGGTGATTCGGGCGAAGGGGGAGCGCCGATCAATCACCTGCTGGAGCCCTACGCGTCGCGGCCGGTGCCGCTCTCGTGGCGTGCGGTCGAGGCGTGGCACGCCAACGGGCTGCGCGTCATGGCGGTGCCCGTGGACGACGTGCCCCTGCTGCGCAAGTCGCTGATGCCGGTGGGCGCCGTGCAGACGCAGTGGCTGGGCCAGGCGACACGGTGGACTGAAATTGCGCGCGGGCCCACCCTGGCTGCCCCGCTGGTGGTCGGGACCGACAGCGGGCCGCTCACGCTCTCCGCGGGGGGGCACCTGAAGCTCGCGATGCGCTGCTGGAGCACCGCCGCGGCGTGGAGCCCGGAAGCCGCGGGGCCCACCGTCGGTGCGTTGCAGATGGAGATCGCGCCGATCTTCACGCCCGCGCCGGCCCGGCAGGTGCTGGGACAAATGATGACCGAGGCCGAGCCCCCCCTCATGTTCTCGCGACTCGGGCTGGAGGCAACGCTGCTCGGGGAAGACGCCATCCTGATCATCGCGGAGGGGCCCGGAGAATCCGCGACGGGTCGGAACGTTCGAGGCCCCGAGGACCTCGCGCTCCCCACGCTGGGGGAGGCGATTCTCGTACCCGAGCGGGGCGAGGCCCGTGGCGGGCGGCGCGTGGTTGTGGTTCTCACACCCAGCGTGCCCCGCGCGTTCAGGCTGCTCGCGACGGACAGCGTCCGATAGCGTCGTTGCGCCGGGTCGCGGAAGAGCGAGGCCCGGGCGGCGGCCGATGCTTCCTGCGGGGCTGTACGCCCCGTGGAGCGTGCCCTTGCTGCGGGTCCCGATCGTTGACGCGAGGCCCGGAATGGTCCTGGGCCTTGACATTCCGCACCCGTCGCTGGCGGGCGGGGTGCTGCTGCGCCGCAATGCCGAGCTCGACGATCGCTGCATCGCGCGGCTCGCCGAGATGGGGGTCCGCGAGATCTGCATCCGCTATCCGGGCTTGGAGCATCTCGCGAAGTTCCACGATCCGCGCGTGATGTCCACGCACCGCAAGCTCGTGACCGAGCTGGCCGGGGTGCTCGACGCGGGGATGGTTCAGCAGCACGTGGAGCTGGACTACTGGACTTACAAGCGTGCGGTCGCGGATGTGCTTGAAGCGCTCATGGCGAACCCCGCCGCGGCGGCCCTCACGAGCGACCTCGCCTCGGGCGACACGCCCAACGTGCGCCATCATGGCGGGGTCTGCATGCTCAGCCTGCTCATGGCGCTCAAGCTTGACTACTACCTGATCCGCGAGCGACCCCGGATGCCGGCGGCGGCGGCCAAGAACCTCGCGGCGCTCGGCGTGGGCGCGATGCTCCACGACATCGGGATGGCGCGCATCGCCCCGGATGCGCTCCGCCGCTGGAATCTCTCCCCGGATGAGAGCGACCCGGCCTGGCAGGAGCACGTGCAGCTCGGGCACGACGTGGTGAGCGGGCAGATCGACCCCGCCGCCGCGGGCATCGTCCTGCACCACCACCAGCACTGGGATGGAACGGGGTTCCCGGCCCGCAAGGAGCTCAGCGGCGAATCGCACCGCCTTCGAGGCTCCGAGATTCACGTCTTCGCGCGGATCGTGGCGGCGGCCGAGACACTCCAGCGGCTGCGGTACCCGGCGCATGCCCCCGGCGCGGACGACCGGCTGCGCCCGCCCAGGCCAACGGTCGCCGCGATGCACGGCCTGCTCCGCACGCCGCTCTCCTCGCGGATCGACCCTCTGGTGCTCAAGGCGCTGGTGACGGTGGTTCCCCCGTTCGCCCCCGGCACGATCGTGACCATCACGGGCGGCCGGACCGCCGCGGTCGTGGAGTGGTCGCCCTTGGACCCGTGCCGTCCGGTGGTGGAGGTGCTGCCCACGGGGATCATCCCCCCAAACCGTACCGGCCGCGAGCCGCAGCGGGAGCGGATTGACCTGAGAGTCTCTGAGGACGTACAGGTCTGCGAGGCCGAGGGGCACGACACGACCCCGTGGCTCTTCCAGCCCCGAACGCCCCAGGAGTTTGACCTGCCGCTCGCCACGCGCACCATGGACAACCGGGCGTTGGGGGACCTGAGCGAACGCCCTGCGGCGTGATGCGATCAAGGCTGTTCGACGAACCAGCGGAGGCGCCAGTTGCCTCCCTCCATCACCATGTCCATGGCGCGGTACCGCAGGCCGCTGGTGCCGAGCCCGGAGATCGACACGCGCTGCACGCCGGCGCCCACTGGGGTCATGACGGCGCCTGGGGTGCGTTCACCCATCGGCATGAGGTTGAACAGGTCGTACAGGTCAAGGCGCTGCGCGCACAACTCGTCGTAGAGGCTGCCGGGGTCCACACCCATGGCGGCGCACTCTTCACGGGTCTTCTTGCTCAGCACCTGCTCGACGAAGAGGTCCTTCTCGCCGTCCTCGATGGTGTTGTAGATGTGGAGAATGAGGTGCCTGCCGGTGCGTGCGATGAGGGTCTTCTTGCCGTCGGGCTGCTGCTGGACGAGTTGGTCCTCGGAGATGATGGTGGGGTCGCGGTAGTCGCCGAAGTCTCGCACGACGGGGCGGCCGGACTCGGCCCCGGGCAGGCCCCCCAGGATGGGGTTGTAGCGGACCACGCGCGTCTCACACCCGAGGAGCGCCAGGGCGCAGAGCGACGGGATGGCGAGCCGGTGTGTGGTCATGCCGGTTGGGCGGAGGGCGTGCGGTGCCGGGCCGGCGGGTCGCGCGGCGTTGGGCCGACCTCGGGGAACTCTAGCGGGGCTCGGTGCCGCTCACGAGGGGGATGGTGACGGGCTCTGCACGGCCCCGGCGCCAGCAGTCACGCAGGGCGAACTCCTGGCTCGGCGCGGGGAAGTCCGCGCGGAAGTGGCAGCCGCGGGATTCACGTCTCCAGTGGGCGGAGCGGGCCACGAGCGCGGCGGTGACAAGCATGTTCTGCGTCTCCCAGCCCGCCGGCTCGTCGAAGATCTTGTCCAGCGTGTACCGAGCCCAGAAGTCGATCATCTCGATCACGCTCTCCAGTCGCTGGTCCGTGCGCTCGATGCCGACGTTCTTCCACATGGCGGAGCGCAGCGAAGACCGCACGTCCGCAAGGTCAAGCTCGCCCCTGTCGCTGGGGCGGATGTCGCTGATGACGGGGACGGGCGCGGACCGGCCGGCACCCGCCCATCCCGCGGGCCGTCCGTCGTTGGGGGACGCGGGCTGGCGCATCTCCGCCGCGTGGTGGCCGGCCCGTTCGCCGAAGACCAGCCCCTCCAGCAGCGAGTTGCTCGCGAGTCGGTTGGCGCCGTGCAGGCCCGTGCACGCGACCTCTCCCGCGGCGTAGAGGCCGGGGACGTCGGTTTGCCCGGCGTCGTCGGTGCGGACACCCCCAACCATGTAGTGAGCCGCGGGATGCACGGGGATGAGGTCCGACGCGGGATCGAGACCGAACCGTTTGAGAAGCGCCGCGATCCCGGGGAAGCGTGCGGGGAACTGCTCGACGTGGCGGCAATCGAGCAGCACGTGGCTGCCCCCCTGCTTGGCGATCTGCCGGACAATCGCGTGGGCGACGATGTCACGCGGGGCGAGCTCGGCGAGCGGGTGCAGGTCGACCATGAAGCGTCGGCCGGATTCGTCCAGCAGGTGGGCGCCGGCGCCGCGGATGGCCTCTGTGATCAGCGCCCGGCCGGCGCCCGGCAGGTAGAGCGTGGTCGGATGAAACTGCACGTAGGCCATGTCCGCCAGGGTGGCGCCGGCGCGGAACGCCAGCGCCTCGCCATCGGCGGTGGCGGAGGGCGGGTTGGTGGTCTCGCGGAAGAGCACCCCGGCCCCGCCGCTGGCGAGGATGGTGGCCTTGGCCCAGATCATCTGCAGGCCGTACTTGGGGTGGTGGGTGATGGCGCCCATCACGGGGCTGCCCGGCTCGTCGCTGGGGGTGATGAGATCCAGGGCGAAGCAGTGCTCGAAAAGCCGCACCGCCGTCGTCCGCCTTGCCTGCTCCACGAGCACCCGCTGCAGTTCGCGCCCGGTCTCGTCGCCTCCGGCGTGGACGATGCGGGAGGCTGAATGCCCGCCCTCGCGGCCAAGGAGCAGCCCGCCGTCGGACGCGCGATCGGCGCGCATGCCCCAGCGGAAGAGCTCCTCGATGAGCGCCGGCCCCCGCGAGACGACCAGACGCACGATGCCGGGGTCGCACGCGCCGGCGCCCGCGGCGAGCGTGTCCTGCTCGTGGGCACCGGTGGTGTCGTGCGCGTCCATGACCCCCGCGATGCCCCCCTGCGCCCACGCGGTGTTCGTGGACCTCAGGTCGCTCTTGGAGAGCACGATGACCTCGCCGTGCTGCGCCGCGGCGATGGCGGCCCGGAGCCCCGCGACGCCCGCACCAATGACCAGCGTGTCGGTGAAGATCTGCGGGAGCAGCGACGACCTGAACGGGATGAGATACCGGCGTTGATCGAACTGACCGTCCATCGCGCCTCACTTGTGCGTCAGGCCAGTGCCTTGCTCAGGATGCAGGAACGGTAGTTGGTGTAGGGCCACTGCCAGTGCTCGACGAACCGGTAGCCCCGCTTCACGTAGAAGTCGTACAACTCGCGGTCGGGCTCCGCCATGCTGAGCGCCAGCTCGGTCGCGCCCTTCTCGCGGGCCCGACGCTCCACCACCTCCAGCAGCGCTCGCCCGATGCCCCGCCCCTGCACGTCGGGGTCCACGCCGAACTGCGCGAAGTGGCAGACGTGCGGCTTCAGGAAGAAGGGCGGGAAGGTCGCCTTCTCCTGCTCCTCGAACAGGATCACGCCCGCGATCGTCTCGCCCCCGGCGCCCTCCACCAGCGCGATGTAGCACTCGCTGTTGGCCGCCCGCTCCGCCGTCACGCTGTCATCCTGTCTCCCGGCGAGGGGACGCAGCCCCATGGCCACCTGCTTGGCGTAGGCGCGGTGCAGCAGGCGCGTGATCGCGGGGATCGGGTCGCTGGGGAGCAGTGGACGCACGATGACGGCGCCGGCTTTGTGATCGTTCACGGGCATCGGGGGTGGGATCGTAGACTAATGGCGATGCGAGGACACGCCGACCAGCTCGCGACGGGGCTCCCCGCGCCCACCTCCCGGGTGCCGCGTGCCGACGCCACCCGCCTCCGAGTGCGGTACTGCGAGTGCGACCCCATGAACGTCGCCCATCACGCGGCGTACATCCCCTGGCTCGAGATCGGCCGTACCGAACTGCTCCGGGCCGGCGGCGTGGCGTACGCGCAGCTCGAGCGGGCCGGCGTCTTCCTGGTCATCGCCAAGCTTGAAGCGGCGTACCGAAGGCCCGTCCTCTACGACGACGTGGTGGAGGTCCGCACACGCGTCGCCTCCGCCTCCCGCGTCAAAATCGTGCACGCCTACGAGGTCGTCGTCGTCGAGAGGAGCGGGGAGCCGACCGAGATCGTCGCGGCGGTCGCCGGCACCACGCTCGCCTGCGTCGACCGCGACGGCCGCGTCCAGACCCTGCCCGACTGGCTCGCGGGGGGCGACTGATGGCCTCGGAGCCCCGCTGCGACGACTGCGGCTACGGCCTGGCGGGGGTTCCTGACCGCGGCGGGCTGGTGACATGCCCCGAATGCGGCGAGCCCCAGTCGCCCGCCGATGCACACGACCGTCGCTGGGCGAGGCGCACCTTCATGCTCGGGGTCGCTCTCCCGAACTACCTCATGGCCGCCACCACGCTGCTGGGCGGCTGGCTCGGAGGGGCGGAGACGGCGGTGCTGATGGCGGTGTTCATCTTCGGGCTGACGCTGGGGCTTGCGCTGATGATGAGCCGCGACGCGGAGCACCGAAGCCGCGGATCCGCGGCGTCGCGGGCCGCGCGGGCCGTCGGGCTGTGGGCGCTCCTCAACGCGCCCGCCGGCGTGGTACAGTGGCTGTGCTGGAGCTGAACCTCACCCCGGGGAGGGCCTACATGGCATGCGAGTCATCGTGCAAGTGCGGGAGCCGGACCTGGCCATCCATGGCCGGCGCGTGCGCCGTCTTTGTGGTGTTTACGCTCGTCTACATGCTGTTCATCGTGCCCGTGCGGGAGGAGATCTTCCGCGATTTCGGCGTGGCACTCCCGGCGCTCACCGTCGGCCTCATCCGGTTCTCGCGGGACATCAGACTCTCCAACCCGGGGCAGGTCTTCTCGCTCGGCTGGGTCGCCATCGGGGTCGCGAGCCTGCTCGGCGCCGGGCTGACGATTCTCTCGGCGTTCGTTCCCCGGCCTGTTGCCCGCGCGCTCCTTGCGGGCGTCGTGCTGCTGCTGGTCGTGTGGATGGCGATCTGCGCCTGGGCGATGCTCGCCCCGACGCTCGCCATGCAGCAGTCGCTGCAACAGGAGGGCCTGTAGGACTCGTCAGGACAGGTGCTCGATGGCGCGCCCGATCGTCTGACACTCGATGACCGTCACGCCCTTCGGCGCTCCCCTCACGCCGGGCGGCGCCAAGATTGTGGTGTAGCCCAGCCGGGCGGCTTCGCGCAGTCGAGCTTCGCACTGCGAGACCGGGCGCAGTTCGCCCCCGAGCCCCACCTCTCCCACCGCCGCCGTGGCCCCAGGCAGTGATCTCTTGTAGTGAGCGCCTGTGATGGCGAGCAGCAGCGCAAGGTCGCCCGCGGGCTCGGCGACTCGCACGCCCCCCACGCTGCTGGCGAAGATGTCCCGGTCCGCCAGCCGCAGCCCCGCGTGCTGCTCCAGCACCGCGATGAGCATCGCCAGGCGGTTCGAGTCCACGCCGCTGCTCTTTCGCTTGGCGGCCCCGAGAAAGCCCGTCGCGGTCAGCGCCTGCAGTTCAACGAGCATGCATCGCGTGCCCGACATGACGGGGCAGACGGCCGATCCGGGCCTGGGCTGGGCCTGGGCCGCCGGCAACCCCGCACCCTCGGGCAACGGGATGAGTCCCGCGTCGGTCATCTCGAAGAGGCCGAGCTCGAGCGTGGTCCCGAAGCGGTTCTTGACCGCCCGGACGATGCGGTGCGCGTGGTAGCGGTCACCCTCGAAGTAGAGCACCGCGTCAACAAGGTGCTCCAGGAGCCTGGGCCCGGCGACCTGGCCATCCTTCGTCACATGACCGACGAGCACGACCGCCATCCCGGAGACCTTCGCGAGGTACACCAGTTCGGCGCTGCAGCGCCTCAGTTGCGTGACGCTCCCGGGTCCGGCGGGCAGGTCGGGCTTGTAGATCATCTGAATGGAGTCGATGATCAGGACGCCCGGCCTGGCCTTGCGAGCCTGCTCAACGAGCCGCGTGAGGTTCGTGTCCGCGAGGATCATGAGGCGCTCGTCGCCCCCGCCCGCCCGTGCCCCGGGGCCCCGAAGACGCCGGGCGCGGAGCGCAATCTGGGCAGCGGACTCCTCGCTCGACACGTACAGCACGCGTGTGCCCTGCGATGCCCAGGCCCGGGCCGCCTGCAGCAGCAGCGTGCTCTTGCCGATGCCGGGCTCGCCCCCCACCAGCACCGCGGAGCCCGGCACCAGGCCCGCCGCGGGCAGTTGCCCGCCCAGCACACGATCGAGTTCGTCGATGCCCGAGGGCAGACGTGTCGCCGGCTCGTGCGTGCCGTCGATCTCCGCGAGCGCCACCGCGACGGGCCGCGACGCGTCCGCGTCCCCCTCGGCACCGGAAGCACCCCACGCAGCGGCGATGCCCTTCTGCACGTCACGCTCCGACCCGGGGTCAAACGTCGACTCCTCCAGCGAGTCCCACGCGGCGCAGTCCGGGCACTTGCCGGTCCAGCGGCTGTGCGCCGACCCGCACGAACGGCAAACGAACACCCGCCTTGGCTTGGCCATGAGACCATCGTACTGCACCGCTCGGGCTCGATACCCTGCTCGTGACGCGCATGCGCACGGAACCCACAACCCCACGGACGGGCCGAACGCCGGGCCGGAAGCCGGGAAGGCTTCGGCGCTGGGGCGTGCGCCTCGGGGTGCTGATCCTGGTTCTCACCGCCGGTTGGCTGCTGCTCACCCGGTCTTTCCTGACCAGGGCGCTGGTTCTCGGGCAGGTCGGGGGCCTGCTCGGCGGTGAGCTGTCCGCCGAGTCGCTCACCGTCGGCAGCGGGGGTCATGTCGAGGCGACAGGGCTCGTTCTCACGGCCCGGGGCGTGGAAGGCCCCGCGGCGGAGATCGTCCGGATCGGTCGCCTGGAGGCAGAGGTCGGCCTTTGGTCCGTGATTCGCGGCTCGCCCGAAGTGATGTCACTCACGCTGACGTCGCCGGTAGTGCGCGTCTCGCAATCCGTGGATGACAACACGCTCAACTTCGCCTCCCTCCAGCCTCGCTCGCTCTCGGGCTCCCGCCCCGCGAGGCTGCCCAGGGTGCTGGTGAGCCAGGGGGTCATCGAAATCGGCGAGCACGTGACCGACCCTGACAGGCTCGCCCGGGGCGAGGCGCCCTTCCGGCTGCTCAGGCAGTTCCCCGTCTCCGGCGAGGTCGAACGAGTCCCGGACTCCGAGGGCGAGATGGCGATCTCGTTCCGGCAGCTCGGTCCTGATGGCACGCCCATGCAAGGCCCGGGCAGCGTGCTCCTCGAGGGCCGCGCGAGCGGCGATCGGGTGCGACTCCGGTTGGGCGAGCTCTCGCTCGCGTCGTGGGCCCCGGAATCCCTGCCCGCGGGGATCCGCGAGGCGCTGACCCAACTCAGGCTTGAAGGCTCGGTGACCGACGCCGAGCTCACCTACACCAACGCCGGCGGGGTGGAAGCCAGGGCGAAGCTCTCCGGCGTGGCCCTCACGCTCCCCGTGCAGACCCAGCCCGATGTCGACGCCGACGGCAACCCCCTGCCCATGACCGAGGAAGACAAGGCCCGTCGGCTTCGCCTCCAGAACGTCTCGGGCGAGCTCAGCGTCTCCCAGAGCCGCCTGCAGGGCGTCTTCGACGGCGTGGTGGAGGAACTGCCCTACCACGTGGAGTTCCTGAGCCGGGGCACGTCGGCGGACGCCGCGTTCGACTGCCGCATCGTCTGCGAGAACTTCCGCATGGAGACCCGCCCGCAGGTGCTGCGGTTCGCGCCCGGGCTCGTCAGGCGACGTCTCCAGCAGTTCTCCGATCCCACCGGGATGGTGGACCTTGACGTGTCACTCACGCGCGGCGCCCCGTCCGGGGGCGTCGCCCCTCCTGTCGCGGTCAGGGGGACGCTGCGATTCCGGGATGCGACCGCCGCGTTCGAGCGGTTCCCGTACCGCTTCACGAAGCTCACCGGCGAGTTCGCGTTCACGGACAACCGGATCGACATCAAGCGCGTCGCGGGTGGCTCACCGGGCGGCGCGACCATCGAGGCCGCCGGGTTCATCTCACCCCTCACCGACGACGCCGAGGTGCGGGTGAACGTGAACGTGCACAATCTCCCTGTGGATGGCAACCTCGCGAAGGCGATGCAGGCGCGCGGGAAGGTGATCGACGAACTGTGCAGCCAGGAGCGCTACGACGCGCTGGCGCAGCGCGGGCTGATCACCCCTCCGGAGCACGCCGCTCGCGCCACGCCGGACGCGCCCGTCTTTGAGCTCGGCGGGCGCGTCAACGTGCTCGCGGTGATCACGCGTGAGCCGGGCCCGGACAGCAACTGGCACGACACCATCACCATCACGATGCCCAAGGTGGGGATCCTGCCCCGCTCGGCCCCCCTGCCCATGATCGCGCGAGACGTCACCATCATCAAGACCGACGACGAGGCGGTGGTCAGGGGCGGCAGGCTCGAAGGGCTCCAGGGCGGGCACGCCACCATCACCGCGAGGGCCGACCTCCCTGCGCTCACCACGGGCGGGGCCTTCAGCCCCGAGGTCCAGGTCGCCGCCCGCGGCGTCCCCCTCACCCGGCTCCTGCTCGCAGCCATGGAGGCGGACCCGGACGCGGCGAGCGTGGCGCGATCCGTCGCGGCACTCGGGGCCAGCGGCGTGCTTGACATCGACGCGCGCGCCGCACCGACCCCGGGCGGCCCCCCCGACTTCCGAGTCGAAGTTCGCAGCGATGGCATGGCCGCGACTCCCGCGCCCAGGGGCGGCCCGGGGCGCGTGCGTGCCAGCGGCGTCGCCGGCGCCATCGTCGTGACCCCGGACCGCGTCAGGGCGGATCTGAAAGGGAAGTTCTCGGCCGCGGAGGGCGCCCGGGACAGCGCGGGAGAGGTTTCGCTCGATCGAACACGAAGTTCCGCGCCGGGCGGGCCCGCGCTCTCGCTGAAGGCGACCGCAACCGATGCCGACGCCGCCTTGCCCATCGAAGACTTCGTACAGGCCTTTGCACCCGAGGCCGCGGCGGAGATCGCCGCCGTCCGGGAGGAGTTCGCGTTCTCGGGACGTTGGTCCGGCGTCGTGGACGTGAGCGTCACGGGCGAGGATGAGCCCTCGGTGCGGATCGAGGTCGAGCGCGCCGACGCCCTGTCCCTGCTCACACCGGGCGGGCGCGCGGGCGCGACTACGGACAACGGACGATTCACCTTCACGCGGGGCCGCGCAGGCTCGCCCTCCACCGTTCGCTTCGATCAGTGGTCCGGCCGCGTGACGACGGATGGCCAGGACGACGGCACGGCGACCGCCTCGGGCCTTCTCACCACGACCGGGCTTCCCGCGGGTGAGACGCTGCGTGTGGAGGTCGTGGGAAACCGGTTCGAGTCGGGGGTTTCGCGCTGGCTGGCGGCGAGGTCGATCGCCGGCGCCGACGAGGCGATCCGGCGTCACAACCCGCGGGGGCTGTTCGACCTGTCGCTCACGCTCCAGCCGGGGCCGCAGGGGTGGCTCGCCTCGGGCGCTCTCATGCCCCGCTCGCTGGTGCTGAGCATGAGCGGCGAGGACGTGCCCCTGGGGTCGCCGACGGGCCGCGTGGAGTTCCGGCCCGGCCAGGGACAGGTGCGCGACCTGGTGCTCATGGGAGCGGGGGACCGGGGAATCACCGGGTCCATCTCCGGCGGGTGGATCACGGACGACGATGGCGGGCGAGCCGTGCACGCGGAGATGAGACTGCTCAGCGGCGCCGACCCCGCGGCTCTCCTGGCCCAGATGCCCACGGGCTTGCGAGCAGCCCTGGACGAACTCAAGGTGCGTGTGACAGGTCCGGTGTCATTCGAGCCTCTCAGGCTCTCGCTGAACTTTGACGCGAAGGGCGAACTCGGGGCCTACGCCGCGGGAGGGACCATCGGCGTCGCCGACCTGTCCATGGAGCCGGGCGTCGAGGTCGGGCAGGGCAAGGGGCGGATCGAGTTCAACGCCGAGCGTGCAGGGGCGCTGGACCCTTCCTCCTACGACGTGTGGGGGCTCTTCGACTCCGTGCGGCTCAGCGGCATCACGATGACCGGCGCACGCGCTCGCGTCGTGGGCGACCCATCGGGCCGCGTGCTCATCCCCCACCTCTCCGGCGTGTGCCACGGCGGGCGATTCGCGGGAGAGGCCGAGGTCGGGCCCGCGGCGGAAGACGGTCGCACGTACTCCATGGCAGCGCAGTTTTCCGGCGTGCGATTCGCCTCCCTGCTGGCCGAGTTCGCCCCCGCCGCAGAGCAGGACGAAACAGCGGTCGCCCCCGCGCCGGACGAGTCGCGGGGCCTGCTCGACGCCAGCCTCACCATCGGCGGAAGGACGGATCGGCCCGAGACCCGGCGCGGGCGCGGCACCGGCTCCATCACGGGCGGGCGCGTCATGAGCCTGCCTCTGCTGGTTCCCCTCATCCGCGCGTCGAACCTCGAACTGCCGTTCGAGGAGAGGCTGGACTTCGCGCGAGCCGACTATTTCATCGAGGGGGCCCTCGTGAACTTCGAGGAACTCTCCATCTTCTCCCGCAGCGTGGAGTTCTTCGGGTTCGGAACCGTGCGCTGGCCGGACCTCGCGCTCGATCTCCGCTTCAGGCCCCGCGCCCGCACGCGCATCCCCCTCCTCACCCCCGTGCTGGAAGGCGTGCGGAACGAGCTCGTCGGCGCGCAGGTCGTCGGCACGCTCCGCGAGCCGGACGTCACCTTCACGGCCCTGGGCGGCACGCAGCGGTTCATCGGCTCCATGTTCGGCTCCTCGCCCAGCGAGCAGCAGCGACGCCTCGAGGACATCGAGCGCCGTGCCAACGCGCGCCCGCGAACCCCGGCCCGCGACTCCTCGCCCATCGGCGACCAGCCCTAGCTCGACCAGCAGGCCCGGGCGAGTACGATCCGCCCGCATGGACTACCGCGTGATCAGCATCGGGTGCCTCGCCGCTCACCCGCTCTGGGGAGAGCGGGCCCCGGCCCGCACCGGGCACGCGACCACCACGCTCATCCTCGCGGAGGGACGGCGCATCCTCGTCGATCCCGGCCTGCCCCCGCAGGTCCTGACCGCACGCCTCTCAGAGCGCGCCAACCTCGCGCCCGATGACATCACCGACCTCTTCTTCACCAGCTTCCAGCCCGACACCACCCGGGGCGTCGACGCCTTCACGAACGCCGACTGGTGGGTCTCCCGCGAGGAGCGTGAAGCCGTCGGCGTCGCCATGGCCCAGCGACTCCGCGCCATCCGCACGGGCGAGGGCATCGAAGCCGGCGCCGAGGACGACGAACTCGGGGCTGTGCTCGAACGGGGCGTCGCCATCCTCCAACGCTCCAACGTCGTGGATGGCGAACTCGCCCACGGCGTCTTCGCTTTCCCCATGCACGGCGTGACGCCAGGCCTGACCGGCCTCCTGATCGAGGGCACGCGCTTCACCACCCTCGTCTGTGGGGACGCCATCCCCACCGTCGAGCACCTCGATGGCGACCGGGTCCTCCCCGCCGCACACGACCTCGATGGGGCGAAGGCGAGTATGCAAGAGGCACTCGAAGTCGCCGACCTCCTCGTGCTCGGACGCGACAACCTGGCGGTCAACCCGGGCAAGCGGCCCTTCTAGCCGTACGGCGCCCTGAAAGTCAGCCCAGGGCAGCATTATCGGACTTGAAAGCCATCCCATCCCGGGACCGGGGGATAGGTTTCCCTTGCGGTCTCACGGGTCACGGATAGGATCTGGGTGCCGGACCCAAGCGGCTATCCGGCAGAGGGGATCCGGGAATCATGAAGTACATGGCACTCGTGGGCGGCGCTCTCGTGGCCTCGATGGCGTCCGCTCAGACGATCGATCCGTTCTACGCCGGGAGCTACTCCTACACCGATCTCGGCTCGGCGCCCGATGTGCCGGGGCCGTACGGCGGGCTCACGATCCTCGCCGGATCGCCCAACACGCTCCTGCTCGGCGGGTCGGCGAACAACTCCTCTGGCGGCCTCTACGCGGTGGGCGTGACGCGCGACATCAACGGCCACATCACGGGGTTTACGGGCACCACCACCTACTACGCCGACGCGGCGTACAACGACGGCGGCGTCGCCTACGGACCGGGCGGCGTCCTCTTCGCCTCCCGCTGGCCCGTCAACGAACTCGGGCAGTACCTCCCGGGCAGCTCGGCGCCAGACAAGATCGTCAACCTCGCCGCCCTGGGCGTCGCGGGTTCGAACGCATCGGTGAACTTCGTACCCGCCAGCTACCCGGGCGCGGGCCGCATGAAGCTCGCGTCCTGGTCCGGCGGCCAGTTCTACGACGCCACCTACGCCCCGGACGGCCTGGGCACCTTCGACATCCTCTCCGTCACCGAGACGGCGGTGCTCGGCGGCGGGCCGGAGGGCTTCACCTACGTTCCGCTCGGGTCGCCCCTCTTCAGCGGCCCGTCCATGCTCGTCTCCGAATATTCTGCGGGCACCGTCGGCGTCTACGACGTGGACGCGAACGGCGACCCCATCGTCTCGACGCGCCGCGACTTCATCACGGGACTCACCGGCGCCGAGGGAGCGCACATCGACCCGTACTCCGGTGATTTCCTGTTCTCCACGTTCGGCGGCGGGAACAGGATCATCGTCGTGCAGGGCTTCGTGCCGGCCCCCGGGGCCGCCGCGCTTGCGGCCGCCGCGGGCCTGCTTGTCGCCCGCCGCCGCCGCTGATCCCGGCGTGATCCTCCATGAATGACAAGGGCGGAACCCGAGCTCGGGTCCCGCCCTTCTTGTTTCCTTGGATGGGCTCTTTAGCGGCGCTTGCCGGCCTTCGCGCGGGCGGGCTTCTTTGCAGGCTTGGCCTTCGGCGCGGGCTTGGACTTCTTGGCCGGCTTCTTGGCCGCCTTGGCCGGCTTGCCGGGCTTCCCGCCATAGCCCGCGGGAATGCCCTGCTTCCAGGTGTCCATGAACTTGGAGTCGGGGTTGAAGCCATCGCCGGGGATGGGGTGGCTGCCCTTGGTGAAGGTGGAGATGGAGGAAAGGTGTGCGGTCTTGGCGTTGTACTTGGCGTTGAACTCGCCCTCGATCCAGCGGAAGGTGCGCTCCATGCCGTCGCGCAGGCGCGTGGAGGGCTCCCAGTTGAGGTAGCCGAGGATCTTGGAGTTGTCCGAGTTGCGGCCCGCGACACCGCGGGGCGCGTCGAGCTTGTAGTTCCGCTCGAGCTTGACGCCCGCGATCTCCTCCGCGATGTCCACGAGCTGGTTGATGCTCACAAGCTCCGAGGAACCGAGGTTGATGGGCTCGAGGATGTCGGAGTGGGTGATGCGGTCGATGCCCTGGGTGCAGTCATCGACGAACATGAATGAGCGTGTCTGCGTCCCGTCTCCCCAGATCTCGATCTCGTGCTTCCCCGAGACCTTGGCGGCGATGACCTTCCGGCAGATGGCCGCGGGAGCCTTCTCCCGCCCGCCCTCCCACGTGCCGAACGGGCCGTACACGTTGTGGAACCTCGCCACACGCGTGTTCATGCCGAAGTCCTCGCGGAAATGGCGGCACATGCGCTCGGAGAAGAGCTTCTCCCAGCCGTAGCCGTCCTCGGGCAGCGCGGGGTACGCATCGACTTCACGGAGCGCGGTGATGTTGGGGTCCTTCTGCTTGTCGGCGTTGTAGACGCACGCGGAGGACGCGTAGAAGAAGCGGCCGACGCCCGCCTCCTGGGCCGCGAGCAGCATGTGCGTGTTCGTCAGGACGCTCAGCATGCAGAGCGCCTTGTTGTTCTCGATGAAGCCCATGCCCCCCATGTCCGCCGCGAGCTGATAGACCTCGTCGGCCCCGGCGCAGATCGCGCGACAGACCTTGAAGTCGCGGCAGTCACCGCGAGTCGGGCCGGCGTGGTTCTCCGCGTGCCGGTGCACCTGGTACCACTCGTCCAGGGGCTTGATGTCCGCGCACACGACGCGGCAGCCCGCGTTCAGGAACCGGGCGGCCAGGTGGCCACCGATGAATCCGCCTGCGCCCGTGATCACGACAGTCTTCGCCTTCGGCATGGTTCGCTCGCTGCGTTATGGGCCCTTCTCGGGGCCGCTCGTCCTTGGTTCTCATCCGGCCCGCTCGTACGGATCGTATCGCGCGGGGGTTCGGGCCAGCACCCCGGCCCCGCTATGTCGGCCTGATGCCCGGCTCTCTCCAATCCCGCGCCCGCCTTGGCGGGGGGTTCAGGCCTCGGCCTCCACACAGGCAGGGAGATCGACAGTCATGGTCGTCCCCTGCTGCCACACCGACTCCACACCCACCGTGCCGCCTAGGGTCCTGACCGCGTGACGGACGATGGCGAGCCCGAGCCCGGTGCCGCGCATCGCCGGGCTGCCGTGGCGAGCTGATCCGACCTGGAAGAACCGCTCGAAGATGCGCTGCTGATGCTCGATCGGGATCCCGATGCCCCGGTCGACCACCCGGAACCTCGCCCCGGCACGCCCTCCGGGGTTGGCCACCACCCGCCCCTCCAGCCGGACCTCGGTGCCCTCGAACGCGAACTTCACCGCGTTCTCGACCAGGTTGCGGATGATCACGCTCACGAGGCGCCGATCCGTCCGCATCGACTCCAACCCCGGGTCCAGGTCGACCCGGATGGCCACGCGGCGATGGCCGGCCTGGTCGGCGAGCTCTGCCTTCACCTCCGAAGCGACCTCCGATGCCCGAACAGGCTTCACCTCCGCGGGCCCCTCCTGCGACTCGAGCCTCGACAGGTCCAGCAGGTCGCGCACCAACTCTTCAAGCCTCACCACATTGGTTGCGATCATGCGGGCCAGGCGCTCCCGCATCGCCGGGTCCTCCCAGGCGCCGCCCTCGAGCGTCTCGATGGCTCCGCGGATGGACGCGAGCGGCGTGCGCAGCTCGTGGCTGGCGTTCGCCACGAAATCCGTGCGAAGCTGGACCGCCACCGACAGGTCCGTCACGTCACGGATCGACAGCACCACACCGGGGCTCGGGGCCGGACCGGTCGGCGAGGCCCCCACCTCGAGCACGCGCACCCCTCGGGCGGAAGGCACCCGAACTTCCTCGGCGCCGGCCTGACCCGCGACCGCCTTCGCGTGAAGGGCCAGCACGACGCTGCTCGTAAACAACTCGTCGATCCGACGACCCACCGGCCCAGCCCCGCGGTCGCGGAAGTGCTCGGCGGCGCTCCGATTGGCCCAGAGGACCACTCCACGCGCGTCCGTCGACAGGACGGGAATGGGCAGAGCCTCCAGCACCACGGCCTGCGCCAAGGCCTGCCGGGCGGCCTGCGCCCGCGCCGCTCCCGCCCGAGACGCGAGTTGCCGGACCCGGTCCATCACGTCCGCGGCGTCGGCGTCCGCCGGAGGCTCCGGTTCGTCGAGGACGAGTTCACCCGCCACGGCCCGCCAGGCCGCCAGCGCGGCGAGGCGCTCCTCTCGTGCCGCCCGCGACCGGCGGGTCGTCAGGATCACAGTCCCGAGCAGGGAGCACATCACCGCGACCGGACCGGGCCAGAGCGGAAAGCCGCCTCGGCCGGATGCCAGCAGCAGACCCGCGGACGGTGCCCACAGGAGCGCCGCGGCCACCCACCCCAAGTCTGGTCCGGTACGCGCAGGCATGGCCAGAGACTAGGGACTCAGGCCGTGACCCCGCCCGACTCCGGAGCCCCTTCTTCGGGCTCGAGGTCGGGTGTGGCCCGGTAGCCCACGCCCCGGACGGTCTTCACGATGGCCCCCTGGTCGCCGAGCTTTCGCCTGATCGCGGTGATGTGCACGTCGATGGTGCGCTCCGTCACCGTGACCCCCGGCCCCATGGCCCTGCTCATCAGCGCGGACCTCGGCAGCACGCGCCCCCCGGTCTGGATGAGGGCCGCGAGCAGGCGGAACTCTGTGAGCGTCAGCTTGACGGGCGCTCCCCGGACGGTGGCCTCGTGCGTGTCCAGGTTCAGGACGGTTTCTCCCATCGTCAGCACACGCCCGCTCGCATCCGGGCCCTGGGCCCTGCGGAGCACGGCCTCGACGCGCGCCAGAAGCACCTTGATCGAGAACGGCTTGGTGATGTAGTCATCGGCGCCGACCGTCAACCCCACGAGCTGATCGACCTCCTCTGACTTCGCCGTCAGCATGATGATGGGAACCGACGCCGTGGCGGGGTTGGACCTCACTCGGCTGGCGATCTCGGTCCCCGAAAGCTCCGGTAGCATGACATCCAAAAGGATGAGGTCGAAGGTCCGACTCGAAATCATTTCCAGAGCCTGACGTCCGGAAAAACACACGGATACCTCATAGGACGCCCGCCGCAGGTTGTAGGCGAGCAGCTCGCTGAGGTCCCTTTCGTCCTCGACAACAAGCACTCGCTTCGGGGAGGCCATGTGTTCAACCCCTTTTTTTTCAGAGCTTTGTGCTAGACTGATCGCGGTGGCTGTCACGGGCGTGATGGTAGAGTCACATAGTGAAGAACGCGCAAAGTCGATACGGTCTTTGCAATAAGTAAGTATTTTGGAAGGGTATCAGAAGAGAAATGCGTGGAAAACTTGTGTCGGGATAACTGGGCGACCCGAAAAAGTCAATGGGCTAGTTTGCAGTCGCTAATGAGCGGGGGTATAGTCGGGCCCTCAACCCCCGTGCTCCTGAGAGGCGCGAGATGTTCAGCGCCAGGAGCAAGAGCGGATGTCAGGACCGTGGGGCACCGAGGTGTGTGAATCAGCAGGCGTGGGCGGGCTATGAAACCCAACGCGTCTGGTGAAGACCGAGAACAAGCTTCTGGCCGGTGAGTCGCCGGTGCAGGGGCAGGATCGAGGGCGTGAGTCTCACGCCGAGCGGGCCTTGGAAAGGTCCGCGCCTTCCGGGGGTACCGGCGGGCACAGGTAGTTCAGGCGGATGCTCTTGGAGGGCTTCCGCGGCAGGGAGACCAGCGGCCGGACGCTCTGGCTCCCCGGAAGGATTCTCGGCGACCGATGGTGGTCCCAAGAAGGAGTTTCAAGAAATGACGCAGACCAAGGTTCTTCTTTTCGTGGCGGGCATGAGCCTCTCCGCGGTCGCCTTCGCGGGCAACCCCGAGCTGCAGGCCGATGCTGCCAACCGCGCGAGCCTCTCGGCCGCGGCCGGCGCTGGCTGGGACCAGAACTTCTGGATCTCCGACGGCGGGAACAACTCCCTGCACATCGGTGGCGACACCCAGTTCCGGTACAACCTCACCATCCGCGATGAGGACTTCGCCGGCGACCAGGACGATTTCACCCACGGCTTCAACTCCCCCAGCAACCGCATCCGCTTCTGGGGCACCATCTGGGACAAGGCCCTGTCCTACAAGATCCAGGGCAACTTCTCCTCCGAGAACCCCGGTGGCGGCGGATTCACCCTCGAGGACGCCTGGGGCGCCTACGACTTCGGCAACAACTTCACCATGATGTGGGGCCAGATGAAGGCTCCCCTCAACCGCGCTGACATCGTCGACAACACCTTCCAGATGAGCGCCGACCGCTCCCTGGCCTCCGCCGCCTTCACCGCCGGCTACACCCAGGGCATCGCCGGCGTCTACACCTCCGACATGGTCAAGGTCACCGGCGCGTTCCACGACGGCGCCAGCAGCCAGAACTCCGACTTCACCAGCGGCGCAGAGGCTGACTACGCCGTCCTCCTCCGCGTCGATGTCCAGGCCATGGGCAACGACTGGAACCGCTGGAACGACTACACCTCCTGGAAGTCCGCCAAGGACAATGGCCTCCTCATCGGCGGCGCCCTCAACTGGCAGTCCGGCGGCGAGACCGGCGGCACCTCCGACGTCGACGCCCTCAACTACACCCTCGACGCCTCCTTCGAGGGTCAGGGCTGGGGCGTGTGGTTCGCCTTCTACGGCGCCCACATCGATGCCGGCACCTCCGACATCGACAACTTCGCCGCTGAGCTCGGCGCCTCCTTCTTCTTCACCGAGCAGTTCGAAGGCTTCGCCCGCTGGGACGGCTTCTTCCTCGATGACGATGCGTTCGGCGGCGACACCGACATCCACTTCGCCACCGTCGGCGTGAACTACTACCTCTCCCCCGAGAGCCACGCCGCCAAGTTCACCGGTCAGTTCGGCTACGCCTTCAACGAGACCACCAACCTCTTCGACCCCTCTTCCGGCCTGATCTCCGACTCCACCCGCTACGGCTACCTCGGCCAGGGCGAGGATGGCGAGTGGACCCTGACCCTGCAGATGCAGGTCATGTTCTAAGCCGCTCGGGCCCAGGCCCGATCGTCTGAAACAACACTCCTCCGGCCCCGTCGAAAGGCGGGGCCGGTTGCTTTTTGGTCCACCCACGACGGCTTTGCCCTTGACCGATCGGCACTTGTCAGGTACCTTCTTCGCGGGCAGTCAACCACGGGGCGGTAGCATGAATCTCGGCATTCGGCATTCGGCATTCGGCATTCGGCCTGATCGTCGCCGCGGCGTCGCGCGGGTTGCTCGCGCAGCCAGACCTTGACACCCTCCGAGAGCAGGAGATCGCCCAGATGGGCGACATCACGCCCAACGTCTCCGTCACCTACGGCGAGCTGGGCACGCCCACGTTCATCCGCTCCACCACCGCCTTTCTCTCCCGGCGCAGCACCGCCGCCCCGCTCGACATCGCCGCCGCGTTCGTGAACGACAACCCCGCCCTCTTCGGCGTGCCGTTCCCCGCGGCCAGCGACTATCGGTCGCTGCGAAACTACGTCACGCCCGGGCTCGGAGTGCGCCACATCACGCTCCAGCAGCGCCACGGCGGCCAAGACGTCTTCGGCAGCCTGCTCACCGCGAACATCACCACCGACGGCATGCTCGTCAACATCGGCAGTTCGTTCCTGCCCATGCCCGCGGGGCTGACGGGCGCGCCCGCGTGCGGCGCGCGAAACGCCATCGCCGCCGCGTGCGACGCGATGGACGATGACCGCCTCGAAGATCTCCTCGCGCTCGTGCCCGAAGCAACGGAGTGCACCACGGACTGGGCCGTGGGGCAGTCGGTGGGCGTGGGCAGCGCTACGGGCGGCATGTTCGTGCAGGCGGTGCTGTACCCGGTAAGCGCAACGGAGATCGTGCAGGCGTGGGATGTGCGCCTGCCCTACCGCGGTGCCGACGGCGGGGCGCAGTGGCAGTGCGTCGTCGCGCACAGCGACGGCAGCCTGCTGATGAGCCGCAACCTGGTGCAACACTTTTGCCAGCCCGACCCGGTGACTTTAAAAGTGTTTCCGGGGGATTCGCCCGTGCCGGGGACGCCGGGATTGGCGGAGCCGGTGACCAGCGGCGACAGCGAGTGCGTGATGCGGGGCGTCAACTCGCCCTGCGACCAGAGCACGTTGGGGGATGGTCGGGTGCTGCTGAGCGTCGAGCCGAACCAGTATTCGCCGCAAGGCTGGATCAACGACGGCAACTACGCTCGGTGTGCCGACTTTCACAGTGGCGCTGTGGTGCAGACGTGCGGGAACAACACCTGGGTGTGGGCGAACTCCCTCCCGAACCGATGGCCAGTGCTCGGCACAAACGTGCCCGGGCGAGAGTTCGCTCCAGGTTTGGACTGGTCAGATGGAACAGCACAAACGCTCGTTGGTGTTGTCAATGCGTTTTATGCTGCGAATGAGTGGCACGACCGCACGTACGCCCTGGGGTTTGACGAGGCGGCAGGGAACTTCCAACAGGTGAACTTCACGGGGCAGGGCCTAGGCGGTGACGCGATGGAGGTTCGGACCGATGCGCCCGGCAGCGGTTATGGTGCCAACGGAGCGTTTTGGGACGGGAGAGCCGAGGACGGGCGTCCATACAGGATCGAGTACTCGGGTGGGGCAGGCGGACGGCTGTCCGCATATGACCGGACAGTTGTGTTTCATGAGCTGACTCATGCGATGGCGGTGCGGCTGCATGCCCAGTACTTCATTGGGCACCCGGAGGCGCACGGACTGAGCGAGGGATGGGCGGACTACCTCGCCCTCGCCCTGACCCACGAGCCTGGTGATAGTCCCCACGATACCTACCCTGTGTTTTCATGGGCCGCCCGGCCGAACGGATCGCCCCTCCAGCACTACTACTTCGGCGCCAGAACATACCCCTATAGCTACCACCCGGGAATCAACCCGCTTACCTACGGGTTTATCGATCCCGGCGTGACAGCGCCAGTGATCCCCTTTCCACCGGTGCCGATCCTCAATGAGGGTGGCATTCCCCGGAACCCACACAACCTCAACCCGGTTCGAACCGAGGCACACTTCGTCGGACAGGTGTGGTGCAACATGCTCGTCAACTGCCGGCGGGAGCTTGCGGTCGACTTGGCGGATGCCGACGCGGCCAATGAGATAATGCTGCAACTCGTGATCGACGGGATGAAGCTCGACCCGGGGTCGCCGACGTTCATTGAAGCCCGCGACGCCATTCTGCAGGCCGATGTTCTTCGGTATGGCGGCGTGCATCATCACGCAATCTGGGACGGATTCTGGCTCCGGGGCCTGGGTCATGATGCGAGAGGCGTTCCGGGAGGCTCTACGCGCGGGGTCATTGAGGGGTTTGAAGCACGCCCCCCGGGAAAGGTCTCCATCTTCTACCCCGAGGCTGTCCCGCTGACGATCGAGACGTGTCGTCCAACCTCGATTGATGCCCTCATCGTTTCGTCCGGTTTTCCGCTAGTTGATGTGCGGGCGAACGCCGAGCCGAACCCGACCCCGCTCAACCTACCGCGCCCGTTGTCGCCCGTCGCGCCGGGACTGTACCGGCTCTCGTTGCCGGGTGCACCATGCGAGCAATCATGGCGGCTTTGGTTCGAGGCAACGGAGGCGGGGCCCGCCGGGAATGTGGACACGATCGGCCAGCCACACACGGTCACCGCCGGTCAGTCGGCAGTTGTGTTCGCTGATAGCATGGAGACGACCACGGGTTGGACGACCGCCATGGACCCACCATACCCGCCCGGGTCGCTACTGACAGCAGGTGCGTGGGCTCTAGTTGATCCCCGCGGGGGCTACGTCTACCCCACTCGAGACCACTCCAGCGGGGCCGGTCATCTGTGCTTCGTTACGGAAGATGGCCCACAGACTGTGCCGACAGACTCGCGGCACAATGACGTAGATTCGGATGGCCTGGGCGTTGCCCTCACCTCTCCTCCATTCGAGGTGCCCCCCGAGACCACGGTCATCATCGAGTTCTGGCAGTGGTTTGTTGACCGTGACAGAAACGCCACCGGCCCGCAGCCAGCACCGTCTGACCAGGAGTTCTTCGTCGAGTGGCTCCAGGGTGCGGAACCGCCGGTCATCGTGGAGGTGTACGGTCCCGCGCACTCGGCCCCGCGTTGGCAGCGGCGCCGGGTTACCGTGCCGTCGAGCATCGGAGAGGGGACCGCGAGAGTCCGGTTTCGGTGCGTGGACCCGCCGCCTGACACCACAGTGGAAGGCGGCATTGACGATGTCGTCATCTACGTGATCGACGGATGTGAAGAGTGCTGCGACGGCGACCTCAACCAAGACGGTAATCAGGACACCGACGACGTCAGCTACCTGGCTGGTGTGGTTGCGGGCGGCGAGAACCCGACCGGCGTCGATCCGGATTTCAACCGAGATGGAAACGTAGACCAAGACGATGTGGCCGCGCTTCTCAACTACAACGCGGGGGCCGGATGCCCATGATCCGACTCTCATCCCTGCTCTTGGTTGCTCTCGCGTCTGTAACTTCCGTCGGCGCCCAGCCCGTGCCCGATGTCGACTTGGGTGAGCGTTCGCAGGCGGAGACTGTTGAGGTGCCGATCCACCTGCAGTACCCGGAGGACGTGTTTTGGGTGAGTTTCCTCGTCGGTCCTGCGACGGCAAGCTCGGGGTTTCTTGACATCTACACGCGGTTTGAGGTGCTTACACCCAACGTGATGCTGTGGGCTCGCGCGGGGCTCTATGACGCCCAGACCGGCCTGCTCGTGACCACGATCGCTGGTGGAAGCCACGGCATGTTGTTCGGCAGCTTCGGACAGACAAGCCCTGTTCGTCCTTGGAACGTCCAGTGCGCCACGCCGAATGCCCCGGAGTTCTGCGATTGGTTCGCGTGCGGGTTCTCCGGGCGGGAAGGGGAACTGCCTGCAGGTGCCTACCTGCTCGCCATCGCGAACGACAACGTGGGGTTCTACGACGGCTTTGACGTGCGTGTTACCGTGCTTCCTGGGCAACGGGCACAGCGTGACCTCACGCTCTACCTTCGAGTCCAGCCGCCCGAGGTTCCGTTCTGCGACCCTGACCTCAACTGGGACGGCAACGCAGACCAAGACGACGTCGCGCTCTTGGTGGACAAGATCTCTCGCGGCGAGTGGAGCCCTTGCGATGCCAGCCCCGACTACAACCGTGACGGCACTGCCGACATGGATGACGTCCGCACGCTCATCGACGTCATAGCCAGCGGGGAGTGCCCCGGGTAGGCACGCCGCGGCGTGCCCTACATCCGCTCGATCGTCGGGATGCCCAGCACGCCCAAGCCGTCCGCCAGCACCCGCGCCGTGAGGGCGCAGACCCGCAGGCGCGAGTCCCGCGCCCCGGGCTCCGCGGCGAGCACGGGGCAGCGGTCAAAGAACACGCTGAACGCGCCCGCCAGGTCGTACAGATACTGGCACAGGCGGTGAGGCTCCAGCGCCTCCGCCACTCCCGCGACCGCGGCGGGGTACCGCAGCAGCGCGAGCGCGAGTTGCTTCTCCGCCGGGTCGCTCGCGGAGAAGGGAGCGGTCTTCCAGCCCTCGCCCATGCCCCGCTCCGCCGCCTTGCGGAGGATGCTCCGCGTTCGGACGTAGGCGTAGAGGAGGTATGGCCCGGTGTTTCCCTCGAACGCGAGCATGCGGTCGAAGGAGAAGAGGTAGTCCTTGGTGCGGTCGGTGGACAGGTCGCCGTACTTGAGCGCTGCGATGCCCACGGCCCGGGCGATCTCCCGGGCCTGGGCGTCATCGAGCGTCTCGCCCCGCTGGGCGGCGGCGTCCTTCAGGGCCTGCTCGGCGCGGCCGAAGGTCTCCGCCAGCAGGTCCGCGAGACGCACGGTGTCACCCGAGCGGGTCTTGAACGGTCGGCCGTCCTCGCCGAGCACCGCCCCGAACGCGGCGTGCTCCATGTGGGCGGGCAGTCCCGTGCCCTTCACAACGGAGTACCCCGCGCGGATGCTGGCGGCGAAGACCTGCCTCAGGTGCAGGTTCTGGCGGGCGTCGATCACGTAGATGAGGCGCGAGCCGCCGAGCTTCTGGACGCGGCGGCGGATGGCGCAGACGTCTGTCGTGGCATAGAGGAACCCGCCATCGGTCTTGCGGATGATGCAGGGCTCCTTGATGGGCTTCCACAAGGGCTCGCCGTCGGGCCCCGCCGGCGGCTCATCGACCCGGATGACGATCGCGCCCTGGTCGTGGACGGCGATGCCCCTGTCGAGCAGGTCCTGTACCATGGGCGCGAGTTCGTCGGCGTAGGTGGACTCGCCCGCGGTGTGCTCGTCGGTGACGTTGACCGCCAGGGTCTTGCAGACGTCCAGGCAGGTCTGCATCGTGACCTGGTAGATGCGCTGCCACACGGCGTAGGTCGCGGGGTCCTTCTTCTGGAGGTTGATCAGCGTCTGGCGGGCGAGCGTGAACGCCTCCGTCGCACCCCCCACCTGGGCTTCGAGTTCGGCCTCGGCCTTGGGCCCCAGCCCGAAGCGGCGGACGGCCTCGAGCCCCGCGAGGTCGCGCTGGCACTCGGCCTGGGCCGCGACGTAGGCCCGGTCGAGCTCATCGAGGGTGAGGGTCTCCAGCCGCGTGCGGCCCTGGCTGATCTCCCGCATGAGGCGCCCGGTGACCATCGCGATGTTGAGTCCCCAGTCGCCCACGTGGTTCTGGCGGATGACCGTGTGGCCCAGGCGTTCGAGCGTGCGGGCGATGGCGTCGCCGATGATGGGGCTCCGCAGGTGCCCCACGTGCATCTGCTTGGCGAGGTTGACGCCCATGAGGTCGACAACGATGGTCGACGGGGGCTGCGCGGGCTCGATGCCGAGCGAGGGCGAGTCCAGAGCCGCGAGCATGGAGGCGATGGCCCGGGGCCTCAGCCGGATGTTGATGAACCCCGGCCCGGCGATGGATGCCGGGGTGAGGGGCTCGATGAGGTCGCCCGGGTCGACCTTGGCAACCAGCGCGAGCGCGGCGTCGCGGGGCTTCTGGCCCAGGCGCTTGGCCAGGCCCATGGCGGCGTTCGACTGGAAATCGCCGTGCTCCGGGTTCTTGCAGGGCGCGATGAGCGGATCGGCGTCCGCCGCCTCGGGGAATGCGGCGCGAATGGCGGCGGTGAATCGCTGGCTGAGTTCGACGAGCGGATCGCGTGAAGGCATGGCGGGGATGATAGGAACCGCCGCCTGGTCCACACGCTGTTGGGAATCACGCGGCGGGTGGCGCCAGGGGCGCGGGGCCCAGCGTGACGATGGTCGTTCGACCGAGGCAACGCCTCGCGAGGTAGGCGTTCACCTGGTCGAGGGTCACGCGATCGATGGCGTCTGAGACTTCGTGGAGCGAACGCGGGCGCCCCAGGCGACGCATGTCCGACGCGAGCGCCGCGGCACGGGCGGCGGTGGACTCGCCCCCAAAGACCACGCTGCTCTTGAGGCCAACCTTGGCCCGTGCGAACTCATCCGGGGTGACGGCACCGGCGCCCGACATGATCCGCCTCAGTTCGGCATCGAGGACGTCGAGCGACTCCTGAGCTCGCTCGGGCGTGGTGCCGACATACGCGGAGACCACGCCGTAGTCACGGTCGCCCCGGTACGACGCGGAAACGGAGTAGCACAGGCCCCGCTTCTCACGGACCTCGGAGAACAGGCGGCCCGACATCCCGCCCGAGAGCACGGCGATGACGAACCGCTCGAGCACGGAGTCCGGGTGCCCTTCCGGGGGGGCCTCGTGGGCAAGCAGGACCTGCACCTGGCTGGTCTGCTCGTTCTCGTGGTGATAACCCCCCGCGGGCGCGGCGCCGATGGCCGGCTCGGGGTATTCGCCGGTCCAGGTTGCGAGGAGGCGGGAGAAGGTGTCGCGGACGTGAGCGGGGTCGACGGCCCCCGCGACGGAGATGATCGAGCGAACCGGCCTGGCACGGGCGAACCAGCCTCCCACGAGGTCCTCGCGTTCCAGGGCCTCGAGCCCCTCGCGGGTGCCCAGACCGGAACGGTTGAGGGGAGAGGGAAGGTGCGCGGCTCGGAGCATGAGGCCGGCCCGCTCCTGGGGCTCGTCCTTGAGTGCCGCGATGGCCTGGAGCGCCAGGTCGCGCGACGGATCGATCGCGTCGTAGTCCATGCGGGGACGGAGGGCCATCTCCGCGAGGAGAGAGGCCGCCGGGGCGAAGCGGTCGCCCAGCATGGTGGAGCCGAGTCTGAAGGTGAGGGCCCCGACCTCGGTGGCACGGGAAGCGCCGATGGCGTCGAAGGCCTCGACCTGCGCGCGGGAATCAAGCGACCCGGCGCCGCGGAGCAGCAGTTCGGCGAACATCGCGGACATGCCGAGCTTGCCCTCAGGGTCCATCGCGTATCCGGCGGGCAGAAGCCAGGTGATGGAGGCGGAGCGAACGCCGGCGATGCGTTCGATGATGAGCGAGCAGCCGCAGTCGAGCGTGTGCGTGGTCAGATCGGACATGACGGGGTGAGTGTACCTCGCGCGGCGTGCGCATCGCGGAGGCGCGCGGACCGGAGTTCTCCACATTTTTCTTCGTTGCTCAAGCACGGGGGGCATGACTTCCGATAATCTGAACACCCATGGGAGCGGCGTTGAGCGCACAGTGCGCGAGACCGACCGCGGCCCGACTCGTTGAAGGAGACTGTTCATGGCCAAGAAGGCAAAGAAGAAGGCGAAGAAGAAGGCGAAGAAGAAGTAACAACTTCGCCCATCGTTTTCTGAACAGCACCCCTCACAAAGGAGCCAAAAATGGCCAAGAAAGCCAAGAAGAAGGCGAAGAAGAAGTCCAAGAAGAAGTGACGATGCGGCGCTGACCGCCGCGTGAGAGAGGAGCGCTGTGCGGGCATAAAGCCCCGGCGGATCCGTGGGGCTGTTCGCCCCGGCAAGGCTCCTCAGACCCGCGAACCGTCAGCGTCGACCCGCAGCCCGGCGCTCCCAAAGGAGCGCGCCGAGGGCCGCGACGGGCTTCAAGCCCGTTCACAACTGACAGGTACTCGACGACGCGGGGTCCGGCAACGGGCCCCGCGTTCGCGTTTTGGGCGGCGCGTGGGGCAACAATCAGCCATGAGCAGCCCGCCCGAAGACCTCTCCGATCTCGGAAGACGCCTCTGGGGGGTGACCGAGGGCGTGCTCGCCTTTGCCGGACTCGTCGATCCCGCGTCCGTGTTCATCGATCGGGAGAGCGGCATGCCGGTCCTGCCTGTACCCACGGCGGTTGTCGTCTCCGGGGAAGAGGTGGCGCTCCTCTCGCCCGAGGAGACTCCGGATGCGCTCACCGTGCTTGGCGTGCCCGAGGAACTCTCACCCGAGCGGCACGGGGCGTGCGACAGGCACATCGCCTGCTTCGGGCGTCCCCGCCACCCGCGCTGGGCGCTGCTCCGGGTCACGATGATCAAGAGGCTGGACCGGGTCGCCGGGCCGGAGATCCTGGGCCCCGACCCGCTGGCCCGCGTCGAGGGCGCCCTGTGCCGGCGCCTCAATGCGGACCACACGGCGCTGGTCCGCGCCTGCTCCTCCCGCGCGCGGGTGCAGGTCGAGCACCCGATGGCGGTCGGGGTTGATCGTTTCGGCGTCCTCGTGCGGGCGCGCTTCGGCGTGATTCGGCTTGAGTTCGAGCACGAGGCGGGAACGCCCGAACTCGCCGAGCGGGCCCTCGCGGAGCTGCTCGCATGACCACCTTGGCCCATCCCGCGAGCGGCTCGCCCGGGGTGGGGCTTCGAGAGTCGCACGCCCACGTCGCCATGCTCGGGAGGGAACTCTCGGCCCTGGCGCTGCACGATTGCACCTCCAGGGGCGAGGCGCTGGACCGCATCTCACGCGAGGCGGCACGACGGCGCGAGGCAAGGGAGCCGGGCTGGCTCCTGGCGGCGGGCGTGCGGGTGGAAGCCTGGGACGATCCCCGCTGGCCCACGATGCCGGAACTGGACGCCTGCTGTCCGGACCGTGCGTGCTTCGTCCGGGGATTTGACTACCACTCGTGCGCGGTGAACCGGCACGCGTTCGAGAGTGCAGGGCTCCGAGACGCGACGCCGGACCCCGAGGGGGGGGTCATCGGTCGAAGCGCAGACGGGCTGCCCAACGGGCTGCTGCTCGAGGCGGCGTACGCACTCGTGCGCGATGCCATCCCCGAGCCCACGCGCGACCAGTGGCGGGGAATGCTCCGCCTCGGGCTCTCGACACTCGCCTCGCACGGCTTTGTCGAGGTGGACGACCTGCTCAGCCAGCCCTGGCTGGGTGCCATGCTCGCGGAAATGCACGACGCGGGGGATCTGCCGCTGCGAGTGAGACTTTTCGTGCCCTGGACCCGCATCGGTGAGGAAGCCGCCGCCGCCCGCGACTATGAAAGGCCGGGCTGGGTGGAGCTGGGCGGGGGGAAGGCGTTCGCGGACGGCACGCTGAACAGCCGCACCGCGTGGATGCTGCACCGCTACCGCGATCCGCTCCCGGACCACCCGTGCGGGTCGGCGCTGATGCCCGAGCCCGAGCTTCGGGCGGCGATGAAGGCGTGCGCCGGCGTCGGGGTCTGGCTCGCGGTGCACGCCATCGGCGATGGTGCCGTGCGGGCCGTACTGAACGCCCGGGAGGCCAACCCCGGGACACCCGTGCGGATCGAGCACGCGGAGGTCATCGATCGGGCGGACGTGCCACGCTTCGCGGAGCTGGGAGTCACGTGCAGCGTGCAGCCCTGCCATCTTCTCTATGACACGGAGGTTCTGAAGCGCCAACTGCCCCACAGGCTCGACCGGGTCCTGCCCCTGCGGGAACTGCTCGCGAGCGGTCTGGAGCCGGGCCGCGGGTTGGTCTTCGGCAGCGACGCCCCGATCGTGAGGCCCGATCCGGAGGATTCGATCGTGGCGGCGACCAGCCGCAGGTGCCCGGGCTCCCCCCCCGAGATGGCGGTGGCGTTCGACCAGGCGATCCCGGAAGAGATCGCCCGGGCGTGCCTCGCGGCCCCGGGCAGGAAGTGACGCGGGGGGCGGGCGGAGGGTGCTGCGTACGATTCCGGACCCAGCGGGAGGCTCTCCATGAGGCCGGACATCAAGTACAACAACGTCATTGACAGCGACGAGGCCCGGATCGCCCAGGCGGCCGCGGACGCGGCGCCGGAGATGCCCGCCGCAGAGATCAACGCGGACAAGTTCTACATCACCCAGCGGTACGACCTCTACACACGCGAGGACCACGACGTGTGGCGGGACCTGTTCGACCGTCGCTGGACGGTCCTGGAGCAGCAGGTCAGCCGCATCTTCATCGAGGGGATGCGGATTCTCCGGCTCTCGCGCGATCGCCTCCCCCTGCTGGACGACTGGGTGGCCGACAAGGACATCGAGATCGCCGGGGGCGTCAAGGTTGCCAAGGGGACCCGGCTTGAAGGGATCAACACCTTCCTGAAGCAGGCGAGCCACTGGGCGAGCTACGGCGTGCCGGGGTACCTCCCGGCAAAGGCGTTCTTCGCCTGCCTGGCGCAGCGGGAGTTTCCGACGACGGTGCTCATCCGCCCGCGCGAGGTCATGGACTACCTGCCCGAGCCGGACATCTTCCATGACGTCTTCGGGCACGTGCCCCTGCACACGCTGAAGGTCTTTGCGGACTTCCTCCAGACCTACGGGCGGGCGGCGCTCCTCTGCGAGGACGAGGTGCACATCAAGCGCCTGGCCAGGCTCTTCTGGTTCACCGTGGAGTTTGGGCTCATCCGCGAGGACGGGAAGATCAAGATCTACGGCAGCGGCCTGGTCTCCAGCCACGGCGAGTCCGCGTATGCCCTGACGGGCGCCTGGGAACAGGCTGGACGCTCCGCGCCCGACTGCGTGAAGCGGGACGTGCCCGAGTATCGCCCGTTCGATCTCGACCGCGTGTGCGAGACGGACTTCGAGATCGACCACTACCAGCCCATCTACTACGTGCTCGAGAGCTTCGAGCAGCTCCGCGACGCGATGAACGAGTACGCGGAGCAGGTGATCGGCGAGGCCGGCATGGCCCGCGCCCGGGGCTGAGACCGCCTGCCGGGACCGCCCGAGGGGGGCGTCAGCTCTTGAAGACTGTCCCGATGTCGAGCTTGAGCAGGCGAAGCGAGCTGAGCACCGCCGAGACCACGCACACCACGAGAACGACCACGCCCGCGAAGAGCATGGTCCAGGGCGTGAGGGCGTAGGGCATGGCCTCGGCGCTGATGACGGACCCGAGCAGGGCCGAGGCGCCCACGCCAAGCCCGAAGCCCGCCGCCCCGGAGGCCAGGGCCTGGGCCGCCACGATGCGCAGGATCATCGAGGTCGGCGCCCCCAGGGCCTTGAAGGTCACGTAGTAGCGCGCATTGTCGACCGTGAAGAGGTACAGCAGCAGCGAGCTGACCGAGACCCCCACCACCACCGCGATGGTGATCATCATGGCGATGCGCGCCACCACGCCCGTCGTCCGCACGTAGTACCAGTAGGTGTCGTCGGAAAACTCGGCCGACGTACGCGCACGCAGCCCGGTCGCGGCTTCGATGGCACGGGCGACGGCCGCCGCGTCCTCACCCGGCCCGGGGCTCGCCAGCACGAAGGACATGAAGTTCCTCTGCCTGGGGGTGATCGACTCCGCCCGGCTGTAGGTCGTGTAGACCACCGCCCGCGCCAGGAACCGCGGCGTCAGCCTTGCGACCCCAGACACCACCATCCGGTGGTCGTTCGCGGTCATCTCGTCCCCGATCCGCATCTCCCGCGTCTCCACGTCGAGCCTCGGCGGATTCCACCCGGGCGCGCGGGGCGAAGGCGCATCCACGGTGCGGAGCGTCGAACGCGTGGCCGCGTCGTCCACGATGACGGCGTCCGTCGCTCGGAGCGAGGCCAGATCCCCCGCGACAAGGTCCCGGGGGGCTCCGATCAGCGTCTCGTCGTCCACGCCGATGAGCAGCACGGGCTTGTATGCGCCATGGGGGAGCCTCACACGCATGCTCCCCGAGTAGAACGGCACGGCCCACGCCACGCCCGAGACGCCCCGCACCCTGTGCAGTGACGTCGGGGGCAGGCCCGCGGGCTCGTCGGCGTACTCGACCGCCGGGTCCATCACCCAGATCCTGGCCTCCGGGATGTCGCTCACGAGCGCATAGCTGCGACGCATCATGCCCGTGAACATCGAAAGCATGTGGCAGATGAGGAACGTGCAGAGAAGCACGCCGAGCACCACGCCCCACCAGCGTGCGGCCTGCCCCGTCAGCATGCGCAGTCCGATGCGGATCACCGCATCAGCGTATCCGGGACGGGGGGCGGGGTCAGGGGCACCCGCCGCCACCCACGATGTTGATGACGGCGGAGACGTCGTCCTGATCGATGTTGCCGTCGTTGTTCACGTCGAGCAGGGTGGGGA
>QWIH01000022.1 GCA_021405315.1 Leptolyngbya sp. PLA1
CCGTCGGGCATGGTCATCATCGTGCGGGCCAGGACCGAGGCCCCGCCCGAGGGGGTCAGGACGTCCCAGGCGTACTGCACGCCGAACGCGGCCCGGCCCCCGGCGCCGATCAGCCCGTCCACATCCTGATCAAAGGCGGTCATGTTCCCCCAGCCGTCGTACGTGAACTTGACCTGGTCGGTGGCGCTGCCGGAGCCGACCGTGGCGTTGTCGTACTGGGTCACTGTATCCACGGGTCCCCGGGCGAGGTAGGCAGAGGTGATGCGGCGCACCGCCCCGTCCAGGCCTGTACCCAGCGTGGTGACCCGGCGGTGGGCGGGCCGGCCCAGGGCGTCGTAGGTGGTTTCGATGACCCCCGTGAGCTGGTCTTTCTGGCGGACCACGGCCCCGGTCGTGTCGTACGAGTACGAGACGACGTCGCTGCTGTCGCTGTCGATGTCGGTGTATACGGCGCCGGTATTGGAGGTGTCAGGGTACTTGACGGCACGCAGCAGGTGCCCGCTGGCCTGTGCGGAATAGCCGCTGGAGACGGCGCCGGCGGTCGTCCCGTAAATATACGTGGTGACTTGGTCGTCGCTGTCGACGTTGTTGTCGCCGTCGAGGTCGACCCACATCTTGGTCATGTGCCCGTTGGAATAGACGAAGCGGGTGTGCAGGTCATCATCACCGGTCGCGGAGGAGGGGGTGCCGTTGACGTAGTTGCGGATCTCGGCGGTCTTCCGCCCGGCATCGTCGTAGGTCCAGCGGGTTTCGATCGCCTTTGGGTCTGTGACCTTTTGGACCGTGCCGGTGTCGTTGTAGACGGTCGTGGAGACCAGGGCCGTGTCCGATCGCGTCACGGGGTAGGAGAGCGTGGAGTCGCGGTCGAAGTTGGAGGCGCCGTACGTGCCCAGGGCGACCGACTCGACCGGCCTGTTCAGGGAGTCGTAGAACGTGATCGAGATGGAAACCCGGCCCTTGATCTTGCTGGTCGACCAGTCGAGCAGGGACAGGTCGGTGTCGGTGTCCAGCGCCCCGGTCGTCGAGGTGTCGTCGTGGTACCGGGAGATGGTCGCCTGCATGAGCGGCAGGCCGGTCTGGGTGTCGAAGTAGGTCTGGTGTTCCTCGGCGACCAGGTCACCGGAGACGTCGTCCATCGCGCTGTAGGCGGTCTCCCCGCCGTCGCTGGCGATGACAAAGCGGTTGGTCACGCGGTCCAGCCGGTCGTAGACGGTCTTGGTGATGCCCGATTCGCCCTTGGACTTGATCACATGCCCCTCGGCATCACACCAGGAGACGGAGTCGAGCGAAGCGTCCTTCGAGCCGTCGGACTGGTCGATGAGGTGGCGCCGGGTCTTCCACGCGTGGCCTAGCTCGTCGTAGAACGTCTCGGCCAGCGCGCAGCGGTTGGTGCTGGTCGTGGCGGTTGGGTCGGCGGAGGCGCTGGGGGCGCTGGTGTACTGGCCGACGGCGACTACGCGGTTCATGTTGTCGTACTTTGTCAGGGTGTGCGGGGCGGCGGGATTGGTCGTGAGGAGCAGCCGCCCCCGGTAGTCGTACGCGAAGGTTGTGATGCGGCGGTCGTCGGCAGGGTGCCCTCCGGTGCCGGTGTTGTCCCAGTCGCCGTCGGGGTCCACCGTGCGGGTGGTCAGGTGGCTGTTGCCCCCCGAAGACCCGCCGTCGTACTCCATCATTTCGGCGATCACCATGTTGTCGGTGCTGGCCTCGTCCGGGTCGTTGGTGCCGATTTCGCGCTGGGTCGTGCGGCCGAGCGCGTCGAAGGTCATCAGCGTGATCGAACCGTCCGCGGACTTCGTGCGCTTGCGGCGGCCCATGCTGTCGTATCCGAACTTGGCGGCGTCGTAGTTGGTGCCGGCCGAGCCCACCCCAGAACCGGGGATGGTGTGGTACTGCCTCGATTCGTTCAGTTGTGAGCCCGAGCTTGAGTAGATGCTGGTGGAAGCCCCGAACAGGGTGCCGACATCCAGGGCGGTGATGGGGTCGGCGTCGGTTTCATCGATCCACCCGGTCAGGGCCGTCGTCGAGCCCGAGGACGAGATGGCGATGGTCGCGGAGAACTCCGCTCGCCCCGCGTGGTTGGTAACGGTGTAGGAGGCCGGCCCGTAGTACGTCGTGGACCCACCGGTCGTGTACCGTGGAAATGCAATGCTGACCAGACGGCCATCCTTGAGTCGGGAGTAGTAGTTGATGAGGGTCCGCGTGCCGCCGATGTTCGGCACGGTTGAGGTCACCAGACGCCCCTGGGCGTCGTAGGTCATGGTGTCACTTGCGACAACCTGCTTGCCATCCGAGGTCTCGGCCAGGCCAAAGTCCGTGTAGGGGTCCTTGTCGAAGTACGCGGCGGTGTTGGTGGCGGCATCTTGCACGCTCTTCGTAGTGAGACCGCCCTCGACCTTCTGGTACGAGACGATCTGCGTGCTCGAGTCGTCGGCGAAGACGGGCTTCTTGCTGAAGGCCAGCGTGCCGTCCTCGCGCAGGTACCGTTCGATGAAGATGCTGTCGTCCGCGGGAGTGCCGCTGCCGCGGCCATTGTTGGCCCCGGAGACGTACGGGCGGGTGATCTTGATCTTCTTCGGTGCCAGGTGCAGCACCGCCGAGGAACTGCCGTCCCACGGGCTCCCGGCCGAGGAGATGGTGGTTTCGTTGTAGTTGGCCGAGGTGCCGGCGCTGGAGCCGGCAGTGTGGTACTCGCGCCTTACACTCACGAACGGGCGGATGACCTCCACACCCGTGTCCACGACGAAGTTCAGCGACTCGTAGTCGCTGTACCCCACGTACTCGGCGGTGCCCCCGGTCCCCTCCTTCAGGGATACGCCCTTGGCGAACCCGGTCATGTCGCCGCTGGACTCGCGGTCGAAGACCGTGATCTGCCCGACCGAAGCGCTCGAAGAGAGATCCCCTGCGTAGGGCGGGGACCCGGCGTCCGCGTGTGAATACGCCGTGTTCGCCGCGGGGGTGTGGACCTCAGTCACTACGCCCGTGGTTGAGTCCCGCACGACGCGCGTGACCCAGCGCGTGGAGACGGAGACGGCGGGGTCCCCTGAGGTCACGATGCTCGAGAGGGGCTGCCCAACCTCGTCAAAGTACTGCGTCAGGTACGTTCCGTGCGGCCGCTTGACGACGACCCGGCTGCTCCACTCGTCGTCGTACCCGGAAACGCCGCTGAAGTGCGCGTTGGTCCCGTAGGTGAACTCGTAGGTCCCGTTGATTCCCCCCGAACACCCGCACTCGCCGTTGAAGAACCCCTTGACGGGCCTGTGGTCGGCGTTCGGATACTCCAAGTAGGCAGCGGAATAGGACACGAGCGCCGAATCAGAAGCCGAAAGGTACGACTCTTCGTTCGTATCTACCACGCCATCCTGGTCCTGGTCGTACAGCGTCCCGTCGCTCCAGTCGTAGTTGCGCAGCCCCTCGGGATCGACCACGAGCTTCAGGTCGCCCTCGTTGCCGCGGCGGCCGTCGCTGTCATCCCAGGTCCTGGTGTAGTAGCGGTAGTACCGCTTTCGCTCCTCGTAGATCCCCGTGTCGAGTGTGCTCCCCGAGTCGGTCAGGCTCGTGCGGACGGCCACCGTCCGCAGGTACCCCGCCTTGCCCTTGTCGTTCTCCGTGGTGGTGTAGTAGTCGTACGTGACCCGCGCCACCTCAACCACCCCAGAGGGACTGCCCCAGGAGCCCCCCGACTTCGTCTCGACCTTCACCTGTGTCAGGCGGGACACGCCGCCCACGGTCGAATACGAGTACGTGTACCGCCTCCCCCCACTCCCGGCGGCGTCGTACGCCACCGCGAGCGTCTTGTCGCTGTTGTACCCGCTGCTCGCGGCGGTCGATGCGGTCGAGGCGTGCCCGGCATACGAGACGTTGCCGGCGGCATCGACGACCTTCCAGAGCTGCCAGTCCGCTCGGCCGCTGCTCGTGTTGCCGCCGAAGAAGTGCGCCGCCGTGCCGTGCTGATCGTAATAGACGTACGTGTCAGGTGAACCGGACACGTACTCGGCGACGCCCGCCGCCCCGTTTTTTGCCTTGAACGTGTCGGCGTTCGCCGCGGTCCGGTCGAGCTCGACATACCTGTCCGCGCCGTAGACGATATACAAGACGTCCGAGTCGCCTTTCGTAGCGGGGTTCGTGTCCGCGTCGTAGAGGACAATTTCGGGCTGGCTCGCCTGGAACCACCCTCTCCCTTGTACCCCGTCATTGACTGAGGACTGGAGCTGGTTGTACGTCCTCCCGATCGGCCAGGCGGACGAGCCGGGGCCCACGCCGGCCCAGTCCAGATCGGCGACAGTCACTCCACCGGTTGCCAGTTCAATGGGCCCCACGCGCGCTGCCACCGGAGCGCCCCGCTCGAAGGGGTTGCCCGCCAGCGACCAAGAGAAGAACGGCCCGGCTCTTCCGGAGCCGTCCAGGAAGACACCCCGTTGGGACGGCAGCGGCCGCACGCCCTGCGCCGCGGAAGCGCTGCCCAGGTACGTCGTCAGCGAGGCAGTACTTGTTTCGAGAATCTGAGTTTGGCCTAGGGCCAAGTCGTGACTCGCCGCCAGCGAGAGCGCGAGGGCCAGCGAGCCTCCAAGCCGACGGCCCAACCTGCGGGAGTTCGCGTTCGGGCTGAGGGACGCTCGCATCACTCGAGTAGCTACGTTGGGAGTGTTCATGACGGTCCTCGGGGGCACGGGGGTTCGCGGCACGCCACCGTGGCGTGCGCAGACACCAGGCACCCACCAACAGACCAGCTTGACGGCCTCCGCACAAGAGGCCGCCGGTGAGATTGCCACGGAAGGCAAACCAGAACCAATGGTGCTCCCCGGTTCGGGCCGATCGTGCGCCGACGATGCGTGTCCATAGACCTGACCTGCCCCGCCGGGCCGCACTCCCGGGGGCAACTTCACGGGCGAGCGTCTGGTATGCTCATCCTCTGGGCTCGATTTGGGGTTGAACCGCGCGGCTGTTTTCGTCACACTCAAGTGACGGCCGACACGGGGCGGGCGGCGAGCACCACGATGGATCAGACCGGGGGAGTTCGGGGTGGGGGCGCGGGCACCAACGGCTCCGTCGGTGCGCGGGTGACGCTGCGCGACCTTGCCCATGTCATGAGCGAAGATATCCGGGTGGAACTGCTCCTCAGCGTCTTCCGCCGTTGCGCGTGCCTCAGTGATCTGGCCCAGCGCCACGCGCTCGACACGTCGATGGTGTGCAAGCAGCTTCGGTGGCTGGTGCGAGCCGGCCTCGTCCTCCGGGAGCCGCAAGGCCATCACGTCGTCTATCGCCCCGGCCCGGCGGCGAGTGTGGCACGCTCTGCACACGGAGCCACTATCACGATGTATGCCTCCGACGGAAGTTCGGTCCTGTGGCTAGTCGCGCGCTCGCAGCTCAATGTCTACCTGCGCGAGGACTCATCTGCACCGTCCGGGGGGAGCCCGTTCGTCGATCCGGAAATGGCTTACGACCCCCTCCCAACGACCCGGAGCTCTCCCTCGGGTGGATAGTGCTCCGTGAACTGGCCGTCCTCCCAGCGGACGCGGATCTTGTCAAGGACTTGCCCTCCGGGATCAGTCTCCCACGACTCAACCGAGCCGCGTGTGACCCCGCCTCGGTCGGTCACCGGAAGCCCGACGCGGATCTCGCGCGCTCCAATCTCTCGGAAGGCCCCGCGCGGATATTCCACAGCCGCGGCAAGCCGTTCGAGGGCCCCGCTCGCACGAACCGCGGCGAGCAGTGATCGCCGGTCCCTGGGATCAAGATCAGAAAACGGGACCAGGGCATCGTGCGTCTGTGCATTCAGGCTGAAACGGGCACCTCGGCGCCATCCCGCTCGGCCCATGCGCTCGCACCACAGCTCATGCGCAACGCAAGCAAGCGAAATCACTCTCGTGTCTTCGGCCATCAAAGCCGCCCTTCCGCCCCCGCGAGAACCGGCTCTCGGGCCACCGCTGGGCCTCTGCGAGCAGACCCCCTGTAAGTCGGCGGTTCCCGATTCATCAAGGGTACCCGCCGCCCTCGGGCAACGGGATAACACCTCTGCTGCTCTCATTTGACGCACACACCCGGCCAGACAGGAGTGCGATTTCCACTCTTGGCAATCTTGCCGATCACCGCTCGCTTGTGGGCGCTCGGTGTGGTTCACTGATCTCGTACGGCCGCAAGCCGGCCACAAGGAGCGCATCATGCAAAGTCAACATGAGCAGGGTGGCGGTGCGGCACGGGTTGTTGTGAACACCGCAATGCTCCTCACGTTTGTGGCCGCTTCCGTCGTCGGGTGCGGCTACTACCTCGCGGCGCACCGCGGGGCCCACACCGGCCCATCGGCGTTCAGATCTCGGTCGACCTCGGACGCCACGGCCGAACTCGCTGGTGCTCTCGGCATGTCCGGGCTGGACGCGAGGGCGCTGGCGACAGCTCAGGTCGCACCTGCGGCCGTCGCCGGAGTCGTTCAGGATGTGCGAAGCCACCTCGATGGTGCCAACTTTGCGGCCATCGCCGACGCCCGGCACGAGACGCGCGCAGCGCTCGAGCGGCTCGAAGCGAGCATCCAAAGCGGCTCCGCCACCGAGCAGGACAAGCAGTCGCTCGCCGCAGCGCGGGCAGCTGCCGCCGGTGCAGAGGCCGCGTTCCAAACGACTGTGGACGCCGTCTTTGAGGCTGGGGTGGCCGGACTATCCCCAACGCAGCGCACCAGTCTGGCCCGGATTCGCGCCAACCGAGAATACCGCGTCGCTGTGAGGTACCTCAGAGCGGAACGGTCCGAGGCGGGGTGGGTCGCCCTTCGCGAGGCGACCGCGGCGGTGGCAATCGCGGCGAATCACGGGGCGAACGCAAGCCAGAACGCTGTCGCACTCACGGGGGAGGCTGACGAAGGGTCAACCGCCGCTGCGTCCGGGCTTTCGTTGCTCCCGCAGGTTCGGGCCGCGTGGAACGCCGAGGTGAGCCTCCCGTAGCCCGGCGGCACCAGGCATGACGTCTGCATGTACCGCTCGGATTGTCTGTCGAGAAGCAGTATGACGACGCGATTGTGCACGCCCGCCAGGGTCATGGCGATCTTGCTCGTCTCGAGCGCCGGGGCGTTCGCGGAAGAGCCGGACGGCTCGCCGCCCGCCCAGCCCGAGGGCCCGACGGTTACGCTCCCAGAGACTCTCAAGCTCTCCAGGCTCGTTGATCTCGCAGGCGAAGTATCGGGACAGGCGTACTCCTACAACCCGTCGGAGCTCGACTCCATGGTCACGCTCCGCATCCCGGGTGGCCTGCTCGCCCCGGCGATCCCGGAGCTCCTCAATCACATTCTGTCTTCCCGCGGACTGACGACCGTCCGCACCCCCGGCAGTCCGCTCGTTAGCATCGTCAAGCTTGAACAGGCGGCGGGGATGGCAGGACTTCGCTCATCCGCCGGACAAGAAGGCCGACAGGAGTCCGACGGCACAGAGGCGTTCGCGACTGAGGTGTACGTGCCGCAGCACCGGAACTCCAAGGAACTCGCCGACGCCATCAAGGGGTTGCTGAGCAAGCCCGGCGGCACCGCGTGGCCACTCGGCGATTTCAATGCACTCGTCATCAGCGACCTGACACCCAGACTCAGAGATGTTCGATCGCTGCTAAACCGCTTGGACGTGCCAGACGCGACGGTTCTCAGGGAGGTGCCACTGCACCATGTAACCCCTGCGCAAGCGGCCCTCCTCCTGTCGCAGATGGCGACCAAGAGGGAAGCGGCCGGGGGCAGGAAGCTCGCCGGCGAAGTGCTTCCCTCGAGCGCCGGAGACTCGCTGCTCCTTCTCTGCCAACCCGACACGGTCCCGGAGTGGCTGGCGCTCATCTCAATGGTCGATCGGCGCGAGCCGGTCGAAACTCGGACATATACCCCGCAGGTCTTCCCCCCGAAGGACGTCGCGAGGCTGGTGGAGGCCACAGTCGGAGTGGCCGCCGGGGCTGGGGGGACTGGGGCGGCGGCAGGGGGGGGCGTTCCAGGCGGGGACGATCGCTTCCGCGTGGTTGTGGATGACCTTGGCGGCTGCCTGATCGTCACGGGAACACCGCTCCAACACGAGCGCACCGGGGCGCTGCTGGCGAGGCTCGATGCCGCCGATCGCACGCAGATGCCCATGAGGTCGTTCGCGGTACGGAACCGGCCGGTCGACGAGCTGCTCGCGGTTCTCAACGGCCTGGTCGCGGCGGGCGCTCTCTCCGCGACCCCCGGCCCCGGACGACCCGACGTCACCGCGGGGGCGAGCCAGAGCAACCCCCGTTCGACGTTCGCCGTGCCCAGCAGTGAGCCGCAGGCTTTCCCGTCGCCCCCTCTCACGAACCGCCCCAGCGCCTCGGCCGCGCCGGCGGGGGGGACCAGACCGGGCGCAATGCCCGCGCTGTCGCTCACCGCCGATACTGCGACCAACACGCTCATCGCGATCGGCGAGCCCCGGATCCTTGGGCAGCTCGAGGCGCTCCTGGAAGCGCTCGATGTGAGGCAGCCGCAAGTCATGTTGGAGGCCGTGCTCGTGAGTCTCACCGACACCGAGGCACTCAATCTCGGGGTCGAGCTCGAACGACTCCAAGAGCTCGGCGACACAACGCTCAAACTCAGTTCACTCTTCGGCCTGTCGGCTGGCGGCCCGCTCGTCGGGACCGCACCTGCCGGTGCCGGCCTCACGGGTGTGGTCCTGAACCCAGGCGAGTTTGGCGCCGTGGTCCGGGCCTTGGAGTCCCTGAACGAAGGCCGCTCCCTCTCAAAGCCGCGGCTCCTGGTCACCAACAACGAACGGGCCGTGTTCTCGAGTGTTCTTCAGCAGCCGATCACGCAGCAGACCCGTACCGGAACCAACGACCAGGTCTTCAGCTATGGCGGGAGTGAAAGCGCAGGGACCACCATCTCGGTGCGACCCCAGATCGCACGGGGCGACCACCTCGTGCTGACCTACAGCATCAAGCTCAGCAGTTTCGTCGGTTCGAGTACGGCGGCGGGTCTACCCCCGCCCAAGCAGGAAAACTCGGTCGACAGCATCGCCACGATACCCGACGGGCACACGGTGGTTGTGGGTGGTCTCGAGCTTGTGAGCGAGAGCAGCGGTGAGTCCCGCGTGCCCATCCTGGGGTCGATCCCAGTCCTTGGCGAGCTCTTCAAGCAGCGGGCGGACGGGAAGGGACGCACACGGTTCTACGCCTTCATCCGAGCATCTGTCCTTCGCAGTTCCTCGTTCGAAGACATGAAGCATCTCTCGTCACTGGCCACGGATCAGGCCGGAGTTCCGGATGGCTGGCCGGAAGTTGAGCCCCGGGTGATCCGGTAAGCTGCCCTGGGGGGACGGTGCCAGACTCCTCGCCAATCACGCGGCCGCACCTCTCCGACATAGGAGTGCCACGCTCCGATGGTTGGCCCCCCCCGAGCCCGGAGTTTCTGACACGGATCCCGCACGAGTTTGCACGCCGCCATCTTGTCCTAAGCGAGGGCGTCGACGCCGGCTCGGAGCGGCTCGTAACGGCCGGGCCTGCCAGTGAGCTAGTGCTCTTCAACGTCGGTGTCCGGCTAGGACGGCCCATTCGGGCACGAGAAGCCGAGCCGGAGCTCATCGCGGCCGCCATCGACCGGGCCTACGCCGGCGCCGCCCAAGAGCGCGCGATTTCCAACGGCACCGACGCGCCCGCTGTGGTCGTCACGGCTTCCGGCGATGTGGAAGCAGACCTCGCGGCCGCGGTCCGTGAGGCTGAACTTGATCTTCTTAGCACGCACGGAAAGGCCCCCGCGGTCCGCCTGGTGGACCTGGTCCTGTTCGAGGCGTTGCTGCGTGGCGCCAGCGATGTGCACATCCAGCCCGTCCGGCAGCGCACCCTCGTCCGATACCGGCTTGACGGAGCACTGCACACCGTGCGCGAGCTCCCCGGGGCACTCGCGAGCAGTGTTGTCAGCCGCGTCAAGATCATGGCCGGGCTCGACGTGGCAGAGCACCGCACGCCGCAGGACGGCCGAGCCACCGTCACAGTCGGTGGCACCGACGGACCGCAAGCGGGACGTCGCATCGACCTGAGAATCAGCACCCTCCCCAGCACGTACGGGGAGCGCGTCGTGCTGCGACTGCTGGACCCTTCGCGGGCTTCGCACCTGCTCAACTTCTCCGCGCTGGGGATGCCTCCGGAGTTAGAGGGCCGCTACCTTGCCCAAGTGAGCCGGACAAGCGGCATCGTCCTCTCCACTGGCCCCACCGGCAGCGGCAAGACGACGACCCTGTACACGACTCTCGCGTGGCTCAGTACGACAAACGCGGGGGGGCAGGCCCGTGGGTGCGAGCTCAACATGATGACCGTGGAGGACCCCGTCGAGTACGACCTGTCGGCAGGGGGGGCGTCGGGGCTCTCTGTGAGCCAGACGCAGGTCGACCTCAAGAAGGGCTTGAGCTTCGTGACCGGCCTGAGGCACATCCTCCGGCAGGACCCCGACGTGATCATGGTCGGTGAAGTTCGCGATGAGGAGACTGCCCGCATCGCCGTGCAAGCATCCCTCACGGGCCACCTAGTCCTGAGCACACTCCACACGAGCGACGCCGCCAGCGCGGTAGCGAGGCTGCTCGACCTTGGGGTCGAGCCTTTCCTGGTGAGCTCCTCGCTCTCCGCCGTGCTCGCCCAGCGCCTGGTCCGGACCGTACACGGCGCGTGCGCCGGAACGGGGTGCCCCGAGTGTGTTGGCACAGGATTCAAAGGCCGCACCGGAGTCTTCGAGCTGCTGGTCCTTGACGGGGCGATCCGGAAGCTTGTGGGCAGTCACGCGTCGGCGATCGAGATCAAGGCCGCGGCCCGGCGGAGCGGCATGATCACACTCTTGGAAGCAGGTCAGGCGGTCGTCGCGGCAGGCCAAACCTCCCAAGTGGAACTGGGCAGGGTCATCGACTCTGTGGACGAGGTGGTGGCATGAGTTCCATCCCACGCCGCCGCATCCCCGAACTTTTCCGGCCCCGCGTCCTAGCGTGCGCAGCGTTTCTCTTCGGGTGCGGCCTGTGGGCATTCACTCCTCTGGAGGCCAGGCTTCCACCCGAGCCAGCCCCGTCACGCTCCACGCCCACCAAGGTCCCGACCGGGCCCTTGCCGTTCAACGCTGCGGCATTCCATACACCAGTCTGGATCTCGCCAGCCAAGGAGGAGGCGCTCGCCGACGTGTCACCGCCACCGCCTCCCGCCCCGCCGGTCAGATTCCAGCTTGTGGCTGTGATCCGGGGAGAGAGTGGCCACAAGGCAGTGCTTTACGATCCAGATGCCGATCGGCTGATCGTGCTCGGGGAGAATCAGTCCTCACGAGGCTTGACCGCTATCCGCCTCACCCCAACCAGCGTCGACCTGTCCGACAACGCGGGCGTGCGGACGCTCGCCCTGCGAAGCACCGGGGAACCGGCCGCCGTTGGGGAACACCGGTGAGCAGCATCACCTGGAGCATGGACCGGTTCTATTGGGCAGTAATCGCCGCCCCGGGGGTCCAGGCGCGAGGGCAACTTCCCGCCGCCTTGGAACCACTCCTTGAGGAACATGTTCCCGTCGAGACTTCCTCACTTCTCGCGGTCTGCACGCCGATCAGCAAGACTCGACTGGCGGTCTGCGCCATTCCGCGCGACACGCTCGAGGAGCCTCTGGCAGCCGGCGCCCTCTCGCTCGGCCCCGAAGGCATCCCGGCATTCCTGAGTGGGGAGTGCACTGCCGAACAGTTCAATCTGCTGGTGGGCCCCTGCGAACCTCCTTCGAGGGTGCGCGCCCGCCGGAGGCGTCACGCCGCCCTTGCCGCGACTCTCGCCACCTGCGCGGTCCTGCTGGGGGCCGGGTTCTGGCGTCGACATCTCCACTGGCTCGACGTCGCCGCTCGGGCCGAGTCGGCTGCGATGGCTGAAGCACGGGAAATAAGACCAGACTTCACCCCCCAGGCACTCCACGCCGCGGCACGATTGGCCGAGGATTTCCGGCGCGGGTGGGAGTCGACGCCCCCGCCCCACGATGCCGCGGTTACCCTCGCGGCACTGCTCCTCCAGTGGCCCGCTTCGCTGCGCAACAGCCCACAATCTCTGTCTGTATCTGGCGACGTCATCACGGTCTCGGTCGACGTCAGCGGGGACCCCGAGGAGTTCCTGAAGGCGTTTCATGCCCCTGCGGGTTGGGACCTCGCGGAGCCTCGCCTGCACTCCGCCGGAGAGTTCACAAGGCTCGTCCTCGAGATGCGTCCCGTCAGAGCAGGAGCGCTTCGATGATGTCCCGAGACACCCTCCTCCCGTGGGCCGCTGCCGCCGGGATCGCCGCCGCGGCTGTCCTGCCCACCGCCCCCCGGGCAGCCTCCTCAAGATCCAGGGCCGCGGTCGCGGTCCAAGAGCTCGAGGCGGTCCGTCGTGATGCGGAAACGCTGGCCGACTCAGACCAAGGGCCCGCGCCGGCAGGGCCGTCCGAAGGCCTTGCCGCACGCCTCACCGCATGCCTGCGATCCTGCTCGCTGCCCACAGGGATGCTCTCCGGAGTGATGCCCGAGCCCGACAGCCCTACATCGACCAGTAAGAGCGCCATCGTCCGGCGCAGAGCACGCGTTTCGCTCGAGGGGCCAAGCCTGCCGCAGATCGGCCATTTCCTGGCAGCGTGGCGCAGGCAGACCCCGGAGTGGTGCGTGTCCTCGATTGACCTCGCGCCGGTCGCCGGACCCACCGGCACCGGTGCTGACACTCCTCTTCGGGTCCAGATGATGATCGAGTCTCTCACCCTTCGCACCGAGTCGAGCCAGCCATGATGCAACCTCCTTCCTCTCCAGCCGTGCGGACCATTGCCGCGGTAGCCACCGCGTGCGGGCTCCTTCTGGGCTCATGCACGACGACCGGACCGGGCGCGTCCCCGCCCCGCGAGCGTGTCCATCGAGACACCCCCGGCTCCGAGCAGCTGGCGCGCCAAGCTCTCCAGCACCTGCAATCTGATCCATCGCGAGCGGAATCGCTTCTCGCGAGAGCCCTTGCCGCAGACCTGTACAACGGCCCCGCCCACAATAACTTGGGCACGCTGTACCTTCGACAAGGAAAGCTCTACGAGGCCGCAGAAGAGTTTGAGTGGGCGAGGAAGCTCCTTCCTGGTCATCCGGATCCTCGATTGAACCTCGCCCTCACGCTCGAGCACGCCGGACGGACCGGCGAAGCGCTTGCCACATACGCGACCGCCCTGGAGGTGTACCCGGAACACATCCCTTCCATGCAGGCACTCGCGCGACTTCAGGTCCGTAGCGGCCACGAGGACAAACAGACACCTCGTCTGCTGGCAGAGATTGCGCTCCGCGGCGAGACGACGGCCTGGCGCGAGTGGGCAAAGGAGCAGGGGGCACGAGGCCGTTAGGGGACGGGCATTCGGTGCAGGCGCCGGAGCCGCCGGGATTGGGGTCGGCGGATAATCCGCATTCGTGCCTAGACGGATCTCGCAGAGGCGCGGCAGTCCGACCTCCGGCTCGACGACCGCCCGACCGGTCTAGCGAGTTCCAAGCCACACCCCAAACGCTAGTGAGCAGGTCAGCCTCGAACGTCACCCGCAGCCATCCTCAGCCCCTCACGCATGGCCCTCTGGAGGGCGACGTTTCCCGCCGCTCGCAGGCCGTGGCGTAGCGCGTTCTGCGCCGCCCGGGCCTTCCCGGTCTGCGTTCGCGGTCCGGTCGAGCGACTCCAGGGCTTGTTCGCCGCCGCCGCCGCCCGTAGGGAGCCAAGGCCCGCTGCTGAGAGGTGGTATACCCGGGAGCGCTTTGCTTGAGTCCGTGCCGTAGGCCTCGGAGCATCCTTGTTCGTTCGCCGCATTTCTGCCTCCAGTTCCGAAGGTCGATGGGGCGACTCCGTTCGCCACGACCTGCTGCCCGGCCACGTTGACCTGCTGCCCCGCGATGTACTGCACCGGCCGCGGCGACCGGAGCTGCTGCCAGGCCAGCACCTGCCGCCGCGACATGTTCATTGCGGAGTCCACGGCGCGGTCGAGGCGGCATCGGAGTTCCGGATCGATCGCGGAGCAGCTCCGCCGGACGAGCCACGCCACCCTCGCGTGCTGGATGAGGATCTGCGTCGCGAGAACCTGCTCCGCCGGGTTCTGAGGGGCCATCCTTGCCAGATGCTCCTCCATGTACTCCATCGCACTTGTGGGAAGTTGCCCGCTGACTTTTGCTGCGATCTCCGCGTACGGTGAGCCGCCGAGGAGGAGCCGGTGGAGCAGGTTGACCTGTTCGAGCGGTAGGGCGTCCGCCGCCCGAAGCATTTTTGGCGCTCCCGTGTGAGGGTCTATGGCAAAGTTCCAATGAGACCCTGCGTTCGGAGTGCCCCCCGAGGCCGCGAGCCCCACGGGGTCTGGAGCCCGTCCCGACCCGGCAGAGAGTGCTCCGCAACCGTGCTTACCCCCCGCTTGGGGCTCAGCCCCCGAGGGGCGCCGCATCGCTCGGGCACTTTGGCGGCTTCTGTCGCCCTTCGAACTGCTCGACTTGGCCGGCGTCCCTGTCTTTTTCGGTCTCTTGCCTGAAGCGCTCATCTTGCACCTCCTGAGGCTCTGACCATCGCCACGATGCCCGCCCGCACCGCCGGAGGCAGGTCGGGCCATGCCGCGACCACCGCGGACAGGTCTGGATCGGCCGGTGCCGGGGGTGTGCTGGCGGGGGTCGGCGAGTCAAGACCGGGCCGAATGTTGCCGGATTTGCTGCCGCCCAAATCTGGAATGTGCGGTTTTTCCGATGGATTACGCAGGAGTTCGAATCCCATCGGGGGTCATTGACCAGCGCCCCCCGCGGGGCCTGGTCCAAGCAGAGGATGCCGGTTCGAGACCCGCCGCGTGTCCCAGCACAGCCTCGGGGACCGACTCCCGGCCCATGAACCCAGTTTTGATCGGACCTGAGCGAACCCCAAGGCCTCGGCCCGCGATCCCGCTTGTGATCGCCCGCATGAGCGGTACACTGCACAGGCGTGTGCCGGTAATGCGGAGGGCTGTCAGATGCGGGGTGCAGCGCACGGCTTTGCGATGGTGGGGTTGGCCATCACCGCCGCGCACGCGAACGCGCAATGGCAGTGGACAGGGGCCGCGGGCAACCACCAGTTCTGCGACGCAGGCAACTGGCAACCCCAGAGCGTGCCTACGGGCGGGTCCGCGACCATCCAAGGTGCGACCTCGGTAGTAAGGCAGACCAGCGGCTGCCAGCCGCAGATCTCGCTCGCCAGCCTCATTGCGGACTCGTCGTTGGAGCTGTGGGTGGGGCTGGTTGCGGGCAACGCGGAGATGTCCAACGGGAGCATCGATATCGGGGGCGCCGACGTACAGGTCGGCGGCGTCGGCCTGGTCATGCGGGGCGACTCCGCATGGCGATCGGGCAACATCCAATGCCCGCTGTTCGTGGAGTCGGGACAACTCAGCCTCACGAACTCGGCACGCGGGACCCGAAGCCTCCGGTCGGGGGGCATGCTGCGTGTGGGCTCAGGGGCCGCCGCGGTCTCGTCGGCCCCGGTCACCGTCTATCCCGGGGGCGAGGCCCTCATCTCCGGTGATTGGACGTGGACGACCGTGAACTCCGGTGCCTCCGCGGGTTCCGGGTCCGGCGCTCCGCCGCTGGTGAGCATCCAAGGCGGGGGGCGACTCGTCATCGACCTGCCCGGGACCGTCGCGGCACCCACCAACGTCTCCCACGAGTTTCTCCCGGGTTCGCGGCTGGACGTGCTTCGGGGCGGGGTGACGTTCTCCGGCTTCGTCGACTTTGCGTTCTCGGTGGTCGAGGTCGATTCCGCCGCGTCCTGCACGTTTCTCATCCCCCCTCTCTTCGAAGGCCCCTGCGCGTTCAACGGCGGTGGGACCGCCAAGTTTGAGAACGGCACCGTGGTCGTCGCGGGCGGCGCGGTGCTCACCTCCGCGATGATCCCCGGCGGCCCGGGGGACAAGGGGCTCTGGATCGATCCGGGGAGCAGTTCGGTCGACATCGGCGGACGCCTTGAGAATGACGGGACCATCACCTGGAGCGATGGTTCCATCGGATCATCCGCCGCGGGCGCACCTCAGACGCGTCTCATCAACCGGGGTGAGATCATCTATTCCTCGTTCAACGGCACGCTCGGCGGCATGAACGCCGAGAATCAGGGCCGATTCCTGCTCAAGCGAGGGCTTTTTCTCGACGGATCGCTCCTCAACTCCGGCGAGGTGAACTTGGACTGCGCCGACAGTCCGAACCTGTTCACGCACAACCAGAGCACCGGCTCGATCCTGAACTCCGGAACGATCTCGAGTCTCGGGCCGAACACCGCCCGGATCGAGGTCCCGATCATCATGCAGGCCGGCGGGATTCTCGACGTCGGCAACTCCGTTCTCACCCTGCAGTCGTCGAGCTTCACCTGCACCGGCACCTCGTCCTCCCACCTCCGCAGCGGGAGCGTGCTTTCGATCGCCACCGGATTCGCCTGGAGCGGAGCCGCAGGGATTCACTCGCTCGATGGTCCCGGGCGACTGGTCAGTTCGGGGAACCTCTCGCTCCAGCCGGGGTTCGTGCTCTCGTCGACTCTTCCGGCAGTGGACGGATTCACGCTCGAGTCTGGTTGGTTGCGCGGCGGCGGACAGCTCATCAATCATGCCAACATGCGCGTCTCTCTCGCGGATGTCGGCACCCCCGGAGGATCCCAGGACGGCACCCTGGTCACGAACCACTCCTACCTCGCCGTGACCAACGGCCTTCGCCTGGGCGGGATTCTCAGCAGCGACGGTGTCGTAGACGTGCGCGGGAGCGTGGCCATGGGAACCGCCGCCGTCTTTGACTCCAGCGGAACCGTGTATCTCGCCTCCAACAGCGGGGTGACCAAGCACACCCCATCCGCGTCCCCAACAGGGATCATCAACACCGGCCTCATTCGCAAAACGGCCGGCGGCGGGTCGACCATCGCCGTCCCCCTCGACAACCGGGGTGTGGTCGAAGCCTTTGACGGTTCGCTCAGTATCTCGGGCCAGATCGCCCAGCTCGTGGGCGACCGCCTCACCGGCGGTACGTGGGCCACGGCCAACACCGGCACCCTCAGTCTTGGGGGCCGCCTTGTCAGAAGCACCGCGCCGGGTACGACCGTTCGGATCAACAACATCGATGTTGGAGCCGAGTCGTTCCCCGATTTTCGCCCGGAAAATCTCCAAGGCGACACGATCATCGACGGCGTCCAGTTGATTCAACCCGACCTTCTGCTGGATGCCCCGGTGCCCACCTCTCCTCTGGGCTACGAACCCGTCTTCGAGATCGGGGCCGGCGGGCGAGTCCGCTTCCCCCCGGGAACGCCGGACGGCGGGGTCGTCCGCGTCGGCTCAGACTCGCAGCGGAACCTTCCGGGAGGCCACAGGGTGCGCTGGTCAGGCACCCCGGGGCGGCTGGGAGTCAGGCAGAACAACGGCGTGTTCCGTCCCGGCAACTCTCCGGGCATCGCCATCATCGAGAAGGACTACCAACTGCTAGGCGGAGAACTCGAGATCGAACTTGGAGGCTCGGAACCCGGGACGGGGTACGACCGCGTCCAGGTCGGGGGCGTCGCCTCGCTCGGTGGAACGTTGCGCGTCGTGCCGTTCCAGGGCTTTGTCCCGGACAACGGCCAGGAGTTCGACATCCTCACCGCCTCCGCCATCAACGGTTCGTTTCAGACGGTCCTCGCCGACGGGCTCGGAGACGTGCGCGTGCAGTACCTCCCGGACCGCGTCAGAATCTCCTTCCACACCTGTGCTCCGGACTTCAACCAGGACGGAAACACCGACCAGGACGACCTCGCCTACCTCATCGACGTGCTCGCCGGGGGCGACAACCCCTCAGGGCGCGATCCGGACTTCAACGCGGACGGCAACGCCGACCAGGACGACACCCTCGCGCTCCTCGACGTCCTCGCCGGCGGCGCCTGCCCCTAGCGTGGGCACCGCTCGCTCAGCCCGGCCCGGGCGAGCCGATCTCGCCTCGCCCCGTCCTTGCGGTTTCCGCGCCTAACGTGCGATTCATGCCATTCTGCGACCTGCACGCGCACTCCAACGCATCCGACGGCACCGACACTCCGGCGAACCTCGCCCGCGCCGCATCGCGGGCGGGCCTCGCGGCGCTCGCCATCACGGACCACGACACCACCGCCGGTCACGAGGAATGCCGCGCCGCCTGCGACACGCTGGGCGTGGAGTTCATCCCCGGTGTTGAGCTTTCGGGAGATGCGAGGGCGCTGCTGTCCTCTCTCCATCTGCCGCACGTCGGCCAGTTGCACATCCTCGGGCTATTCGTCGATTCTGCCTCACCCGAACTCTCGTCGCTGTGCCTCCGGCTGCGGCAGGGGCGCGACGAACGCGTGCCCCGCATGCTCGCCTCGCTCGCCTCGCTGGGCATGCCGCTCTCCATGGACGACGTGCGTGCCATCGCGGGCGATGCCGTGCTCTGCCGTCCGCACGTCGCCTTCGCCATGGTCGCACGGGGGTATGTTTCCAGCAAGCAGGAGGCCTTCGATCGGTACATCGGGCTGGGTGGCCCGGCGTACGTGGAGAAGGACGACGGCGCCGCGGCGGACTGCATCGACGCCATCCACGCCTCGGGCGGCCTTGCCGTGCTGGCCCACCCCATCCACCTGAACTGCCGGAGCAACAACGACCTCCGCCGCGTGCTCTCGCACCTGCGTGATCTCGGGCTGGACGGCGTGGAGGTCCTCCACAGCGATCAGCCCGCGGAGTTTTCACACACCGTTGCCGCCCTCGCGCGCGACATGGGCCTGGCGCCCTCCGGCGGCAGTGACTACCACGGCAGTGCAAAGCCGATGGCGCTCGGCAGCCAGCGCGTGCCCGCGGACGTTCTCGAAGAGTTGCGTGCGAGGCGACCGGTCATGAAAAAGGCCCCGGGCTCGGTGCCCGGGGCCTGAGAGGCTGAGAACAGGATTGGGTTAGTTGAACCGGATCTTGTCGGTGCCCATGGCGCCGTGGTCGGAGTCCATGCCGCCGCGGCTGGGGGCGTCGGAGCCCTTCTTCCGGGGCTTGTCCTCGGTCGGCTCGGCTCGGGTCGTGTCGCCCCACTGGGCGCGCTTCAGCGACAGACCGATCTTGCGGTCCGCCTTGTCGACGCGAAGGATCTTGACGTCCACCTCGTCGTTGGGCTTGACCACGTCCTGCGGGTTCTCGACCTTGTGGTCGGCCAGCTCGGAGATGTGCAACAGACCCTCGAGGTCGTTCTCGAGCTCGACGAAGACGCCGAAGTTGGTGATCTTGGTGACCTTGCCCCGGACGACCATGCCGGGCTTGTAGTGCTCCGGGATGGCGGAGATCCACGGGTCCTCGGTGAGCTGCTTGATGCCGAGGCTGATGCGCTGCTTCTCCTTGTCGACTTCGAGGACCACGCACCGGACGCTGTCGCCCTTCTTGACCATCTCGTTGGGATGCGTGACCTTCTTGGTCCACGACATGTCAGAGATGTGGAGCAGGCCGTCGATGCCGGGCTCGATCTCGACGAACGCGCCGTAGTTGGCGAGGTTGCGCACCTTGCCCTCGATGATGGTGCCGGGGGGGTACTTCTCGCCCACCAGCTCCCAGGGGTTCACCTCGGTCTGCTTCATGCCGAGGCTGATCTCCTGCTTGTCCTTGTTGATCTCCAGGACGACGACATCGACCTCCTGGTTGGGGTTGACGACCTCCGACGGGTGGTTGACGCGCCGGGTCCAGGACATCTCGGAGATGTGGACCAGACCCTCGATCCCGTCCTCCAGCCGCACGAACGCGCCGTAGGACATGATGTTGACCACGGCGCCGCGGACGCGGGAGCCGACCGGGTACTTCCGCTCGATCTCCTCCCACGGGCTGGCCTCGCGCTGCTTGAGGCCCAGCGCGATCTTCTCCTTCTCGCGGTCGATGTTCAGGACCTTCACTTCCACCTTCTGCCCGATCTTCAGCAGTTCGCTCGGGTGGTTGATCCGGCTCCAGGACATGTCGGTGATGTGCAGCAGCCCGTCGATGCCGCCGAGGTCCACGAACGCGCCGAAGTCGGCGATGTTCTTGACCTCGCCGGTCACGATGTCTCCCTCCTTGAGGGTGTCCATCAGGCGCTTCTTGGCGCTCTCTCGCTCGGTCTCGATCAGCTTGCGCCGCGAGATCACGATGTTCTTCCGCTCCAGGTCGATCTTGAGGATCTCCGCCCGCACGCGCTTGCCGATGAACTCGCCGACCTCGCCCGGGCGGCGGACGTCCACCTGGCTCGCGGGCAGGAAGACGTTCACGCCCCCGATGTCCACCAGCAGGCCGCCCTTGATCTTCTTGGTGACGTTGCCCTCGACGACATCGCCCTCCTTGGTCGTATCCACCACGCGCTGCCAGGCCATCTGCCGGTCTGCCCGACGCTTGGAGAGCTGGATCAGCCCCGTCTCATCGTCAAGACCCTCGAACAGCACGTCGATCTCATCGCCCGGCTTGATCTCCGTCCCCTCGAACTCCTCCTTGGGGATCAGCCCCTCGGACTTGAGCCCGACCTCAACCACGATGTCATCCCCGGCATAGCCGATCACCTTGCCCCGGATCACCCGCCCCGGCGTCAGATCCGCGATCTGATCCTTCAGGAAGGTGTCCATGTACTCCCCGGCCTTCGACCCGGCCGGCGTCCCAAAGGCCTCTCGCAGCAGCTTCTGCGCTTCGTCGTCCGTCAGCCCCAGGGATGCGATCAACGTTTCATCGATCATGTGTGTCCTATCGCGGCGTGCCGCCGCAAGAGACGCCGCCCAACCCCGGGTGGATCGAGGGGGCAACGACCTCCGGGCTGCAGCCCCTCGCGGGGCCAGCCCTGCCCTTTCCGGGCGGTCTGGTCGTCCTGAAAGTGCCGCTCCCGCGAGCGCGGGTCAATCAGCGGGCCGGGTCCACCTCCGGCAACAGGATTCTAGGCCCAGGCCCGGCGGGCGGGGAGGAGTACGTCAGCGGGGCGGACGACCCACCCCCGGGGTGCCAAGAGCAGAGTCACAGGCCCTCCAAGCACAGCCCGGCGTAAGCCGGGGGATATCATGCCCCGCACGCGGGTGTAGCTCAGTGGTAGAGCGTCAGCCTTCCAAGCTGAATGTCGCGGGTTCAAGTCCCGTCGCCCGCTTTGAGGACCTCCCGTCCGGCGCTCCTCGGCACACGCACCCGTTGCTTCTCCTACGCTGGCGCCATGACGCGCCTCCTGGCGCCGCTCTTGGTCCTCATCCTCCTCGCGGCGTCCGCCCTCGTCGCCGACCGCCCCCTCCCGCGCGCCGACCTCGTCATCCTCAACCGCGGCGAGGTCAGCACGCTCGACGCCACGCAGATGTCCTGGCTCCAGGACTTCCGTGTCGCTGTCATGCTCTTCGACGGCCTCTCCCGCTACGACCTGGACTCCCCGGACCTCACGCCCATCCCCGCGCTCGCCTCCTCGTGGGACATCTCGCCCGACGCAACGACGTACACCTTCCACCTGCGCGACGCTGTCTGGAGTAACGGCGATGCGATCACGTCCCGCGATTTCGTGTACTCCTGGCGGCGGTCGCTCCTCCCCGAGAACGCCGCGGACTACGCGAAGCTGTTTCAACTGATCAAGGGAGGCCGCGAGTTCTACGCCTGGCGCACCCGTGCCCTCGCGGACTTCGCCGCCGGTTCCTACCCCGACCGCGACGCCGCGGCCCTCTCGCTCTGGAACCAGACCCTCGCGGAGTTTGACCGCGTCGTCGGTCTCCGCGCTCCGGACGACCACACGCTGATCGTGGAGCTGGAGCGCCCCACGCCCTACTTCCTGGACGTGGTCTCCTTCGTCGCCTTCGCCCCGCAGCACCCCGCGTCGGTCCGTGCACACGAACGGCTCGACCCGCGCACCGGCGCCATGGTCACCAGCCCCGGCTGGACCCAGCCCGGCTCGCTCGTCTCCAGCGGAGCCTTCACGCTCGAAGCATGGCGATTCAAGCGAGACATGCGCCTGGCCCGAAACCCCAGGTACTGGGACGCCGCCTCCATCTCCATCCGCAGCATCGCCATCCCCGTGATCGCGGACGCGAACGCGCAGGTCCTGGCGTTCCGCTCCGGCGCCGTGGACTGGACCAGCGACATCACGCCCGGATACCGCGGGGAACTGGTGCGGCAGAAATCCTTGTTCGACGCGGAGCACGCCCCTGTGATCGCCCGCCTCCGCGCACAGGGGCTCTCCGCCGCCCAGGTCGACGAGGCGCTTCCCGCCGACCCGCGCAACCACGTGCACGCGTTCCCCTCCTTCGGCACCTACTTCTATAACTTCAACTGCCGCCCGTCACTCGCCAGTGGCCTGCCGAACCCCTTCGCGGATGCCCGCGTCCGCCGCGCCTTTGCCATGTGCGTCGACAAGGCCGCGCTCACCCGCTCCATCCGTCGCATTGGCGAGCCGGAGGCCGCGACGTTGATCCCCCCCGGTTCCATCGCCCGGTACGCCTCGCCCGCCGGACTCCCCTTTGATCCGCCCGCCGCCCGCGCCCTGCTCGGGCAGGCCGGCTACCCACAGGGAGAAGGGCTGCCGACCATCGAGCTGCTTTACAACAGCGAAGGCGAGCACGATCAGATCGCCCAGGCAACCGCGAAGATCTGGGAGCGGGAGCTGGGTGTAGACGTGCGCCTGGTACGCAAGGAAGTCCGGACGTTCCGCGAGGACGTGAAGTCCGGGCGTTTCATGATCAGCCGCGCAAGCTGGTTCGGGGACTACGGCGATCCGACGACGTTCCTGGATATCTGCCGCACCGGAGATGGCAACAACGACCGGGGCTACACATCGCCCGAGTACGACCGGCTGCTGGATGAGGCCGCCCGCGAACTCGACCCCGCCCGTCGCTTCGAGCTTCTCTCCCGCGCCGAGTCCCTGCTGGTGGAGAAGGACCTGCCGCTGCTCCCGCTCTTTCACTATTCCCAGCTCTACATGTACGACCCTCGGCGCGTCCGCGGGGTGAGCGCCCACCCGCGCCAGGTGCAGTACCTCCACCGCGTGCGGCTGGAGGCGTCGCCATGATGCGATTCGTCCTGCGACGGCTCGCGCAGGTGCCCCTCACGCTTCTGGCGATCTACACCCTCACGGTGCTGCTCGCGTGGGCCGTGCCCGGCAACCCCCTGGAAAACCCGGAGGGCCCGCAGCCACCTCCCGAAGCAGTGGAAGCCATGAAGGCGCGGTACAACCTCGACAGCACGTGGCGGTTCTACTGGTCATACCTCGACGGCGCCTCGGGCGTCGGCGCACTCCGTGACGCGCTCGCCGGGCGCGACCGCACGGGCCCCATCTTCGACCTCGGCCCCTCGCTCCAGTACCGCGACCAGACGGTCGGCGGCATCATCTCGCAGTCGTTGCCCGTCTCCATCTCGATCGGAGCCGCGGCGATCCTCATCGCGCTGGTGCTGGGCCTCGCCATCGGCATCGCGGGCGCCCTCCGCCCCGGGGGCTGGCTGGATCATCTCACGCTCTCCTTCGCCATGCTGGGAGTGAGCGTCCCGGCGTTTGTCGTGGGCACCGTGCTGCTCATGGTGGCCGGCTCGTGGCTCGGACTGGCGGTGGTCGGCCGGTGGGGCACGCCCCAGGGCCTGCTCTTCCCCGCGCTGACACTGGGGCTGCCCTACGCCGCGTACGTGGCACGCCTCTCACGCGAGGGGATGCTCGAGGCGCTGGCGAGTGACTACGTGCGGACGGCCCGGGCCAAGGGCCTGTCGCCCTCGAGGGTCGTGCTCGTCCACGCGCTGCGCAACGCGCTGCTCCCGGTCGTCACGTTCCTCGGCCCGGCCTGCGCCGGCGCCATGACGGGCAGCTTCGTCGTGGAGTCCATCTTCGCGCTGCCCGGCCTGGGACAGCACTTCGTTGCCGCCGTGCAGAACAAGGACCTGTTCCTGATCATCGGCGTGGTCATGACGTTCTCGGCGATGCTGGTGCTCTTCAACCTCGCGGTGGAGGTGATGTACCGCTGGATCGACCCGCGCACGGTCAGGGAGTAGGGTTCTCGCCCGCAACCGGCGCCGCCTCGCGAGCCGCCCTCGCCGCCCCGTCCTCTTCGCGGAGCCTCCCGAGCCTGCGGAGCTGAGGCCACGCCCTCGCGATCACCCCCACCACCGCCAGCGTCCCCAGCCCGCCGCTCACCACCGAGACCACCGGCGAGAAGATCGCCGCGACCAACCCGCTCTCGAACGCCCCGATCTCGTTGCTTGACTCGATGAACACGGAGTTCACCGCCGACACCCGACCCCGCAGATGGTTCGGCGTGCGCACCTGCACCAGCACGTGACGCACCACCACCGAGATCGCATCGAACGCGCCCGCCACGAACAGCAGCCCGAGCGACAGCCCCACCTCCGTCGACAGGCCGAAGCCCACCATGCACGCCCCGAACCCCGCCACCGACCACAGCAGCGCCGCACCGGACTTCTGGAAGGGCGGCACTCGTGTCAGGAGCAGCGCCATCACGCACGCGCCCAGCGGCATCGCCGCACGCAGCATCCCATACGCGACCTCGCCCGCCTGCAGAATGTCCGACGCGTAGATCGGCAAGAGCGCCGTCGCCCCCCCGAGCATCACGGCGAACAGGTCCAGCGTCAGCGCCCCCAGGAGCGTCTTCTCTCGCCAGATGTGCCCGGCCCCCGCGAACATGGAGCCCCACGACATCGGCCCCGACGCCCGGGGCACCTCCCGGGGCCTGAGCAGCATCGCCAGGCACGCGAAGAGAACGCACCCGCCCGCGGTCATCGCGTACACAGGCCAGTACCCGCCCAGGCGGCCCAGCAGAACCCCCGCGATGATCGGCCCCGCCGTTGCCGAGAAGTGGAACAGCCCGCTGTTCCACGTCACCGCGTTGTGGAACGCGCCCGGGCTCACGAGAAGGGGGAGCAGGGTCGCCCGCGACGGTCCGTTGAATGACCTGGCGCACCCGAGCCCGACAAGCGCCGCGTAATACGCCCACAGCGGCGCGTCCCCCACCCACGACACCATCGCCAGGCCGGCCGCCGCCACCCCCATCATCATCTGAGTCGCGATCAGCACGCGCCGGCGGTCGAAGTGGTCGATCACGTGCCCCGCGGGCAGCGCGAAGAGCACGACGGGCAGCGCCCTCGCGACGCCGATCCACCCGAGCGCCATGGGGTCCTTGGTCCGCTGGTAGATCTCCCAGCCCAGAGCCGTCGCGAGCATCTGCAGCCCCATGGACGACCACAGGAAGCCGAACGCAAAGATCGCGTAGTTCGGCTCCCGGAGCGCGCCGTGGGGGTCGTGGTCCTCGCTCCCCCCGCCGCCGCCGCGGGGGACGGCTTCGCCTTCGGAGGTTGGTGGAGGGAGTTCGCTCATGCCGGCAATCGAACGCGGGACAGTAAGGATGCCCCCGGGCCGCGGCCCCGTCACGCGCGGGCCTGTTTCCTCGCAACCAGCCGGGCCCCGTCCCGGTTAGCATGCCCTGCAGCACACCCAAGGAAAGCTACATGGCCGCGCACGCCTCATACGCCAAGGCCCTGCCCGGACAACTCGCCCGCATGGCCCTGTACCTGGGCCTCATCGCACTGCTCCATCTCACCGGGCTTCTCGTGCTCTCCCCGGTGCTCCGATGGACCCTCGTCGGCGTCATCGTCGCCTCCGCGCTCGTGCCCCCCCGATTCAGCTCGCTCGCCTCCGGACTCGGCTTCCTCGGCGTCGGAGGCGTCGCGTACTTCCATTACGGGAGCACGCTCGTGGGCGTCATCTGCGGCGTGCTGGGCGCGTGGAGCCTCACCGAGGCCTTCAGAGCACTCCGCCCCCGCGCCTGACGCCGCGCTCAACCGCCCAGCAGCGTCGCCCGCTGCGCGAACTCCGCCGCTCGCTCGGTCTGTCCCGCGCGCGCCAGCCACTCCGAAGCCTGCCTCGCGAGCGCCGCGTTGCCGGAGTCTGCCTCCGCCGCCCGCACACACAGCGCCGCTGCTTCCCCCGGCTCGTTGAGCAGCCCGTAGCACTCCAGCAGCAGCGTGAGCACGGGGGGCCTCAGCCGCTCGCTCTCCTCCACCCCCAGCAGCACCGCCAGCGCCTCCCGGGGCCGCGCATCCCGCTTCAGGGCTCTCGCCTCAATCACCCGCCATACGGTCACGCGGGGCTCCATCTCGCGTGCCCTGGCAACGTGCTGCAGCGCGAGACCCGCCCGGTTCTCAGCGAGTTCGAGCTCCGCCAGCGTGCCCCACACCACCGCGATGTCCGGGTTCAGCTTTCCCGCGAGCACCAGGTTCGCACGCGCCGCGTCCGATTGCTTCAGCTTCACCTGCACCTGCGCCAGGAAGAGCGAGGGGCGATAGTCCGTGGGCATCTTCTGCTGCGCCGCCTGGAAGTGCTCCGCGGCACGCTCATTCTTTCCGCACATGCTCGCCACGGTCCCCGCGGCGAACTCGGTCTCCCCATCCCGGGGCCCGATCGCCAGCGCCTTCTCCAGCATGTCGTACGCCTCGGCGGGCTTCTTCGCCGCCGCCAGCACCTCCGCGCGTGACAGGTACAGCCGGGGCTCCTCCGGGAACTCTGATATGGCCTGGGCCAGGACCGCGTCGGCCTTGGCGCCTTCGCCATCGCGCACCAGCGTCAGGGCCTGGTTGAGCGCCGCGTCGATCCGTGACGTCGCCCCCCCCGCCGCCGCCGCTCCTCCGGCCTTGGCCGGCTCTCGCCCCGGTGGCGAGGCGTCCCCTCCCTCGGTCGTGACAGACCGCACGATGAACCACCCGACCGCCGCCAGCGCAATGACCGCGGCTGCGACGCCGAGCCCTCTCGCTCCCGGCCCCTTGCTGCCGCCGTGAGACTCGTGTGCCATGCCAGTCTCCTATCGGCCCGCGTACACTCGCTGCACCATGCCGACGCCGCCTTCCGAAGCCACTCCCCAGCCTTCCAAGGCCGATGGGACGGGCCCCGAGCTGCCCAAACAGTACCGTCCCGCGGACCACGAGCGGGGCATCTGGGACCGCTGGGTCGCCGCTTCCGCCTTCCGCGCCGACCCCACCCGCGTCCTTGCGGGAGAAGCCCGGCCCTACAGCCTGCTGATCCCACCTCCCAACGTCACCGCGGCGCTGCACCTGGGCCACGCCCTCAACAACACGCTCCAGGACATCCTGGCCCGCGCCCACCGCATGCGGGGCTTCGAAACGCTCTGGATGCCCGGCACCGACCACGCCGGCATCGCCACGCAGGCCGTCGTCGAGAAGCGCCTCCGGAAGGAGGGCAAGCTCAGGGGCGCCCTCAAGCAGGCCTACACCCGCGACGCCTTCGTCGCCGAGATCCAAGCCTTCAAGGATGAGTACGAGGCCGTCATCACAGGCCAGCTCAAGGCCATGGGTTGCTCCTGCGACTGGGACCGCCAGCGCTTCACGATGGACCCCATCTGTGCCCGCGCCGTCCGTGAGGCCTTTTTCCGTCTGTTCAAGGACGACCTCATCTACCGCGGCAAGCGCCTCGTGAACTGGGACCCTGTCCTCCAGACCGCCGTCGCCGACGACGAGTGCTACGACGAGGAGATCGACGGCGCGTTCTACTACCTGCGCTACCCGCTCGTACACGCGGGGGCCACCGACCCCGCCCTCGCCGCGGGCTCGCGCGAAACGGACCCCATGCCCGTCACCTGGAGCGAGCTCGCCGCGCGGGGCTACCCCGGCGCCGAAGAACAGCCCGTGGACGCGCCCGCCTGGATCACCGTCGCCACCACCCGCCCGGAGACGTACCTGGGCGACACCGCCGTCGCCGTGAATCCGCAAGACCCGCGCGCCAAGGCCCTCCGAGGACTCTTCGTCGAACTCCCCCTTGTGGGACGCGTCATCCCCGTCATCGAGGACGACTACGTCGTGCTCCCGGAGCGCTTCGCACGCTCCGACGAGGAGAAGAGCGACCCGAAGGCCAGGATGGCCACCGGCTTCCTCAAGGTCACCCCCGCGCACGACCCCAACGACGCCGAGATCGGCCAACGCCACAACCTCGCTGCCATCAATGTCATGGCGCCCGATGGCTCCATCTCCGACGCCCACGGCTGGACCGACGTCGGCGACGCACGCCTCTTCGTCGGCAAGAAGCGAGAAGAAGCCCGCAAGATGGTCGTCCAGGAGTTCAAGGCCCGCACCCTGGGCGATGAACCTCTCTTCGAACGCAGCGCCCCGCATCGGCACAGCGTCAAGCACAGCGACCGCAGCAAGGCCATCGTCGAGCCCTACCTCTCCGACCAGTGGTACGTGAGGGTCACCGACCCCCGCCTTGCCCAGGCCGCGAACGACGCGCTCGTCCCCGAGCAGCGCACCTCCGGTGGTGGCAAGGGGCCGATGCGCTTCTTCCCCGGCCGCTACGCGAGGACCTTCGAGGGCTGGCACGACAACATCCGCGACTGGTGCATCTCCCGCCAGCTCTGGTGGGGGCATCGCATCCCCGTGTGGGTGAGGCAGACCGGCTGGGATGCCCCCGCAAGCCCTGCCTCGAAGCCGTCCGAGGATGTGCTCCGCAAGCTCCGCCAATGGCAGGACGAGGGCCGAGTCTGGTTCCGCGATCACCGCGCAGGATCGAGTGCCGCCGACGCGTCGATCTCGGGCGAGCGCCACGACTTCATCGAAGTCTGTGTCCGACACCAGGGCGACGCCGAGATCATCGACTGCATCGAGGCCGATCACTACGAGCAGGACCCCGACGTCCTCGACACCTGGTTCTCCTCCGCCCTCTGGCCTCTTTCAACTCTCGGCTGGCCCGACACCGCGAAGGCCGCCGCGGACGACCCCCGCGCCGGCGGTGATTTCGACGCCCTCCTCCGCGCCTTCAACCCCACCACCTCTCTCTCCACAGCACGCGAGATCATCACCCTCTGGGTCTCGCGCATGACCATGTTCAACCGGTACTTCAGGGGCCAGGACCTCTCCCTCGGCGCCGGCAGCGGCCCCGCGCCCTTCAGAGACGTCTTCATCCACGCCGTCATCCAGGACGGCGAAGGCCGAAAGATGTCCAAGTCCCTCGGCAACGGCGTGGACCCCCTCGACATCATCGCGACCCACGGCAGCGACGCCATGCGCTTCACCCTCGCCACCATGGCCACCAACACCCAGGATGTGCGGCTGCCCGTCCGCAAGGACCCCGCCACCGGCAAGAACACCAGCGAGAAGTTCGACCTGGGCCGCAACTTCGCCACCAAGCTCTGGAACGCCGCCCGCTTCGCCCTCGAGAAGCTCGACGCGCCACCCGCGTCCGGCACGGTCACGCCCGCATCCTTGCCGGACCGCTGGATGCTCTCCCGCCTCGCCCGCGCCATCGCCGAGTGCGACGCGGCGCTCGCCAACTACGAGTTCTCCGTCTACGCGAACACCTGCTACACCCTCCTCTGGAACGATTTCTGCGACTGGTACCTCGAAGCCGTCAAGCCCACCATCGCCAGCGACCCCGCGCAGCGCGCGGTCCTCCGCGCATCGCTCGACGCCATCCTCCGCCTGCTTCACCCCGTGATGCCCTACGTCACGGAGGTGCTCTACGGCGCCCTCTCCCGGCTGCCCGCCCCCGGCGTCAACGGGCTTCAACTCCCGGCTCCCCAGCGGGGCATGCTCGTGCGCGCCGCGTGGCCCGTCAGCGCCCCCACTCTCACAGACACCGACGCGGAAGCCTCCTTTGCACGCGTGCAGGCCCTGGTGTCCGCCGTGCGGGAAGTCCGCGCACAGCTCCAGGTCCCCTTCAAGCGCGCGATCACGCTCCACATGCCGGACTCGGAGGCTCACGCGCTCGGGCCCGGCCTCGCCCTCGTGAACGCTCTGGCCAACATCGGCGCCGTGACCTCTGACGCGCCCGCCGGCCCCAGCACCCCCATCACCATCGAGGGCCGGGAGTACCGCCTTTCCAACCTTGCCGACCAGATCGACGCCGGTGCCGAGAAAGACCGCCTCACCCGCCTCGTGGCGGATCTCACAAAGTCCAAAGCCACGCTCGAGGGACGCCTCGCCAACCCGGGCTACGCCCAGAAGGCCCCCCCCCATATGGTTCAGCAGACCAAGGACCAGCTCGCCAAGGCCGAGGCCGAACTCGCTGCCGCGAGCACCGCACTGGAGGCACTGGGATGACCCCGCGATGGTTGCTGCCGGCCTTCATGCTCGCCGCCACCATCGCCGGCTGCACCGGCCCCGGCCCCGCATCTCCCACCTCGCTCCCGGCGATCCCGGACGTGGGGTCCGCACCCGTCGATCCCGCGGCGATCGTGATCGCCGACGAGCCCTGGACCTTCGAGTCCAAGGACGGCAGGCTCCTCCGCACACCCTCCTACAAGGTCTACACCACGGTCACCAAGCCCCAGCTCGTCGACCGCATCCCCATCTTCCTCGAACGTTGCCTCATCCACTACACCTCCGCGCTGGGCGAACTCCCGAGCCCGCCCTCGCCCATGGAGACCTACCTCCTCGCCACCCGCCCCCAGTGGGAGCGCCAGACCCAGCGCATCATGGGCTCCGACGCCGACGTCTACCTCCGCATCCAGCGGGGCGGGTTCGCCTCCGGAGGCAAGGCCGTCCTGTACGACATCGGCCCGCGTGACACCTTCGCGATCACCGCCCACGAAGGTTGGCACCAGTACACGCAGCGCACGTTCCGCTCGCCTCTCCCTGTCGCCCTCGAAGAAGGCATCGCAACCTACATGGAGGGCTTCCGCTGGAGCCAGCAGTCCGCCGACGCGCCCCGGTTCCTGCCCTGGGCGAACTTCGAGCGCTTCGAGCAGCTCCGCCGCGACACAGCCGCGGGGCGCCTCGTCCCCCTCGCGGTGCTCCAGCAGAGCACCCCGCAGGAGATCATCGCGGAGAATCCAGACCGTGCGCTCACCTACTACGCGCAGGTCTGGGCCCTCATCCACTTCCTCAATGAGGCCGACGAGGGCAAGTACGCGCCCGCCCTCCGCTCCATGCTCCGCGACGCCGCCGAGGGTCAGCTCATCCCGAAGGTCCGAGCCGCGCACGGCGGGCGGGCCGCCAGCGCGCTGCTCACCCGCCGCACCGGCGTCGACGTCATCGGCCTGTACACGGGCCACAGCGCGGACTCCCTCGAGGAGTCCTACCGCGCGTTCATCGATCGCGTCGTGCGGGTCGGGTCCCGCCAGCGCATCGCCGCCGGCGAATCGCCGCTCGGCCAGTAGCGTCGCTCAGGCCTCGTCGGCCTTGCCGATCTGCCACTCCTCGAGCTCGATCGGCGCCTGACGCCCGAAGATCGTCACCAGCACCTTCACGCGGCCCTTCTCCGGGTCCAGCTCGTCCACCGTTCCCTCGTACCCCTGGAACGGCCCTTCCTTGATCACGACGTGCTCGCCCTTCGAGAACACCAGCTTGATCGTGGGCTGGTCCTCGGGCTTGCGGCTGTCGCGGAGCATCTTCTCGATCTCGTGCTCCTTCATCGCCGTGGGGCGCCCCGCCGTCCCGACGAAGTCCCCCACGCCCGTGGTCTCCTTGATCAGGAAGAACACGTCCTGGGGGATGCGCCCGTCCGGCTCCAGCTTCATCTCGACGAAGACATATCCCGGGTAGAGCTTGGTCTCCGTGATCCGCTGCTTCCCCGCCTTGATCGTCTTGGTCTTCTCGGTCGGCACCAGGATGCGCCCCACCAGGTGCCCCATGTTCTCGATCTTCACCTTGCGCAGGAGCGTCTCCCGCACCGAAGACTCCTTGTTGGAGGCCACCCGGAGCACGAACCAGTTCATGCCGTCCTGGCGGAGAGGCTCGTCGGCCCGCAACAGATCGCCGCGCTCGGGCTGGGACTGCACGTTGTGATCGGACATGGTGAACCTCTTGGTGAAGACGGCGGACGGCGCCCGTTCGGGAGCCGCCGCAAGCAGCGCGGGCAACACATACGTACGTCGGACGCCCTGAAAGCCCCGCCGCCTCCCCACGAGGCGGGCTGGACCCGGGCTACATGAGCTTCGTGACCTGCACCAGCAGCCGCAGGCCGAAGTCGAACACAAAGATCAGGAAGGCGATGAAGAACGTCGCGAAAATCACCACCGAGGTGGTGTCGATGATGACCTTGCGCGTGGACCAGTTGACCTTTTTCATCTCGCCGTCGGTGGCGATGAGGAAATCCACGGACCCGGGCTTCGAGGCGACCAGCCGCCATCCGACGATCAGGCCGGCCAGCAGCAGCAGCCCCGCAACGCCCGCCTGCACGTACCCCCGGGGGAAGAGCGGGATCGGCATAGGCCTGGAGACCAGCGCCACCAGCGTCGGCGTTCCCGCCGGGCCGGCCTCGATCCGCTGCACGTCTCGGGCCGTGCGGTTCGCGTCCGTGATGGTGATCCCCTTGACGACCAGCGCCCCGGAGTCCGCCCCGGCGCCCTCAAAGGCCTCCGCCGTTGCGGTGCCGATCTGCACCGGCTTGTTGTCCTCAAGCGCCTGGAGCACCACCGCGGTCCCTGCCTGGGGTACCCCCCTCATCTCGCTCAGGGGCAGAGACCACGTCGGCGCGGGGGGCTGATAGGCCTCCAGCTCGTTCGCGGCCCACGCCGCCGCCAGCATCGCGAAGATGCCGATCGCCAGCGCGGTCCCGATCCGCACCCAGTACCCCTGGCCGAACTTGTAGATGCCGAACCAGCGACGACCGCCCGCCCCGCCCCCGAAATCCCGGGATGTGGGTGGCTCATCGCCGCCGTTGCCGGCGGAATCACGGCGGGAGGGACTCGAACCCGCAACCTGCGGTTTTGGAAACCGCTGCTCTACCAATTGAGCTACCGCCGTAGTGTTTTCTGGCTTCGATTCGGACACGGAACCCTATCCTGAAAAGAGGGAGCAAAGCACCGCGATCACACGCTCGATCCAGCCGAATCCGCCGGGCTACTTGCGCTTGACCTTGTGGCGCGTGTGCTTGCGCAGGCGGGGCGAGTACTTCATCAGCCCCTCCTTCAGCCCCTCGGGCATCCCGCCCTTGGTGTTGACCGAGCTGCGGTAGTTCAGGTCGCCGCACTCGCTGCACTGGAGCCACACGTACTCACGGGCCATGGACTTCTTCTTGGCCATACAAACCTCTCCGCCCCTGGGGCGGGGTAGAACATCCTTGCGACGTCGGAAGAGCTCGCCGCCCCCGGACCTCCCGGGCTTGGCACTCCGCGCTCTCCGTAGAAACCACCGTCCGGACCTTGCGGCCCGGACGGCAGAAAACTGTAGGCCCTCAGGAGCCCGCGGGTTCAGCCGCGGGTGCCTTGGGGGCGATTACTCGATGATCTCGGTCACCGCGCCGGAGCCGATCGTGCGGCCACCCTCACGGACGGCGAACCGCAGACCCTTCTCCATCGCGACGGGCTTGCCCATCAGGTCGATCTCGACCTCGACGTTGTCGCCGGGCATGCACATCTCGGCCCCGCCCATGAGCTTGACGGTGCCCGTCACGTCCGTGGTGCGGAAGTAGAACTGCGGGCGGTAGCCGTTGAAGAACGGGGTGTGACGCCCACCCTCTTCCTTGGTCAGGACGTAGATCTGACCCTTGAACTTCGTGTGAGGGTTGATCGAGCCGGGCTTGCAGAGCACCTGGCCACGCTCGATGTCATCCTTCTCAACGCCGCGGAGCAGCGCACCGACGTTGTCGCCGGCCACGCCCTCGTCCAGGGTCTTCTGGAACATCTCCACGCCCGTGATGACCGTGGTCTTCTTGTCGGGACGCAGGCCGACGATCTCCACCGTCTCGCCCACCTTGCAGCGGCCACGCTCGATACGGCCGGTGGCGACGGTGCCGCGGCCCTTGATCGAGAAGACGTCTTCCACGCTCATGAGGAAGGGCTTGTCCACCTCGCGCGTGGGCTCGGGGATGTAGCTGTCGATCGCGTTGAACAGGTCGTCGATCGGCTTGCAGGCCTTGTCGTCCTTGGGGTTCTCCAGGGCGAGCTTGGACTGCCCGCGGATGACCGGGGTGTCGTCGCCGGGGAAGCCGTACTTCTTGAGCAGCTCGCGCACCTCGAGCTCGACCAGGTCGAGCAGCTCGGGGTCGTCGACGAGGTCGACCTTGTTCAGGAAGACCACGATGTGGGGCACACCGACCTGACGGGCGAGGAGCACGTGCTCGCGCGTCTGGGGCATGGGGCCGTCCGCGGCGGACACGACCAGGATCGCGCCGTCCATCTGGGCGGCGCCGGTGATCATGTTCTTCACGAAGTCGGCGTGGCCCGGGCAGTCGACGTGGGCGTAATGCCTCTTCTCGGTCTCGTACTCGGTGTGCGACGACGCGATGGTCACCGTCTTGTTGGCGTCACGGACGGTGCCGCCCTTGGTGATGTCCGCGTAGGACTTGATCACGCCGCCGAAACGGGCCGCCGAACGGGCCGACAGCGCCGCGGTGAGGGTCGACTTGCCGTGGTCGATGTGACCGATGGTGCCGACGTTGACGTGGGGTTTGGAACGGGTAAATACGCCTCGAGCCATGGGAGATGCCTCCAAAGAGATGGACGCGAGACCCTTGTAGAAGGTCCGGGGCGGGGTCTCCCATCGCGCCTCCACCGGACCAGCGAACGCAGTCTGCCCTGCTCGACGGTTGCCAAAGCCGCCGATCCAGGTTGAGCAAGTGCGGGGACAGTCCGCCCTCACAAAGACGCCGGCACGACGCCAACGCCTTCCCGGAAAAGCCACCAATGGGACTTGAACCCATGACCTCTCCCTTACCAAGGGAGTGCTCTACCACTGAGCTACGGTGGCACAAATCACTGTAATTTCAGGTCTTAGGGCAGCCCAACCGGCCCGCCGACCCGCCCGGGCGCGGACGGACGTACCGGTCCCGGGGGGTGGATGGTAGCGGCGTCCGGCCCCCGGTCAAACGCCCACCCAGGACGTCCCCTTTCGTCCCAGAAGGCGGCACCTCGCCTCCGCCACGACATACGCTCTTCCCCCCGCGCCCGCGGGCGCATCGGAGCTGCACATGCCCTCCTTCGACATCGTTTCCCGCGCCAACTTCGCCGAGCTCGACAACGCGATCAACAACGCCAAAAAGGCCGTTGCCGCCCGCTTCGACTTCCGCGGCGCCCACACGGAGATCACCGTCGATCAGAAGGAGAAGAAGCTCAAGCTGGTCGGCGACGACGCCACCAAGCTCCGGGGGCTCCGCGAGATGTTCGAGACCGCCGCCCAGCGCCGGGGCATCGCACTCCGCACCTTCGCATGGGGCGAGCAGGAACCGACCCTCGCCGGCCGGCTGAAGTGGGAAGCCAAGATCCAGGACGGCATCGAGCAGGAAAAAGCCAAGCAGATCGTCCGAATCGTGAAGGACTCCAAGATGAAGGTCCAGGCCTCTATCCAGGGCGAGGAACTCCGCGTCACCGGCAAGCAGATCGACGACCTTCAGGCGGTGATGAAACTCCTCGACGGGTCCGACCTCGGCCTCCCACTTCAGTACGTGAACCTCAAGAGTTGAAGGAGCCGCCCATGCGCCGCCAGGACCTGCTCGCCGAATCCGTCCTCATGAGCAAGCCCCTCGTCCTCCGCTTCCTTCCGGGGTTCGACGACTCCAACGCCACACGCCAGGCCCCGAACCTCCCCAACCACGCCGTCTGGAGCCTGGGGCACCTGGCCCTCACCATGCACCGGGTTGCGGAGAAGCTCGACGGCGTCCCGCTCCCCGGGGACACCTTCGCGCCGGGCCCCGCGGGCGATGCACGCCGCTTCGCGACCGAATCCGTGTCGTTCAACTCCGAGCCCGCGGACACGCCCGCCAACTACCCGCCGCTGGCCCGCGCCGTCGAGATCTTCGAGAAGGCGTGCGACCGCCTCGCCGCCGCGGCTCGCCACGCCACGGACGCGGTGCTCGACGCGCCTACGCCCTGGGGCGCCACGACCGTCCCCGTCTGGACCCTGGTGCTCCGGATGTCGTTCCACAACGGCATCCACACCGGCCAGCTCACGGACCTCCGACGCAGCCTGGGCTTCAAGCGCGTCCTGAGTTGAACGCCGCGCCCCCGCGCGCTGCGCTCCGGGGGAGCCTCACGGCACCGGGTCGTTCACCGTTGGGGCGCTGGCGAACGGGATGGCCCTGCCGGTCGCGTCCACCGAGACCATCACGATGGTCGCGCTCGTCACGGGCACGGTCTGCGCGGACGCGAACCGCTCCGCCTCGACCTCTACCTGAACGGTCACGCTCTTGGTGCCGGCGCGCGCCGTCCGCGTGTAGAGGTTGACGACGTCACCCAGGTGAACGGGCATCTTGAAGTCCACACGGTCCAGCGCCGCGGTCACCCAGCGGTGCCGCCCGAGCCGTCGCGCGTGGATGGCCCCGGCCTGGTCGATGAGGCTGAGGATCACCCCGCCGAAGATCGTGCCGTAATGGTTCGTGTCGCGGGGCAGGGTCGCCACGCGCAGGGCCAGGGACCGCTCGCTGTCGCAGGATGCACCGCTCATGACGTCTGCCCGTAGGCCGCGATGGGCGGGCATGAGCACACCAGGTTCCGGTCACCCCAGGGGTTGTCGATGCGGCCGACGTGGGGCCAGAACTTCGCGTCCCGCAGCCACGGCGCGGGGTAGGCCGCCCGCTCGCGCGGGTACGGGTGCTTCCACTCGTTCGCGCTCACGTGCGCGATGGTGTGCGGGGCGTTCTTGAGCGGGTTGTCCGCCCTGTCGAGGGTGCCCTGCTCGATGGCTCGGATCTCCTCGCGGATGAGGATCATCGCGTCGCAGAAGCGGTCGAGCTCGCTCCGGGGCTCGCTCTCGGTGGGCTCGATCATGAGCGTTCCCGGAACGGGGAAGCTCATCGTCGGCGCGTGGAACCCGTAGTCCATGAGCCGCTTCGCCACGTCCTCGGTCTTGATGCCGGTCGCCTTCTCCAGGGGCCGCAGATCAAGGATGAACTCGTGGGCGCACAACCCTGCGGACCCGCGGTACAGCACCGGGTAGTGCCCCTCGAGCCTCTTGGCCATGTAGTTGGCGTTGAGCATCGCCACCTGCGTGGCCTTCCGCAGACCGGCGGCGCCCATCATCGCGATGTACATCCAGGGGATGACCAGGATCGAGGGTGAGCCCCACGGCGCCGCCGAGACCGGGCCGATGGCCCTCGCGTCCGTGTTGCTGCTCACCACCGGGTGCCCGGGGAGGAAGGGCGCGAGGTGCGCCGCGACGCAGATCGGCCCCATGCCGGGGCCGCCCCCGCCGTGCGGGATGCAGAACGTCTTGTGGAGGTTGAGGTGGCAGACGTCGGCGCCGATGGCCGCGGGGCTGGTGAGCCCGACCTGCGCGTTCATGTTCGCGCCGTCCATGTAGACCTGCCCGCCGGCGTTGTGCACGATCTCGCAGACTTCGCGGATGGTCTCCTCGTACACGCCGTGCGTGCTGGGATAGGTCACCATGAGGCAGGCCAGGTCCGCCGCGTGGGCCCGCGCCTTGGTACGCAGGTCCGCCAGATCGATATTCCCGCGCTCGTCGCAGTCCACCTCCACGATCGAGAATCCGGCGAGCGCCGCGGAGGCCGGGTTGGTCCCGTGCGCGCTGTGCGGGATGAGGCACACCTTCCGGCCCGCCTGTCCCTTGCTCTCCAGGTACGCCCGGATGACGAGCAGCCCCGCGTATTCCCCCTGCGCGCCCGCGTTTGGCTGGAGGGAAACCGCCGCGAAACCCGTGCACGACGCGAGCCACGACTCGAGGTCGGCGAAGAGCCTGCGGTACCCCGCCGCCTGCTCCGCCGGGGCGAACGGGTGCATCCGCCCGAACTCGGGCCAGGTCACGGGGATCATCTCGCTCGTGGCGTTCAGCTTCATGGTGCACGAGCCCAGCGGGATCATGCTCTGCGCCAGCGACAGGTCCCGCCCCTGCAGCTTGGTGATGTAGCGGAGCATCTCGTGCTCGCTGTGGTGGGTGTTGAAGACCGGGTGGGTCAGGAAGGCGCTCCGCCTCGCGAGGCGCTGGTCCACGGCCTGGTCGTCCGGTGTCGCCTTCATCCCCTCGCAGCAGGCCGGTCTCTGCCCCTTGTTCAGGATGGTCAGGAGCCCCGCGACATCGGTGGGCGTCGTCGTCTCGTCCAACGACACGCCGAGGGTGCCGTCGCCGAAATCCCGCAGGTTCACGCCCGCGACGCCCGCCGCGGTCAGCACCGCCTTGGCATCGCCCTTCACCCTCACTCGGATGGTGTCGAAGAATGTCGCCGTCAGCACCTGGTGCCCGAGCGACTGCACGCTCTTCGCCAGAACGGACGTCAGCGCGTGCACCCGCCGGGCGATCGCCGTGAGCCCCCCCGGCCCGTGGTACACGGCGTACATGCCGGCGCAGATCGCCAGCAGCGCCTGCGCGGTGCAGATGTTGCTCGTCGCCTTGTCCCGCCGGATGTGCTGCTCGCGCGTCTGGATGGCCATCCGGTATGCCGGGCTCCCGTGCGCGTCCTTCGACACGCCGATGATCCGCCCCGGCATCTTCCGCACGTACTCGCTCCGCGCCGCGATGAAGCCGGCGTGAGGCCCGCCGAAGCCCATCGGCACTCCGAACCGCTGCGCGCTCCCGACCGCGATGTCCGCGCCCCACTCACCGGGGGGCGTCAGCAGCGTCAGCGCCAGGAGGTCCGTCGCCGCCACCACCAGCGCGCCGGCGGCGTGGGCGGCCTTGACCAGCCCGGAATAGTCCCGCGTCTCGCCCGTCGTGTCCGGATACTGCACCAGCACGCCCGCGTACCCCCCCGGGCTCACCGACTCCGCCGGCCCCACGTCCACCGTCACGCCAAGGGCCGCCGCCCGCGTCTTTACCACCGCGATGGTCTGGGGGTGGCAGCGATCATCAACAAAGATCTTCGTGCGGCCGTCCTCGCAGAGCGCGAGGCACATGCCCATCGCTTCCGCCGCCGCCGTGCCCTCATCCAGCAGGCTGGCGCCCGCGAGGGGCAGACCGGTGAGGTCGCTCACCACCGTCTGAAAGTTCAGCAGGGCCTCCAGCCGCCCCTGCGAAATCTCCGCCTGATAGGGCGTGTACTGCGTGTACCACCCCGGGTTCTCGATGATGTTCCGCAGGATCACGCCGGGCGTGATCGTGTCGTAGTACCCCATGCCGATGTACGACTTCGCGACCACGTTCTGCGCCGCGATGCGGCGCAACTGCTCCAGCACCGCGGACTCGCCCCGCTCCGCCGACGGAACCCCCGCCAGCGTCATCGGCGTCCTGAGGCGAATGCCCGCGGGCACCACGGCGTCGCTGAACGCATCCAGACTGCCATAGCCCACGACCTTCAGCATCTCGCGCAGGTCCGCCTCGGACGGCCCCAGATGCCGCCTCACAAACGTGTCCGTCGGTCCGAGCACGCCCTCCGGGATCGGGCACACATCGTGGGTGGGGGCGGGGCGGCTCATGGCGGTCGTCATGGGTTCTCTCAGCGGCCCAATCCGGGCGGTCGATCTCGGCCGGTCTTCACGAAACCGGCTCCAGCCCGCGATGATAGGAGCCGGGCACCCCGCCCCGGGCAGGGTTCACGACCGGTCCCACCCCACCGACGGCGGATCGGCGCCTCCCCAGCATCCCTTACTACACTCCCCGCACGCCTCTCAGGAGCCCCTCATGTTCAGGCACACCGCCTCTCTGATCCTCCTCCTCACCGCCTCCCACGCGCTCGCCGGCGGCGGGGCCAACGTCAACCCGCCTTCCCTCCAGGACCTGGCCCCGGAGATCGAAACCTACCGGCAGCACCTCCTCACCATCTCCAACCCCTTCTTCGAGGGTCGCGCCCCGGATACCCAGGGCAACCGCCTCGCCGCCGACTACATCGAGTCAAACCTCCGCCGCCTGGGCCTCACTCCCGCCTTCCCCGTCGAGTCCGGCAAGGACGCCCAGGGGAATCCCATCCTGCAGGAGCGGGCGTCATTCCGCCAGCCTTTCGAGGCCCCCACAAGCCTGAGGCCCGGCGCTTCCTTCCGCGTCTCTGACCAGCGAGTCTCCTGGGAGGGCACCACTCTCAAGGCCGGCGAGCAGTTCAACGTCATCGGCTACTCCGGCAACGGCGAGGCCACCGGCCCGGTCGCGTTCGTGGGATACGCCATCGACGAGGGCCGCGACGGGTACTCCTCCTTCGCCAAGGACACCGACCTCACGGGCAAGATCGCCATGGTCCTCCGCTTCGAGCCCATGGACGAGAACGGCAAGAGCCTCTGGGCCGACGTCCGCTGGAGCGAGTACGCGGGCCTGCAGCCCAAGCTGGATGCTGTCGCGAAGCGCGGCGCCGCCGGCATCATCCTCGTCAACCCCCCCGGGGCCGACGATGAGCGCGTCAACCGGCTCGAAGACCTCGGCCTCGCCGGCGCCCGCAAGATGAAGGTGCCCGTCGTCCACCTGTCCATCCCCGCCGCCGACGCGCTCGTGAAGGCTGCCGACCGCGAGCACCGCTCGCTGCTCGATCTCCGCCGCCTCGCCGACAAGGCCGGAGGCGTGGTCGAGCTCGCCGCGGTCCCGGTCACCCTCGCCGTCAAGGTGGACAAGTTCCCCATCATGACCGACAACGTGGGCGCCATCCTCCCCGGCAAGGGCCCCCTCGCCGACCAGTTCATCGTCATCGGCTCGCACTACGACCACGTCGGCTACGGCTACGTGGGGGCCCAGACCGAGAACCGTGGCAAGCTCCACCCCGGCGCGGACGACAACGGCTCCGGCACCTCCGGCAACCTCCTCGCCGCCGAGCGCCTCGTCAAGGCCTACGCCCAGCTTCCCGAGGGCAGCAGCGCCCGCTCCATCCTCTTCCTCTGGTTCAGCGCCGAAGAGTCCGGGCTTGTTGGCTCTCGCTGGTACGTCAACCACCCGATCGTGCCCATCGAGAAGCACACCCTCATGCTCAACATGGACATGATCGGGCGTCTCCGCGAGGGCAAGCTCGAAGTCGGGGGCGTCGGCTCCGCGCAGGGCCTTGAAGAGTGGACCAAGCCCTACTGGGACGCCTCCGGCCTCACCATCAAGCCCACGCGCATCGGCGCCTCCAACTCCGACCACTACTCCTTCCACCTCAAGAAGGTCCCCAACCTCTTCTTCTTCACCGGGCTCCACAAGGAATACCACAAGCCAGCCGATGTTGCCTCCACCATCAACATCGAGGGCGCGACCCAGGTCGCCGACCTGGTCTCCCGCGTCGCGCTCGACGCCGCCACTCACCCCACCGGCTGGGTCTTCGGTTCAGGCCGCGAGGACAAGGAAGAGGAAGAGAAGCCGCAGGAGAACCTGGGCAGCGTCACGGGCGTCGGCGTTCGCTTCGGCATCATGCCCGGTGACTACAGCGCCGAGGACGGCGTCCTCATCGGCGACGTCACCCCCAACCTCCCCGCCGCCAAGGCGGGCCTCAAGGGCGGCGACCGCATGACCCGCTGGAATGACACCCCCCTCACCACCGTCGAGTCCTGGATGCCCATGCTCTCCAAGCACAAGCCCGGCGACAAGGTCAAGATCACCTTCGTCCGCGACGGCAAGGAGATGACCACAGAGGCCGAGCTCGTCGGCCGGGGCCAGCCCCGCCAGTAAGCCGCACTCCACCCAAGGACAAGGGCCGGCCCCTCGATGGGACCGGCCCTTTTGCTTTCCAGCGTCGCGAAACCCCGAGCGCCTCAGGCGTCCAACGCCCGCAGCGACAGGCCGTGCTCGGCCAGGCGATCCCGGATCTCCTTCAGCGACGTCGCGCCGAAGTTCTTGATTCCCATGAGCTCCGCCTCCGTATGAGCCGCGAGATCACCCAGCGTCTGGATGCTCAGCAGGCCCACCGCCTTGCGGGCCCTCACCGACAGCGCCAGATCGCTCACGGGCTTTGCCAGCACCGCCTCCTTGCCCGATCCCTTGTACTGCTCGAGCAGCGCGCGCCGGGCCGCGCGGTGCGCGTCCTCCAGGCCCATGCCCATCCGCAGCCCCTTGGCCGTCAGCATCTTCTTGATCTCGGTCAGCGAGCTCTCGCCGAAGTTCTTGTACGAAAGCAGTTCCGCCTCGGTGATCTTCAGCAGGTCGCCCAGCGTCCGGATGTTCATCTTCTTCAGGCACGTGCGGGCACGCACCGACAGCTCAAAGTCCGTCACCGGAGTGTCCAGCAGCGCCTTGCGCTTGAAGATGTCCCGGTCGTCCTCCTGCACCACGACCATCTCGCGGCTGGCCTGCACGTCCTTCATGAAGAGCTGCGCACGCAGGTGGTTGGGGTTGCTCTCCAGGATCTGCCGCAGGCACCGCTCCGCCGCCGCGTACTCCGCGCGGTCCTCGTACATCACGGCCAGATTCAGGAGCGCATTCACCTTCGCGGGCTTCACCTCGCAGCACCGCTCGTAGAGCGAGAGGGCTTCGTCCTCCTCGCCCATGAGGTCGAGGTGATACGCGAGCCGGAACAGGGCCTCGGCGCTCGCGGGGTCCGCGCTCACCGCCCGACGCAGCTCCGCCGTCGCCTTCTCGCGCTCGCCCGACTCGTCCGCCGCCTTCGCCGCCGCCAGGTGCCTGGCCGCCGCCTGGGGGTCACGCTTTACCGCGTCGCCAACGCCGATCACCACATCAAGCGGATCGTGTGCCATCGATCGTGTGCTCCTTCAAAGCAAGAAAGGAACTATAGGCGAGGAAGCCGCTCCCCCGGCCCGCCCCACGCCCTCCCCCCGCCGTGATAGCCTACGCCCCATGCGCTCCGCCCTCGCCCCCCTGATCACCCTCCTGCTCGCTTCCCCGGCCCTCGCTCAGCTCGCCGTGCTGGGGGACCATGTCCACACCATGTCAGACCCCGGGGTCATCACCCAAGGGGTCGTCCTGATCAACCCCCAGGGCAAGATCGAGCGGGTGGGGCCCGCCTCCGAGGTCCCCGTCCCCGAGGGCTGGAAGACCCTGAAGGCCGCCGTCGTCGTCCCCGGCCTCATCGACGCCCGATCCAGCGTCGGCCTCTCGGGCATCCTCAACCAGCGCCAGGATCAGGACCAGCTCGAAACCTCCGCCGCCATCCAGCCCGAGCTCCGCGCCATCGACGCCTACAACCCCAATGACCCCCTCGTCGAGTGGGTCCGCTCATTCGGTGTGACCACGCTCCACACGGGCCACGCCCCCGGCGAGTTGATCAGCGGCCAGACCTGCCTCGTCAAGACCTCCGGCAAGACGGTCGAAGAGAGCGTGCTGCGAGAGACCGCCGCCCTCGCCGCAACGCTCGGCGACGGCGCCCGCCGCGACAACTCGCCGGGCACCCGCGCCAAAATGGTCAGCATGCTCCGCGAGCAGTTCATCAAGGCGCAGGAATACCAGCGCACCCGCGAGAAGGCCGCCCCGGACGCCGCGAAGCCGTCCTCGGACAAGCCCGCGCTCCCCCCCGCCCGCGATCTCCGCATGGAGGCCCTCTGCCTCGCCCTCTCCCGCGAGATCCCCCTCATGGTGAACGCCCAGCGCGCCCAGGACATCTCCGCCGCGCTCCGCCTTGCCGGGGAGTTCAATCTGCGTCTCATCCTCGAGGGCGGGAGTGAGTCCTACCTGCTCACGGACGCCCTCAAGGCCGGGCAGGTCCCCGTGCTCGTCCACCCGCCCATGGCTCGCGCCTACGGCGAGTTGGAGAACGCGTCCATGTCCACGCCGCGGACCCTCCACGACGCCGGCATCACCGTCGCCTTCCAGGCCGGCTTCGAGGGGTACGTCCCCAAGACTCGCGTGGTCCTCTTCGAAGCCGCCATCGCCGTCCGCCACGGGATGGCCCCCGAGGACGCGCTCGCCTCCCTCACGGTCGTTCCTGCACGCATCCTGGGTATCGCGGACCGCGTGGGATCCATCGCGCCGGGGCTCGACGCGGACCTCGCCCTGTTCGACGGCGATCCCTTTGAATACACGACCCACTGCGTCGGCACCGTCATCGACGGCAAGCCCTTCGCGGGCCCGCCCCGGTGACCATCTCACCGCATCACGACGCTCGCGCTCGTGACGCAGGTGTACCCCTCGGGATCGATCGCCGCCGCGTAGTTCAGCACCTCGATCGTGCCCGGCTGCGTCACGTGGTACGCCGCCAGCATGTTCCCCAGGCTGCACCACCTCGTGGGGTTCTGCTGCCAGGACATCGACGCCAGCAGTTCGTCCGGCTTGCCCTGCGCAAACAGGCCGAGCATCTCCCGGTCGTGGGCGAACACCTTGTTCCGGAAGTCGGACGCGGGCTTGTCGTCGCCCGCGAGCTTGGTCTGGTCGCCGAACGCAGGCCCCACGTGCGAGAGGTCCGCCGATGCGACGATGAGCGTGGTGCCGCCCACCTTCGACAGCGCCGCTCGCAGCGCCCGAACGAAGGGCTCGAAGCCCAGCCCCTTGCCGTCGTAGCTCTCCCCCTCGTTGGCCGCGGGGTCGTGCACCAGGGCCGCAAAGACCTTTGGCGACGCGCCGAACGCGTGCTGGATCCAGGGGACCTGCAACTCGATGGAGTGCTCACGCTCGTGGTCGTAGCGGTTCTCGAAGAGCTTCCCCGCGTCCGTCTCGCCGAGTTCCTTCTTCAGCGCCTCCACGAGCCCGCGGTCCAGTTCGCACGTGCCCAGCGGCGACTCGAAGCCCTTGTCGCACCCGCACACGCCCGTCGAGAACCCGAAGTGGTTGGTCCCCAGGATCACCACCCGGTCCGGCGCGGGCAGGCCCTTCAGCCGCCCCCAGGTCGCCCCGTAGTTCGGCCATCCGCGGCTGTAATCCAGGTGCGGGGCCGCCACCGCCTTGGGAAGACTCGTGAACTTGCCGCCAGGAGAGTTCTTGAGCGTCGTCTCCATCCACGCGTCCATCGCCTCGCGCAGCTTCGCCGCCCCACGGGCCGCTGCATCCGCTTCGCTCTCCGGCGCCGGCTCACCGGCGGCGATCGCCTGCTGCAGCAACTGATCCATGATCCCCGCCGACGACGCCGGGGGAAGATTCACCGTTCCGTCAAAGTCCCGACGCATCTTCTCGAGCCGCTTCTGGAACCCCGGGCCCTCCAGCAGCCCCGCGTGGTCCAGTTGCGCCACGATCTGCTCGAGAATCCCACGCGTCAGCCCCTTCCCCACCTCCGCGGCGATCGCGTCCAGCGACCTCGTCCCGTCCATCAGCGGCAGGATGTGCTGCACCGCCGGGGCGAAGTAGACCAACTCGTCCGACACCTGCCGAGAATCTGCAAGCCCGAGCAGGGGCTGCCCCTCCTGCGTCTGCGCCGGAAATGCCCGCACGGGTCGCAGTTTCGGCACCTGTTGGTGGGAGGCGTTCGGGTCAAACGGCGGAACGGCGGGGGCCTGCGTCATGGGGGCCACTCTAGGAGCACCTCCCCCCCCGCGGCTGGAAACTCCGCCCGGCACGCCTAGACTTCCAGCCCTACTTGCCGGGGTTCGCCCCGTCGGAGACGATTCGCCATGGCCCTCGATACCACCTCGTTCAAGCCCGGTCAGGACATCCTCTGCACCGTCGCCAAGCTCCCCAAGGGGCAGGCCTCGGTGTCCACCATCGAGCGCCTCATGCGCCTCGACCCCGACAACAAGCGCGCCCTCCGCAGGGCCCAGCGCATGCGCTCCCAGCGCGAACTCGTCTACAACCGCGGTAACCGCGACTGGGTCAGCCGCGAGAAGCCCGCTCGCGTCGTCCGCTGCGTCTCCGGCGCCACCTGGACCATGCCCTTTACCGTCGACCTCGCCGACGAGCTTGCTTCCGTCAGCGCGTACGTCACCGTCAAGGCCAAGTAAGCCCGCCCCGGCTCCCGGGAGCTGCCCGCGGCCGGAGCCGCCCATGTCCAGCCTCACGCCCCACGCCTCAACCCGCACCCTTGTGCGGGTTTTTTTGTTCCTGCTCGCCGCCCCCCCCATGCTCCTCGGGCCCGGATGCAAGAAGTCCGCCCCGACTCCGCCACCCCTGGTGGTCAAGGGGGCTGTCGAAGCCACCTACACCGTGCGCGGACGCGTCATCCGTCTCCCCAACCCACCGCTGGGATACCTCGTGGTGCACCACGCGCCCATCCCGAACTTCGTCAACCGCCTGGGAAAGGAGGTCGGCATGGAAGAGATGGAGATGGACTTCGCCTGGGTCGCCCCGGGCGCCCTCGACGGCATCCGTGCCGGCGACGCCGTCGAACTCACCTTCGAAGTCCGCTGGCGGGGCGAGCCCCCCACCCTCGTGACCAAGGCTGTGAAACTCGGACCCGACGAGCCCCTCGGAATTCGCGAATAGCGCCGCGGGCGGTCCCGAAAAACGTGCGCGAAAAAAACCCGGCACTCAGAACGAAAGGCCGAGCGCCGGGTCTCGTGGGGGTCTTGGTTGTGCCCGGCGATCGTCAGCCGCCGGACACATGTCGATACGAGCGCCCCGCGAGCCGGTTCCGCGGGAACGCAAAAAAGTCGCGGGCCACCTGAGGCCGAGGCCCCAGGGTCCTCTAACTGCTTTTTTCAAAGTATGTTGCGCCGAATCTGGCCGGCCTCAGGCACCGGCCTCTTCGAGCTTCTTCATGACCATCTGCAAGTCGCCCCACACCGTCCGGCGGGTTTCTTCGGTGTAGTTCCGCAGGACATACGCCGGGTGGAACGTGGGCATGACGTCCACGGTGCCGCCGTCGATCAGGGTGTAGGTCCTCCACCGCCCCCGCATCTTGGTCATCGACTCATCGCTCTTGAGGATCGCCCGCGAGGCAGGGAGCCCCAGCGTCACGACCACGCGCGGCGCGATGATGCTCACCTGCTCGCGCAGGTAGGGCTCGCAGATCTCGATCTCTCGCCCCGTCGGCGTCGCGTTGTTGGGCGGACGCGTCTTGAGGATGTTGCAGATGTACACATCCTCCCGCTTCAGCCCCATCCCGCCGATCATCTTCGTCAGCAGCTCTCCGGACCGCCCGACGAACGGCCGCCCCGTGCGGTCTTCCTCTTCCCCGGGCGCTTCGCCGATGAACACCAGCCTCGCCGCGGGGTCGCCCTCTCCGAAGACGATCTTTGTGTGCGCCGTCACGAACTGCTTGTGCGGCGCGTCCTTCTCGTACCGGGCCCGCAGTTCGTCAAGCCTCGCCTGCTGCTCCGCACGGTCGCGTGACCGGGGGGGCTTGGCTTCCACCACGACCCTCACCGCGGATTGGGCCGCCGCCACCGGCTGCACGAGCGATGCCGGTTCTGGGGCCTGGGCGGGCTCCGCGGCGAGCCCCGCCTGCCCGATCGCTCCCGCGGTGCGAGCGCGATACACGGGCACAAAGTCCACACCCATCAGCCTTGACGTGTGCGCGTGCTGCCTGACCAGCCTCGCGAGGCGGGCAACATCGTGCTGCAACGGGCTTGCCCCTGAGCTGGTCATGGCGTCTGTCTGGGTGCGTCCGGGTTGGCCGGTCACTTGGGAGGCGCCGCGGGGGGCGTCACCGGCGCTCCCTCGGGCTGCTTCGAGGGTTCAGCCACCGGCTTCTCAGGCACCTTGGGGTCCGTGGCCTTGGGCGCTTCGTCCGCGACGGGCGCGGGCGCCGTGCGCTGTTCCTGGGTGGCAGGAGCCACCGTTCCCTTCGGCGCGGGGATGTTGGGCAGTTCGGAGGGCGACTCGCTGAGCCAGGTCGCGAAGTACGCGCCGCTGAGCGAGCCCACCACCAGCCCCAGCACCAGCCCGGGGATGAACGACGTGACAAACGGGGATGGTCGTTTCGCGGCTTCGCCCATGAGAACCTCCTCAGACCGGCCCGACCCTGAAGTCTACCGCCGCCCCGCCGGCACCGGCTACAGGCCGCGCATCCGCCTCATCCAGCACCCATACTCCAGCATTGATCTCACCATCTCCCCGCGACCCGGGTACCCCCGACCGAACGCGGTGTGCAGCCTCCACTCCCAGTACGGTCCCCGCAGCCGGAACCGCGTCCGGAGCCCCAGCTTGAACAGCTCCCACGCGCCCACGACATGGTCCAGCAGCGACAGCCGCCCGGCGCTCATGCCCGCTGCCCCGCCAGAGACCGCTTGTACCACGCCACGGTTTCGCGGAGACCCTCTTCCAGACTCACGAGCGGCTGATACCCCAGGAGTTCCCGTGCTTGCGCCACGTCCGCGACGGAGTGTTTCACATCCCCCGCCCGCTCGGCGCGGTGCACCGGCTGGACGTGGGGCATGCCGCACAGCTTCGCCAGAGATGCCGCGAGGTCATTCACGGAGGTTCCCACGCCCGTGGCCACGTTCACGACATGACCCGAGAGCTTCGCGTCGGCCGCTCCCGCCAGGAGCGTGGCCAGCACCGCGTTGCTCACGAACGTGAAATCACGGGTCTGCGTCCCGTCGCCGTACACCACCGGGGCCTCGCCACCCAACAGCGACTTCGCGAACGCCGGAATCACCGCGGCGTACGCGCTGTCCGGGTTCTGCCTCGGCCCGAAGACATTGAAATAGCGGAGCGAAACCGTCGAGAGCCCGTAGCAGTTCGCCCACACGCTGAGCAGGTGCTCCGCCGCGACCTTGCTCGCGGCGTAGGGCGACATCGGGCGGGGCAGTTGCGTCTCGACCTTCGGGAGCTGGGGCTGGTCGCCGTAGGCCGAGGAGCTCGCCGCAAACACCACGCGCTGCGCCCGCGCCGTCCGCGCCGCCTCGAGGACGCGCAGGGTCCCCGTGGCGTTCACCGACCACGTCCGCTGGGGCTGCTCCAGCGACCGCGGGACCGAGCCCAGGGCCGCCAGGTGAAAGACCGTCTGCGCCCCCGTGCACGCGTCCCGAAGGGCGTCGTCATCCAGCACGGATGCATGGAGGAATCGGATGCGGTCGGGCTCAAACTCGATCAACGTCGCCAGGTGCTGCAGCGTCGAGTTCGACAGATCGTCGATCACGCGAACCGAGGCCCCCAGCGACAGCAGGGCATCGCACAGGTGCCCCCCGATGAACCCCGCTCCCCCCGTGACGCAGACCTCACGCCCCTCGTAGAAGGGGCGCAACCGCGCCACGGTTTCAGCCGGAAGCTTCATACCCGTATCATCGTACTGACCCCCGCCCCGCTTGGCCAGCCCATTCCGGCGTGCGGGCCAGTCCCGTCCCGTCCGCGAACAATCCGCCGATGATCCTCTACTTCGCCGCAGACCTCGTTTGGGCCTCCAAGATCAAGGCAACCGCAAACGCCCTCGGGCTCGCGGCTCGCCCTGTTCGGACGCTCGAAATGCTCGAGGCTCGCCTCGCGGACGCCGACCCAGTCGCCGTACTGCTCGATTTGGACTCCCCCGACATCGCCCTCGCCATGCTCGCAAGGCTCCGCGACCCCAGCCGCCCCACCCAGCGGAGGATCAAGGTTCTGGCCTGGGGCCCCCATATCGCGAGGGATCTCCTCCAGAAGGCCCGCGATCTCGGGGCCGACGACGTGCTGACGCGCGGCGCGTTCGACCACGCGATGGAGGACATCCTGCCCAGGCTCGCGTCGGCGGCTCCGGACAGGCCCGGGCACGCTTGAGCAGCGTTCGCGTGCTCCTGTTCTCAGGTTCTGGGACCCGCCCGGCTCAGGCGGCCTCGCCCCGCTCCGCCGCCGTCTCCGGCCTCGTCCCACAGACCCCGTCCCGCGTGACATAGAAGAAGTCCGGGCAGATGGGGTAAGGCAGCCGCTTGAAATCATGATCGACGCGCTCGCGCAGGCGATTGGTGAACGCATCGGGCCCTGGCGTGAAGCCCACGAACATGTCGCGGGCCGGGGTGGCAACGAAGAAGTTCCCGCCGAGCTGGGGTGCCAGGCGGTCGTACAGGCTTGTCAGGAGCAGCCTCGCGGCGTCGTACCCGTCGTGCTGGCTGACGATCGCCGCCCGCCCGCCCTCCTTCGAGTCCACGACCTGCACCTCGAGATCTGGCGCGTACGAGTCCAGGTTCTCCCTGGCGATCGCCTCCACTTCCTCCATCGTCAGGCGCCAGCGGATCACCTGCTCCGTGGTGATGCTCACGGTCATGTGGGGCAGGTCGGTCACGAACACGATCACGGTGTCGTTCACGAACGGCACGTGGGCTACCTGCTCCCTGGAGAGATGCTGGAAGATCCCCTCGGGCTGGATCCGGGGCATGATGCGGGGCCGGGCAAAGTCCAGGGACATGTTCATGAGCTGCAGGGCGTCACCGGCGAACAACTGCTCCAGGTAGTGCTCCACGATCTCTACGCCGCGCGAGGGCTCGTGGTTGACCATCCGGATCAGGTTCTCGAGGTCCAGCCGCCGCCCGTTCACGATCAGTTCGCGCGGGCCCACCAGGTCCACCGCGTACTCGGGCTGCAGGCGGCGCAGCATGCTCGCGACGGTCTCCGCAAACGCTTCCGGTTCACGCGGCATCGAGCCCATGGCAATCTCCCATCCCCGTGGGCGCCGGCCCGCACAGAGCCGGCCATGCACCCCACAGGGGCCGGGCGATCGCCCGGCTTCGATCCTGCGGCCCTGTGCATCGTCAGCCGATTCGCCCGTCTGCGGCGGTGGTTCTGAGTTTTCCGAAACCGCCCGGCCTCGCGGGCAACTTCTCTTCTGTCCGCGCAGGTTTCGCCGTTTGTGCCTTGACAGGCCCGCGTCCAAGAATCACGCCCGGGTCCGACAATCCGACAGCCTCCCCCGGGGGTGGCCCGGCCTTCGTCCGTGGGTGGGGCGTATAATCCGCATTCCAAAGTCGGGCCCCCGCGGCATCCGCCCCGGGGCCTTCTCCGTGTCCCTTTTCCTCCTGGAGGCCGATCAGTGACCGAGCAAGAGATTGAAGCGAAGGTGATCGACATCGTCGCGACCCAGATGGGCCATGACAAGAGCAAGATCACCCGCACCTCGAGCTTCGTTGACGACCTCAACGCCGACAGCCTCGATCAGGTCGAGCTCGTCATGGAGCTCGAAGAGGCCTTCGAGACCGACATCCCCGACGAGGCCGCCGAGAAGATCAAGACCGTCGGCGACGCCATCGAGTTCATCAAGCAGCACCACAGCAAGGACTAAGCGCTCCGGCGAGGCCCCCGGGCCGCCCCGCGCGGGCCCCTCAGGCACCTCCACGGCGCCCCGTAGCCACGCGCCCTAGCCTTCACCCATGACCCGCCCCTCCCACAAGGTCGTCGTCACCGGTATCGGTGCCCTCACCAACCTTGGCCACGACGCCGCCACCACCTGGGAGGCCATGCGAGAGGGTCGCAGCGGCATCTCCCGCATCGAGGGCGCGGACTTCGACCTCTACGGCGACCGCTGGGACGTCCGCATCGGGGGTCAGGTCAAGGGCTGGGATGTCGCCTCCGTCATGGAGTTCCGCGAGGCCAAGCGCCTCGACCGCTTCTCCCACCTCGGTATCGGTGCCGCCGTCGAGGCCGTCCGGAGCTCCGGCATCGACTTTGCCAAGGAAGACCTCGACCGCTGCGGTGTCGTCGTCGGCTCGGGCATCGGTGGCATCAAGACCATCGAGGACGGCGTTCTCGTCATGCGGGACAAGGGACCGGACCGGCTCAACCCCTTCACCGTTCCGCGCCTCATGGCCAACGCCGCCACGGGCAACATCTCCATCCGCTTCGGCCTCCGTGGGCCCGCCTCCTGCCACGCCACGGCGTGCGCCAGCTCCGGTCACGCCATCGGCGACGCCATCAACTACCTCCGAAGAGGGCTCGCGGACGTCATGATCGCCGGGGGCGCCGAGGCCGCCTGCACCCCGCTGTGCATCGGCGCCTTTATGGTCATGAAGGCCCTCTCCACCCGCAATGACAACCCCGCCGGCGCCTCCCGCCCCTTCGATCGTGACCGCGATGGCTTTGTCCTCGCCGAGGGCGCCGCCATGTTCGTCCTCGAAACCGAAGCCCATGCCAAGGCCCGCGGCGCCACCATCTACTGCGAACTGCTCGGCGCCGGCAACAGCGGCGACGCCGGGCACATCACCGCGCCCGACGCCGAGGGCGCGGGCGCCGCACGCTCCATGAAGATGGCCCTCCTCGATGCCGGCCTCAACCCTTCGGACATCGACTACGTCAACGCCCACGGCACCAGCACCCCGCTGGGCGACAAGGCCGAGGTTGCCGCCGCACTACGCGTCTTCGGCGACCACGCCCGCAAGTCCGCCGGCGGACGCCTTCTCATGAGCAGCACCAAGTCCATGCACGGACACTGCCTCGGCGCCAGCGGCGCTGTTGAGATGATCGCCTGCCTCCACGCCGTCCGTGACGGCATCGTCGCCCCCACCATCAACCTCGAGAACCCCGACGAGGGCTTTGACGTCGACCTCGTCCCCGGCACCGCGCGCGAACGCCCGATCCGATACGCCATGAACAACACCTTCGGCTTCGGCGGGCACAACGTCACCCTCATCGTCGGCCGCTACCGGGGCTGAGCCGGCACCCGAACCACAGCCCGCGCTGGTACGCCGATTGCGTCACTCCACGGGCGGCACCGCCGCCCCGCGGAGACGCCCCATGCCCGGCACACCCCACCAAAATCTCGCGCAGGTTCTGCAACTCGAAGTCCCGCTGATTGTGCGCCTCGCCCAGCGGCCCATGCGCGTTTCGGATGTCACCGCGCTCGCCCCCGGCGCCATCATCGAGCTCCCCAAGTTCGCCGACGAGGACCTCGAGGTGCTGGTCAACAACACCCTCATCGGCACCGGACAGGCCGTGAAGGTCGGCGAGAACTTCGGCGTGCGTTTCACCCATCTCGGCCCGCCCCGCGACGCCCCCGCGGCCCCGGGCAACGCGACAGGCAGCGCCGCCTGACCCGCGTTGAAGCCCCTCCCCCGGCGAGCCGATCCTCCTACGCTGCCTCGGTCACGGAGGACCCCGCCGCATGCCCAGAGATATCCCCGTCGGCAACGGTGATCTCCTCATCACCTTCGACCGGCTCTACCGCGTTCGAGACATCTACTACCCCCACGTTGGCAAGTACGACCACACCGACGGGCATGTCCAGCGCTTCGGGGTCTGGGCGGACGGGCGCTTCGCCTGGATCGAGGACGCGGGCTGGACCCGTCACATCGCCTACCGCCCCGACACGCTCGTCACCGATGTCCGCCTGCGCCACGACGGGCTGGGCCTCGAAATCACCTGCAGCGATGCCGTCGATTTCCACGAGCCCGTCTACTTCCGCCGCGCCGTCATCAAGGACCTCACGGGCAGAGACCGCGACGTCCGCGTCTTCATGCACTGGGACCTCTCCATCCGGGGCTCCCCCGTCGGCGACACCGCCAACTACGACCCCGCCACCTCCGCCGTCGTCGTCTACAAGGACGACTCCTACTTCCTCTTCAACGCCTGCGACGAGAACAAGTGCGGGATCGACAACTGGGCCATCGGCACCAAGCGCGTCCGCGGCGCGGAGGGGACCTGGCGCGACGCCGAGGACGGCCAGCTCGGCCGCAACGCCATCTCGCAGGGCTCCGTCGACGCCACCATCGGATACAACCTCCAGGTCCCCGCCTCCGGGTCCGCCTACGTCACCTGCTGGCTCGCCTGCGGCAAGTCGTACACCGACGTCAAGGGCCTCAACCAGCGCATCCTCGAAACCGGCCCCGACCGGATGATCGAACGCACCGCCTCCTACTGGAGGCTCTGGGCAGGCCGAGAGGTCCCCGGCCTCCACTCCCTCCCCGAGCCCGTCCGGAACCTCTACGCCCGCAGCCTCCTGGTCCTCCGCACCCAGATCGACAACGCCGGCGCCATCATCGCCGCCAACGACTCCGACATCACCCAGTTCGGCGGCGACCACTACTCCTACTGCTGGCCCCGGGACGGCGCCCTCGTCGCCTACGGCCTGGTCCGCGCGGGCCAGAGCGAGCTCTCCCGGAACTTCTTCCGCTTCTGCGCCCGCGCCATCAGCCGCGACGGCTACTTCCTCCACAAGTACAACCCCACGGGCGAGCTCGCCTCATCCTGGCATCCCTGGATGCTCGAAGGCCAGCGCATCCTCCCCATCCAGCAGGACGAGACCAGCCTGGTCCTATGGGCCCTCCGCCGACACTTTGAGACCTTCCGCGACGTCGAGTTCGTCAAGCCTCTCTACCTCCCCCTCGTGGTCCGTCCCGCCGAGTGGATCCTCAAGTACCGCGACTCCCACGCCCTCCCCCTCCCGTCCTGGGACCTCTGGGAAGAGCGTCGGGGCATCCACACCTTCACCGTCGCCTCCACCATCGGCGCCCTCCACGCCGCCGCGGAGTTCGCCGAAGACTTCGGCGAGCCCGACCGCGCCCTCCGCTATCGCGAAGGCGCCGAACGCATGACCCAGGCCATGCGACGCTGGATGTGGGACCCCGCCGCGGGCCGCTTCTGCCGAAACGCCGTCGCCAACCCCGGCAACGGCTACACGTTGGACATGACCGCCGACTCCGCCAACTTCGCACTCTTCGCCATCGCCGGCCTCTCCCCCTTCGACCCCCAGGTTGAGAGCGACCTCTCCAAGACCCGCGACCTCGTCATGGTCCGCACACCCATCGGCGGCTACGCCCGCTACGTCCACGACTACTACCACCAGGTCGAACGCCAGAACATCGAGGCCGTCCCCGGAAATCCCTGGGTCATCTGCACGCTCTGGCGCGCCCAGTTCGTCATCGCACGCGCCAAGTCCGAGGCCGACCTCGCCGAAGCCATGGACATCCTCAACTGGTGCGTCGCACGCGCCGAGACCAGCGGCGTCCTCGCCGAGCAGTTCCACCCCTACACCGGCGAGAGCCTCTCCGTCAGCCCGCTCACCTGGAGCCACGCCACCTTCGTCATCGTGGTCCTCGAATACCTCAGCAAACTCGAATCGCTCCGAGGCCGGACCGCCTGATCTCGGGCGGGGTGCCGAGGTTCGGCGGCTTCGCCGAGCCACGCGGAGCCGGGGTTGGCGCGCTGACCGTCACGGGCACCCGCCTCCGGCGATGGTGTGGACGAGGGCGAGGAGGTCGTCCTGATCTTCATTACCGTCGCGGTTGTAGTCGGCCCAGCGGCCGGTGGGGTTCTCGCCCCCGGCGAGGACGTTGGCGAGGTAGAGCACGTCGTCCTGGTCGGTGTTGCCATCCCAGTTGAAGTCGCCGTCGCAAAACGAAGCTTCGGGAGGACTGACGCGGATTGTGAGCGTGGTGTGGCGTGCAGGGTCCGAGGCCGGACGGCTCGGCAGAACCGTCCACCCGTCGGCGCGCACGAAGAACTCGTTCCCGATTGCAATCCAATACCAGCCCCGATCGAGGACACCATTCTCGCCCGCCAGCGGCGAATTGCACCCTAGGTTGCCATACTCGTCGACCACCATACAGATCGGCGGTCGCGGATCGCCAAGCCCCCAGCTCATCCGAATGTCTCCCATGTCGCCGCGCGTAGTGTCGTGTGCGAGTTGCGCACCGAGCGCATTGAACACCGCGACAGACGGATAGCCCATGAAGCCAGGGCAGCCCGTCGCTGCACATTGGAACGGCACCGGCGTAAATACCTCGACAAACCCGGCATCGGCCTCGACTGTCGGCAGTTCGACGAGGAACCACTTGATGTCGTCGCCGGAGTCCAGCAGAATGGGTACTTCGAGCGTCTGAGCCGTCAGCCGCGACCCGAGGTCTGTGTACTCCTCGGGTTGGGCGACCGCGATCGGTGCCAACAGCGCGCATGTGCTACACACTAATGACGCAGGTCGTGGCCACAGATGAGAACTTCGCACGTTCAGGGACATCCGTCACCTCCGACGTATGAGAGCAGGTCCGCGATATCGGTCTGATCCACGTTCCCGTCATGGTTGAAGTCGGGGTCGATGCACGCGGGGTTGTCGCCACCCCCAATGACACTGACGAGGTAGGCGACGTCGTCCTGATCCACATTGCCATCGCGGTTCATGTCCGCGTCACAGCAGTCGGCGCAACTGACCACTTGGTACACCCTGAGTTCGTCAATACCTCCTTCCACGGCGGTATCGTGGGGCGGGAGGTCCATGAAGTGGAACCGGACCTGGTGGGTCTGGCCGCCCGAGGGTGCGATGAAGCGTCTCTGCCGCCAGACAGCTGAGGCGTCTCCCCGCGGGAGGGACATGCCTACACCCGAGACCGTTGTGCCATCCCGCACCCAGTCCGCACGGGCTTCCACGTCGTTGCCGGTATCGGCGCTGTTGACCTTGAGACTCGCGAACCAGTGCTGAAACTCGACGATGGCTGGCGACAGCGCGTCCAGCGGGATGTTGGGCGAGCGGAGCCACACCCCGTCCTCATCGTTTCCCGATGCGGTGGCGGAGTCGACGTCATCGAGCAGCGCCCCCGCGGCGCTTGGGTTGTGCTGCTCGGTCATCCAGCACTGGTAGCCCGGTCCCGGCGTGGCGTCGCGCGCCGGGTGAACGGCCCCGCCGCCCGACGGGTCACCACGGAACCAGGCCCCTGCGGTCGCTGACGACCCGGATACCCATGGGGTCGCCATGCCGATCGCCCACTCCGATGTGCCCGATTCCATGTCTCGGGCAAACACGACTTCGACAACCCCCGCGGCGACCGCCATGGGTGGCGACGATTTGCTCGCCGCGTTCGGCCCCTCGGTGGTTGCGGTCGCCCACACCTCCCACGCCTGCCGGCAGAGCCCGGGGCCGATCGTGACTCGGTAGGTTCCCGGTGAGACAAGCTCGGCAGGGCTCGGGAGCCCAAGTATGCAGGGGTCCGGCGCGGCATCCCCGATGACCGACGCGACCGGTCTGCTGTTGCCGACCACCAGCACGTCGAACGTGGTGGCTTCGCACGTGTGGATCGCGATGAGCGGCTCGTCGAGCAGGAACACGCTGAGTTCGTCGTCATTGGTCGGGACGACCTCGAACGATTCGATCACGCCGCAGGCGGCGCCGCCGTTGGGGCTCGAAGCTCCCCACCCCAGTCCACGCTTGGCAAAGGCCGTCCGCAGCGCCGGAAGATGCACGCCCCCATGCCGCAGGACATCGGCTTGAAGGATCGCATCGCGCGCTTCCACGAAGTTCGGTCGGACGGGGCAAAGCTTGATTCCCTCCATTACCAGTTGCATCACAAGGTCGTTTGCGCTCCACCCCAACGTCTGCGCAAGTTCGGTGCGACATTCCAGGAGCGACATCGCCCAGACAAGCCCGACCGTGTACTCCTCGTCACGGGCACGGCCCGCGACCTCTGGATTTTGCGGCGGCACTTGTGGGGGGTTCTGCCCCTCGGGGTACTCGAGCGGCTTGGGGCGGGTTGGGTTCGAGCTTGTGCAAGGGTCGATGTGCGCGAACGTAACCGGGTTCTTGGACATGTCGGCGGAGTAGGGGAATCTACGGGCGCCGAAGTAGTAGTGGCTGATGGGCGGGTCACCGGTCGTCGTGAGGTCATTCTCTCGTGCCGCCCACGCGAACATCGGGTACTCGGCACCCAGATTGTCGTTCGACTGCGCGGTCAGGCAGACCGCGAAGAAGTCGGCCCAACCCTCGTGCATGCCGTACGCCTGCTTTGGCCCGCCCGACGATCCCACGAGCAGGCGTGCGACCATCGCGTGCGTCAGTTCATGGAAGACCACTCCGCGGTCGAGCGCAGCGGAGCGATCGGGCGTCGGACCCGTCATCACGGCCAACTTCACCTCATATCGTGCGCCATCTTCAGATCTGCCGTTTAGATAGCCAGCACTCCCGTAGTTGTTTAGCCCGTCGTGGACGCGAATGAACAGCGCATCCCCCACTGGGTTTCCGCCCCGATCGAAGTTGTCCTCCTGAAAGTTGCCCGCCGCCTCGTTGAACCCAAGCCAATACATTCGATCGTGCCATAGATTTGCGAGGTAGAACACCTGCGCAACCGCGCTCTTCAGATTGTCGTCGTTGTCCGGCGGCAAGCTCAGGTTCATCGCAAAATCAAACTCGCGGTCTGCCCCCAAGACCGTCTCGTCTGATGGGATGCGACGCACGCGCACATTGTTTCCGCACGTCTGACTCACCGGTGAACCATCGTGGTCACACATGTCTAGCTGCGCTTCATTCAACCACCCAAGAGGGGACCACTCCCCAACGTTAGCTGCCGTGACCGTCACCAACTCGCGGCTCGCGGGCGAGAAGTACGTCTCCGTGTCCTGGTTCTGTCCCGACCCGGGCAGGGTCGCCAACCCCGGCGTGCCCGGCACGGGCGAATCATCCGTATACACGCGGTACGTCACCGGCTCCGGCTGGCAATAGTGCATCGTCAGGTCGTGCGTG
>QWIH01000066.1 GCA_021405315.1 Leptolyngbya sp. PLA1
AGGCTCTCCGCCCAGCGTGCGCTCCCGGCGCCGCCGGTCTCATCAGAGACCGGCGGTGTTGTCATATGAGCCCAGGCGCCCATCGCATCGCATGTTGCAACGTAACAAATATGTGAAACGATGCTGCAAGAACGCTCCCGCGGGTGACAAGTCGTGTGTCCTCACTCACACACCACTCACAGGAGCCCGTCATGAACCGCACCGCCATCGCTTCCATGCTCTCGCTCGCCGCCCTCGCCCCCGCGGCCCGTGCCATTACCTTCTTCGACGGCATCTTCAACAACGCGGACTGGACGCTCACGCAGTTCAACAACGCGAACGCCGCGGGCAGCTCCACCCAGGGGCTGCAGTTCCTCGCCGGGGGCAACCCCAACGAGTTCCGTCGTATCCGCAATCAACTCACGGTCAGCTCCCCCACGGGGACGCTCCACGGCTTTCACATGAACGTGACGGCCTTCTACGACCCCTCGAACCAGGGCGCCATCACCTCGATCGACTACAGCGAGGACTCCATCAACTTCGTGAACCAGACCGGCAACGGCCAGGGCTCCGGCCTGGCGATCCTCCAGAACGGACGCTTCTACCGCACCAGCGCCGCCCTCGTCATGCCCTACTCCTCCTACAGCACCTGGCAGCCCAACGCGATGCCCGGCCTCACCGCCTCCAGCTTCTGGGAGGTCGACGCCTTCGGCAACCTCTCCGCCAACACGCCCGACTTCTCGGCGTCAGGCTCCATCATGCAACTCGGCTTCTGGCGGGGCAACTCCAACAACGGGAGCATCAACACCGAGTGCGGCATCGACAACTGGAATGTCGTCATCCACCAGGCCCCTGCGCCCGGCGCCGCCGCCCTCCTCGCCCTCGGCGGCCTGACCCTCGCCCGCCGCCGGCGCTGAGCCGATTCTTCCCGCTCCTCCTCACGCACCACCACCCGCCCGGCCTTCCAGGCTCCGCGGGTGTTGGCGCGCGCAGGCACCCGTGTTCACGGTCGCGGCAACTCACCGCGCCAAGGCACGCCGCACCCGCCCCGATCCGACGCAGGTCGCGCTCCGGCTCCGCCGGCCTCGCGAGCACGCTCGCCGTTGCGTTGGCTTCGCCGCCAGTGCGAAGCCCCACACCGCAGCGCACGAAAAAAGCCCGGGGTCGGCCCCGGGCTTGTGTGCGGACGTCGCGCCGGCGTTACTTTGCCCCGGCCTTCTTCTTGCTCGCGCCCATGTATTCGGGCACACCGTCGCCCTTCTCGAAGAGGTCCGCGAACCGGAAGCCCTTGCGGGCCTTCCACGCGCCGCGGTGATACGCGTCGCTCGCCAGGATCGGGAAGAGCGCCGACAGTTCGCCGAACACCATCTGCTCGTGCACCACGTCGACCTTGCCCCACGAGCAGGCCTCGCGGAGCGTGGACCCGGACAGCGCGCCGTCGCGGCTGTCCGCCACGGTCATCTGGATGGCGTACTTGTGCATCCCGATGTCGCCACGGGCCTTCCCGCCCTTGCGCTCGTTCAGCAGCTCCGCCGCCACCACGATGTCCTGCGCGAAGTTCTTGGGCACGCCGCCGCCCAGCATCAGCAGGCCGGTGTCCTTGCACGCCAGCTTGATGTCGGTCAGCTCGCGGAAGTCCTTGCCGCTGTCGAACGCGACCTGTCCGCGGCCTTCCTCGATCGCCTCGGTCTGCTGCAGCACGATCCCGAAGCCCGCCGAGCAGTCGCTGAACGCCGGCACGAAGATCGGCACCTTCTTCAGGTACGCCGTCTTCACGATGCTCTCATTCTTCGAGTGATACTTCGCGAGGTAGCTCCCCATCGCGTGGATGAACTCGCGGCTGCTGTACGCCCCGGGTTCGAACGCGTTGAAGATCTCGTGCGTCTTCGCATCGCACGCACGCAGGTCGTCCTCGTCGATGTACGTGTCGTAGATGCGGTCGATCATCCAGTTCCGAAGCGTCATGTCGTCCACCGGAGGGGCCTCGGGGCTCCCCGGCGCGATGTAGTGCTTGAACCCGAGCCCCTCGAAGAAGTCCTGGTCCACGATGTTCGCGCCCGTCGACACGATGGCGTCGACCGCGTTGCACTCCAGCAGCGTGATGATCGCGCGCTTCAGCCCGGCGCTGATCAGGCTCCCCGCCAGCGTCAGGATCACCGCGCATTCCTTGTCCTTGAGCATCATCGAGTAGATGTCCGCCGCCTGCGCCAGCGTGCGGCTCGAATACGCCATGTCGCGGTAGCTCTTCACGATCGGCCGCGCGTCGAACTTCGTGATATCGACGTGCTCGATCGGCCTCGACAGCAACTCCGCCTTCGTCCACTTCCCGTTGGCCATGATGTCCTCCATCCCGCCTCGCGTTCCGCGGCACAGCTCTCTACGAGACTTCTTCATCCCGTTGGCGGCTGGCCCCGCAGCGATGACTCTCTTCCGGCCAACCCCCCTGGCCTGTTCGGGTTCACCCGCCGGGGGTGACGGCGGAACGCACAATCCTACGCGCTCCCGCCGCGGGTGTTCCCGCCCGTTCCGATTCCCCAACGCCGCCCCGATTCCCTTGCCACCGCCCCTTACTCCGGTACATTGTGCTTCGCATGCAACTCTGCCCCGCCGCGCTCATCGCCATCCTCCCGGTGCTCGCCCACGCCCAATGCACCACCGGTTGGCTGCCGGGTTGGCCCGCTCCCATGCTCCAGCACGCCAGCCAGGGTCCGGGCACGCTCCGATCACTTTCCATGGTTGATCCGGACGGAGACGGACCACTCCCACCCCGCCTTCTCGCCGCCGGCCAGTTCACAATCATCGACGGCTTCCCGGCCTCCGGCGTCGCCGAGTGGGAGGGTGGCCGCTGGGTTACCCGCGTCGCCCCGAACACCAGCATCATCGTCTACGACGCGTGCTACTACAACAACCAGCTTCACATCGTCGGTCAGTTCGGCCTCCCCGGCGCCACCGGCGTCGCACGGTGGGACGGCACCGCCTTCCAGCCCGTCGGGGCCGGTGTCAACGGCGTCGCTCGGTGTCTCACCGTTTTCGATGGCGAGCTCTACGTCGGCGGCGACTTCACCGCCGCGGCGTCCACGGCAGGCACTCCCGGTCTCGCGAAGTGGAACGGCACGGCCTGGGCGCCTCTGGGCACCGGGCTCGCCCGCGCCGGGGGGGCTGTCTCCGTCCGTGACATGCTTGTCACGCCCGATGGCCTCCTGATCGCCGGTGACTTCGATTCCGCGGGCGGCGTGGGTTCCCCTGACGTCGCGCTCTGGACCGGCTCGCAGTGGACCGCACGCCCCGGCATCCCCCCCGGGAGCAGCGTTCGCGTCAACTCGCTCGCCGTTCACCAGGGGTCGCTCTACGCGGGCGGATACTTCCTCGATCGCGGTGTCATGCGCTGGGACGCGGACCTGGGTCAGTTCGTGCCGCTCGCTTCCGCGATGACCGCCGAGGTTCTCACGCTCGCGTCCTTCGGCGAGCATCTCTACGCGGGCGGCTCATTCTTCACGATCGACGCCATCCAGACCCCGCTCAAGTGTGCCAGGTGGGACGGCCAAACGTGGTCCGCGCTCACGGACCCTTCCCCGCTGAAGGTCGCCCCGCCAACCTCCGTGCTCGCCATGCTGCCCTTCGAGGGCATGCTGCTCATCGGCGGCGAACGAGTCGGCTACCTCTCCGCCGGCTCCGGCGGCACCACCCGGGGTGCGCTCCTCACCTTCGATGGTGCGGAGTGGCGCACCTTCGCCAAGGGCCTTGACGGCGCGCCCCTCGCCATGAAGCGCGTCGGCGAAGACATCATCTTCGCCGGCCCCTTCCGAATAGCCGGCGGCCGGCGTGTCAACGGTGTCGCCCGTTGGGACGGCTCCCAGTTCCACCCCATGGGCCAGGGCCTCTATTCCAACACCTCCGGCGCCACCTCAGAGATCGCCGCCGACCTGGAGATCGGCCCCGACGGGGCGCTCTACGCGTGCGGTTACTTCACCGCCGTCGACCCCGCCCAGTCCCGCACGCTCGATGGTGTGGCCCGCTGGGACGGCACGCTCTGGCGACGCACCGTCCCCGCCAACGCGACCAACCCGCAGGGCCAGATCTTCGACCTTGCCACCCACAACGGTCAGCTCTTCCTCTCCGGCAATGCCTCGGTACAAGGGGCCACCGGTATCCTCCGTTACACCGGCGCCGCGTGGCTCGGCACCGGATGGTCCAACGGCACAGGCCCCTTCTCCATCGAGTCATACCTCGGCACTCTCTATGCCGCCAACTCGCGATGGACCGGAACCGGCTACGTCGCGGTCCCCGGGGCGCCGTTCACCAGCATCGACCTCAGGGTCCGCGACGGAAGCATGTTCGCCATCGTCGACGGCGTCCTGCCCGCATCTTCCACCAGCGTCGGTCAGTTCCGCAACGGCGTCTGGTCGCCCCTGGGCTCGCAGTTCGTCACGTCCGTCTCCCAATCACTCTCCGGCGCGATCGAGGTCTACCACGGCGACCTCATCGCCGCACGCGCGTTCAATACCAGCCCCGCCTCGCGCCTCCGCCGCTGGGACGGCGTCGCCTGGCAGCCCATGCCCGGCGACCCCGACGGCTTGCCCCCGGACGCCTCCGGCGTCCCACGCGCCTCCTCGCTGCTGCTCGACGGCAACACCCTCTGGGTCTCCGGACTCTTCCTCAACGCCGGCGGCCAGCCCTCCCCATATCTCGCCCGCTACGTCGCCTCCGACCCCGCTCCCTCTTTCACGCACCACCCCGTCAGTACCCGCGCGTGCGCGGGTCAGACCGCGGCCTTCACGGTCCAGGCCACCCCCGGCGCGTCCCTCCGATGGCGCCGCAATGGCCAGCCTCTCACCGAGGGTCAGGTGCTCCCCAGCGGCGGCATCGTCTCTGGCGTCACCTCGGACACCCTCCTGATCTCCGCTCCAACACTCGGCACTTCGGGCGTCTTTGATTGTGTCGCCGCCACGCCCTGCGGCAGCGATCGCTCAAACCCCGCGAGGTTCGACTACTGCTGCGACCCGGACCTCACCCTCGACGGCAACGCCGACCAGGACGATGTCGCCTACCTCATCAACCTCGTTGGCGGGTCCGACAACACCAGCAACGTCGATCCGGATCTCAACCGCGACGGAACGCTCGACCAGGACGATGTCGTCCTGCTTGTCGATATGCTCGCGAGGGGGCCCTGCTCCTGATCAGCAGCTTGGCGCCGGTACGGGGCACATTGCTCTTGTGCTCGGCCGGCTTCGAGCTAGACTGCCCTGCCGGCATCATCGCCACGCCGAAACTGGAGTTCCCCATGCGCACCACCGCCGCACTCGCACTTGCCCTCGCAGCCTCCGCCACCGCGCTCGCCCAGTCTCAGTACCTCATGATCCCCGATTCGGGCACGTCCGACCGCGTCATGCTCTTTGACGCCGCCACGGGGGCTCTCCTCAACGCGGACTTCATCCCCGACGCCGCCACCCCGTACCTCTTCACAACTCCCAAGGAGGCCATCCAGGTCGGGAACGAAATCTGGGTCTCCGATCAGGTCGCGGACGCCATCCACCGCTTCACCGCCTCGCTCACGCCGGAGTACATCGCCACCATCTCCGGCGGGCTCGACAACATCCGCGGACTCGGGCAGGTCGGAAACCGAATCTACGTCTCCAACTCCGGCACCGGCAACGGAGCGCCCGGCGCCGCCATCGTCGCCTTCGAGCTCGACGGAACCCCAGCCGGTTCCTTCGCCTGCCCCGACCCCTTCGATGTCGTGGAGTTCCACGGCAAGCTCATGGTCACCGACATCTCCGGCGACGATATCCGTCTCTTTCTCCCCGACGGCACTCTGGACTCCGTGTTCCACAACAGCGACGGCGTCAACGGCATCGATTTCCCGGAGCAGGCCATCATCCTGAACACCGGCCCGGGCGGCGCCGAGGAAGTCTGGGTCACGGGATTCACCGCCCCCGCCGGCATCTACCGCTATGACACCGATGGCGGACAGATCGCGTATTACAACGTCAGCACAGGCCCCCGAGGCCTCTGGCCCCTCTCCGACGGTCAGATGCTCTTCACCGAAGGCTCCGCGGTCAAGGTCTTCAACCCCGCCACCGGCGACCCGCCCGTCACCGTCTTCGGCGGCACCGGCTCCGGCGTCACGCCCCAATACGTCGGCCTCCTCACGCTCGGCCCCGCCTGCGACCCGGACCTCAACCAGGACGGCAACGTCGACCAGGACGACATCGCGTACCTCATCAATGTCGTGGGCGGCGGGGAGAACCCCACAGGCATCGACCCCGACTTCAACCACGACGGCAACGTCGATCAGGACGACGTCGCGGCCCTCATCAATACCGTGGGTGGCGGCGGGTGCCCCTGACTACTCCGCCTCCCACGCCGACATCACCTCCGCGAGTTCGTCCGCGAACGCCGCCATCGATGTGCTTGGGAGCAGCGCCAGCGGGTCGTCGATCACCGCCACCCGCCCACGCGTCACCGCGGGAATATCCAGCGCCATGACCGCGCGCAGGCGACTGGCGGCCTCATCACCCCGCACCACATAACTCGTGGGCGCGTCGCCCCCGCGCCGCTCGCGGGGCAGCACCGCGACGATCGCATCCGGCTTCAGCCTCAGCAGGTCTTCCGTTGAGAGTTCCACCCACGCGTTCCCGCTGAGCAGCGCCGGCGCACCGCCGATGCGCTCGAGCACCTGCTGATGGCACGACCCCGGCCCCAACGCCGCCACGGGCTCGGTCGCGCCGAGAAGCAGCACCCGCCCAACCTTCCGGAATGGGCCGCCATCCGGGCCCCGCGGCTTCAGGGCGTCGCGCAGCCTCAGCCGCATGTGATCCGCAGACTCGTTGACCGGCAGCGAGAGAAAATCGCGAAGAGCCGCGAGCTCGCCGTCGATGTCATCGACGCTCAGGAGGTTCGCCTCGTGCACCTTCCACCCGTGTCGTGCCGCGGCCTCCGTGAACGGCCCGGGCAGCGACTTTGATTGCCACTGCGTGATGATGTGCGTCGGCCGGGCCCGAAGCAGCGCCTCCAGGTCGATGGTGTTCTGATCCCCGGCCACCGGGAGGTCACGCGCGAGCACCAGATCAAACGCGTGCCGTGCCACGATCCGGTGCTCCTGCCCGATGTCACGCAGCATCACCGCCGCCGCGGGGGACAGCACCGCGATGCGCACCTCGCTCGCCGCGGGTGTCGGTGCGGCCGCCCGCTCGCCGCAGCCCGTCAACGTCAATCCCAGGCACGCGGCCAGCCACGCGCCGAGCCAACGGAAGGTCTGTGGGACAAGCGCGCGAGGCGTCATCTTCCATCCTACCCCTGTGCTGTCCCTCAACTCGCCCCCGCCATCGCCTCGGCCGCGCGTCGGGACAGGTCCCGCAGGGACCCGTCGCCGTGGAGCACCCAGGGCCACGTCCGATCGTGCACGACCTTGGCACGCGCCCGGTGGGCTCCGGCTTCGATGCCGCGCGAGGCCAGTTCCGTGAGCGAGCCCGCCCGCGCCTCCCGATACCGCCCGACCACGTCCCGGAGCGCGAGGTACGCAAGCCGCTTCTCCGCACGCCCGGTCGCGGCTCGCACCCGCGCGAGCGCCGCGTCACGCTCTCCGGCCCAGCGGTCGTCGCCCACCGCCGCCGGGTCGTGGGTCGCGTGGTGCGCCAGCCATCTCGCCCGGTCGATCTCCTCGGGCGTCATGACGCGCGCCGCAAAGGGCAGCCTCAGGGTCGCCGTCACCATCGCGGTGGGGGCCAGCCTCGCGCCCTCTCCCAGCCACACGCTCAGCCACTGCTCCGTCGCCGGGTCGTACACCTCTCCCCCCAGCCCGTGCACGAACAGGTCGCAGAGGTCCAGCCTCAGCAGCCCCGTCATGAACAGAGCCCTCGGCGCGAGCCCGGCCATCTCACCGGGCCGGAGCTCGTCCGAATAGACGGGGCTCCGCGCCATTCCCCGGGTCAGCCGCCAGAGTGGCAGCTCCACGCGACCACCCGCCGTCGCCAGGGCGCGAAGCCTCGCCCGCGGGTTCGCCGCCGCCGCCGCGTTGTACGCCGAAACACACGCCACCGGATCGCGCCTCATGCGATCGACAAGTTCTCCAAACCGGGCCGTCGCCGCGAGCGCCGTGGCGAACACCAGCGCCGTGCCCGCCGCGCCCGCGATGCGCTCCATCACCAGAGACTCCACCGCACGACCGACCTGGCGCGCCAGCGTCGTCTCTCCCGCGTGCCTCTCGAGCGACCGTTTCAGGCTCAGCAGCCCCGCCGCCGCGCTCTCCGGCCCCGCGTCCCCGGGCACGTCTCCGACCCGCGTCGTCCCGCGGCTGGCCGTGGGCACGTCCGGTGCCTCGGTCCCGATTCTCCACACGGCCCGCGTCGGCCCCGGGCCCGGATACGCCACTTCGAGCGGATCGTTGGTGTCCTGATCCACAACCACCCACGCGGAGCGCCCCTCCGGGAGCACCAGCCGCTTTGCGAGAATGCCCGCGTGCCAGCACTCCGCCTGGTGCCCGCTCATGATGAGCGGACCCGGGCCATCGGGAAGCCCCAGCGCCCGACGCGCGAGGACGCTCCCATGCCGCGTTGGACGCCACGCGCTCGCCGATGGGCGGATGGTGAGCACCGCGTCCGTCACTGGCAGCCGCAGCCCTTGCTCGGACTCGGGATGCCCGCGAGCGAGGCGCAGGGCAGCCCGGAGGCCCGCCTCAGCAGTTCGCGATGCAGCACCGCCCGGTAGTGCCTCAGTCGTCGCGTCGGATCGTCCAGAGTCGCGCCGAACGACCGGTTCGGGTCGTTATAGATCAGCCTCACCGGCAGCTCGCGCACGCGCAGCCCCGCCCACGCCGCCTGCACCCAGAACTGCATCGGGAACGCGTACCCGCGCACCGTGGGACGCAGCCGCCTCAGCCCGTCCACCCGATACGCCTTGAACCCGCAGAACGCGTCCGTGATCAGCGTCCCCAGGCACCGGCCCAAACGGCAGTTGATCTCGCGCGTCAGCTCCACGTTGATCGCACGCCTCTCAGGCGGCGGGCGGTCGTTGCCCCTCGACGCCGCGAGATACCTCGACCCCGAGATCACGTCCGCATCATCCCTGCCCGCCACCTCGATGAACTCCGGGATCGCGTCCGGTTCGTGCTGGTCGTCGCAGTCCATCGTGATCAGCCAGTCGTACCGCTCCCGAGCCGCGAACCGGAACGCCTCCCGCATCGAGGCCCCGTACCCCCGGTTCACGCGCCGCCGGATCACGTCCACCGGGTGCCGCGCCACCAGCTCCGGCGTCGCGTCCGTCGAGCCGTCATCCACCACGAGCACGTCCGCGTGCCTCGCCAATACGCGGCTGAGCACGCTCTCCACGTGCTTCGCCTCGTTGTACACCGGAATCGCCACCAGCGTTCGCATGCCGTACCTCCCCTACACCTTCGGACGTGGGCGCGATCCCGATCCGTAGAGACAATACGGCCGGACACGGGCGCCGGGTCGGCCCCGGCCGCCCCTGCGCGCGCATTTTGGGACGTGCCTGTCCAACTTTCCTTGCCGGGCCGCAGGGTGTGTGGTATGTTGAACTGCGTGAGTAGGGGAGTTTTCGGGAGGCCCCTGATGCGCGACGCGTTCTGCCGTTCTGCCGTTCTGCCGTTCTGCCGTTCCGCCGTTCCGCCGTTCTGCCGGGCTGCCGTTCTGCCGGGCTGCCGCGCCGGCGTTGGCATAGCCGCGTCTTCGCGGCGGGGCTGAGGGGGCT
>QWIH01000023.1 GCA_021405315.1 Leptolyngbya sp. PLA1
CAGCACCAGCCGCCGAATCTGTTCAGGCGACTTTGGCCGTCCCAGCTTCCGCCCGGTCTTCTTTCTGGGCCGGCACTTGTCGGCATCCCGGATCCACCGAAGGAATGTCTGTGGACTGACGATCGACACCAGCGCCTTGATGGTCGATCCGAGGGGCTTGGCCAGGCGAACCAGCCGAGACCGCTCTTCGGGCGTGACCCGGACGGGCCCGTCGATCTTCGAGCGGAGGACCTCGTTCTCGGCTTTCAGGTATTGAATCTGGCGGCGCAGGTCGTCCTGGGAGGACCCGGCGAGGACATCAAACAGGCGGCGGAAGAGGTTCGGCATCCCTCAATCGTCGCGGCCCCGCGTGGGGACGGGGGGAGGGTGCCAAAACGTGCGACTTTGAGACTCAGCCGCGCCCACCACATGATTCTGGCCCGCCCGACATCCCGATCCGGTGTCAATCAGTCGTCAGCGTGAGACTCCTCAGCCTGGCCGCAACCGGCGGGCGCGGCGGCAGAACGCGGGCGTTGCCCATATCGTCCCGGCGGGACCGCGCGGAGGTCACCCCGCGACGCCAATGGACGGGGCCGGAGTATTTGTACCCCGCTGGCGGCCCTGAAAACGCGGTTTCCGCCGATTCCCGTGAACGCCCCGTGTCGATCGCACACCCATCGGGCCACCCCGAGAGTGGTCCGCCAACCCTCCGAAACGGTCTTGTACAGGGAGATTCGGAGTTCACGTATTCCGGTCGAAACGGCGTGCAGGTCTACGCCCAACGCCCGCAGCAGCCTGTGTCCAAGGGTGAAGTAGATGGACTTGGGCGGCTGGCAAAGCAGCGCAGCCTCGCGCTCCGCAACGGCGGTTGGGCGTACGAGCTCGGACGGACAGACTACACGATAGACCCGGACGGCAACGTCGTGGACACCGCCCGCTTCGAGCGTGCTCTGTTCGACGAAGAGCCTGTCCTTGCCGCGACCGGCAGTCCCAACGCGGTTCGTTCTCGCACCGTCGCATGGTTCGATCCGAAGAAGCGTGGGACGGCGTCCGCTGAGCTGGGCACGGAGCAGCCGGACGGGTTCATCGCCGGCCCCACCCAGTACACCCGCGACCCGTTCGACGCCAACGCGTCCGAGCCGTACCTCGCTTTCGATCCCGAGAATCCCACCGCGGCACCTGCATTCGTCGATCCCAACGCGAGCGAATGGGGCATCGCCCCGCTCTTGTCGATCAATCATTACGACCTGGCCACGGGCCGGCTCACGCACACCCGCCAACCCGACGGGTCGATCACCGAGATGCTGTACGACCGCGCGGGGCGCACGGCGTCCAAGATCGAGAACCGGTTCGGCGACGCCGCGCTCCGGCGCACCACGAGCTACCAGTACCAATACGGCAGGCTCGTCGAGATTCGCGCGGCGCGAACCACGGCGAACGTTGTCGCCAAGGACCAGGTCACTCGCGTCACCTACGGCGCCGACATCGTCGCCGAGGTGCGTGACGGCGAAACCCGGTTGTACACGGTGGTCTCTCGCCGCAACGATCTTGTGGGGAAGATGAGCCTCCCCAACGAGAACGACGGCAACGCCACCTCGAACAACGACATCCTGCTCCGGTACACGTTCGGCGGCCAGGTCGCCGAGCGCATCGACGCCCGCGGGGCCGCGATCAGGTACTTCTACGACGCGCTCGGCCGCCTCACCGAGGTGGTCATCGGGCGCTACGAGGACTCGGCGTTCACCGAGTTCTCGGAGAAACACCCCGAAACAATGACCCCCGCGAGCGGCGCGCCGGTGGACCGCATCGGGTACGTCGCGCACACCTACGACGCTGGCGGGCGGCCCGCCGACGTCATCGCGTACGTCTCCCGCGGCGGCGAAGTCGTTTCGCACAACCGCTTCGTCTACGACAGCCGCGGGAATCTGACCGGCGAGTTGCAGTTGCACGGCCAGCTGATCACGACGCAGAACCAGGCCACGGTGCCCACCGTCAACTATGAGTGGAACTACGAGAAGACCGATCTGAGCGTCCTCGGACAGATCGGGCACGAGCGGCTTGCCTCCATGACCTACCCGGCGCATGAAGGGTTGCCCCGCCGGATCGTGAGCTTTGGTTACGGCGATAATGACTCAACGGACGACATTCTGTCGCGGCTGGCCAAGATCTCCTCCCGGCTGTCGAATCAGAGTTCCGGCTTCACCATCGACGTTGCACGTTTCCAGTACGTCGGCGTCTCACGTCGCCGATCCGTCGCGCTCGGGCATGGCAACGGGGCGATCACGGCGGACTTTCACTTGAGCACCGAAATGGGGCTTGGCGGCCTCGATCGGTTCGGGCGCATCACAAACCTGCACTACAAGAGCGTGGGCGGGGCCACCATGTTCCAGGGCCGGTACGCCTACGACGCGGCGGGCAATCGGACGTGGGCGGAGATCACGCAGGCCCCTGCCGGCGGGCAGACCCAGTTCAATACACGCTCACAACTCAACCAGTACAACCAGCTCAACCAGCTCATCGGAACGCAGGTCGGGCATGTCAACACGACCGGCACGCCGTCCGTAGCGGACATGATTCGCGCCGACTCATGGTCCTTGGACCTGCTCGGGAACTGGAGCGGACCGGCGGGCACAACGTCCGCGGGCCGCTTCGCGTCCGGCAACCTTGACGGCGGCTACGGGTTCGAGCTCGGCGGGTACGACACAGGCTCCACGCTCATTCCGTGGACTCACCCCGATGGCTCGAACTCCGCCGACGACATCCGCGCGGTCAGCCACACCGTCAACGGCCAGAACGAGATCACGAACTTCCGAACGCACACCGGCAACCCGATGCAGGGCGTGGACGCAGAGGTCCGGCACGACGCTGCTGGCAACCTCATCTTCGACGGCACCTACTTCTATCAGTACGACGCGTGGAACAGGCTGATTCAGATCAACCGGGCCCACCTCGAGCCCGGTGTTGAGAACTTCGGCGGCGATCCCCCCTCCACGCCCGTCCCGCTCGGCATCGTCGCTGATGAACTGATCAAGCACTACACCTATGACGGCCTCGGCCGCCTCATCCGAACCCAGTCGCCTTATCCATCCCCGGACAACAACCAAGGCCTGCGTACCGAGCGGTTTTACTACGACGGCGTCCGGCGCATCCAGGAGTTGGTCGCCGACCCTGTCGAGGCGCTCGCTATGGCCACCAGCTCCTCGAACTCCGAGGTGCAGGCCGCCGCGGCGTCCTCCCAGAGCTCCCAGGCCGCTGCCGCCGAGGGTGAACTCGACGAGTCCGCGACACCGCTGACCGTCGAGCAGACGCAGTTGAGCGGCGACCCTGTCGCCATTCCGATCCCGGGCGCCCGCCTCGAGCGTGAGTACATCTGGGGGCCGGGCGACGGCGCGGCAGGGGTTGACGAACTGTTCGTTCAGTACGACGTGAACCGCAAGCCCTGGTGGGTTCTTCAGGACGCCGGGGGCGACATCGTCGCTCTTTGCGACAACGCGGGCACCGTCAGCGGCGCTCCCTTCGTCGCCGCTCAATGGACGTACGACGCGTACGGCTCGGTGGTATCCGCCGACCATCTGTCCGCCCACCCATTCATGCACGCCGGGCACAAGGGCCTGTTCTTCGACCGGCTGGATGTGGGCGTCGCCGATCCGGCCGTGCCCGGAGGCGGCGCGATGGAGACCCCGCGTCTCGTTCCGTTCGCGCACGCGATCGTCCACAACCGCGGCCGCGCCTACAACCCGCAGTTCGGGCGTTTCATGCAGCCCGATCCCAACGCCGCTGCCTTCGCAATGCTCGAAGGCGCCTCCTACAACGGCCGCGGGATCGCCGCGCTCGCGGTGGCCTTCGATCTCTCCCAGCGTTACGGCGACGGTTCCAATCTCTACGAGTACCTCGGGTCCAACCCCTGGAACCGCTCCGACCCGATGGGGCTGAGTTGGGACCCCTTCGATATGGTGGACGAACTCATCGCCGAGCACGCCGCAAGCGGCGCGGCGTTGCTCTCGGCCGTGGGCAGCGGCGCCAAGGCGGCCGCCGTCCTCGCCGCACACATAGCCACGTACCTGCCCTTCCCTGCCGCCAACATCGCAGGTGAACTCGCGCTCGTCGCGCTCGGCGAACAGGACATGCAGACGGCGGCAGTGGCCATAGGCATGGGCCTAGTCCCCTTCGGCAAACTGCTTGGCCCCGCGTTCAAGACGGTCGGCAAGTTCATCGGGCGTGCCGCTTCATCGGTCTGGAATGCGGCAAAGCACTATGCCCCAAAGGCGATCCGATGGCTGTGGAACCACAGCTCCATCGGGCTCATGCACCGCGCGGTGACATGGCTAGCCAAGGGCTGCGGCTGTTTCGAGGAAGGCACGCACGTCCAGACCTCGCGCGGGCTCGTGCCCATCGATCAACTGTGCGAGAGTGACGAGGTCTTCGCGCAGGATGAGTCGAGCGGCGAAGTTTCACTGCGTCGGGTTGTGAGGACGTTCGTCCGCAAGGCCGCGCCGATTGTTGCGGTCACGCTGATCGGCACGACAACGCCGGCAATCGCGGACGGCCGAGAGATGGCGGGCGGCGAGGAACCCGGCTTGGTCACGCTCAACACGACCGAAGAGCATCCGTTCCTGGTTGAGCGTGGGGAAACGAGCAGCACCTGGGTCCAAGCGGCGAGCCTGAAACCCGGCGACGAGGTCCGCACCGCTGGCGGAGAGCCGGCGGTGGTCGTGTCTGTGCAGTTCACCGGCCGCCGCGCCACCGTTTACAACATCGAGGTCGAGGGGCTGCACAACTACCGCGTGGGGCCCGACGGGGTGGTGGTACACAACGCTAGGTTCTGCCTTCCGCAGCACCTCGTCAACGCAGTTCGACATCACTGGTGGGAACCTGGAAAGCTCGCATACCACTATGAAAAGCACGTGATCAAGGAAGGGCTCGACGTTAGTCTCCAGCAATACACCGATGATGCAGTTGATTTCTTTAGCCGATTCAAGAGCAACTTGAAACCTCACCCGATCGGTGGCGGCTTCAAAGATGGCCTCAGGTACGTCGATCCATCAACTGGTATGGGCGGGATATTCACGAGGAGTGGCGAAGTCGTGTCGTTCTGGTACAAGTGAGATCCGACATGTCCGAGCAAGACGAAGTTGCGTTTCAACTAGGCATTGACGAGGCATTACGCCGCCATGACTCCATGTGTGAACTCGTTCAGTACGCGAGGATGGACAAGGGAAGTGACCTTACAAACTTGACACTGCAGGCAGACATTCTTGTTGGTCTTGTTAGGACCAAGTCAGAAGTCTGTTTCGCTGTCATATCATACTCTTGGATCAGGCACTTCTTTGAGGAGGGAACGGACCTGCGTGACTTTGACCCGCTCGCCGCGGGTAACTACGTGCTTGGCCAGCCCATGGTGATCGTCGATACGCTAACTCCCGATAGCGCAGTAAGGGCCATACTGCGATACATCCGAGTCGAACGACCCCCGCGACCGATACGCCTGGTGTAGTTGTCTATGCGACGTCTCTTCTTCGCCCGTCCGTCCTATGCAATTATCGTCCTATGCAATTATTCTGTGCGTGCATTCCAGCCGGGAATTCAGGGGTGATCCGTGTCACGCAGCCGCCCGGTAGTAGTGCTTGAGAACGCCTCCGAGACGCTGGCGGCAGCGGATCTCGCGCGGCTCGACCAGCCCGGCACGGGTTGGCGGCGGTCGCCCCATCGGCGTGGCGAAGCCGAGGGACATGTGCGGCCGCTCGCGGTTGTGGTAGTCGATGTACTCGGACAGCAGGTGGTCCAGGTGTTTGGTCCCGAGCACGACGAAGTTGTCGAGGCATTCTACCTGGATGCTCTGGATCAGGCGCTCGACGTGGGCATTCAGGTTGGGCGATCGGTGCGGCAACTTCATCGTTTTGATCCCGGCCTCGGCCAGCGCTCTGCCGAATGCGCCGTCCCCCGCGGCGAACTTGCCGTCGCGGTCGCGGAGCAGGAGTTTGGGCTGGGCCATGCCCGTGGGCAGAGAGGCGATGAACCTCCGAACGACCGTTTCGCTCCAAGCCGCGTCAGGGTTGGTGGTGCTGACCGAGACGTGCGCCCGGCGTGTCTTGGGATGCACGAACACCAGCGCGAAGGCGAACTTGAGGCCCGTCGCCGTCAGCACGCGGAGCGTGCGGAAGTCGCACGCCCACAAGGTCTTGGCGTGCGACTTCAGGAACTGGTCCCACGTTCGCTCGCCACGTGCCGGCCGCGTCGGCAGGCCGGCCTGCTTCAGGATGTTGACGACCGTGGAACGCGAAGCGCCGCCGATCCCGAGCTTCTTCAACTCGCCCAAGATGCGCACATAGCCGAAGCCGGTCTCGCGGGCGATCCTCAAGACAATCTTCTTGATCTGCTCGGGCGTGCGCGGGCGCCCCGGCTTCCGGGCGGCGTACTCGCGTTTCGGACGCTTCCCCGTGTCCCGCATTCACTTCAGGAAGGTCTCCGGCTTGACGATGGAGACCAGCGCCGCGATTGCCCGCCCCAGCGGCATGCCGAGCCGGACCAGCCGGGACCGCTCCGCGGGCGTGACCCGGACCGGACCGGCGATTTTGGAACGAAGCACCTCGTTCTCCGCTTTCAGGAACTGGACCTGGCGGCGGAGGTCGTCCCGGGTCGACCCGGCCAAGGTCGAGAGAAGACGGCGGAAGAGGTTCGGCATCGCCCCATTGTGAACTGTGCCCGGTTCCCCCGCCCGACAGGGGCGACGCCGAGCCATACCCGCGGCGCCTTTGGGCAGGGACGGAGTATTTGCACACCGCTGGCGGTTCTGAAAGGGCGGTTTTCAACCGCATCGGCTACATGTTCGGTTGCCGGGGTCGAGCTCCACTTATCGTCGTCCGACCCGGCGCCGTCGCCTGTCAACCCGCGACTTTGACGCAGATTCTCAGATTCCCCAGAGAGAAACCGTTTGAACCAGTTGTGGATAAGGAGGACTATCGCTCAGGGTGGACCGGGTTTGGGGGGAAAGGTCAACAGTGAGGCAGTCGATCGTGGTGCGGGTGCTGACGCGGGGCTTTGAGTCCGAGGGCGAGGTCTACCGGTTTCACGCGGACCTCGCGCACGCGGTCGCCCGGGCCCACTCGAACGGATGCCTGTTCTTCGGGATTCAGGCGCCGAAGCCCGCTTGGGCACGATGACGCGGCAACGAGTTCGCCGCCGGATCATCGAACGACATGAGCGCCGGTCGCGTTCACCACGATTCCCTTGCCGTCGGTCGAGGCGATCTTCCCTACGACCACGACTTCGGACAACTCGCGCAGCCCGCGGCGGCCTTTCATGTCCGTGCGAAGCACCTGACCCTTCGCATCCACGGCCTGCACGGTCACCGAGTTCGCCATGATGTCGTCGCGGCTCTCGCAGCAGTAGTCCCACGGCTGCGAGCATCGATCATCAGGGTTCTCATTGCAGGCTTTCAACCCTCGGCCCATGAGGGTAAAGACGGCGCGTCCGGCCACGAACGGCGTCTTGCTCCCTCCCACCCTGCCACGCAGCACCACCTGGTCCCCCACCTTCATGCCGCCAGCCTTGCGAGCCTCTGAGACGTCGCGGGCATCCGCCGGGGCGGATGCGAGGAAGAAGCCCGAGGGGACCGGCGAGCGAGGGATATGCATCGCCAGGGCACTCAACACGAGGCTTTCTGCGCCGTCCGCGACCAGGACCTTCCCGGTGACGAAGACCTCCGCGCCCGGCTTGAGTCCGTACTTTCCTGCGAGCTCCGCCCGCAGGGGCTGCCCTTCGGAGTCAAGGATCTGCACAACTGCCCGGGCAGATGACGGGACACCTGTTTCGGATTCGGGGAGCCTTTCCGACGCAGGGGCCACCCCACCTCGAGCGGCCTCGTCTACGAGCGTGAAAGTCGCAGTGTCCTTGGAGATGGCGTCCTTCGCGAGCGCGATGTGCCCGCGGAGGGTGAGTGTCTCTCCAACCTTCGCGGTCTTCATCGCATCGACGATCTCGGACGCGCCCGCGGGGAGCACGTCGCTCAGGAGTGACTTGACATCCGCGGCAGACTTGATCTGCGCCACCGCGGGCTGCGCCCCAAGCAGACCGATGTCAGAGACCAGAGCGGCTGAGACCACCAGCGTGATCATCCCCGCCCAAAAGCCCGATTCCATTCGACGTGAACTCATGTTCGCACTCCTTGGTTGAGGTCCCATCATTCATGCACGACATTCTTTCCACGATCCATCATTCTCACACGCGACAGCTCGGCACCCCACAGTGCTACACGGCCTTCAGCGCGACCGCAATGGCCGGCCTGAGGCAGCGAATCGCCGGCGGCACCGCACCCACGACGCCGAGGAGAAGCCCGCTCAGCAAACCGAGTGAGACGACCCGCTGATCAATCACGAGCCCGAATGCCCCCATCGAGAACCTGACGGCAAGGCCGTCGCAGAACATGATCGCGACGATGCACGCGAGCAGCCCGCCCGTTGCCGTGGCGAGTGTGGACTCCTGGATCATCGAGAACAGGAGCGCCATCCGTCTGTACCCGAGGGACTGAAGCGTGCCGAGTTCACGTATTCGCGAGGCGAACGCCGCGTACATGGTCGTGAGGCCGCCGAAGAGCCCGCCGGTCGCGATAAGGCCGGCGGTCACCCAGACGACGAATCGGACAGGCCCGAAGAACTCCGAGAGCTTGCCGTAGTAGGCTCGCTCGGGGATGACCGCGAGCTCCAGGTCAGGTCTGGTCTTCGCGAACGCGTCCACGTCCGCAAGCTCGGCCCCTTCCCCCGTGTCCTGGTCATACGGATCGAGGGTGAGCACCACGCACGAGATCGTCTCTCGCTTGGTCACAGTCGTGAGGTCCGTGATGGGCACCCACAGCTCGGCCTCCACTGCCGTGCCCGGAGCGGCAAACGTGCCCACGATCGTCCACGCTGTCTCGCCAAACACCAGGGACTTGCCCACGGCAAGCTCCTCCGAGGCGATGCCGAGGACTGTCGGAGCCATGCGGCCTACCAGGACCTCGTCCTCCCCAGTCCTTGGCCATCGCCCTTCGACAAGGACGACGGAGTCATGCACGAGTGTCGCCCCATGGGTGACCCCCCGAACGAGCGCTTGGCGGGGGGGCGCTCCTGCCACTCCCGGCGTCTCTCGTCCGGGGCCAGCAGTCATCACTGGCAGCATCACGTGAACTTCGGGTGAGACGTAGGGCACGCCCGCCCGGGTCCGTATCCCGGGAACGCTTGCGGCAAGGATGCCGGGCACGCTTGCCAGAATCTCCGATCGCTCGACGCTGTCCTCACTTCCGGCGCCGAGCAGGATCACGTTGTCCTCGCTGCCGGTCGCGCCGAGTGCCTGCATCATGCCCCTCACGAAGCCCCCGGCAACCAGTATCAGGAGCACAACGAACCATGAGCCCGAGATCGCGAGCACAAGCCGCGTGGGCGAGCGACCCAGGTTGCGGACGGCGTATTGGAACGGGAGCATTCGCATACATGACCCTTCTCACACCGCACGGAAGCTGCTGGCGATCTCCCGGCGCCCGGCGAGCCACGCCGGCACCAGGCCGGCGATGACGCCCACGCCCGCCGATACCGCAAGTCCGACACCCAGGACACCCCAGGAGGCCCCCACCGCGATGGACATGCCTTCCTGCGACAGACTGAACGCGCCCGCCCGGATCAGAGCCACCGCCGCGCCCGCACCCACACCGCCACCCAGCAGCCCGAGCAGCGTGCCCTCACTCAGAACGAGACGGGCGATAAGGCTGGGCCTGAAGCCTATGGCCTGCAGAACCGCGTGCTCCTTGATCCGGTCGTGCACGCTCAGCACAATGGCGTTTGCAACGAGTGCCAGGACCGCGGCAAGACACCCCAGTCCCAGCCATCGGGTGAACCGCACGATCTCGACGATGTCCGAACTGGCCTGCGCGACAAAGGCCTTCTCAGGCCTGGTGGCCGTGGGGTCGGCCTCATGCTGAAACTCCGCATCAATCGCGGCGGCAGTTTCCTTCAGCCGCGCGGGGTCTGTGACTCGCACCGTGAACTGCGTGACCACGCCAAGACCGCCGCCCTTCGTCGCGGCCTGCTGCAGGAAGTCCAGGTGCACGTACGCCACCGCCTGGTCCTGGGGCTCGGGCGAGCGGATGATCCCCGCCACGGTGACCGTCACGCCCGAAGAATCGAACGAGTCGCCCACCTTGAAGCGGCGCCGCGCTGCGAGGGATTCGCCAACAAGCGCAGCATCGGAACGCTTGAGCCAGTCTTCCAGCGACCCCGAGACGAACTGCCACCGGCTCGCCCACCCTCCGGGGCCGGCAAGATCTTCGGTCGGTACGCCCCGATAGGTGATGACGTCCAGCGAGGCGCGACAGTTGTTGACCAGGATCTTCACCGGCACTGCGGACAAGACCCCGGGCACCTTCTCAATCCGATCGACGTAATGCTCCGGCAAGCGGCTCGCGGCCGGACAGAACCGGTTCTCACGGTACACGATGAGCGTGGTGTCGCTCGCCGTCGTCTCCGTGGCACGCCGGACCGCGTCCTGAAGAGTCTGCACCGCGACGAAGAGGAACATTGCGATCGCGATGCCACCGAGCGTCAGGGTGCTGCGCACGCGGTGCCGCCAGAGCTGCTTGAAGACAACCGGCACGAATCGGGGTGCGATCATGTGGCTCCTCCAGCGCTCGCGTGGTTCGCGGACGCCCCCTCCTCGCGGCGAACGCCCGACAACTCGATCAGCCGGCCCTTCTCGAGGTGGAGCGTGCGCTTGGCGTACGCGGCACAGCGGGCGTCGTGAGTCACGAGGATGAGCGTCTTTCCGAGATCGGCGCACAGCCGGGTCATGAGGTCCATCACAGCCCGGGCGGACTCTTCGTCCAGGTCGCCCGTCGGCTCATCTCCGACGATGATCATCGGATCGGCCACGATCGCGCGCGCGATGGCCACACGCTGCTCCTGTCCCCCCGAGAGCTGCCTCGGGTAGTGATCGTGCCGGTCCGCGATCCCCACAAGTTCGAGCGCCGTGCGAACCCGCTCGTGACGCTCCCGCGCGGACATCCTGTGGAGCAGCAGTGGCAACTCCACGTTCTCGTAGGCCGTCAGCACGGGAACGAGGTTGTAGAGCTGGAAGACATACCCCACGTGCGTCGTGCGCCAGTCCGCGAGCTGCCCGCGCGAGAGCGTGGAGAGGTCGATCCCGTTGATGATCAGTTGACCACCGCTGGCGCGGTCAATCCCCGCGATCAGGTTGAGCAGAGTGGTCTTGCCGCTGCCCGAAGGTCCCATGAGGGCCAGGAAGTCACCGGCGGAAACGTCCAGGTCCAGGTCTCGCAGCGGCGTAATGAGATTGTCGCCCTTGACGTAGGACTTGCTCAGACGCCGGCACTGGATGAGCGGGCCGGAGGATGGCGGGGTCCCCGTCCGCTCGATGGCCTCGGGTTCAGCCCGAAATCCCGGCATCGCTCGCGTGTCCGCGTGACTCATGGATTCTCCTCTCCCGCCTTCGCGGGCGGCTCACCCAGGAGGCGCAGCAGCGCCCCCTCCTTGAGCCCCGGGTGTGACTGGGGCTCGATGATGACCCGGTCCGTTGGAGCCATCCCCGCGGTCGCAACGACAAACCCGCCCTCCGACGAGTCCGCGATCCTGATCTCACGGCTGGCAGCCTTCGGCTGTCCCGTGCCCCGGTCGACCACCCACACTCGCGCCCGGCCATCGCCAAGCTCCGTGACCGCGGAACGCGGGATGAGGAGCATGACATCGCCTCCTGCCCCTGACTCCGCCGAGCCGCTGCCCGGGAGCCCGCTCCTCTGGCCTCGGCCGTACAGCTTCACCCGGGTCAGCATTTCCGGTTTGAGGACCGGGGAAGGAGCTTCGAGCGCAACCTTGAACTGAACTGTGTTCCGCTGGATATTCGCCTCGTGCACGACGCGAGAGACCACGCCCGCGAAAGCAAGGTCCGGCAGGGCCTCGGTTGTCACGGTTGCCCGCGTGCCGAGTCCCACACCCGCGGCGTCTGAAATGGGGACGTCCACGCGGACCTGGAGCCGTGAAGGATCGTAAATGCGCAGGATCGCGCCGCTCATTCCAGCCTCCGCAGAGGACGACGCGGAGCCCATGCTCAACCGCGAGCCGGGCTCGACAAGTCGGGCCATCACGACGCCCGCGGCCGGGGACCGGATTTCCGTTCTGGAGAGCGCCAACGAGGCAGTGTCCTTCTCGACCATCGCCGCCTCGAGTGAGGCACGGGCCTGTGCGATACCGGCCCGCGCCTCGTCCACCCCCCTGGAAGCACTGACGACGCGCGCCTCCATCCCGGAGAGCCGAATTTCCAATCTTCGCAGTTCGCCTTCGCTTACGCCGCCGATGCCCACCAGATCCCGCTTCCTGGTCACCTCGTCCCGGAGTTCAGCCGCCGCGAGTTCCTCGACGCGAACCACGGACTCCGCGGTCGCCAGCATCGCCTCGGAACGCGCGACGTCGGCGGTCCGCTCCAGAACTTTCGCCTCGGCCGCCCGGAGGCCCAATCGCGCGTCCTCATCGACCAACCTCGCGACCACCTGCCCGACTTCAATGGCCTCGCCCTCGAGCACCAGCACCTCACGGACCACCCCCTCCGCCAGCGCGGGCACGACAATGGGGAAAGGCGCCGGCTCCACCCAGCCCGGCGCTTGCGCCACAACCTGCGCCGCGTGCGTAGATTCGGCACCGGCGCCCTGTGAACCATCGGAGGCGCCATTCGCCCCCTGCTTCGGCACGACAGCCGCGATGTGGACGGCGATTCTTGGCGTGAGCGCACCGCGGGCGGCGTACAAAAGGGTGCCTCCTGCCGCGAGAAGCACCAGGCACGGAACGAGGATTCGAGAGAGCCACCGCGATTTCGGCGTCGGCACCCGCGCGCCCTCTCGTGCAGCGCCCGGGTCCCGCCGGAGAGCCCGCAGGTCTTGAGATGCAGCGGTCATGTGGTGCTTCCTGCTGAGTGCGGATGAAGCGAGCGCAAGGCCAGCGCGTTGCACGCATACCGGGTGTTGGCGAAGGGCTCGGCGCCCGGTCCACACTCCGGCTCTGCCACGTTCGGAGCAGGCTTCTCTACACGATGAGCGCGCAATGCCAGCGCAGCGCCACCCTGTTCGCTCTCGGGCACGCGGGCTGACTCCCGCACGCCCCGAGGAACGACCGCTCACGGGCCGGGTCCGCGGCCGGGGCCAGATCCGCGACCACCGGCGTGGCGACCGCCACCTTGGCCTTCGCGAGGTCCTGAACCCCCTGATCCAGCTTGGAAACCGCGCTCCCCTGTGGGTTCTGGCACGCAGGGCACGCCGGAGCCCCCTCGCGATGCTCGCCGTCATCTCGGTCGCTGCCCTCATCCCTTTCTTCGTGGCATCCGGAGCAGCAGGAACTCGTCGCAAGGCTTTGCTCGTGCAACCCGAGACAGGATTGCCCGATGACCGCCCGCGCCTGGCAGCAACACAGCGACGACCAGAGTCCAAGGACGATCACGACCAGCGTTCGTAGGGCGGGATGCCTCATCGCTAGCAACATCATACCCCATCTCGGATCGAGACAGGCGGTTTTCCACCCGGTTCGCAAACACGCCAAGTCCGAAGGAGGCCGATAAGTGCCCCAATCCACATTCCCATGCGGCCTAGGCCGGGCGAGGACGCTTCCGAGCCCGTGGGAGCCCGCCGATTGCGGGGCACGCTCGGCAGCCACCCCAGGACCGCGGAAGTCCGGGCGAACCCGACGTTGGCCCCTTCCTCAGTCACTCCGCGAGAGACGTCCGCCCACCGCCCGCTCGAGTTCGATCGCCGCCAACTCAGTCTCCCGCTCGAGGGCCAGCAGCGTCTGCTTCGCCCGGATGACCTCCCGCTGCGCCTCGAGAAACGCGGTGACGTCCGCCTGCCCCGCCCGAAGCTCGGCTTCGGCCAGCGCGGCGTTCCGCTCTGCAGCACCCAGCACCGCCGAGCGCTGCTGCTCGACAAGCCTGCAACCATGGGCATGGTCGCTCCAGGCGACGCGAGCTGCTCGGATCGCGCGCTGGGCTGCGGCCTCATACGACGCGACCGCTGCGCGGGCGGCGGCGCCGGCCCGAGCGATCTGCGCGTCGTTCATGTCGAAGATCGGCACGGCCGCGCTCAAGACCGGTCCCGCGGACCTCTCGCCCCCGTGGTCACGCTCCGCGTCCAACCCCGCCGAGAGCTCACGCACCCGCGACAACTCCTCTATGCTCAGGTCCGCGGCGTGGGCCTCGATGATGGCCCCGGAGGCAGCCACGTCCAGCCTTTGCGCCAGGGCCAGACGCACCGCGTCCTCCTCCGCGCCTGCGACGAATGATCCTCCGGCTGGCTGGCTCACGCTCCACGCATCGGCAGCGGACGGAAACCCCATGAGTTCCAACAGCATGCGTCGGTCTCTCGCGAGCTCGCGGGCCGCAATCATGCGCATGATCTCCGATTCCGAGAGCATCTGCCTCGCCCGGTTGACGTCCAGAGCCGTCCCCTCTCCTCTCGTGACGCGAGCTTCCAGGATTTCGATGGTCCGACGGCTGCTGGCAATCGCTTCGTCGACCAGTCGCGCCTCCTGCTCCGCGAATCCGATCCTGGCATAGGTCGCCTTGACTTCCGCCGCGAGCTTCAGGGCTCTGTCGGAGACGCCCAAGACGGCCTGGTTGAGCCTGGCATCAGCCGCGCGAACTCTCCCGCCGCGGAGCCAGAGCGCCACGAACGACTGCATGACTCCGGCGCCCACGAACGTGCCGCCCTCCACTGGGTCGACCGGTACGCGAAACGCCATCGTCAGCATCGGATTTGGGAGCAGCCCCGCCTGCGCGAGGTCCGCGCGTGCCAGCGAGATTTGTTCTACCTCCGCCCGCAGCTCGCGGTTGTTGCGGAGCGCCATCGCAATCGCCGACTCCAGGGGCAGCGGCTCGCTCCCGTCCCAGGAAACGAGCGAGGTGTCCCAGGGCCTGGTCCAATCCGTGGCGACTCCACCCCTCTCGAACACGATCGACGCGCCCCGCTGCAGGTCTGGTCTCGCGTCAACAGAAACACACCCGCCAAGTAGTCCGATCGCGATGATCAGAATGCAGGATGGGATGAGGCTGCCCATGGGGCGGGAGCCGATCGAAACCTGGAACATGCGGGAGACCTCCTGGCTCCAGTCGCCTGAACGGGCCGTCGGGGGCCGGAGGAAGCGAGGCCGGCCACGACCACCTTCGGTCACGGTGGATCGAAGATAGTAGCGTTGGGCACGGTTTCGCTGCGCCACGAGTCGCTGACATGACACTGGCGGCGCCGTCTCTTATCGAGGCGCGGGAGGGTGGTGTGGGCGGGCGCGGCCCGTCCGCGGTCGCTCTCCCCCGCTCGAGCCCGGGTGTGACTTCGGCCGTCTGGTTGAGAAAGGAGATTGCGCTCGCCTCGCCGTGCACCCGGCCGATCCGTGCGAGGCCGTCAGCCCGCGGCTGATCCGGGCTAGGCGGCTGCCGAGCACTCCGTGCCGCCCTGGTTGGCCGGTCGGATCGCGACGCCCGGGCTCCGCACCACGCGGTTGCGTCCCTCGTGCTTTGCTTGGTAGAGGCAGCGGTCTGCCTCCTTCACCCAGACATCAGCCGATTCGCGACGGGGCGTTCGCTCGCCCACGACGCCCGCGGAAATGGTCACGCGAAGGCCCGGCGCACCCGGCCACTCCATGCGTTCGATCGCCGCGCGGATCCGCTCGCACACCAAGGTCGCCTCGGAAGCGTCCGTATCCGGCATGATCATGGCGAACTCTTCCCCGCCGTAGCGGCAGGCGTAGTCGGTGCCCCGGCACTCCCGCTGGAGCGTCCGTGCGACCGAGCTGAGCACATGATCGCCCGCCGGGTGGCCGTACATGTCGTTGATGGTCTTGAAGTGATCGATGTCAAACAAGGCCAGGCTCAGCGCGTGCTGGTGCCTCTCAGACCTCGCGAGGCACTGTCTCAGGTTGCTGTCAAAGAACGCCCGGTTCCAGAGGCCTGTGAGGCCGTCCAACTGGGCCCGCTGGGCGAGAAGGGCGATGAGCTCACGCACGCGGAGCGCGGATCGCAGGCGGACCTGCAGCTCGACGAACTCGAAGGGTTTCGTGATGTAGTCCACTGCGCCGAGCTCGAAGGTCGTTGTCTTATGCTCCGGGCTCGAGTGGGCCGAGAGCATGAGCACCGGGATGTCGTGCAACTCCGGGTCGACCTTCAGCAACCTCAGCACTTCGATGCCGTCCATGCCGGGCATGTCGATGTCCAGCAGAATGGCATCCGGCTTGTGGGAGTGCGCCATGGTCAGGGCATCCGCCCCGCTCCGCGCGTGCTCCACCCGGATCGCTTCATGCCTGAGCTTGACCTTGAGCAGCCTGTACACGTCCGGGGTGTCGTCGACGACGAGCACCAGTGGACTTGCGTCCGGAGTTGTCATCGGGTCGCTCGTCATCTCACAGCCCCGTTAGCGAACCACGCGACGGCAGAGATCGACAAGCTCCTCCACCCCTGCCTTCACGTCGGCGAGGTTCGCCTCGGGCGAAGGCATCGCCCGCACGGCATCCTCGACCTTGCCCGCCGCGACGCCCAGCACCGGGAAGCCGTACCCTCCGCAGGCGCCGCGGAGCTGATGCGCCACGCGCTTGACGTCGTCGGCCCTTCGCTCCGCGAGGGCGCACTCGATGGCCCGGAGCCGCTCGGGGAGTTCTTCTATGAACAGCCCGATAAGCTCCTGCATGTCCGGGTCGTTGGCCAACTGGCTGCGGAGCGGCTGCCCTGGTGTTGATGGCTGCATGCTGAGCCTCCCGATCTAAGATCGGTCGGACGCCGGTCGCCCTGCAGCAACGCCCCCGCGTCACCCCCAGATTCGGAGGACCGATAGTAAGGTCCGCTCACCAAGGGACACCCCCCGGCCGCTCACCCGTCCGAGAATGCCGCGTCGAAGGCCCGGCCGCTCGCCGGGAAGTCGATCCTCCTGACGAACTCACAGGCCTCTCTGGCCCCGTGCTCGCGGTCCATGCCGCAGTCCTCCCATTCCACGCTCAGCGGGCCTGCGTAGCGAACGTTGTTGAGCGCCCGCACGATCTCCTCGAAGTCCACTTCGCCTCTTCCCGGAGAGCGGAAATCCCATCCGCGCCGGTGGTCTCCGAACGAGAGGTGCGACGCGAGGATCGACGACTCGCCGTCGAGTCTCCGGATGGCATCCTTTACGTGGCAGTGGTAGATCCGCTCTGGGAATGCGCGGATGAACTTCACGGGGTCCACCCCCTGCCACTGCAGGTGCGAGGGGTCGAAGTTGAAGCCGAACGCGGCCCTCTCCCCCACCGCCGCGACCGCACGCCGCGCGGTGTGGATGTCATACGCGATCTCTCCCGGGTGGACCTCCAGGCCGAATCGCACCCCAGCCCTGTCGAAGGCGTCGAGAATCGGATTCCACCGATCGGCGAACTCGCGGAACCCCGCGTCGATCTCCGCCTGGCTGGTTGGGGGGAAGAAGTAGAGCTTGTGCCAGATCGGGGAGCCGGTGAAGCCGTTGACCACCTTCACGCCAAGCCTGGCGGCGGCCTGAGCGGTGGCGATCATCTCCGCCGCTGCCCGCTGACGGACGCCCTCGGGCTGGCCATCGCCCCACACACGGGGCGGCAGGATGAGCCGGTGCCGCTCGTCGATGGGGTCGCAAACCGCCTGTCCCACAAGGTGCGCCGAGACGGCCCACACACGCATCCCGTTGGCGGCGAGCTGGTCCAGCTTGTCGGCGCAGTACCTGTCGTTCGTGAGCGCCTTCTCGACTTCGAAGTGGTCGCCCCAGCAGGCGAGCTCAAGCCCGTCGTATCCCATCGAGCGAGCCATCGGCGCGAGCTTCGCGAGAGGCAGATCGGCCCATTGGCCGGTGAAGAGGGTGACGGGTCTGGTCATGGTCGGCTCCTGGTGGCTGAGGGGAGCGTACCACACCTTCTGAGATTCGTGGGAAGGCTTCTACTTACCCGCCAGCGGCGCCCGACCGCCCAGCACGCTCACGGCGACTCCCGCGAACACCAGCCCGAAGGCGACGACGTCCGTCCAGCGGGGCTTCTCCTTCAGCACGACCAGGGTAAAGACCGTGAACACCACCAGCGTGATCGCCTCCTGAATGACCTTGAGCTGCGGCGCTGTAAACGGACCCCCGAACCCGACATGCCCCGCCCGATTCGCCGGCACTTGGAGGCAGTACTCCGGTAGAGCGATGAGCCACGAAACGCCCACCGCGAGCGCCAAGGGCCATGCCTTGAACTTCAGGTGCCCGTACCACGCGAAGGTCATGAAGATGTTGGACAGAACCAGCAGCGCGACCGCGGTGAGTGCTCTTCCCATTGGGGTGGCTCCGGGGCAAGAAAAAGCCCGGCACGACGCCGGGCAACGTGGGGTCAGGGATTGGCGCGACAGAGACTCACGGGAACAGCCCGCGGATCTCATACGCGGCGCGGAGACGCTCGAGCGCCGCGATGTACGCCGCCGTCCGCAGGTTGCACTTGTACTTCTTGCGGGCATCGCGCACCTTGGCCGCGGCGCGGACCATGTGCTTGTTGAGCTGCGCATCGACCTCCTCCAGGTCCCACGCGCGGCAGGTCTTGTTCTGCACCCACTCGAAGTACGAAACCGTCACACCGCCCGCGTTGCACAGGATGGCGGGCAGCACCTCGATGCCGCGGGACTCGAGCACACGCTCCCCCGCGGGTGTGGTCGGGGCGTTGGCGCCCTCGGCCACGACCTTGCACTGAATCATCCTCGCCTCCGGCTCCTGGATCATCTGCTCCAGCGCCGCGGGCACAAAGACGTCTACCTTGGTCGAGTAGAACTCGTCGGCGTCGATCCGCTCCGCGCCCTTGAAGCCCGCGACGCCGCCGACCTTGGAGCAGTGCGCCGCGAGGGCATGGGCGTCGAGACCGGACTCGCTCAGGATGCCCCCGGTGTGATCCATCACGGCGACGATCTTGGCGCCGCGGTCATGGAGGATGCGGCCTGTCCAGGAGCCCACGTTGCCGTAGCCAAGGATCGAGACCTTGCAGCCCTTGATGTCCACGCCGATCTCTGGGAGCATCTCAACCAGGGTGTCGACGACGCCCTGACCGGTGGCCTTCTCGCGGCCCACCGAGCCACCGAACTCGACCGGCTTGCCCGTGATGACCGCCTCGGGCTGATGCCCGCCGACTTCGGACAGGAAGGAGTAGGTGTCGGCGATCCAGGCCATGTGCTGGCTATTGGAGCCGACGTCCGGTGCGGGGATGTCGTAGTCGGGCCCGATCTGGTGCGCGATGGCTGCCGTGAATCGGCGGACGATCCGCTCCATCTCGGTCTTGGTGTGCTTGTACGGGTCGACCTTGATGCCGCCCTTGCCGCCGCCGAAGGGCACGCCGACGAGCGAGCACTTCATGGTCATCAGGAAGGCGAGGCTCTTGACATCGTCGAGGTGTACGTCGGGGTGGAACCGCAGGCCGCCCTTGTACGGCCCCAGCGCGTTGTTGTGCTGCACGCGGTAGCCCTTGAAGAGCCGGAACTCGCCGTCGTCCATTCGGACGGGGAAGTTGACCATGATCTCGTTCTTGGGCTGCGCGAGAATGAGCTTGAGTCGGCTGGGCAGATTCATGAGGTCCGCCGCCTGCAGCATGCTGGAGACCGTCTGGCGGTAGAGGTTGTTCGGGTCGGTCTGGAACCCGAGTTCGTCGAAGATGGGGTGCTGGATGAGCTCGCCCCCGGATCCCTTGGAGGCGGCTGCGGTCTTGGAGCCCTTGGCGGCGGGTGCCGACTTCTTCGCATTCTTGCTGGCGATGCTGCTCATGTTCCTCGTTCGTCCTCTAAAGATGGTCTTGGCTCGTGCCATTGTGCACGACGCCCCGGTGCGTTCCCCCGGTTCCCTTGGGCCCCATCGTACCCGTCCGGAAGGGGGGCCGGGTGCCAAATCCCCACCGCCGACCGAATCAACTCAGGGCGGGGGCACTGTCAACTCAACCCACACAGGGAAGTGGTCGCTCGGGAACCGCTGGGTGCCGCTGGGCAGCGAGGTCCACACGCCGCCCCGCTCCACAATCAGGTCCTTCGAAGGTAGCACGTAGTCCACACGCAGACCGAACGCGCTCGTAACCGCTGAGCCCGGGCCGGGCTCGCCCGCAGGGACCTCCGCACGGGGCACGAACGAGAGGTTGAGCCGCTTCACAGAGCCCAGTTGGTTCAGGATGGGGTTCCGATAGCTATCGCCGCGCTCCGGATCGGCGTTGAGGTCTCCCAGGACGACGAACGACGCGCTGCGCGGGAGGCCCCCGCCCACACCAGAGTCATCCACGATGTAGCCCCCCGTGTCGTTGACGTAGTCCGCCCAGAATCGGATCTCGTCATGGTTCCGCCTCTTGTTCCGCTGCTCGGGCCCGTCAAACGCCGGAGGCGTCGGGTGACTGCAGAGGAAGTGGACCACCGCCCCGCCCGGCAGTTCCACCGGAACGTCCCAGTGGCTCTTGGACGACAACCTGAAGTACTTTGCCTCTTCCTCCGAGTACCAGAGCTTGCCATCGGCTGCCACGGGCATCGCCGCTCCGTCCATGTACGACCAGGGCAACTTGCGAAAGGTCCGAGCCTGCTCGGCCCGGATTCTCAGGCGGGAATCCACGAGCAGCCCCATGCCGTACTGCCCCGGAAAGGTCCCGAAGCCCCAGCAGTCATTCGCGAAGGCCTGCGCCCTCGCCCGCTCCGCCTCGGGAAGCTCGGCCCCCGGCTCTGCGGGGAACGGGAATGTGCGCACAGCCTCACCGCTGTTGTCGAGGTCAAAGCCGCTCGGCACCCCGGTGTTCGTCGGGGCCATGAAGGCCTCGTACCGGATGAGGTCCGGCCCGGAAGCCAGGTCGTCGGTCTGCGGCAGTCCGAGGTAGAAGTCCGCGAAGCGTCGGGCGTTTCGACCCTGCTGGCCCTCGGGCACGTCCGGGCCGCCCGGCATGTCGTACGTGATCTCGTTGAGGAGAATTACGTTGGGCCGAAGCCGCTGGATGACCTCCGCGAGACGTCGGAGGCGGGGCGAGTTGCCATCGAGCAACTCGCGCGTGCGGACATCCTCCAAGTTAAAGGTTGCCACGCGGATGGTCTGGGCGGCGCTCCCCGCCGTGAGGGCGACAAGTCCTGCGACGCAGGCGAGAGTGGTACGCATGACCGAAGGGTACGAGTCGGGCACCGGCCGCCTCGACGCGTGCGGCCGATTTGGCATCTATGGTTTGCGTGCGTGGTCCCGGTAGCTCAGTTGGATAGAGCAGCCGCCTTCTAAGCGGCAGGTCGCGCGTTCGAATCGCGCCCGGGACGTTTCGCCACCCGACTCCGGCACCGAATGGCAGGCGAACACGGCGCGTTCGAGAGCTCCTCGTCTCTGGCGGGCAGATATTCCCGCGCAATTGCTGGTTATTCGCACCTCCTGAGGTATGTTCCGAGCGGAGCCCGCGGTGTCGTTCGCCGGGCGATCCTCAGGAGCACTCTGATGTCCTTTCGTTCCGCGGCTGCCGTCTCCGTGATCGCCGTCTGCCTCGCTGCGGGCAGTTCGCTGGCGCAGGTCAACGTCGCCGCGTGGCTCTCGGCGGACAACCGATATGACCTCTATGTCGGCACTGGGACTGGTACAACCACGATGATCGGGGGCGTGGCCGACTGGACCCGCGCCGACCTGTGGAATCTCCAGGTCAGCACCGGGTACATCTACGTCGCCTCCACTGACTTCGGCGCGCCCTACGGCCTTGGAGGCTACCTCAGCATCGATGGCGGGGAGTTCCTCGCCCTCCTCCCGGGCTCGGGGTGGGAGTCGTATGTGGTGCCGGGCGGCGGCAACCACCCGTCGCAGGCAGTCGTGGATTCGAGCATCACAGACGCCAACGCTGGCAACCTCTGGGCTCCGGTTTCCGCGGGCACCGCGGTGCCGGGATTCGGTCTCCCGCATTTCTACGGCTCTCTCCCGGCCCAGGGCTGCATCTGGGACCCCCGCTCCCAGGGAGGCTCGACCGTGATCTTCCGGTACTCCCTTGTACCGGCACCCGGCGCAGTCCTGCCGTTGGCAGGAAGCCTGCTCGCGTTCCGTCGACGCCGCGCCTGATCCGAGCTTCAGGGCGTTGCGTACCGGTGCAACTCAGGCGGGAGGGACTTGAGCCCCCGCCGTGAGGCCTTGGAGACGGCGTAGCGGAGCGAGCGGTCCATGCGGCGCTTGACTCGGTCGGTCACGGGCACCCCCCGCTTTTCCATCTCCGTCACGGCATAGACCCAGGCGTGGTACTCCTCGAGGCAACGGGGCCTGTACGCCCCGAGTCCGATCACGTGGTGCCCGACTTCGTGCAGGAAGATCGCGAGGGACATCGGGCTCTTGGGCCGAGGGCTCTCGATGCAACGCACCGCCGAGCCATCGCGATACGTGGTGATCCAGGCGACTCCCGACATGCTGGTCCGCCATTTTCTGACGCGGATGCCATGGGTTCCCAGCAGTTCCTTCACGATGGCGTCGTAACGGTCCTGAGCGGTCAGGCCCGATGAAGCCGCCCGGAGCCTGCCGGACGCCGGGACAGCCCGCACGCGGCTTCGCCGCTTCATCGCGGGCTTTGGCCCCGCCAGCACCCGCCGGATCGGCTCGATGAGGTCCCAGAGTGTCAGCACGCCGGCTTGCCTCCGCCGAGTCGTTCTTCGGGGCCGAGCCTGTGGCCATTCGCGAAATCCCGCCAGAGGGTCGGCCGCTTTCCGGCGGGCTGGACCTCCAGCAAGGCAAGCCCGGTGCCCCCGCCGCAGCGCACGATGCCCTGCGCGGGGTCGATGATGTCCCCGACCGCACCCGGTCCGGCGTCGCGGGAGGGCCCGGCACGGAGCAGTTTCAATGGCTGACCTCGGAACTCCACCGTAACCCCCGGCCAGGGTGACAACCCGTTGATCCTCCGGCGGCATTCCTCGGCGGGCTGCGAGAAGTCCACCCAGGCATCCGCGCGGCTGAGTTTGGGAGCCAGGGTCACCAGGGACTCATCCTGCACGAGCGGGTTCAGCGTGCCGCATGCCTGCGCGCGGAGGACATTCTCCACGAGCTCGGGGCCATCCGCCGCTAATAGGTCGTGAAGTTCCCCCGCGGTGACAGCCGGCTCGATGGCACGCTCGGACGTTCCAAGCACCAGCCCCGCATCCATCCGCTCGGCGAGCGTGATGACGCTGTTACCCGTGCGGGCGTCGCCGGCGAGTATCGCGGCGTTGATCGGCGCTGCCCCCCGCCACCTCGGGAGCAGCGAGGCGTGGAGGTTGATCGCGAAGCGGTCCTTCAGCAGCGCCTTGCTCAGTTTCTGGCCAAAGGCGATCACGACCCATACATCGGCATCGAGTGCCCGCACTGTCTCGAGATCCCCGGACGTGTTGATCCGCTCCGGCTTGAAGACGGGCACGCCGGGGAGATGGGCGTCGGCCCAGGCCGCCACGGGGGTCGGTGAGAGCTTGACGCCCCGACCCGCGGGACGATCCGGCTGGGTCACGACGCCGGTGATCCGATGAGTGCGTGCGAGGTGCGAAAGTGTGGGCAGGCCAAAGGCTCCGGAGCCCAGAAAGACAACCCTCATGACGCCTCCATGCGCCTAGCGCGACCGCCCGGACTCCGCCCAATCGGCCTCCAGGTCCCGGATGGCCCCGCGATTCTTGAGCTTGTAGATCGCGAGCATCTTGTCGATGATCAGCACGCCATCGAGGTGGTCCTGTTCGTGCTGCCAGCAGCGGGCTAGCAGCCCTGCACCGGCCCGGGTGAAGACCTTCCCGTCCAACCCCGTCGCGGTGATGGTGACCCGCGGCGGACGCAGGACCGACCCGCGGATCCGGGGCAGACTGAGGCAGCCTTCCTCCAGTGCCTTGAGCTCACCGTCCGGCTCGCTGATGACGGGGTTGAGGTAGACACACGGCGCGGACTCCGCCGTCGGGGGGCTGTCCGTCGCCGATCGACCATCCCCCTCAGGGACATGGGTCACGAACAGCCGCCAGGGGAGCCCGACCTGCGGGGCCGCGAGGCCGATGCCCTCTTCCTCACGCATGAGTTCCAGCATGCGGCGGGCGACCGCTCGAACTTCGTCCGACAGCTCGACCGGCTCGGCCCGGCGTCTGAGCACCGGGTCCGGATACACGCGCACGGACAGGCTGGAGGGATCAACCGCCATGGGATGATCGTATGGGCATCGCACGCACCCGGCAGACCGCACCGACTCTTCCTACAATCCGCCCCATTGGCGGAGGCCCCGACCGCTCCGCCCCTAAACGTGAGGACATCGCTTGGCCCTGTTCGGAAAGAAAGACCCGCAAGCGGCCGCCCCGGACGCCCCCGGCGCGATCGAGTTCTCTCCCGAAAAGGCGGAGAAGTTCTTCCAGCACGCCCGCACGGTCTTTGAGACCGGCAACTTCGAGTACGCGATCCAGTCGTACCTCTCGGGCCTCCGCTTCGACCCGCAGAACATGGCGGCAACGGAGGGGTTCTTCAAGTCGTGCGCCTCGTTCCTGACGGACTCCGGCGGCAAGGCCGTGTCCAAGGACGTCTACCGGGCCGTCGGCGGTAAGAGTGATGTGGACCGGCACCTGCTCGCGTGCCTGGAGTGGGGAATGAAGCCCACCGACGCTGGGCTGGCGGTTCGGGCGTTTGAGTACGCCTCCAAGCTCGGCCTCAGCGAGGTGGGCGTCTGGATCGGCGTCCGGGCGATTGCCGCCACGATGCGCGAGAAGAAGCCCAGCAAGGAGCGCGTCCTCAAGTGCGCCCAGTTCTTCCAGAAGCTCGGAGCCTACAACCAGGCGGTCAATACCGCCGAGATGGCGCTCAAGATCGACCCGACCGACGGCACTGTCGCCCAATACGTCCGGCAGCTCGCCGCCCAGGCGACCATGTCCCGGGGGGGCTACGACCAGACAGGTAAGGAAGGCGGGTTCCGCGCCAACATCCGCGATGCGGACAAGCAGCGGCACCTGGAAGAGGCCGAGCGCATCGTCAAGACCGAAGAGACCAAGGACCGGCTCATCGCGTCCGCGGAGGCGGACCTGGCCGGTCGCCCGGATGACCCGGGCGCGATCGACAAGCTCGGCAAGCTGCTGCTTGAGCGGGGAAGGCCACAGGATGAGGAGCGGGCGCACTCGCTCTACATGCACTCCTTCGAGCTGACAAAGGCGTTCCGCTGGCGCGAGATCGCGGGCGTGATCCGTATGAGGCAATCGAGGCGCAAGGTGGTGGAGCTGCGCAAGATGCTCGAGGCCTCGCCCGGCAACGAGATGCTCTCCCGGATGTACTCCCAGGCCGAGCAGGAGCACCTGAACCTGGAAGTGGAAGAGATCCGCATGCAGGTCGCGGCCTACCCCACCGACCTCACCCGCAAGTACGAGCTTGGAAAGCGGTACTTCGAGCTCGGGAAGTTCGAGCCCGCCATCGAGATGTTCCAGGAGGCCCAGCACGACCCGCGGAACCGTGCGTCGGCCCTGTCGCTTCTCGGGCAGTCCTTCCTGAAGATCGGCTGGGCGGACGAGGGCATCGGCGCCCTCCGCACCGCGCTCGACATCAAGGACCTCCTCCCGGACATCAACCTCGAGATCAGGTACTGGCTGATGTGCGCGCTCCAGTCCAAGGCCGAATCCGAACGGGACCTGGAGTCCGCGACCGAGGCCGACAAACTCGCCGCGTCCATCGCGCTCCAGTCCATCGGCTTCATGGACATTCGCCAGCGTCGCGACTCGATCAAGAAGCTGCTGGGCGAGCTTCGCAGCCAGAAGTAGCGCCGGCGTGGATCAGGTCATTGCCATCATCCCCGCTCGCCTGGGCTCCACGAGGTTCCCGGGCAAGGTCATCGCCGACCGGACCGGGCACCCGCTCATCTGGCACGTATGGACCGCCGCAAGGAGGGCTTGCCCGCGCGTCGTGGTCGCCGCGGATGATGCACGCGTCGTTGACGCCGTGCGGGGCTTTGGAGGGGAGTGCGTCTTGACGCGCCCGGACCACCCGAACGGGAGTTCTCGCCTCGCCGAAGCCACGCGGCTTCTGAACCTGCCGGATGAGACACTCGTCGTGAACGTGCAGGGTGACGAACCGGAGATCGAGCCGGGAGTGATCGCCGCCGCGATCGACGCGGCTCGCCGGCCCGGTGTCCACGCGGGCACGGTGGCGTCGCCCCTGGCGCCCGGCGACGATCCGACTGACCCCAACCTCGTGAAGGTGGTGCTTGACGCCGAGGGACGCGCCCTCTATTTCTCGCGGGCGCACATCCCCCACCGCCGGAGCACCAGCGGGCGTGCCCCGGCGCTGCGCCACGTGGGGATCTACGCCTATCGGGTGGCGTTCCTCCGAACCTATGTCGGGCTCACTCCTACGCCTCTTGAAGAGACGGAGGTCCTCGAACAACTGAGGATCCTCGAGCACGGGTACCGGATCGGCGTCTCGCTGCATGCCTCGACGCCCCAGGGCATCGACACGCCGGAGCAGTACGACGCCTTCGTCGCCCGCTGGCGTGCGGCGAAGTGCTGAGCCCCGGCCATGCCGGACCAGAGTCTTACTTTCTCAACTGGCTCGCCCATCCCTGAAGTTCATCCGTCCACTCCCGGGCGCGCGAGGCGGCAATGGCCTTTTCAATCGCTTCGAGGCCACGCGGGTCTTTCAGCGTGACGAGCCCGTCGCCCGCCGCCCGCCGGACCCGCCCCTCCCGGTCGCCGAGCAGTTCCACCAGCCTCGTGAGCGCCGCGTCCGTGCCGTGCTTGCCCAGGGTCGCGGTCGCGGCGGTGGCGTTGGCCCTCAGGCGAGAGTCGAGGCCCCGCCGAGTGAGTGTCATCACCGACTGCAGCGCCGCGGCGTCATCGAACGACACCAGCGCGTCGACCGCCGCGTTTCGCATGCCCTCGCTCTGCGAACCCTCCGCGAGCTTGGATTCGATCAGCCTCCGATACGGCGCTGCCTTCAGACGGCCCAGGCCGCGCACCGCGGCACATCGCACCTTCAAGCTCTTGTCGGCTTTCGCGGCCTCCGCGAGTTGCTCGGCGACGTTGGAAGCGATCTCCTCGTTCCCCGCGTATTCCGCGCGGGAGGGAATCCCGGCGACCTCGTTGACGACCGCCTCCCTCACCTCCCAGCGATCCAGCGATGCACTGAGCATCGAGCGAAGGTCTGTCATCGCGCCCCGACGCCCGAGCGCCTTCACTGCTTCCACTCGCAGCGAGACGGACTGCCCCGCATCACGGGCCATCTCCGACAGCGCCACCGTCGTCGCTTCCGCACCCGCCGACGCCAAGCCACGCAGGCCCTGCGTCTTCGCCGCGGCGGTCGGCCCGTCCTCCGCCAGGGCCAGGTTCGCCGCCTCGGATTGATCGATGGACAGCTTCCCGAGCACGCCGAGCTCGGGATCCAGCGCGATCCACTCCGGTGCCGCGGGGAGTGCAAACGATGCTTCGACTTCTCGCTGCGTGACCGGCAGGGACAACGCTACATCGGTGCCGACGCAGCGCACGACCATGGGCAGATCAAACTCGAAGGCGGGGTTGTCCGGATCGATGTTCTGGAGCTGCGTCGCCTTCACACGAAGCTGCCCGGAGGCCTGGTCCCAGTCGGCCGTCACCTTCACGTCGGGCACACCGGTCCGGTCGCACCATTGCGCGAAGAACTGCTCCAGGCTCTCACCGGAAACCTCCTCGAATGCACGGCGGAGGTCGCTGGTTTCCGCGGTCTGGTAGCGCCGCCGATCCAGGTACGTCGCAAGCCCCTTGAAGAAGACAGCGTCGCCCAGTCTCACCCGGAGCATGTGCGCGATAGAGGAGCCCTTTCCGTAGGGATTCGCGGGACGCCGAAAGTTCTCCCATGGGTGGTCATAGATGTTGCTCACCATGGGCTGGGAGGCGGGGGCATCAGGCTTGTCGCTGGCAATCAGTCCGTCGTAGGTCCCCCGGAACGCCGCGAGGTATTCGTCCTTGCCGTCGCGGTTCTCGAGCCAGAGGGTGTTCATGAATGTGGTGAGGCCCTCGTTCAGCCAGATGTGATCCCACGAGTTGCACGTCACAAGGTCGCCGAACCACTGGTGGGCAAGCTCGTGGGCGATCAGGCCATGCTGGTCGTGATCGACCACAGCGTCCGGCGTGTTCACCACGGTGTCGTAGAGCGTGGTGCAGGACGTGTTCTCCATCCCGCCCCAGCCGAAGTTCCACACCGAGAGCTGCGCGTAGCGGTCCCACGGATAGGGCTCATCAAGCACCTTTCCGAAGAACTCCACCATGTCCTTGGTCCTGCCGAAGGTCGCCGGAACGTCCCCGCCCCGCCCCGGCGGCACGTAGACGGGCATGGAGAGCGTGGGCGTCCCAACGTCCACGACATCGAACGCGCCGATCACGACAGAGACCAGATACGCCGCGTGGGGCTTGTCCTGCGCCCAATGCCACGTCTCAGCCGGCTTCATCTGCATCGAGCCCCCCGCCCCTTCCACCGTGCGGACGGAGGTTTCGTGCGACACCAGCCTGCCGTTGGAACTGACGAGGAACCCGGCCGGCAGCGTGACCAGCACTTCCGTGGTGAGCTTCTCGTTGGGTGAGTCGTGGCAGGGGAACCAGTATGAGTTTGTCTCCGGTTCACCCTGGGTGTGAATCTGGGCCGCGCGGCCCGGCCACTCCGGGCTTTCGGGTGTCCAGATCAGTCCGTACATCGGGTCGCTGACTTCGTATCGCGTGACGAGGGTCACGTCCTGACCGGCGGGGACGGGGGGCGTGAACGTCACGGTCATCGCGCGGCCGTCGTGCTCGCTGGAGACTTCGAAGCCCTCGCACGACACGCTCTCGATGCGCATGGACTTGGCATCGAGCCGGAGCGTCGACATGGGCTCACTGATGGGCGCCATGGTGAGCGAGCAGGTCCCGTGCAGTTCGGGCACGTTCATGTCCGCGATCGAGAGCTCGACGCGGGCGTGCTTCATGTCCGCAACGCGAGGGGGCGGGTAGTGCCGACGGTCTGTCGCGTCATCGGCACGGAACAGCCGCCGGTCGGAATGCTCCCGCCCACACACGCAGGCACCGCCAGATCCCGCGGCCCAGGCCGTTCCCGCAACCACGGTCAACACCAGCGCCAGCACACCACGTCGAATCTGGGTCATCGCTTCCACTCCGCGCTCGCCGGAGCCCGTGGGGCTCCCCAGCGGCCTTCTTCAGTTCCGGATCATCGCCGAGGTCAGATCGGTCGCCTCCCGCACCAGTCCTGCAGTACGCCCATCAGCCTCCAGGGTGCCGAGTACCCGGCTGGCCTCGGGGTCTTCGCTCGCACGGAGCGCCGAAATCGCAGCGAGTCGCGCCGGCAACGTGGGGCCGTGCAGGGCGTCGTCGATCCACATCGAGAGCGGCTTGCGCGTCTGGGTGGCGGCAAAGACGGTGATATTCGGGTCAACGGTCACCGCAGAGGGCTTGGCCTTGAGACTGAAGGAGCCGGTGGTCGTCCCGGACTCCACGGCGAGATCGATCCATTCGTCCGTGCCGTCCTCGTACCGCAGGTAGATCGGCAGGCTAAAGACGTACGCGGGATTGAGGCGATCGATGCGCTGGGTCTGCTCGATGGTGACGCCGAGCGCACGCGTGGCGTCGTTCCACTCGAGGTCAACCGCGAGACGGGCCATCCCCGGGCGATAGCACCACTGGTCGAAGAACCGACGCAGGCTCTGCCCCGAGACCTCTTCGAACACGCGGCGGAAGTCATCCGTCTCCGCGTAGCCGAACTTGAAGCGGTCCAGGCATGCCGCCGTCGCCTTGAAGAACGCTTCATCTCCCACACGCTCGCGCAGCATGTGCAGCACAACGCACCCCTTGCCGTAGGGGTCATCGGCCTTGGAGAAAACCGCGTCGGGGTCGGAGTAGCGGTTGCTGACCATCGCGGGCTGTGTGGGCGCCGTCCCCCGGTTCCGACCCCGCTGCCCCCGGATGCTCTGAAGGATCTGCCTGAAATAGGCATCGCGGCCGGCGTCCGGCTTTCGGGGCTCTCCCTCCCGGTTGTAGTGCTCCGCCCAGAGCGCCTCGCAGTAGGAAGCCCAGCCCTCATTCAGCCACAGGTGTGCCCATCCGTGACAGGTCACGAGGTCCCCGAACCACTGATGCCCGAGTTCGTGCGAGATGAGGTCGTCGTGGTCGCCACGGTCGGCGGCCCCGGCCACCCCGGGCATGAGGAACGTGGCGGAGGTGTTCTCCATCCCGCCCGCCGCAAAGTCCCGAACGATGACCTGCGCGTACTTGTCCCAGGGGTAGGGCTCGTCGAAGAGCCTCTCAAACAGCGCGATCATGGTCGGCGTGTTGGCAAACGACTCCCGGACGTTCTTCTCCGTCCCCAGCGGCGTGTAAACCGGGATGGAAAGGCCCGGCCTCCCGGACTCCGGCCCGCCCAGGTCGATCACCCCGAACTTCGCGATCGCAAGCGCAACCAGGTAGGTCGTGTGAGGCTTGTCCTGCAGCCAGTGCCACGTCACTCGACCGTCGGCGCCCTTCGACGCGTCGAGGAGGCGGCCGTTGGAAACGACCTCGTACCCGTCCTCCACCGTCACCAGGAGTTCGGTGGTCAGTCGCTCATTGGGGAAGTCATGGCAGGGGAACCATCGGCTGTTTACCTCCGGCTCGCCCTGCGAGTGAATCTGGGGGAACTTCCTCGTCTCACTCTTCGCGTCCGGCTCCGCGGGAGAGTACGTGAGCCCCTCTCCCTTGTTGCCGCCGTACTCAAGGTCGTAGCGGACCTCAACTTGGTACTCGCGCCCCACCGGGAATCCTCCCGCAGGTCGAACGCGGAGGCCCCCGGGCGACTGCTCGAACGCCGCCGGCACCCCGTCGACGGCGGCGGCGGTGACGACCGGCCCCTTGCAATCCAGCAGCAGCTCCGGCCGGTCCACGCCCAGCGGGGACACCGTCAGCACCTGCCGGCCGGCCAGCGTGGCCTTGGAGATGTCCTCGATGTCGAGTTCGAGCCTCATGTGAACAAAGTCGAACCTCGGGGAGCGTGGCCACACGGACTTCGAACGCCCCGTGGCGGCGTCGATCCGCGGGTCCTTCGGCTGGTCGGTCTGGCCAAGGGCCAGGGGGGCGAGCAGGAAACTGCAGGCCAAGAACGCGAGCGGGCGTGGGATCACAGACGACCTCCGGAAGGGCGGGACCGCGGTGCTCGGCGGACAGCGTACGAGGCCTGCCCGCACCCCGCACACCCGGGGAGACAGGCTGGCGGCGAGAACCCCGCACCGCGCGCCGGATCGTGGTACGATGGGACATGCCCCCCGCGCAGTCCGCTGATGGTCCGGATTCGAGCCCCCAGACAACCAAGCCCCCGGCCGCAGTCCCCCCCGAGATGACGCGAGGGCACCGCCCGACCTCGCTCACCGAGATGGCCGAATCCACCGGCGAGTCGGAGTTCTACAGCCCGGTCCCGGAGGGATATCAGCGCGGCTTCCACAAGTTCGTCATCGTGCTGGGCACCGTGATGTCGGGGCTGGGCAAGGGCATCTTCTCCTCATCGCTCGCGAAGATGCTCAAGGACAAGGGCCTCACCGTCGCCCCCATCAAGATGGAGGGCTATCTCAACCTCGACTCGGGAACGCTCAATCCGTACCGCCATGGCGAGGTCTTCGTGCTCGATGACGGCACCGAGTGCGACATGGACCTGGGCACCTACGAGCGGCTGCTGGACCAGAACCTCTCCCGCTGGAACTTCACCACCTCCGGACGCATCTTCAACGAGATCATCGAGCGCGAACGCCGCGGCGCCTACCTCGGCCGTGATGTGCAGTGGATCCCCCACGTCACGGGTGAGGTGAAGCGAAAGCTCCGTGAGCTTGCCGTGCGCGGTGACGGTGTGAAGCCGGCGGACGTGGTGTTCGTCGAGGTCGGGGGCACCGTCGGCGACTACGAGAACGGCGTCTACATCGAGGCGATGCGGGAGCTGGCCTTCGAGGAAGGCCCCGGGAACGTGTGCTTCGTCGCCCTGACGTACGTCATCGAGCCCCCCGCCCTGGGCGAGCAGAAGAGCAAGGCAGCCCAGCTCGGCATCAAGCGTGCGCTGGAGATGGGCATCCAGCCTCAGATCATCGCGTGCCGGGCGAGCCGCCCCGTGTCGCCGAAGGTCATGCAGAAGATCGCGATGTTCAGCAACGTGCCGCTCAGGCGGGTCTTCTCTCTGCACGACCGCGAGAGCATCTACACGATCCCCGAAGAGCTCCGCCACGACGGCATCGACCGCGAGATCCTCTCGCTCCTCAACCTCCACGAGCGGGCCGACCTCTCTCAGGAGGACAAGCACCGCGATAAGTGGATGGGCTTTGTCCGCAAGCTGACCTCGGCCAAGTCCCGCTCCGTGCGCGTGGGCGTGCTCGGCAAATACGCGAACCTCCGCGATGCCTACGCCTCCATCGACAAGGCGTGCGAGCACTGCTCCGCGCACCTCGGCGTCAAGGTTGAGCTGGACTGGCTGGACACCACCGACATCACGCCCCGATCCGTTGCCGGCGAACTCGAGGGCCTCGACGCGGTGATCGTTCCCGGCGGCTTCGGCACGCGGGGCGTCGAGGGGAAGATCGCCTGCGTGAAGCACTGCCGCGAGAACCTCATCCCATACCTCGGCATCTGCCTCGGATTCCAGGTCGCGGTGATCGAGTTCGCCCGGAACGTCCTCGGGCTTGCCGACGCAAACTCGACCGAGTTCAGCCCCGGAACCAGGAACCCGGTCATCAGCGAGCTCCCCGAGCAGAAACGCATCGAAGGACTCGGAGGGACGATGCGACTGGGCGCGCAGGACGTGCAGATCCTCCCGGGCACGCTCGCGTCGCACCTCTACGGCGGGCGGGCCCAGGTGCGGGAGCGCTTCCGCCATCGCTACGAGGTCGAGCCGGACTACATCGATCGGCTCCAGGCGGCCGGCCTCGTCTTTTCAGGGCGGCACCCCACACGACCCATCATGCAGGTGCTCGAGTTGAAACGAACCGGCGAGCCAGGCACCGTCACGCATCCCTTCTTCATCGGCGCCCAGTTCCATCCGGAGCTGACCAGTCGCCCCCTCCGGCCCCAGCCTCTGTTCATGGGACTCGTCGCCGCGGCTATCGAACGACGCACGGGGACCTCGCTGGATGCCCGAGACCCCTGGCTCGCGGACCTTCAGCGCTGGATGCCGGGGCTGCGGCCGACAGTTCAGCCGGCCTGATCTCCCGGGCGCCCCCGAACCACCACACGAGTCCCGGTCACGACGACCTCCGCGCCGCCAAGCTGAAACACCTTTCTGTTGTGCACCTCGCCACGGATGAGCGCCGCGATGCGGAGCAAGCTCCGCGCCGGCCTGCGGTCCGTTCTGAGTCCCCGGCAGGCCCTCGACATGGCTCTCCGCAGAACCTCTCCTACCACAACGGACCTCTCCGACGCCAGAGTGGACCGCTCCCATTCCTCGCCTTCCGCGCCGACCCGTCCCTTGGCCTCGAGCTCAGCCGCTCGATCGCGGACGAGCCCCGCCGCGTCCGCAAGCAGTTCACCCGCGGCTCCCGCCCGCACCGTCAGTGACGGGCTGAGTTCCCTGAGCAGCGGTACAACCCGCGTGCGGAGCGCAGCTCGCATCCGCGTCGTGTCCGCATTGCTCGCGTCCTCCCGCCATACCCAGCCGGCGGAGCGGCAGATTTCCACCGCGTCGGCCCGGGACTGCCCCAGCATGGGTCTGACCAGCACGACTCCGCCCTCAAGCGAGCGAGTTGGGTGCATACCCCCAAGGCCGCCCGGCCCGGCGCCTCGGAGTAGCCTCATCAGCATCGTCTCGATCAGGTCGTCCCCCTGATGAGCTACAGCGACGAAGCTGCATCCCGCCGCCCTCGCCATGCCCGCCAAGGCTCGATAGCGGGCAGCCCGCGCCACCCCCTCTCCGTTGCCCCGGATGCCTGAAACCCTCACAGAAGTCTCAAAGAACGGCACTCCGAGCCTTTGAGAGAGGCACCGAGCCGCGTCCCGGTCGGCGATGGGGTCCGGGCCGGACCGCAGATCGTGGACCACGTGCCCGAGGGCGAGCCGAGCTCCAGAGCCCGAAAGGGCGAGTGCAAGCGCAGACGAGTCGCACCCCCCGGAACAGGCCACCAGCGTTGGACGGTCGCCGTCCCGGCAACGTGTTCCACCTGTCAAATGTCTCCACGACCGGACGATTTCCCGTACGCTTCGAAGGTCTTGAAATGTGCGGCCTTGCGCTGGCACGAGTCGATCGTATCACCGGGGCGATGGAGCGTGTGCATGCGGCCCGATCCGGACGTCGTGTTCCACAGCTCGCTCGGACCTGCACAGGAAGCGGCCTTTGGCCTGCCCACCGGCGGCGCCACCCTGGCCGCGGCGGCGATCATTGGCGGCATTGCGCTCGTTGCCTACGCGCTGCGCGTCGTGCTGGCCAGCCGAGCCACGACGCAGCCTCGGCTCCCAGAGCCGGACCTCGCCAGCGACATGCAAGAGCTCTCGGATCGGCTGGCGGGCGAGCTGGACGCACGCGCCGCACGCCTTGAACGACTCATCGCCGCGGCGGACGCCCGCCTTGTGGAGCTCAAGCAGCACTCGCGACGTGCCCCCGCGGCAAGCCCGGAGCCGACGGCGCCGGACCTCACGCAGTTCTCCGATGTCTACCAACTCGCGGACGCGGGGCTGAGCGAGGTGGAGATCGCACGCCGCACCGGCCGTCCGACGGGGCAGGTGCAGCTCATTCTGAACCTTCGCCGAGGCTCCGTGGCGCTCTGACGCGCGCTACGCCAAACAGCGTCCCTGTGCATCGTGGGCATGCCCCCCATGCACCCGTTTCCACGCATCCAGCGCCAGTACCTCGAACATCACGTGTGCGGCGAGGAGCGATGTAACTCCCCCGGGGTCGCGATCCGGCAAGACCTCCACCACGTCGGCCCCCACGATCTCGACTCCTCGGAAGGACCGGAGGAGCGCGAGCACCTCCGCCGAGGTGAACCCGCCCACGCTCGGGGTGCCGGTACCCGGAGCGAACGCGGGATCGACCACATCGATGTCGAAGGAGAGGTACGTTTCACGGCCGGCGAGGCGCTCCCGGAACTCGCGGATGATCTGCTGCCCCCCGCGGAAGCAGTCTTCGTAGGTCACGACGCTGACGCCGCGGGTCCGCGCAAAGTCCAGGTCGCTCCGGGAGTTCAGCGGGCCCTTCACCCCCATCGAGAGCATGGCCTTCGGGTCGACCAACCCGTCCTCGATCGCGCGGATGAACGGCGAGGCGTGCCCCCACCTCTCGCCCCAAACCGCGTCGACGGTGTCGAGGTGGCTATCGAAGTGCAGCAGGCCGAGCCCGTCCTTCGGCTTGCCGCGGCGTTCCCAGGTCGCCCGGAGGTTTGCGTAAGCGATCGAGTGGTCCCCCCCGACCGCGAGGAGCTTGGTCCTGGCGGGGTCACCAATGGCACGCGCCCACGCCGCGACACCGTCGAGCGTGTCCTTGATGCCGTACGGCTTGACGGGCGCATCGCCGGCGTCCGCGAGGCTCAGGACCTCGCAGACATCAACGTCGAACTCCATGTGAAAGCGCTTGACGTACTGCGAGGCGTCGCGGATGGCCCGGGGGCCGAACCTCGCGCCCGGCCTATAGGTGACGCCGCTGTCGAAGGGGACCCCGAAGATGGCCCAGTCCACGGGCCGTGAGGTCGCACATACCGCGTCGAGCAAGGGGTATCTGCAGAAGGTCGCCACACCGGCGAACCGAGGGGAGACGCGGGGGTCTGGCAGCTCCGTCTTGGGCATGCGGTCAGTGTACCCGGGGCCGCGGACTGGTATTCTCAGAGGCATGAGCCAGACACCGCCCATCCCGCCCAGCATGCCGCTCTACGTGCCGCCGCCCAAGTTCAACCCCGGCGTGTGCGGCGAGTTCCGCGCGACAGAGAGGTTTGCCGTGGCGTGGTCGTTCCTCTGGGCGAACTGGGGGCTCATCACGGGTGCGGTGCTGCTCGCGTGGGTGATCCAGCTCGTCGTAAGTTTCATCCCGTTCATCGGGGGCATCGCGGGGCTGTTTCTGGCGCCGCTGATGACGGCGGCGGGATACCAGGCGGTGCTCACATTCCGAGGGCAGCCCGCGAAGGCCGGCGACATCTTCCAGGTCTTTGGGCCGAAGTACTGGCAGGTATTCGTTGTCACGCTGCTGTACAACCTGTGCTTCATGGTCGCGGTTGTGCCCCTGCTGGTGGGCGGGGTGCTGTTCGCCATCGGGGCCTCGCAGGGCGGAGCGGTCGGTGCGGCGATGATTGCGCTCGGGTGCGCGGTGTTCCTCGTGTCGATGATCGGCATGATGTACATCCAGGCGAGGCTCATGCACGCGCCGCTGCTGATCTATGACGCGCCCGCGGGCAGCCTCGACATGATCGAGTGCCTCAAGATGAGTTGGGGCCGCACGGGCCCGTTCGCCTGGTCGCTCGTCGGATTCCTGCTGCTCATGGCGCTGGTCGCGATGGGATCGATCCTGCTTCTGGGAATCGGGCTGCTCCTGGTCGGCATCCCGTTCGCGGTCGCCTGCACGGCGGTGGCGTATTGCACCCTCTTCCCGCAGTCGAGCCCGCTGTGCCCGAAGTGCGGGTATGACCTGTCGAGAATCGGCGGACCGCGATGCCCCGAGTGCGGCTGGCAGCCCCCGATGCCGGGCGAGGCACCGGGAATCGTCTAACCTAGACCCGAGTCACCCCCAGCAACACGCCCGGCGAACCGGGTTTCCCGACTCGCCGAAAAGCCCGCAAAGCTCCGGCGAAACTCTGAAAGTGCCCCCCGAAGGACTCGAACCTTCGACCCGCTGATTAAGAGTCAGTGGACAAGGGGTTGGCCCGATGATTTCCGGCACCGTCGGATTTTGGCGTAAGTGCTTGAAAGCCCTTGATTGACAGGTCAATCAGTGGACACTCCGGGCTACCGGGGTCTACCCTGTATTACCGATGGGCGGTAGCCCAGAGGTAGCCCAGAGCCGACCCGCTGACTTTTTCCCCGGATTCCCCACCATGCCGCCACTGTTTCACGTCACCGACCCCGCCAACGTCGAATCCATCCTCCGGGACGGGCTTCGCGCCGATGAGGATGGGTGCATCTTCGCTCTCACCGATGAGCGGTTGGCGAACTCCATTGCCCGCGATCAAGTGTTCCTCACCACCTACGCCCTCTTCCGCATTGACAGGAAGGGAATCACGGGTCGCGTAGAGGCGGACGAGGTGGCGGAGTTGGCGGCGCGTTGGCACCGGGTCATCCTTCAACCCGTCATCGCGCCCCAGTTCCTTCGGCTGGTGAACCCGTCCATTGCAACCCAACGCGGCCCCACAGACGGGGACTACATGCGGAACGCACTTGCCGGAATGTCGCGCGATCAAGTGGACGCCCTCTTCGCCAGAATCAGAGAGTTGAGGGAGGAGCCCACCGTCCCACCGCGTTCCTGATCCACTTTTCATTTTGTCTGGGATCGAATGTTCCTCCCCGGAGTTCCCGTCATGCCAACCACCGCCACCGCTCCCCGCTCCACCGCGTTCACCATGAACACGCTCGAACGGATCGCCCCGCCGGAGTCTGGGCGTCGATGGGTCCGCGATCCGAAGACGCCCGGACTCGCGTTGGTCGTCATGCCGACGGGGGCTCGTTCGTGGTACGTCTACAAGAAGGTCAACGGGCGTCCCCGCAAGATTCGACTCGGGGACTTCCCGACGCTCACGATCGACGATGCCCGGCGGATCGCGGCGGAGCATCTCGGGACGATCGCTCGCGGAGTTGACCCGTCGATCGAACGGAAGCGGATTCGGCAGGAAACCACGCTCGGCGAGTTGTGGACGCTTTTCTTCGAGCAACACGCGAAGGCCCGCAAGCGGACGTGGAAGCAGGATGAGCGGCGGTACGAAAAGCACTTGAAGACGTGGGCGACGCGACGGCTCTCCGATATCGCCCGCGATGAAGTCCAGAGCCTTCACGCGAAGATTGGACGCGAAGCCCCGTACGAAGCGAACCGCGTCGCCGCGTTGCTCTCGAAGGTGTTCTCATTCGCGATCAAGCGGGGATGGGACGGGCTCTCTCCGACGCGGGGAGTCGAGAAGTTCCGCGAGCAAAGCCGCTCCCGCTTCCTGTCGCCCGATGAACTCCGGGCGTTCATGGCGTCGCTCAAAGCCGAGCCGCACGAAGCCGTACGCGATGCTCTCTTCCTGTTGATCCTCACGGGCCAGAGACGCGGCGAAGTTCTCGGGATGCGATGGGACGAAGTGGACTTCGCCGAAGGTGTCTGGACGATCCCGGCGGAGCGGTACAAGGGACGGAGAGAGCATCGCGTCCCGCTGCCGGACGCCGCTCTCGCGATCATCCGCGAGCGTCGGCGGAAAGCCGATCGCGACGCCGAGTTCGTCTTCCCCGGACGCGGCGGGCCGCTCACGGAGATAAAGCGTCCGTGGAGAGCCGTCGTCAAGCGGGCCGGGCTCGAAGGGCTTCGCATCCACGATATCCGCCGGACGTTCGGCTCTTGGAGCGTTGCGAACGGGACTCCGATCTACACACTCAAGAACCTTCTCGGGCACAAGAACATTTCGACCACTGAGGTCTACTCGCGGCTTCAACTCGATTCGCTCCGCGATGCGATGAACGCGACAAGTTCGCGGCTTCTCGCCGCCGCCGAGCCCGCCGCCGTCATCGACGCGGAGCCCGTGGAGAGCAAGCCCGCCGCGAAGTCGAAGCCGAAGCCCCGCCGCTCGAAGTCGAAGGAACTCGCCGCCGCCAGTTGAATCGGAGTCCCCGCGATGCCCGCAACGCTCCCGCTCCGTGTCGATCCCGTCGCCGACGCTCTCGCGAGCATCGACGCTCCGCCGTTCGCGTTGGACGCGGCCCTTCGTCTTCAACTCGGCGGGGCCGATCCCCGCTCCGCGTTGGAGTTGCACGTCTCCGCCGTCGCCGATGATCTTCGCCGCGAAGCCCCGGAAGCGATGAACGGAGCCCCGGCCCGCTCGGGCGTCCCGTCCGACGATGCTTCCGCACTCGCGGCCCACTTGCGGGCGAAGCATCGAACGCGGGCGACGGAGCCCAAGTACCACGCCCGCCGACTCGCCGAGTCCCGGCGGGCTCTCGCCCGGATCGCTCGGCTTGATCGCTTCACCGCTGAGCGGCTCGCGGCGGGCGACGATCCGGCGGAAGCGACGCTCCGCGTTCTCCGGTTCGTGCGGGCCGCATGGTCCGAAGTCCCCGGCGGGATGGACGGAGCCCCGGAAGCCGCCCCGACGCTCGCCGAGTTCGTCGCCGCCCACGTCGCCCACGCGGAGCGGCTCCGAGCCCGCCAGAGCGACACGCCGAGCGGGAAGCGAGCGACGAAGCCGACGCGGGAGCATCGCAAGCCTGAAGAGCCGACGCCGCCCGTGTCGCTTGCATTCGCCGCCCGCGAGTTGTTCCGGCTCCCCGAAGCCGCCCTTCGCGGTATGCGAAAGCGGAACGAAGTGAAGTGGGATCGGCTCGGCTCCGAGTTGTGGACGTTCGATCGGAAGGAAGTGGAAGACGCGAACGCCGCCGCGATCAACAGAATCGATGCGATCGCTGCCCGCTTCGTTGAACGCCGGAGCGACGCGAAGCGACGCTCCGCCACGTCGCCCAAAGCCGCCGAAGCCCGAGCCGCCCGAGCCCGCCGCAAGCCGGGCCGGTGATCCCTTGTCAGTGGGCGAGCGTGCGAAAAAGCCCGTGATTCATGGCGTTTCCGATGCTCTCGCCGCCTGTGGGCTACTCCGGGGCTACCGGACGATGAAAAGACGCCCCCGCCGTTGCCGACGGGGACGCCCGCACTCGGGGCCACGCCCCGGAAGGAATCCGTTTCACTCCGGCGGGGTGAAGGTCCGCCGGGCTTGCTCGCGGAGACGTTCGATCCGCTTGGGGATCGACGGATCGGCCCGGAGTCCGCACCGCTCCGCCGCCCGATCGAACTCGCGGCGGAAGCGGCTCTCGGCATCGTCCGGGGCGAGCGTCCCGTCCCACACGTCAAAGCCGATAGACGCTTCGAGCAAGTCGAGAAGCCGGGAGTTCAGCCGAGCCGCCGCAACTTGCTGCCGAAGGATGAACCGCTCCACTGACGCGAGCCGAGCGGCGAACTTCGAGCCCGTCGGCCAGTTGTCCCGGTGTTGGATCATCCGGCATTGTCCCCGCTCTCGCCGTCGTCACCTTCGCGGCGGGCCGATTCGAGGATGCTCGCGAGATACTCGGGGTCGAGTTCGTTCGAGAGCCCGAGAGCCTCTTCGATCCGCTTCAAGCGGTCTTCGGCTCCGGCTTCCACGGGCTTCCCAATCAAGCGATCCGCGAGCCACTCCGCCGCCCGCACGTTGGGGCGTGCGGCCCACTTCCCTTCGATCGCGTCCCACACGCCGACGGCTTCCTTGTGCATCGCGAGAATGACTTCCCGCCACTTCTCCGCGTCGATCGCTCGGAAGAGTTCGGCACGAAGCCCCGCGATTTTCTTCGTGTGCGGGCTCGGGTGTCCCCGGCTCACGGTGTTTCCCGGCAGGAACAAGCCGCGTTCGTCCCGCTGGGGCTTCGCGTCGCCGTTCGGTGTTCCGTTGCTTGTGTTGTCAATCATGCCGTCACCGCCTCCCGCCCGCGATCCGCCGCCGAGAGCCCTTCACGCTGCCGCACGTCCACCCCGGCGGATTCCGCGATCATCGCTCGGGCGTCGTCGCGAACCGCTTCGATGGACGCGATCGCCTCTTCCGACTCCGCCCGCGTCTTCGCCGCGTCGGGGACGATCGCTTCGGCAACTTCCTTGACGCCCTCTTCGACGATCCGGGCGGGGAAGAGCGGGGCGAACACCGGGGCATTCACCACCGCCGCGAGCCCGAGCGGATCGCGGGCGTCGATGATCCGCCGGAACGCTTCGTGACGCGGGCCGGAGTCCATCGCGTACAACCGATCGCGAATCTCCCGCTCGCGGAGAAGCCCCCCAAGGTCATCCGCCGCCGGGAACTTGATCGCCGATCGGACTTCCGCCGCCGACTTGTCCCGCATTCGCCGGAGCGTCGGGAGCATCGGTTCATTCGTCGCGAGGTCGTCAAGCCGCTTCAGGAAGTCGGAGCCGACGAACGCGAGCCGCTTCGTCCGACCGATGGGCGAGAGTTCCGCGTCATCGACCACGCGGCCCGCTTCGCGGGCGAAGTTGCCGAGCAACGCGAGAGCCGCTTCGTGGAACTTCACCGCACGCGAGAGCGGGGAGTCCGTGGGGTAGTCCGTCCGCTGGGGACGATGCGAGAAGCCCACGCGGAGAATCACGTCGATCCTCTGAGAGACGCGGCTCGCGTCGATCCGGGGGCCGACGGCCCCGCGATCCCGAGCGTCCCGCACGGTCGATCCGCCGGGCGGATTGGGGCCGGGGTTCGTGGGGAGTCCGCTGTCGCCGAGATTGGGATTGATCCGTGTCATCGTTCGTTCCTTTCGTTCGCTCGCCCGAGTTCTCGCGGACCACGCGGGCCGCGATTCGTTGTGCTACTTGTCCCGCTGTTGAGTTCCGAAGAGTCCGAGAGCGGCCCTCTTCACGATCCGGCCCAGCCGAAGAGCCGCGTTCGCGTGCGGACGCGGGAGCCGCAAGCGGAGCGGATCGCCCGGAGCCCGGAGCGGTTGCCGATCAAGCCCCGCCGTCCGCGAGCGGAGCCGGGCTTCGAGAGCCGCGAGCATCAACGCATCGGCTTCCGCGTCCGTCTTCGCTCGCTTCGCCGCGTCTACCGCCGCGTCAAGGTCCGCACGCATCGCCGACGCCGCCGACGCGAGCAACTTCTCCGGCTCGGTCTGTAATCCGCCGCGATCGTCGATCATCGCTCCGCCTCCGCTTCGTTTCCGGGGGATCGGGGGGCTTCCGGGGACTCTGCCAACTCCGTACCGTTTAGAAAAAAAAGTCCCACATGGGGAGAGTTAGAAAAGTCCCCGGAAGTCCCCGGAGCCCCCGGAAGTCCGCCTCCGGCGGGGGCCGCCCCCGGACCCGCTCGCCCGACGCGGAACTTCCGCCCCTTCGTGTCGGAGTCCCGCCCCGCGTCTTCCAGCCGGTACCCGCCGACGATCCGGCCCACGCCCTTCCCGAGCATGATCCCGAGCCGCTGAGCGAATCCCCGCCGCCGCTCGTACGCATCGTGAAGGTCGCCGGGGAGAGCGGCGAAGAGTTCGCCGAGCAAGCCGACTTCCTCAACCACGCTCTTCGTGGTGAACTCCGCCACGGGCCGGGGGCGTTCGTGAAAGCACTTGTGCAGGGCCGCGAGGAACGCCGCCCACTCATGCCGCGATTCGTTCGCCGCGTCTCTGAACTCCGCCCGGTTCGCGAGGAAGCCCGGCACGCCCGCGTGTTCGAGAATCCCGCCGACCACGCGGACGAAACTCTCGAACGATCCCCACGTCTTCACCGCCGGGGCCGGGCAACCCGCCGCCCACCACGCCCGAGCCATGATGAGCAACGCACGGAGCAACGCGGGCCGGTTCGCCCGAACCCACTCCATCAAGTCCGGGTGTCGGAAACCTTCGCGGTCTTCGGGCCGCTCGCACGCCGCGTCCAGTTCGATCGGGTAGACGCGGCGGGCCATATCGCCGCCGAAGCCCGTGCGATTCCCGGTGATCGCCCAGCAACACCGGACGGGCAACTCCACGCGGCGGGACGCCCCCAAGATTCGATCCTCAAACACGGGCGACGTGATCGCGTTCGCGAACGTCCCCGATTCGATCGTCTCCGTCGCGTTGTCGAAGGGAAACACTTCGCCGCCCCGCAAGAGAGCCGCCGTGATCGTCTTTCGCCACTCCGCTTCGTCGCCGGGGATCGCGGACAACGGGGGCTCCGTGCCGCACGCGACGTAGCAGAGCGTGCGAAGTAGAAGAGACTTCCCGCTCCCCTGTCCGCTCCGTGCATCGAACACCGCCACCGGGACCGCCCCCGCGATCGCGGGCCGGGCGACGATCGACAACGCGAACGCGATCGCGTTCGCACGATCCGCCGGACTCACGAAGGGGAAGTCCCCGAGCAACTCTTCGGCGATGAACCGGGCCGCGTCGCGAGCATTGTCGCGACTCGGGTTCTCGGGCACTTCCACCATCGGAGCATCCGGGACCAGGTACAGCCGAGTTCCCGCGTCATATCCGGGCCGCGAGAGAATCGTCCCGTCGGGCCGGACTCGCGGGCTTGTGACGATGCCGTCAAGCGGCGGGATGCCGGGGAACTCGGGGAGACTACGAACGTCGCGAACCACGTCCATCGGCGGGGCGACGGGGAAGGGTTCCTCCCCCTCTTCCTTCGGCGGATTCACGAAGTCCGCCGCTCGTTCCAGTTCGCCCCGAAGTCCGTGCTCGGTGGGCCGATCCACCATCCATCGCCCTTCGTCCGTTCGCTTCACGCGGACCAGTTCGCCGCCGCGAGTGAAGACGCGGGGCTTGTGTGCGTTCCCGGCTCGGACAGCGGCGAGAGCATCTTCCGACCACTCTCGAAGATGCCGCCCGTCGTTCACCGTCACCACCGGGAGCCCGGCTCGAACTCGGAGCCCGCGTGCGATCGTCCATCGCACCCGCTGCGAGTTTGGATCAAGCCCCATCGCCGCCGCCGTGTCGAGAAGGAACATTTCCGCCGCCCCCGTGGAGACTTGGCCCGCCGCGATGATCGCCGCCGTTTCCCGCGAAGCGTCCAGCAACGCGGACCACGGGACGGAACCCGCGAGGGCTCGCTCCCGAATCTCGCGGAGCAACTCCGGCACCGTGGATGATGGGGCGACGGGCTCGGGCATCACACGCCCTCCCCGCCGGAGACGCTCACGGTCCGGGCCGCGATAAACGCCCGCACGTCGCTTGCCTTGTATCGAATCCGCCCGCCGCTCCGACCACCGATCCGAACGAACGGGACGCCCCGACGCATCGACCGCCAGTTCGCGAGCGTTTGCCGACTCACGCCCAAGAGTTCCGCGACTTCGGCTTCGTGCAAGAGCCGGAGTTCATCGGGCGAGTTCGTCGGGGGCGTCGATCGGGTCCGTGTGCGGGTCATGCCCGAGAGCATCGACGCTCACGGGCGAATCGTCCACGTCGGCGGAGCAACTCCGCTCACACTCGAACACACTGGCTCACACTCGAAGAGACTCGCGGGCTCGGGCGTCAATCATGCCGACGCCAAGCGAAGGTCTTCGTCCGTCCATCCTCTCGCCCGCAAGCCCCGGAGCAAGTAGTCATCGGGCGGAACGAACTCGGGGGACGTGGGCATCCGCATCGTGCGGGGCACCATGCCGCGAAACACTCCGAGCCCCGCGTCCAGTTTGTGCCGCTTCAAGCCGGAGAGAAGACGTTCATTGATCGCGGTTCGTCCGCCGGGCAGGAGCCCCAGCAAGCCCGCGTCATAGGCTCGGTGGAGAAGCGGGTTGAGTGCTACACCGTTTCTCGGTTCATCCGTGCTTGTCGGCTCCGACACCGGGACGACGTGGGCCGCGTCCACCAGTCGGAGAGCAACGTCCGTCAACGCACACCGGAACCCGTAGGCTCGAAGCACCATCGGACGGAATCTCGCCTCTCGGAAGTGCCGGACGACGGACACCACTTGATGCCGCCGCGATTGCTCCACGTCGGAGCGGCCCGAGTCGATGAACTCCCGCTCCGCTTCGGGCTCGGCATCGACAAGCCCCGTCGCTTCGCTCGCTTCCGGACCGCAGTCGTACAGACGTTCGTACTCGCGGAGATACCAGAGCAGGTAGTCCGGGTGAACCGCGATCGCCGTTTCCTTCCCTTCGCGAACGTCGCGAAGTTCCGGGGCGAAGCCCACCGCCGCCGCACGCCGAAGCGTGTTCACCGATATCTGAAGACTCGGGGAGCCCGCCGAAAACTGAAGGTGTCGCCGCACGTCCCAGAAAGCGAACACGCCCTCTTCATCGCTCCACCCGCCGAGAATCGTTTTCACTCCGGCTTTGAGCGTGAAGCGATCAACGTTCGTGAGTTGGATTCGCCGTTCGTCGGGAAGGCTTTTCCGCCCGCCGAAGGTGACGGCCCAGAGGAACACTTCGAGCCGAAACGTCTCGCCTTCCGACACGACGCCGAGCGTGAGGGGCCGCGTGTCCGGCATCCCCGCGAGAAGCACCGTCGCTCCGGCAAGTTCCAGAGCGTCCGTGAACTTCTCCGCGAGTTTGTCGAAGCGGATTCCCGGCATTCTCACTCCGTCGGATTCGTTGCTCCGGTGACGATGGAACGAAGTTTCGGATCGGCGAAGAGCGGTCCTTCGAGGAAGCGGAGCATGGAGCCCCGGATGTACTCGTCCTTCATCTCGAAGGACACCCACCGATGCCCACGCTGTTCCGCAACGGAGCCGGTGACGTTCGAGCCGCCGAACGGATCAAGGATCAATCGGGGCTTGTCTTCGAGCAGGAAGTCAACGAAGAACTCCACCAACTTCGCGGGGAAGCGGGCCGGGTGGGGCTTGATCCCGAACTCTCGGCAGAGCCGCAGATATGCCGAGTTCGATTCGGTGTTCGCGATCGTGAGAAGGTTCGGCGGGATCGCTCCGCCGTTGTCCCGCCCGAACTTGTCCGAGATATCGTGCCCGCTCGGACGCATCTTCGCCTTGTACCCATTCTTGATGAGAGCCTTCATCGACTCGGAGTAGGGTTGAAGGACTCGCCGATTGTCCGCCGACGGATTCTCCGACTTCGAGAACCACCAAACGGTGTTCACCGCGTCTTTCACGCGGACGCGGCGGACCGTCACCCACTCGGCGGGCGTCGGGAGCCGCGACGGGTTGTACCAGTAGAAGTCCTGAGCAAGATGGAACATCCGCGAGAGCTGCACCGCCACTTCAAAGTGGTAGACGGATCGCACCGGGGCACCGGGAATCCACGCCCCGCCGATGTCGAGAACGAAGGAACCGTCGGGCTTCAGGATTCGCTTGATCTCTTCACAGAACGGGATGAACCACGCGAGATACCGCTCGATGGGCTCGTTCCCGTACTCTTTCTTCCGGGTCAGAGCGAACGGGGGCGACGTGAAAACAAGGTCCACCGACTCCGCCGGAATCCGCTTCATCCCCGCGAGCGAGTCGCCGAGGAACGCGGCCCCGCGTTTCGTGTGGTAGAAGGGCTTCACGCCCGCAAGCCCGAGGTCATCCAACCATCCGAGTTCCGACCGTTTCGGCTTGCCGAGTGCGAGCATCGGGCGTCCTCCCTGACTCTGACGAAGGGTACTCGATTTCGCGGGGAACCGTCCCGTCCCCGGCCCGTTCCACGATCGCGGTAGCCCAGAGGTAGCCCCGCCTCAAAAACACACGCGGCGAGCCGGGTTCACCGACTCGCCGCAAGTACCGTGTCGGCAAGGCTTTTCTTTCAAGTGCCCCCCGAAGGACTCGAACCTTCGACCCGCTGATTAAGAGTCAGCTGCTCTACCAACTGAGCTAGGGAGGCGTCGCGGAGCCCTCCGGCACCGCACAGGAAGTTTAGGGGCGACAACGCGTTTGTCCACTCGCGGCGACCCCCATCCGTCAGTTGGCCCGGGACCTCAGTGGGGCTGGGGGCGGCTTGGTCCGGGTGGAGCGAGGGCGGAGGGGTCGAGCGGCAACCCTGGTCCCTCCCCCGCTGCCCACGTGCCGAGCTCCTGCCGGACCGCTTTCGCGAGGGTGCCGGGGGGTTGTCTGGCGGGAGGTCCGATGCAGCCGGGGTGCGAAGGATGCGGTAGGAGAAGTGTGGCGGCGTTGGGCTCTGGGCCGAGGTCGACCTGGCGTGGAGGGCCGGATGTACAAGTACCTGCTGGCGTTCGTGTGCGTGGCGGCATGGGCGTGGGTGGCGCCGGTTCCGGCGTGGGGGCAACCGGAAGACGATCCGGATGAGCGGCGGACGCCTGTTGACCCGCCGGACAGCCGCGCGGGGGACGCGCTGCGTTGGGTGCTGCGCGTGATCAACGGCGAGTCGCCCGGCGAACTCAAGGAGCACTTCTCGCCACGATGCATCGAGATCGGCGCCGCGAAGGAGGCGATCGACGCGACGACAACGCTGCGGGCGAAGCACTTCAAGAAGCAGCGTGTGTATCCGGTGGCGTGCTACGAGTCGGAAGAAAACCCGGACTCGCTGGACGCGGTGCTGACGGGAGACAACGTGCGTGCGTACCTGAGCGTGCTGCTGGTCCTGGATGCGAAGTCCGGGCTCATCGCGGGCCTGAACTACAACGCCACCGGGTTTGGCAGCCAGCCCGGGGACTGGAACTCCTTCGAGGGTGACGCCGGCTCGCTGGGCGGCGAGATCAGCTTCGGGTGCTATGAACTGGTGCAGGACCCCTCCGGCGATGCCGTGACGCTGAAGGCGGTGCACGAGATCGACGAGCGGCGGATGCTGAACATCGGCGGGGTGTGGACGCTGTGGGCCGTCGGCGCCGCCGCGGAACGGGTGAGATCCGGCGAAGGCTCGTGGACGGACGAGGTGGAACTGCGGGACGAGATGAAGTGCCTCCCGGGGGGCTTTCTCTCCTCCAAGCCCGCCGGCACGAAGGTCCCCCTCGCGACTCTGGTGGAGCGTGCGCTGTCGTACAGCGATACGACTGCAACGGACCATCTGGTGGGCTGGGTCGGCAAGGCCCGCGTGGAGGCCTACATGGCCGCACGAATGCGAGACGCGAGGCGCAACCTGCCCCTGCTCACGATGAGGCAGTATTTTCATCTGAAACTGGCCCCGGAGGAAGCGACGCGAGAGGCCTGGTCGAGCGCCGGGCGCGAGGCTCGGGAGCGGATGCTCGCAGAGGGCGGGGAGATCGGTGCCGGCTCGCCGCGGTGGTCGTCGCTGGGCTCGTGGACGGAGCCGCGGTGGCCGGACCGCATCGGGCACTTTGCGAACGTGGAAGACCTGGCGAAAACCATGGCCGACCTGCGAAGGCTCGAGCAGGTTGATGGCATGCAGCCACTGGCCCGGGCGCTCCGAGAGGACGGTGGCCCTCTGAGCCTGGACGAGACAGAATGGAAGTCGGTCGCGTACAAGGGCGGGAATGAGCCGGGCGTGCTCAGCCAGGCCTGGCTGCTCGAGCACTCGGTGGGCCGCTGGTATGTGATGACCCTTGCCTGGAACAACCCGTCACAACCCGTGGATGAGGAGCGACTCGGTGCGCTGGCGAAGTCCGGACTCTCGCTGCTCTCCAAGCACGCCGCGGAGTCCGGCCCGGCCGCGCCGCCCCCGGCCCCGCCGGTTCCGACACCCGCCACGGGCACCAAGCCGCCGGGCGCGCCGTAGTCCCGCTCACTACGATGGCGGCATGACGTCCAGCGAGCCGCGCGCCGAAGTTGTCATCTCGTGCACCAACGTCGTCAAGCGCTTCGACGGCCGCGCGGTGCTGAGCGGCATCAACCTCGACGTTCGCCGCGGCGAAACCATGGTGATCATGGGCGGCTCGGGCAGCGGGAAGAGCACGATCCTTCGGCTGATGATCGGGTCGTTCGCCCCGGACGAAGGTGACATCCTCATGTTCGGAAGGTCCATCCTCGGGCTGAAGCCTGAGGACAGGGACGAACTCCGCAAGCGGTTCGGGATCCTCTTTCAGTCCGGCGCCCTGTTCAACTCGATGTCCTTGTACGAGAACGTGGCCCTGCCCATCCGCGAGCACACGGATCTGGACGCCGCGATCATCGACATCCAGGTGAAGATCAAGCTGGAACTCGTCGGGCTCCTGGAGCATGCGGACAAGTTCCCGTCGCAGATTTCCGGCGGCATGAAGAAGCGCGCCGGGCTGGCCAGGGCCCTGGCCCTCGACCCCGAGATCCTCTTCTATGACGAGCCGTCCGCCGGGCTGGATCCGGTCACGAGTGCGCAGATCGATCAGCTCATCGTCGACCTCTCGCGAAAGCTCGGCGTCACCAGCGTCGTCGTCACCCACGAGATGGACAGCGCGTTTACCATCGCCGACCGGATGGCGATGCTCGACCGCGGCAGGATGATCATGGTTGAAACGCGGGAGTGGTACGACCGCCTCCGCAAGGTGCCCGAGGCCGAGGTCGCGGGCCTCTCGGAGGCGGAGCGGCTGATCCGCCAGTTCCTCAGGGGAGACGCCGAGGGCCCGATCACCGCACGAAAGGACCAGGGGCAGCTCGAGCGGGCGCTGCTCGGCCCCATGACGGTCGCCAGCATGCCCAGCCTCACCCCAACGCGGACTTGAGCGGCACAACGGCCCGCCTCTGCTTCCCAATACCTCCGTGTGCGCATGCACTTCAACCAGAACTTCCCGGTGACCCTCCCCGACGCCCGGGCCATGCTGCGAGGACTCTCCGCGGCGCCCGCACGCCTCGCCAGGCCCGTGCTCGTGCTCGACGGCTGGCACGGCCCGTGGCTGCTCTCGCAGCGACTGGCTCGTCGGCTTGCCAAGGCGACGAGCGGAGCGCCCGGTGACTTCCTCGCCGTCGGATACCCCTGGGCGCTCAGCGTCGACGCCGCGGCCCGGCATGCGATGCGCCGCGTGCGGGCCCGGGGCTGGCTGGATCGCGACCTCGACATCGTCGGTCTCTCCATGGGCGGGCTCGTCGCGAGGGCCATCGCGGGCGGACTCCCCCACGTCTGCGGCGGGGGCCGCGTCCGGGCCGTCCGGGTCTTCACCGTCGCCTCACCCCACCGCGGCGCGATCTTCGCGGATCGAGCGACCATCGACCCGGCCTCGGGGCAGATGAGGGCCGGTTCGGCGCTTCTCCGATCCCTCGATGCGGCACTCGCGGAGAGAACCTACGAGCTTCGCTGCTATGCGGTGCTGCGGGACTGGCTGGTGGGTGCGACCCGCACGGCGCCGGAGGGGATGCTCCCGGCCTGGGTTGATCTCCCCGGGTGGCAACGCGCGATCTCGCACTTCGCGGGGCCGTACGACCCTCGCCTGCTGGTCGAGATTGCCCGCGCGCTGCGGGGGGATGCGCCCCTGGCGGTTCCCTCTCCCCCGCCCATGAACTGAGACCCGTCGTCAGGACTTGCCGATGGTGAGAGAAGCCGGCTTCTCGCGTCGCAGCTCCGCCGCGACTTTCTCCCACCCGCTGCCAATCTCGCCGACCGGGTCCGGCGGCACAATGGCCACCTTCTTCTCGCCCAGCTTTGCCTGCCCCGTACGCACGCGCTCCTGAAAGGCCAGGCACTCGGCAAGAAGCCGCCCGAGGATCTCGCTCTCGGGCACGTTCGCCACTCGCTCGCCCTGGACATAGATGATGCCGCGGCGGTCGCCCGCGAAGACCGCGACGTCGGCTCCCTCTGCCTCGCCCGGGCCGTTCACGATGCAGCCCATGACGGCGACCTTCATGGGCACGGTGACCTTGTCGGCAAGCTCCCTTCGCACGTCCTGCACGAGCGTGAAGAGGTCAACCTGGATCCGACCACAGGTCGGGCATGCGATCAGGTCCACACCCCGTCGCTCTCGGAGACCCAGGGACCAGAGCAGTTCAAGCCCGTCCTGTACCTCGAAGATCGGGTCGTTCGCGTAGGAGATCCGGATGGTGTCGCCGACGCCCTGGCAGAGCAGCGCCGAGAGGGCCGCAACCGAGCGGATGCACCCGGTTTCCTTGGGGCCCGCGTGCGTCACTCCCAGGTGCAGCGGATGGTCGAAACGCCGCGAGATTTCGGTGTAGGCGTCGATCGTGATGGCGGCATCCATTGACTTCGCGGAAATCGCGATGTCGTAGAAATCCTGCTCGTAGAAGACATCCAGATACTCCTCGAGCTTGGCGATCATGATGGCGAGGAGGTAGCCGTGCGCGCGATCAGAGAAGACGGCACCAAGTTCCTTCTGACGCTTCTGCTTGTCCTTGCGCTCGATGATGGAACCTTCGTTCACGCCAACGCGGATGGGGATGCCCCTGGCCTTGCAGGCGCGGATGACCTCCACGACCTGCGCGCGGTCGCTGATGTTGCCGGGGTTCAGGCGGATCTTGTGGACGCCGGCCTCGATCGCCTCCAGCGCCCTCTCGAAGTGGAAGTGCACATCGGCGACGATGGGCACCCGAACCTGTGGCAGGATCTCCCGGAGGGCCTGAGTGTCCTTCTTCTCGGGCACGGCGACTCGGACGATGTCCGCCCCCGCCGCCGCGAGCTTGTGGATCTCCGCGACGCACTTGTCGATGTCGTGCGTGTACCCGGCGGTCATGGTCTGGACGGATACGGGCGCCGGCGTCGTCGGATTGCCGAGGCGGTCGGGCAGCCCGCCCCCGATGCGGACCACGCCAACACGTTCGTCGCCGACGCTGATCTGTCTGGTCTGACGCCTCGGGTTCATCGCTCCAACTGTAGCGAGGCGGGCCCGCGGGCCCTACGCGCGGGGCGGGCGGTGCGATCGCGCCGTGAGGCCCCGCAGCAGGCCCGGCACTCGGTCGTACCCGGGGTCGCCGGGCTGCATGCCGTCAACCTCCGGCGTGCGCCAGGTCAGCATGATGATGCCGGCGACGACCAGGGGGAGGGAGACTCCGGCAAGGCCGAGTTGCGTGCTCGTCCCGCTCTGGAGCGACTCACGCCCCGAGGCGACCAGCAGCCGCTCCCCGGCGTGCCCGATGAACCCGGCGATGAACGTCCCCGCGGGCATGAGGCCCATCGCGATCGTTGACATGACCGACGAGACTCGTCCACGCATGGCGTCGGGAACGAGGTGCTGCATCGCGGCCGCCATGGAGTTCCAGGTCCACATCCAGAGCGCGCCCACCCCGAACATCAGCAGCATGCCCCAGACCGGATCGCTCACGAGCGCAAAGGCGAAGAGCAGCACCCCGCTCACCCCGACGCAGAGCGGGATGAAGTGGTGCATGGGGTACCACTTGGGCAGGTGCTTCATGGCGAGCCCGCCCGTGACCGCGCCGAACCCCATGATCGCCAGGAGAACCCCGTAGGAGTCCTCCTTGCGGTGGTAGACCTCGGAGACGATGAGCGGCATGACCTGCATGATGGGCGTCGCAAAGACAGCAAACAGCACGGTCGCGAGCAGCAGCGCCCGGGCTCCGCGGTTGTTCCAGACCCACCTCACCGCGTTCTTCGCGTGTGTCAGGACCTCGCGGGGCCTCCTCCACATGCCCCGCATCTCCGGCGGCGCGGGGGCATCCGGGGTGGTGAGCACCGCGAGCATCACGACCACGAACGTAGCCGCGTTGAAGAAGAGCAGGGCCGCTGCCCCTCGCGAGGTGCCCTCGAACTCCGAGGCCGCGACGGTCGCGGAGGCCACTCCCACGCTGTGGGTGACGGGGCTGCGGAAGGCCCTCATGATGACGCCACCGATCGCCGGCCCGACCACGCGTGCCATGTTGAACGAGATGCCGTTGAGGGTAATGGCTCGGGTCAGATCGGACTTCGGCACAAGCCGCGGCGTCAGAACCTGCCACGCCGGAACGTTGAATGCCACCACGACGCCCTGCAGCAGCGCCAGCACCAGGAAGACGACGGGCGTGGCGGCGCCCGCCGCGACGACACCGGCCATCGCAAGCGCGATCACCATCATCGCGGCCTGGGTCCAGATGAGCAGCGAGCGGCGATTCACGCTGTCCGCGATCACGCCTCCGAGCATCCCGAGCGCCAACATGGGACAGAGCTGCGCCGCGGCAAGGTACCCCAGCCAGGCCTCGGACTTGGTTTCCTGCGAGATGATCCACCGCAGTGCGACAAACTCAAACCACGTCCCGACATAGGACCCGAACGCCGCGAGCCAGATGGTCCGAAAGTGCTTGTGCCGAAGCACGCCCCACCGAGAGGAGTCGCCCGCCCCGTGTGACTGTGCTCCCCCGCTATCCACCTCGCGCCGGCTCCTTCCTTGGAGGCTGATATTAGGGGCCGGGTGCCCTCGGGCCAGAAGCTGGCCAAGGATGTCCCATGCGGGTGGTCATCATCGCCGACGCCTTGTTCGCCAGCCGCGAGCGCCCGCTGCTCGAGCGCCTCGAGGTTGGGCTGGCGGACGAGGGCGTGCGCGTCATCCACGCAGTGCCGGAAGAGGCCCGCGGGACGGGCGCGGAGGGGCTCTACAGCCGCGCCCTCCGCTACACGGGCCGGTCGCTGGCCCTCACTCGGCCATTGCAGGCCCTGCGGCTTGCCGGCGCGATCAACGCCATCGATGAAGCCGAGGGGGGGACTGGGATCAATCTCGTCCACGCCTTCGGCGGGTCGGTCTGGAAGCTCGCTCGTGGCGTAGCGGAGCAACTCCGGGCGGGGCTGGCACTGGAAGTCTGGAGGTCCGGGCTGGTGCCGAACGTGCCGTCCAAGCTCGGCGCCGCCGGGCTGGGCTCGCTGCTTCTGACGCCGGACACGTCCATCGAGCGGCTGCTGGTGGCGCACGTCGGGTCGGACGTGCGGATCCGCTGCTGCCGATGGGGCGTGCACGCGCCGCTGCAGCCGAGGTTCGTGCTGCCGCCGGCCCGCACGTGGACCGCGGCGCTCGTGGGCGCCGGGCTGGACACC
>QWIH01000067.1 GCA_021405315.1 Leptolyngbya sp. PLA1
CCCGTCAGGAAGCACCGATCGCACACCACCAGCGTCAGGTCGTCCGCGAGCTTCCCCGCGTCACCCAGCCCCCCGTGCCACCTCACCATCTCCTCCCATCCACCCATCGCCGTCAGCCTGTGCCGCACCTCCTCACCGCACGCCAGCGCCAGCAGCCTCCTCGCGCCCTGCAGCGTCAGCGCCGCCGCGACGCGCTCGTCGCTCACCAGCGTCAGCCCCGCGTGATCGCCCAGGTCCACCAGCGCCGGAAACGCCACGCCCTCCTCGGTTTCCACCCGCTCAGGCAGCGTCCCGAAGTCCCATTCACGCACCCCCGACCGCTCGAACCGCTCCCGCTCACGCGCCGCACGCGCCTTCGCCGCCCTTGGCCCCACGCGGCTCATCACCTCCCACGCGTCCCGTCCCTCCGCCACCACACGCCCACCCCGGTCCACTACCTCCACCCGCGCCCGCAGGTGCGCCGCCAGCCCCTTCAGGGGCCACGCTTCGCTCGGCACCTTCACACCGCGCAGCACCTCCACCGCCTCCGAGAGGCAGTGGGGGAGTGACCCCTCGCCGAACGTCATCACGCCGGCCAGCTCCGCCGCCAGTTCCCCGTCCGTGCCCGTCAGACGCGACCGGTGCTGCTTCGAGAGCCCCTTGACCAGCGCCGCAACCTTCTCCTCCAGCATCCCGGGCACGAGCCACTCAGCGCGCTCCGCCGCAGCGGGCGCCGCGTCCTCCAGCGCCACGCGGAACGTCACCCCATCTTCTTCCCGCCCGGGCTCGAAGCGATACGTCACGCGCGCCTCGGCCCCCGCGATCGTCACGACCTCCGGATACGCCCCAGCGTCCCACGCCACGCCGGGCTTCAGCACCTCCGCGTCGCCGGGCATCACCCGCGCACGCTCGGCCTCTGTCGCCCCCTTCCACCACTCCACGAACGTCGCGCCGTCCACCACCTTCTCCGGCACCCGCGACTCGAGCCACGCCGCAATCTCACCCGCGTGCTTCGCCAGCCCGCGCTTCCGAAGCCGTGCCTCCGCGCCCGACGCCCGCTCCAGCACCCCGCGCATCTTCGCCGAAAACTCCCCAACGCCCTCGTACCGCCCCTCCGCCAACCCCTCCCGCAGGAACAGCCCCCGCGCGCCCTTCGAGTCCAGCCCCGCCAGCCCGGTCTTCCGCCGAGGCACCACCACCACCCCGCTCATGGTCACCCGTTCCCACACGCACGCCTCGCCGCGGTCCGCGTCGTAGTGCTTGTCGCTGAGTTGCCGCTGCATCACGTGCCCGGCCAGTTCCTCCACCCACGCCGGATCGATCCGCGCCAGCGTCCGCGCGTACAGCTTCGTCGTCTCCACCACCTCCGCCGCCATCACCCACCGCGGGTTCTTCCTGAACAGCACCGACCCGGGGAACAGCGACACCACGTTCCCCTTGAACCCCCGATACTCGTGCGCGCCCAGCGCCTCGTCCTTGCAGCACACGTTCGCGATCAGGCCCGTCAGCAGCGCCCGGTGCACGTGATCCTCGCTCACCGCGCCCGGCGCACCACCCCCCAGCCCCCTCAGCTCCAGCTCCTCCGCCACCTCACGCAACTGCCACCACGTCTGCGACCACTCCCGCATCCGCACCGCCGACACAAAGTGGTCCCGGCACCAGCCCCGCAGCGCCCCCTCCCCCAGCCGCTCCTCCTCGTGCCGATACTGCTCCCACAGGTTCAGCAGCGTCAGAAAATCCGACGTGGGGTGCTCGAACACCCGGTGCGCCGCGTCCGCCGCCTCCGCCCGCGCCCCGGGCCGCTCCCGCGGGTCCTGCACAGACAGCCCCGCCGCCAGCACCAGCACCTCGTCCACGCACCCCTCGTCCTCCGCCGCCAGCAGCATCCGCCCCACCCGAGGCTCCAGGGGCAGCCGCGCCAGCCTCCTCCCGAGCTCCGTGATACGCCCCTCCCCGCCGGGCCGATCGATCGCGCCCAGCTCGAACAGCGTCGACAATCCATCCGCCACGGCCCGCGCTTCCGGCGGGTCCAGAAACGGAAACCGCTCCACCTCGCCAAGTTCCAGCGCGTGCATCTGCAGGATCACGCTCGCGAGGTTCGACCTCCTGATCTCCGGCTCTGTGAACTCCCCCTGCCCCGCCGCCGCCTCCTCGCTCCACAGCCTCACGCACTCGCCCGGCCCCAGCCGCCCGCACCGGCCCGCACGCTGGTCCGCGCTCGCCCTCGACACCAGCTCCACCGGCAGCCGCTGCACCTTCGCCACAGGGTCATACCGGCTGATCCGCGCCAGGCCCGTGTCCACCACCGCCCGAATCCCCGGGACCGTCAGCGACGTCTCCGCCACGTTCGTCGCCAGCACCACCCGCCTCGGGCCCCCCGGCTTCCACCGGAACACCCGGTCCTGCTCCTCGTTCGTCAGCCTCGCATACAGCGGCAGCACCTCCGCACCCGCCACGCGCCGCCTCACCTCCGCCTCGCACCGCCGGATCTCCTTCTCCCCCGGCAAAAAGACCAGCACGTCGCCCCCGCCGATCACATCCTCCACCGCGTCCGCCACCACGCCCGGCTCCACGTCCTCCGGCGCCGCGCCCTTCTTCTCCCAATGCCGCACCCGCACCGGGTACGTCCGCCCCGACACGTTCACCACCGGCACACGTGCCCCCGCCGCCCCCGCCTCTCTCAACCCCTCCTCGAAGAACGCCGCGAACCGCCCGGGATCGATCGTCGCGCTCGTCACGATCACCCGCAGGTCCGGCCTCCTTCCCACCAGCCGCCTCAGATACCCAAGCAGAAAATCAACATTCAGGCTCCGCTCGTGCGCCTCATCGATGATGATCGTGTCATACGCCAGCAGCTCGCGGTCCCCCGCCGTCTCCGCCAGCAGCATCCCGTCCGTCATCAGCTTGACCGCCGTCTTCTCGCTCGTCTGGTCCCCGAACCTCACCTTCACGCCCACCACCCCGCCCAGCCCCACACCCAACTCCTCCCCGATCCGCGCCGCCACGCTCCGCGCCGCGATCCTCCGTGGCTGCGTGTGCCCGATCATCCCGCGCGCACCCCGCCCCGCCCTCAGACAAATCTGCGGCAGTTGCGTCGTCTTCCCGCTCCCCGTCTCCCCGCACACCACCACCACAGGGTGCGACGCCACCGCCCCCGCAATCTCCTCCCAACGCCCGCAGATCGGAAGGTCCGCACCCAACCCGGGCCGCGGCAGCCCCGCCCTCCGCTCCCTCACCCGCCGCTCGCTCTCCGCCAGACCTCGCCGCGCCCCCTCCGCGTCCCCGCGCAGCATCAGCCCCGCGATCCCCGGTACGTCCACGCACCGCGCCCGCTCCCACAGCGCCGACATCTCCGCCTCGTTACCCATCGCGGGCCGACTCTACACTCCCTCATGCCCAAGACGAAACCCGCCGCCAAGCCAACCGCCAAGTCTCCCTCCAAGCCCGCCGCCAAGCCCGCCTCCGGTGCCAGAACGCCGCGGCTCGCTCCCGCCGACGCCCCAGCGCACGCCTCCCGCATCGAAAAGGACACCATGGGCGAAATGTCCGTCCCCGCCCACGTCCTCTACGGCGCCTCCACCCAACGCGCCGTCCTCAACTTCCCAGTCTCAGGCCGCGCCGTCCCCGACGCCATCATCCGCGCCTACGCCGTCCTCAAGGCCGCCTGCGCTCGCGTCAACCTCCGCCTCAACCGCCTCTCCGACGACCGCGCCTCCGCCATCATCGAGGCCTGCAGAGAAATCGAAGACGGCCTCCCCTCCTTCGGCGGCCTCGCCCAGCACTTCCCCATCGACATCTTCCAGACCGGCTCCGGCACCTCCACCAACATGAACGTCAACGAGGTCGTCGCCAACATCGTCTGCCTCCGCAGACACCACCCCATCGGCTCCTCCAAGGACAAGGCCTACATCGCCGCCGGAGGCGTCCACCCCAACGACCACGTCAACATGGGCCAGTCCTCCAACGACACCTTCCCCACCGCGATGCACATCGCCGCCGCCACCCTCATCCAGTCCTCCCTTCTCCCCGCCGTCCAGGCCGTCGCCGCCCAACTCGATGCCCACGCCAAGGCCTGGGACACCATCGTCAAGATCGGCCGCACCCACCTCCAGGACGCCACGCCCATCCGCCTCGGCCAGGAGTTCTCCGGCTACGCCTCCCAGCTCCACCACGCCGAAGAACGCCTCCACCGCGCCCTCCACACCCTCTCCGAACTCGCCATCGGCGGCACCGCCGTCGGCACCGGCATCAACTGCCACGAAGACTTCGGCCGCCTCGTCGCCGCCGACCTCACCCGCACCACGGGCGTCCACTTCCGCGAAGCCGTCAACCACTTCGAGGCACAGCACGCCAAGGACGCCTACGTCGAAACCTCCGGAATCCTCAAGACCATCGCCGTCTCCCTCTCCAAGATCGCCAACGACATCCGCTGGATGGGCTCCGGACCACGCTGCGGCATCGGTGAGCTCGTCCTCCCAGCAGTCCAGCCCGGCTCCTCCATCATGCCCGGTAAGGTCAACCCCGTCATCTGCGAGTCCGCCATCATGGTCGCCTGCCAGGTCATCGGCAACGACGCCGCAGTCACCTACGGCGCCTTCGGCGGCGTCGGCTCGCTCCTCGACCTCAACGTCGCCATGCCCATGATGGCCGCCAACCTCCTCGACTCCGCCCACCTCCTCGCACGCGCCCTCCACATGTTCAACGACAACCTCCTCAAGGGCCTCGCCCCTGACCAGGCACGCTGCCAGAGCCTCATCGAGGGCTCCCTCGCCATGTGCACCTCCCTCGTCCCCGTCATCGGCTACGACGCCTCCGCCGCCCTCGCCAAAGACGCCTTCAAGCAAGGCAAAACCGTCCGCCAACTCGCCTACGAAACTGTGGTGGGGCAGAAGGACGTCAACGGCAAGAAGATCACCAAAGCCGACATCGACGCCTACCTCAACCCGTGGTCCATGACGCTACCCGGAGGTGAGGGGAGCGCTGGAGGCTGAGAGAATCCCGGGAGCAGGCACAGGGGAAACACGTCCCTCGACCCCTGCGCTCCACCGCCTGCGGTGGCCTGCGCGTGTGCAAGCGAGGCTCGCCCGGCTTCCTTCCGCGCGCCTCACTGCCCTGATTCCTTTCCCCCTGCCGTCGCTCGGCACCTTCGCCGAGCCTCGCTCTATGACGTCGCCGCCCGCGCACTCCCGTCCGCGCACCACCGCACTCGAAATCTCTGTGCAGGGGGTTCAGCCAAGGGGGCGGCCCCGCCCCCTGCCTCTCCGCTCAACTCCTCCACAAATCGCCCCCCCGGGGCCTTTCGCCCACGCCCGTCCCCCTATGCTCCCTCGTCCCTTTCTCTTACCACGGAACTCAATGCCCAACCCCAAAGACGCGTCCCGCCCATCCGCAAACACCAGCGGCGACCGCAAGTATCCGAACGCAACCTGGGTTCCTCCCGTCAAGCCGCCTCTCAAGAGCGGCATGCTCCAGAACCGCAAGTTCGATCTCCCCAAGACCAAGCGCGTCGCTACCGGCCGCCGCAGGCCCTGATCCCCGCGCCGCATCTCCCACCTCGCTCGCGCACGAACACCCGGCGGACTCCCGCCGCCGGCGCCACCGCGCGCTTCGCCCCCCAAGGCTCTTGCCCGCGGCCGTCCTCTCAACCCAAGCGCACCCCTCCCCCAGCACCCCCGGCGCACCCCACTCCGCCGTCGGCCCCCGCACGCGTCATTTTGGCAAAAACCCAACTTTCCCCGGCTTGCAATCAATAAGAGAGCGGCATATCCTTTAATGCCGTCGGAGGACGGTTCCCACGGGTTTCACACGGACCGCGCCCACCATCGCACGCCCGAATCCGGCGCCCGCCGGAAGCCCGAGAGGCCCGACCGCGGCAGGAGAGGTCTCATGAAACGTGTCACGCTCTTGTGCCTGGCCATGCCCCTCGCTGGTGCGAGCGTCGCATCCGCCTCCATCGCAAACTTCGACTCGTTCGCCGAAGGTGACATCGGCCTGTCCTTCACCGACGCCGGCATCACCTTCTTCAACCTCGACGACCGTGCCACGCCCGGCTTCCGGACTTTCACCATCGAGGCCGCAGCCCCCACGCTCTCCGGGCCCGGATTCTCACCTCCAAACGCCCTCGGCTTCGGGAGCTGGGTCCCCGGCCCCGGCGCCGCCTTCTCCCAGTGCGGCTCCTTCATGTTCACCACCGGCTCCGTCCAGACGCACGCCTCCATCGACGTCTTCGAGTGGCTCAGCCCCGCCGGAAACATCATCTCCCTCGAGGCCTTCCGCAACGGCGTCCTTGTCGCCAGCGACAGCGCCGTCATCCCGGGCAACTTCCAGCTCAACCACTGGACGCTCAGCGTCTCCGGAACCCCCTTCGATACCCTCCGCGTCATCGGGTCCGGCAGCAGCGACCGCGGCATCTTCATCGGCCTCGTCGACAACGTCGTCGTCACCCCCGCGCCCCACACCGCTCTCGTCCTCGCCGCGCTTCTCGGCAGGCGCCGTCGTCCACGCCCCGACTGACGTTCCAGGCCTCCGCAAAAAATCCGCACCCCGCCTCACCTCGTGCCGCCACCGGGCAGTTCAGCGCCCGGCCGCGCCCGACGTGACCGCTGTGCCATGCCCCCTGATCCAGCCCGCCCGGTACCATCTGCCTTGATGCCCCCCGCAGACAACCCCATCGTCGCCCAGTTCAACCCGCTCTACCGCCCCTACCTCGTCATCACCATCGGCCTCATGATCGCCTGCACCGTCATCGGCCTCCCACTCGCCATCATCTGGTTCTGCGGCGTCGGCCAGTGGTGGGCAGGCCACTACTTCCATCGCCTCCTCTGCGTCCTCGACGGCAAGACCCTCCGCTTCCGCAAGGGCATCCTCTTCCAGGTCGAAAAGACGATCCCGCTCGAGAACATCCAGGATGTCACGTTCATCGAGGGGCCGGTCCTCCGCAGGTTCCATCTCGCGACCCTCAAGTTCGAAACCGCCGGCCACAGCCAGGGCCAGGCCCACGACATGCGCCTCACCGGCATCATCGATGCGCACGAGTTCCGCAACCGCATCATCGAGGCCCGCGAAATCCTGCGCCAGCAGAGCCGCCCCACGCCGGCCCCGGACCCGGCCTCTCAGCAGCAGGACCACCTCGCCCTGCTGAACAGGATCGCCACTCGCCTCGATGAGATCGCCGCCATGATGCGCGACCCGCGATGAGCCCCGGGGCGGTCAGGCCGTCGCCACGGACCCGTCCCCTCACATGTTCTTCTTCTTCAGGTCGTCCGCCTTCTTCGCTACGCCCCGCATCACCTTCGTCTCCTTCTTCAGGTCCTTCACGAAGTCCTCGTCCTCGATCACGTCCTCCATCGCCTGTCGCGCCGCCGCGAACCGAGTCGCGGGGTTCGGGTGTCCCGTCGCCGTCTGCTGCGTCGCCGCCATCATCGCCTTCCAGCCGCGGGTGAGACCTTTATTCTCATTCACGCGAGCCTGCGCCACGTTCTTCACCGTCGTCGCCGCCCGAGTCACGGGCCGCGGGTTCACCGTCGCCGCCATCGTCTTCGATGCCAGCTTCAGGTTCGTCAGTGACGTCTTGTTCAGGTGCGACCCGATCAGGCCCTTCACCTCCGCGGGCAACCGCTCCAGCCCCGACTGCCCAGCGACCGGAGCGCCCCGCGGTCCCGCCGCCCCGGGGGCCGGCGCTCTCGCGATCGGCGCCTTCGCCACCGGTGCCTTCGGTACCGGTGCCTTGGCGATCGGCGGCTTCGACACCGGTGCCTTGGCCACCGGCGCATTCACGACGGGTGCCCTCGGTCCCGCGGCGCCCGCGCTCGCCGCCTTCGGCGCCGGCCCGGCAGGGCCTCCCTTTCTCGGGGCGCTCGGCACGGGGGCGCGGGCCGCAGGGGCTCGCGCCGCCGGAACCTGCATCTTCGCCGGGGCCGAGTTCGATCGTGGACGCATCGCGGCGGGCCGCATTCCTGGCTTCATCGCCCGAGCATACCACGCCCCGCCCGCTCAGCCCCCCAGCTTTTCACGGAACCTGGCCATCTCCGCCCGGAACCGGGCCATCATCTCGCTGTGCTCCCGCGCCACGGCCTCCATGGCCTTCACCCGCTCCTCGAGCACCTTGTTCGCCCGCACCTGCTTGTTCAGAAGGGCGAGCCCGCCCTCCCGCTCTGCCCGCCTCAACTTCTCGCACTCGGCCCAGCGAGCCGGGGTCAGCCCCATCCGCTCCGCTGTCTCCACGCGCACCGCGCCCTCCACCGCCACGAGTTCGCTCACCGCGAAGTCCCCGGGCCCGACCGTTGCCGCCGACACTTCCCCCTCGAACGCGGGGCAGTTCATGCCCTCCAGTACAAGCGTGACCGCCTCGGAGCAGAACACGCCCTCATGCCCCCGGGGTGACAGCGCGCCCTCCGCCTCGTCCCGCTCCCTCTGCTTCCGCGACAGCACCCCGCGAGCCATCGGCCCGTACACGCCCGCGGCGCCCGCCAGCCGCACATAGTGCGAGTACACCTCGTGATACTCGTCCGTCAGCTTCTTGAGCTGCGCGCCCGTGCCCGCCGGATCCGCCTCCACTCGCGCCGCCAGCCCCGGGTGCTCATACACATACCCCGCCGCCGCGTCCGGGAACACCGTCCACTGCTGTGTGCCCCCGCACTCAAACGTAAGGCACGAGGGCGGTATCGCCGTTCCCGTCCCGGCGTCGTCTGCTTCGAAAAACGTCCAATGACCTCCCGGGAGCCGCTCCACGAACATCCCCGCGTGCGAGACGTAGCTCCCCTCCGCCCACGGACGCCACTGCGTCCTCGCAATCGCCTCGCTCAGCTCATCCGTCGTGCCCAGCATCGTCAGCACCATCCCGGGCCGAACCAGATCCCCGCGCACGAACACCCGCGGCGACCGGAACGTGTCCGCGACGCCGCGATCAGGTTCTCGCGACTCCTTCATGTGCCCCCCCTCCGGTCACGACGCACGACGCGCCCGCGCGCCAGGTCATCGCCGCCTCTCGACGCACAGACTCCGCACGCCAGGCCATCCGCTTGTCCGTGCTACCGGCTCTCCGGCGGCGGTTCCTTCATCGTTCCATAGAACAACGCCGCGTCCTGGTTGCCCGCGTCCTGCGCCCGCTTCGCGAGCTCCGCACGCACGTACGCCAGATACGACTTCAGGCCCGGCTCAAACCCCGGCGGCATCTTCCCGAAGTCCGCGTCCGCCGGCGCACACGCCGCTTCAAAGTTCGCCTCCGTGAACGCCCGATGCCGGTCATAGCCCGGCTGCGCCGCGATGTACGCCCGCGCACGCTCCCGCACCGCCGCGAACCGCCCATCCGTTGACCCGGAGCCGCCCGGCGTTGTCGGTGTGCGGCTCACCATGTAATACACGCCACCCGCCGCCGCCAACAACAGGATCACGACCACCAGAACCTTCTTCATTGTGGCCCCCTTGTAACGCATGCTAGGCCAGCCTTCGCCACCGAGGCATCCCCCACCCCGCCGATCCCGCACCCGAGGCCTCCGGCGCGCGCGCATTTCAGACCAATCCCCGCTCCCCCGCGCCCGTGCACCCGCCGCGCGGGTACGTTCGCACGCCAACCCCGCGACGGAGGCCTCACCCGTGCAACCCGACTCGCCTCACCCCGCCCCGCGACTCTCCGACTCC
>QWIH01000024.1 GCA_021405315.1 Leptolyngbya sp. PLA1
TTCGCCGAGCGCCGGCAGATCAACCACTCCGGCGACCGGCCTGGTGTCGCAGGTGATGGCGACGATGGTGCCGAAGAGCGGCACGCCGTGGACGAAGGAGGCCGTGCCGTCGATGGGGTCGAGAACCCAGCCCCAACGGGAGGAGCCCCCGATGCCGCCAAACTCCTCGCCGAGGATGGAGTCGTTGGGGAATCGTTCGCGGATGGCGTCGCGGAGGAGTCGCTCGGCGGCCTTGTCCGTTTCTGTGACTGGGGTGTTGTCGGGCTTGAGCACGGCAGAGGCGGGGGCGGCATCGAAGGCGGCGCGAATGAGCGAGGCGGCGTCCCGCGCGAACGTGATGGCGGCGTGAAACCGGGACTCGAGGGCGGGGTCCATGGCGGAGCGTACGCGCGGGGGGGGGCAGCTACCTCGGCGATGGGCTTGAAATGGCGTGTATGGAGGGGTTGCGGGCCCGGACTCTTGGTACACTGGTCGCACGCCGGGGATTCCTCGGCCAAGGAGCACACGATGCGGTCGAAGACCCTTGCGGCGGCGGCGATGGCGGGTTTGCTGGTCTTGGGCGCGTATGCGGCGCCCCCGAGCGATGACCAGATCAAGACGGCGGTGAACTCGTACAAGGAGGCATCCAAGGGCTTCCCCCGGGGGGACCGCGCGGCCATGATCAAGGGCGCAGACGCGGCGCTGGCGGGGCTCTCGCTCGGTGAGGCATCCCTCTCGCAGCTTGATGCCCTGTTCAAGGGCGGGCTGCTGGGCGTGTCGCCCGCGACGGCGGAGTTGGTCGGGCAGCGCCTGCTGAGCCTGGGCGCCTCCACGGGCGTCGACGGGTGCGAGGCGCTGGCGCTCCGGGCGAGCACGATCCCGCAGCCCGCGGAGCGGACCCGAGAGTCGATGCAAGCCTACCAGACGCAGGTGTCCACGGCGACGCTGGCGGCGCTGCACCACCCCGCGTTTGGCAAGGCCCTGAGCGAGGGGAAGGGGACCAGCGTGCTGGCGTCGCTCGGACGCATCAGCCCGGACCAACTCGGCACTTCCACCGCGGTGGCGGATCTGACCAAGGCTCTGGAGAACGAGATTTCACCCGACGCGGCGATGAGGCTGACGGCGATCTCCTCCTGGTTTGACCCCAAGTCCGGCATCGAGAAGGGCTCGCTGGAGACGCTGCGCACGACGGCGCTCGCGGCGGTGAACTCGGCGCGGACGCGAGTCGCGCCGGATCAGACCGCGACCGCGACGCGTCTGAAGGACGCGGCGGCGTTCTTCGACGGGGCGTACGCCAAGCAGTCGCTCGTGAATCACACGGCGCCGGAACTGCACTTCATCTGGTCGAACTCGCCCTCGCCGATCAAGTCGCTCGAAGACCTGCGGGGCAAGGTGGTGATGCTGGACTTCTGGGCGACGTGGTGCGGGCCGTGCATCGCGAGCTTCCCGAACATCAGGGAACTGCAGGCGAGGTACAAGGACCTTCCGGTGGCGATCGTGGGCGTGACGTCGATCCAGGGGAATCACTACGACCAGAAGGCGACGGACCCCAAGAACCGGCGGATCGACTGCAAGGATGACCCTGCCAAGGAAATGTCGCTGATGCCGGGATTTGCGAAGGACATGGAGATGTCCTGGACGATCGCGTTCAGCGAGGAGAATGTCTTCAATCCGTCGTACGGGGTGTTCGGAATCCCGCACGCGGTGATCATCGATCCGAACGGGGTCGTGCGGCACCGCGGCATCCATCCGGGCGGAGACCCCGCGGAGGAAGCGGCCCTGATCGACGCGATTCTGAAGGAGTTCAAGCTGCCCGCGCCCGCGGAGCCCATGAAGGCGAAGGGCGAGGAGAAGAAGGGCGGCTGAGCCGCTCGACGCGGTGGGCGTACGGACGGGCCCGGCATGCGCCGGGCCCTTTTTTCATCTGTGGAGGGGGCGGCGGGCCCGTCCGGACCCGCGGGGTCGATACATTCCTCGGCATGATGCGGCTGTATCCACTCCGAGGTGTTCCCCGCCAGGGCCAGGTGTGGTCGTGGATCTCGTTTGACGTGGCGAACCAGTCCTTCACGCTGCTGATCAACACGCTGCTCTTTCCGCTCTTCTTCCGGAACGTGGTGGCGACCGGGGTGGAATCGCGGGACACGCTGTGGTCGATGGTGAGCGCGGCGAGCATGCTGCTGGTGGTGATCGCATCACCGATCGCGGGAGCCATGGCGGACGATCGCGCGTGGAAGAAGCGAGCGCTCGTCATCACCGGGCTGCTGTGCGCGGCCCTCACCTGCGGTCTGGGGCTCGTCGGGCCGGGGCAGCTTGCGCTCGCGATCGCGCTCTACATCCCGGCGAACTTCATGTTCTCCATCGGGGAGAACTTCCTCGCATCGTTCCTCCCCGAACTGGCGGGGCGGGAGGACTTCGGGCGGGTATCCGGGTTTTCCTGGGCGGTCGCGTACAGCGCCGCGCTGGTCATGCTCGCAGGAACTGCGGCGGCGATGACAGTGCTCGGGCTCAAGAGCCCGGATCAGTGGAGGCCCTTCTTCGTCGCGGCGGGGGTGTGGTTCGGGCTGTTCGCTGTGCCGACGTTGCTCTTCCTCCGGGAAAGGGCGACCCCGGCGGCGACGCCCGGGAGCCTGCTGACGGTCGGCTTCCGCAGGCTGGCGCAGAGCCTGCGGAACACCCGCCGGTATCGCGACCTCGCGATGCTGCTGGTGGCCTCGCTCCTGTACGGTGCGGGGATGAACGTGATCATCTTCTTCGCCTCGATCCTGGCTTCAGAGTTCGGGTTCAAGGACCAGGAGCTTGTGATCTTCGTCGGGGTCATCACCATCGCGGGCGTTGGAGGCACGTTCGCCACCACGGTGCTGCAGGACCGGCTGGGCCATCGGCGAACGACGCTGATCCTGCTGGTGGTGTGGATCATGACGGCGCTCGCCTTCGCGGCGTACTCGTGGCTGCGTGGCCGGAGCGCCAATCCCGCCACATTTCCGCTCTGGCCATTGTGGGTGCTGGGGAACCTGATCGGGTTCGGGCTTGGGTCACTGGGTTCCGCGAACCGGGCCTTTGTCGGATATCTCACCCCCCCGGCGAGGTCCGCGGAGGTCTTTGGCATCTGGGGGATGATCTTCAAGCTGGCCGCCGTGCTGACGATCCCGTTCGCGATCGCGAAGGATCGCTGGGGGACGACGGTCTCGCTCCTGGTGCTCGCAGGGTTCGTGCTGGCCGGGCTGCTGATGACCCTGCTGGTGGACGAGAAGCGGGGCGCGGCCGCGGCGGCCGAGGACGACTCGCGGCCCGGAATACCCTCCGGGTCATGAGCGCTTCGAGCACCACCATCGTCCGGCCTGAGGCCCCCCCACCCCTGTCTCGGGCCCCCGATGATCGCGGGAGGTTCGGCACCTTTGGCGGGCGGTATGTGCCCGAGACGCTGGTGGCGGCGCTGGATGCCCTCGAGGCGGCGTACGCAAAGGCGTGCGGCGAACCGGCCTTCTGGGACGAGTTGTCCGCGATCCTGAAGGACTTCGTCGGGAGGGCGACACCCCTGCACAAGGCCCGGGGGTTGACGGCGCTGGCGCGGGGGCGGGCCCAGCGGGACATGGGCGCGACCATCTGGCTGAAGCGTGAGGACCTCTGCCACACCGGTGCGCACAAAATCAACAACACCATGGGGCAAGGGCTGCTCGCGGTCCGCATGGGAAGCCGGCGGATCATCGCGGAGACGGGCGCAGGGCAGCATGGGGTGGCGGCGGCGACGGCTGCGGCGTACTTCGGGCTGAAGTGCGAGGTCTACATGGGGGCCGAGGACGTCCGGCGGCAGGCGCTCAACGTCTCCAGAATGAGGATGCTGGGCGCGACCGTGCATGAGGTGACGGACGGGTCACGGACGCTCAAGGATGCGACCAACGCGGCACTGCGGGACTGGATGGGCAGCTCCGAGCACACGCACTACATGCTCGGGTCAGTGGTCGGCCCTCACCCCTTCCCCATGATGGTGCGGGATTTCCAGTCGATCATCGGGCGGGAGACAATGGCCCAGTCGCTGCGACTGCTGGGCAAGCTGCCCGAGTGCATCGTGGCGTGCGTGGGTGGCGGGAGCAACGCGGCGGGGATGTTCTTCCCGTTCATCGACGACAAGCGGGTGAAACTGGTGGGCGTGGAGGCTGGTGGATCGGGACCGGGTGCGGGGCAGCACGCGGCGTCACTCTGTGCGGGGTCGCCCGGGGTGTTGCACGGCGCCATGACGTATGTGCTCCAGGACGGAGAGGGGCAGACATCGGGGGCGCACTCGTGCTCGGCCGGGCTGGACTATCCCGGCGTCGGGCCGGAGCACGCGTTCTGGAAGGAACAAGCGAGGGTCTCGTACGTCGTGTGCACGGACGATGAAGCGCTCAGGGCCTTCGGGGAGGTTGCGGCATGCGAGGGAATCCTCCCGGCGCTGGAGTCTTCTCACGCGGTTGCCGAGGCGCTGAGACTGGCGCCGACAATGAAGGCGAGCGAGAACCTTGTGGTGTGCCTGTCGGGGCGAGGTGACAAGGACGTGGACGAGGTGACGCGGCTGCTTGCCGTCGCGGGCGGCGGACGCTGAATCTGGACGATTGTGCCGGGCGGGCTTTCCACGCGCGCGGGGGGGAGATAGCATCCGCTGCGCCGTGCGGATCGGGCGAACCAATGCGGGACAGGTGGCACATGCTGCGGGCGGGCGGGCTCGCCGCCGGAATGGCGGTGGCGGGTGTGGGTGCGCTCGCCACGGGGCAGGGGCCGGTCGGAGTGAGCGTCGCGGCGGGTGACGGCGCCGTGGACGCACTGCAAGACGTGACACTGTCAGACGCGAGGCGTCTGGCCGCCGCGAGGGAGCTCGTGAGGCGGGCCGATGAGCCCGTGGTGCGGGAGGTGCTGGCGACGGAACTGGCGAAGCCCTTGGCGGGGACGGGTGCCGGGGCAGTGGTGCTGCGGGCCATCGGCGAGTTGGCGGACGCGCCGCCGAGGCTGTTCCCGGTGCTTGCCCAGCGGCTGGCGGGTGCCCCGGTCGAGGAAGTTCCCAGGCTGCTGCAGGCGGTTTCGTCGTTCCATACACGAGACGCCGCGAGGCTGCTCGTGCTTCACGCCTCGCCGAAGGAGGCGGGGGAGGTTTCGTCGTCCGCGTTCGAAGGGCTCGTGCGGCTCTCGGGGCGCACGGACATCCCCGCGGATCAGGACTCTTGGGCGGCGTGGCTCCGAGAGTGTGACCAGTACAGCGAGTCACAGTGGCGGCTCACGCTGGCGAGCGCGATGGCACGGCGGGCGGATCAGTTGGCGGCGGAACGCCAGGGGGCGGTGACCAGGCTCATCGACTCGTACCGCAGGCTCCACCTGGCGACAGCGCCCGAGCAGCGGAGCCCGCTGATCGCCGAGTTTCTGAGCTCGGACACGCCGGAAGTCCGGGAGCTCGGTTTCGAGCTGGCGGCGAGGGAGCTTTCCGCGGGGTCCACGCTTGGTCCGGCGGTTGCCTCTGCGGCACTGACGCTCACCTCATCCCAGCATCCGAAGGTCAGAGCGCAGGCGGCGACGCTGCTGTGGCAGATGGCGCCGGCGGAGGCTGCCCCGGGCCTGGCGAGAGCCCTTGGGGTGGAGCGGGATCCTGCCGCGGCGGGCGCTCTGCTGCTCGCGTGTTCGAGGTGGCCCACCCGCGATCTCGTTCCCGCGGCCATGTCCTGGCTGCCCCACGGGAGCGGGGCTTCTCCGCAGGCGGCGACCTGCGTGGCGGCGATCGCACGCGAGGGCTTGTTGGTGCCTGATGGTCAGGCGGAGGCCCTGCGGCTGCTCAGGGGATGGCCGGTCCAGAGCCTTTCGTCGTCCGCGATCTGGCTGCTTGCATCGCTGGGCATCGATGAGGATCTCGATCGGATCGCACCGCTGCTGGACAGCTCGAACGCGTCGGTAAGGCTGGCGACCGCAGAGGCCCTGGTGTGGGACGCGAGGTTCACCCCGGCGATTCTCGACGCCGCCCGGCACGAGCCGGATCTGTTTGAGGTGGCATCCAAGGCATTGCTCGTCCATGATCCGTCGCTGGCGAGCATGCGGACGTTGCTGGCGCTGCCCCAGCCGGAGCCCTCAGTCGCGCGTCCCCTGCTTGAACGCCTGGCGGCGTCGCTCCCCACCAACGACCTCTGGGAACTGGCATCTGAACTGTCCGACTCGTCCCTCAGGAGAAGCGTGCTGGTGCTGCTGAACGGCGACATGAGACAAATGGCGGCCGCCGATCGGGAGGATCAGCACGCGGCGCTCGCGGGGTCGGTCCTTGCGCTGGCGGACCTGCAACTGGCGTCCCGGGAACCGGACGGCGCGCTGCTGACAATCGAGCACTCGCCCTTTGTGCCGGGAGGGACATCCGAGCCGCCCCTGCCGGCACCCGATGGGCTCAGAAGGCGGCACGTTTCGGCGCTGGTGGCGTTGAACCGGCTCGAACAGGCGGCGTCGATGGACTCCACGGATGCGGGGGCGTGGATTGACGGTCTGGAGCTGGCAGCGGACCGGCCGTGGGCGGGCGCGGTGCTGGCCGAGGTGGAGCACCGTTTCGGCGCAGGGTTCACTCCTGATCAGGCGGGACGCGTGGCCACGCTTCGCGCGCGGATCGCGCCGTCAGAGCCGAAGCCATCGCCGGATGCGAACCACAGGTAGACCGATCCAACGGCCCACCTGCTCCGGAATGGGCCCATATGATCGATTCGGAAGGAGTTCCGCCATGACGACCCTCACTCCCGCACCGAGCGCACACACCCGTCCGAGCAGCGATCCCCTGCACCTGATCGATGTGGACCATGTGCAGTTCTATGTGGGGAACGCCCGCCAAGCGGCGTTCTTCTACGCCCACTGCTTTGGATTCCAGATCGAGCAGGTGAGCGACCTGACCTCGGGCAGCCGCGAAGCGGCGCACTACCTGCTGACGCAGGGGAACATCCGGTTCGTGCTGACGAGCGGGCTGACGCCGGTGCACCCTTCGGCGATGGAAGTCGCGATGTACGGCGACGGGGTCAAGGACATCGCGTTCACGGTGTTCGACGCGGAAAAGGCGTACGAGCGAGCGGTGTCGAACGGCGCGGTCTCGGCCTATGAGCCGCGGACGTGGAAGGACGAGCGGGGTTCGGTGACGATGGCGGGGATCAAGACGTTCGGGCGCGCGGTGCACACGTTCGTGTCGCGGACGGGCGAGTACGACCTGACGAAGGTGAAGCAGGGCGGGCTGTTCATGCCGAGGTTCCAACGGGTCGAAGGAAGCCCGTGCGGCGGCGCTGCGGGCTGCGGCCCACAGGGGGGCACGGGGTCGGCGGTCCTCTCGATCAACGAGCACAATCGCAAGCACCCATGCGGGCTGAAGTACGTTGACCACCTGGTGGGCAATGTCGAGCTCGGCAAGATGAACTACTGGGTGAAGTTCTACGAGGACGTGCTCGAGTTCAAGATGTTCAAGCACTTCGACGACAAGGACATCTCGACGGACTTCTCGGCGCTGATGTCCAAGGTCATGTCGAGCGGCAATAACCTGATCAAGATCCCGATCAACGAACCGGCGCCGGGCAAGCGGAAGAGCCAGGTGCAGGAGTACCTGGACTGGCACAGCAACACGCCGGGCGTTCAGCATCTGGCGCTGCGGACGGACGACGAGCTGCAGTCGATCGCGGCGCTGCGTGCGCGGGGCGTCGACTTCCTGACACTCCCCGATACCTATTACGAGCACGTGTGGGAACGGGTGAACGGCACGTTGAAGGCGCACGGCAGGCCGGAGGTGAAGGAGGATCACAAGAAGATCCACGACCTGGGGATTCTGGTCGACGCGGACGACGAGGGCTACCTGCTGCAGCTCTTCACGAGGCCCCTGCAGGACCGGCCCACGTTGTTCTTCGAGATCATCTGCCGCCGTGGCAGCCAGTCGTTCGGCAAGGGGAACTTCAAGGCGCTGTTCGAGGCCCTGGAGCTCGAGCAGGCCAGGCGCGGCAATCTGTAAGCCGCGTCAACCCTTGCGCCATGGGCCATGGATGGCGAAGGTCAATCCCGGCGACTGGACGTTCACGAAGAGGACGCTTCCATCGGGCGAAAATGTTGCGCCGGCGAGTTCGGACTTGTTCCGACGGTTGTACGCGAGGCGGTAGGCCTCGCCCCTGGGTGTGACGCCGAAAAGGCCGTTGAGGTCTGAGCCGTCCTCGCAGACGACGAGGTCCCCCCAGGGAGAGACGGTGAGGTTGTCGGCGTTGTTGCAGACCTTGCTGTCGTTGGGCTCGATGAAGAGTTCCAGCACCGCCGGGATCTCGGCCTCGCGGGGCGTCCCCTCATGCGGGCTCATGGTGTACTTCCAGATCTGACCGAGCTTTGCGGCCCCCCCGGTGGTCGCGGCAAAGTAAACAGCGCCGCGGCCGAACCACATGCCCTCACACCGCGCGAAGGTTGCTCCCCCTTTCGCCGCGGCTTGGAGGCGAAGGGTGTCCGCCGGGGAGAGCACATCATCGAGGTCGATCCAGCGGACGGGAAGGCGCGAGCCGACCGCCACGGAGGACGACGGCTCCCAGTTCATCGTGTCGAGGCTCCAGCGGTCGTGGACCGCGAGCGCCTGAAGGCGGCCGCCCAGCGCGAGCTTGCCTGGAACGCTCGGAATGAACCGGTAAAGTGCGCCGCCCGCGACGTCCTCGGTGAGGTACACGCACCCACTGGAAGGATCCACCGCGACCGCCTCATGGCGGAACCGCCCCATGGCGGTGAGGGGCACGGGGTCGGCGAGTCCGGGAGTCTCGGAGGGGATGACCTCGAATACGAAGCCGTGGTCGCGGGCGAAGTTCTCACCAGTGACGGAGACTGTCTCCTCGCAGGTGAGCCACGTGCCCCAGGGTGTGGGGCCGCCGGCGCAGTTGTATTCCGTGCCGGCCAGGCTGAGGAAGTGTCTCTCGAGCGTGCGAGTCGCGGGGTTGTAGACCAGGGTGGTCGTGCCGCCGCGGCTGGGCCCCTTGGCGCCGCCGCGGTCGTACAGGCGATCGGGGGGGAGGCTGGCGAGACGCTCGTTGGCGTCCCCAAAGGCGCCCCGACCATCGATGCCCATGTGGACCTCGTGATTTCGGACGAGGATGATCCGGCCGTTGGTTCCCGGGAAGGCGGCCATGCCGTCGTGCTGGCCGGGCACGAGCAGGCCATCGTCCATTTCCTCGCCCCGGCGTGAAAACACGACATACTCAAACCCGGCGGGAAGGTCGAGGAGCCCGGCGGGATCGGGGACGAGTGGGCCGTAGCCGGCGCGAGACATGGCCCGGTTCGGTGAACCCGCCTGCGCGATGAGCGAGCGGAGGCCGGCGAATCCGAGGGTGAACGCCGCGCCTCGCTGCATGAACTGTCGCCGGTCGTGGGGCATGGTGGGATCTCCGCGGGATGCATTCTTGGGGCGCGGCGGCCCCGGGCCCATTCAGAGTCCGTGAAGCCGCTCTAGGGCCCGTGCTCATGTACGATGCCGGCGTGAAGGTGCTACTCATCGGACTTCGCGGCTGTGGAAAGACAACCCTTGGGCGGCTGCTGTCGGGGCGATGGAGCGTGCCGTTCGTGGATCTGGATGACCGCACGGCCGCCCTGCTGGGTGCCTCGTCAGCCGGGGAGGGATTGCGGCTCAAGGGGGAGTCGGCGTTCCGGGAGGCGGAGGCTGCGGCGCTGCACGCGGCTCTGGCGGAGCCGGGGGAGCAGATCCTGGCGCTCGGGGGCGGGACTCCCACGGCCCCGGGGGCGGCGAAGATGATCCGGGATTGGTGCGGCGGGCGACGTTGGCCCGTGGTCTATCTGGCCCTCAGGCCCGAATCGCTTGTCGAGCGGCTGGAGCGGTTGAACCCCCTCGAGCGCCCGCCGTTGACTGGGTTGGTTCTGGCGGAGGAAGTCCGTCTACTCCACAAGCGACGGGACGATCTGTACCGCGAACTGGCGAGCCACGTCATCGACGCGGAGGGCAAGAGCCCGGCGGAGATCGCCGACCTCGTGGGCCGCGCGTGCGACAGCATGGATTGGGGCTAGGTTCGGTCGGCCTCACGCACGGCCTCGCAGAAGGCCTCGATGAGGGAGGGGTCCTTGACCCCTTTCTCGCGTTCGACGCCGCTGGACACGTCAACGGCCCAAGGGCGGCAGGCGCGGATTGCCTCGCCGACATTGGCGGGGGTGAGACCGCCGGCGAGGATGACCTCCTTCGGACAGTCCTCCAGCAGGGGTGCGAGGGCGTTCCAATCGAAGGCGACACCGAGGCCGCCCGAGGAGCCGTCGATGAGGATGGCGGCGACCTCTTCCATATTCCCCCACTGCTGAAGGTCTGCGGCGATGGTGGCGGGGTCGAAACGGACCGCCTTGATGACATCCGGGCCGCAGGCGCGGACGAGCTTCGAGTCCTCCCGCCCGTGGAGCTGGGAATACGAGGTTGGACAGACCTGCTCGATGTCCGCGAACTCGTCCGCGGAGTGGTCCGCAAAGACTCCGACCGAGGCGACGAGCGGCGGGAGGCGGGACATGAGGTCGAAGGCGTCCTCCGGGGAGATGAACCGCGGGGAGGAGGGGACGAACATGAAGCCGACGGCGTCGGCGCCGGAATCGGAGGCGGCGAAGAGGGCGTCCTCGTCACGGATGCCGCACACTTTGATCCGTGTCCGTGCCATGCCCCACCTTAGGCACCGGGGCCCGGGGCCTTCGGGTGATGTTGAGGGTGGAATGTGGTGCAAAGTACCCTGCGAGGGTGGAGGGCTCGCGTTAGCACCCGCTATAGTCGGGTCGCGAGAGAACACCATGACCAACGCAACGCAGGGACAGAACGCCATGACGACCTATGCCAAGGGCCTTGAGGGAGTGATCGCGACCGATTCAAAGCTGTCGTTCATCGACGGCGAGAAGGGGATTCTGGAGTACATCGGGATCCCGATCGGGGAACTGGCCTCGCACAGCACGTTCGAGGAGACGGTGTTCTTCCTGTGGAACGGACGGCTGCCCAAGAAGGCGGAACTCGACGCGTTCGTGGCGTCGATCCGGGCGCGGTACGAGATTCCCAAGGGTGTGGAGGCCCTTCTGACGACGATTCCCGCGACCGCGGAGCCGATGCACGCGATCCGCACGCTGGTCTCGGCGCTGGGGCTGCACGATCCCAAGCCGAACGCCATCGACGTGCCGACCGTCCGTGAGAAGGCGTTGAACATCCTGGCGCAGACTCCCACGCTGCTGGCATATTTCCACCGCCATCGCCAGGGGAAGCCGCTGGTCAGGCCCGACAGCGGCAAGAGCCTCTGCGAGAACTTCCTCTACATGCTGAACGGCGCCGCCCCGACTCCCGCCATGACCAAGGCCCTCGATGTGTGCCTGGTGCTGCACACGGACCACGGGCTGAACAACTCCACGTTCACGACCCGGGTGATCATTTCGACCGAGAGCGACCTGTACTCCGCGCTGACCGGCGCGATCGGCAGCCTCCGTGGTCCCCTGCACGGCGGGGCGAACGAGGGCGTCATGCGCATGCTCAACCAGATCCCGAGCGTCGCGGCGTGCGAGTCGTTCATCCAGGACAAGCTGGCCAAGAAGGACAAGATTCCCGGCTTCGGGCACCGGGTCTACAAGGCCTATGACCCGCGTGCGAGCCACCTCAAGGTGCTCGCCAAGCAGCTCGCACAGGACACGGGCAACATGGACCTGTTCGAGAAGAGCAGTGCCATCGAGGCGGTCATGAATCGGGAGAAGGCGGCGAAGGGCATTTACCCGAACGTGGACTTCTACAGCGCCACCACGTATCACTGCATCGGCCTGCCCCTGGACCTGTTCACGCCCATGTTCGTGATCGGGCGAGTCGGTGGCTGGTCCGCGCACGCGTTGGAGCAACTCTCGAACAACCGCCTGTACCGGCCCTCGGTAGACTACACCGGGCCGCACAACGTGCCGTACACGCCCATCGACAAGCGCTGACCGGCCGCGTCACGCCCGAGTCAGGACCTGTTCCGGCGAGAACCGAATCTTGGGCAGAGCGGCGGCCGGATCTTCGGTCGAGCGGTATCCCAGCGCCACCGCGAGGACGGTGGTGTAGCCGCTTCCCTGCAGGTCGAGCACGCGGTCGTACGCGGCGGGGTCGATGCCTTCGAGCGGGCAGGCGTCCACGCCCAGGACCGCGGCACTGGCCACAAGCGTGCCCAGGGCGAGGTAGACCTGCCGGGCGGCCCATTCCGCGGTGTCGGCACCCGAACGGAGGAACGAGCCGAGACCGGCTCTCCACTGGGCGGCCTCATTCTCCGAGATGGCACGCTCGGCGCGGGCGAGGGCAATCAGCCTCTCGGCATCGCCCATGTCTACGTGCGAGCGGCGGCAGAGGACCAGCAGCTTCGGGGCCTCGGTGATCTGAGGCTGGCTCCACGACGCGGCGGAGAGAACCTGCCGCAACTCCGGCGTCTCAACGCTGATGAACCTCCACGGCTGGAGGCCGAACCCCGAAGGCGCGAGCCGGAGAGATTCACAGAGTGCGTGCCAGTTGTCATCCGGGATGGTGCGAGAGGGGTCGAATCTCTGCGTGGCGTAGCGCCACCGCAGGGCGTGCAGGAGACGGTCGGGGGTGATGGGCTCGGGGCGTGGCATCAGCCGACAAGCTCGGGCTTGTCCTGCCTGCAGCTCGTGATGACGGGCCCCTTGACGGGGTGGACGTAGACGTCGATCTCGTTCCGGACGCCGAAGTGAGGCAGGTAGATGCCCGGCTCGACGGTGAAGCCGATACCCGGGAGAACCTCGCGGGTGTCGTGCGTTTCCGTGTTGTCGATGTTGACGCCCACGCCGTGCACGCGCGGGCCCGCGCTCAGGCTGTGGCCCGTGCGGTGCTTGATGGCATGGCCGAACCCGGCACCGATGATGACAGCTCGGGCGGCGTCGTCGAGCTGCCAGCCCTCGATGCGTGAGCGGGAGCGGAAGGCGCTCACGGCGAGTGCGACGCAGGCGTCCCGTGCGTCACGGACGACATCGAAGACTCGCTGGTGCTCCTCGGGCGCCTTGCTGCCGCAGAAGCCGGTCCAGGTAATGTCGGAATAGATGTTCTGATCGCCGGGGACTCGGGCCCACAGGTCGATGAGCACCCAGTCTCCCCCGCGGATGGGTGAAGGGTCGGTGGCGGAGACCTCAAAGTGCGGGTCGCCGCTGTGGGCGTTGACGGCGACGATGGGCGGATCGGGGAACTCAAGCCCGAGCCGGTGAAAGGTTGCGACGATGCGGCTCTGGACGCTGTGCTCCGTGATGACGGCGCGGGATCGGAGCGAGGAGCGGATGAAGCCCCAGGCGTCCTCCATGGCCTCGCGAGTGCCGGCGGCGGATCGCTCGTGGACAAGGATCGCCTCCTGGCTCCACTGGGCGATGGCGACCTGGATGAGGTCCGCGGAGGTAACGACCTCCGGGCCGAGCGTGCGGACGAACTCGACGGTGCCGGCGTCGACCGTCGCTACCACGGGCAGGGCACAGCCGGGTGAATACTCCATGGCGACGCGCCGGGTGCCGGACAGGGTGGCCCTGAGCCAGGCGGCGTAGTTGTCCCACGAGGTGTAGGTGTCAACGCGGACGCCCGCGGACTGGAACTGCGCGGCGTCCAGCACGTGCGAGAGGATCACAGGCTGACCTGAGGCGGGCAGCCAGAGGTCGGCACGGCGCGTGGTGGATCGCTTGCCCGGGAGGAGCTGGGCGAGGACGGGGTTGCTGCCCCGGAAGTCGTGAACGAGCCAGCCGTCGATGGAACGCTGGGCCATGTAGGCCTGAGCGTGGGCGTGCCACATGGCGGGACCTCCGGGGATGGCGGGCGGGTGTCAGGCCTGTTCGCCGACCTGCCAGCGCAGGAACCCGACGATGGTGACCTTGGGACCGATGATGTCCTTGATCTTCTTGGTGGGGTCCATGACGAAGGGCTGCTCGAGGAGAGCGATCTCCTCGAAGAACTTGCGCATGCCGCCCTCGACCATCTTCTCGGCGATTTCCTTGGGCTTGCCGGACTCCATGGCCTGCTCGATGCGGAAGCGGCGTTCCTTCTCGACGATGTGGGCGGGGACGTCCTGGGCGGAGACCCCCTGGGGACGGGGGACGGCGGCGGTGACGTGCATGCAGATCTGGCGGAGGGTCTCGTCGGAGACGGATCCCTCGGCCTGGACGAGCACGCCGGTCTTGCCGTCGTGGTGGACGTAGAAACCAAAGGCGCCGCTGCCGGGATCCTGAACGAGCTTGTGGGCCCGGGCCAGGGAGATGTTCTCGCCGGTGGAGATGCGGAGCTCGTCGATGACCTTGCTCATGGCGGGCGTGGCGGCGACGGCGCCGGCGTGGGCTTCCATGGCGAGTTCGGCGCAGCGGGCGGCCGCCGCGACAAACTTCTCGTTCTTGGCGGTGAAATCGGTCTCCGCGCGAAGCTCGACGATGGTCGCCGCCTCGCGGGTCCGGAAGATGGCGACCCGGCCCTCGCCGGCGGTCCGGTCCATCTTGGTGTCCATCTTCCCCTTGAGCTGCTTGCGGAGGAGCTCTTCGGCCTTGTCCACGTCGCCGCCGGCCTCCTGGAGCGCGGCTTTGCATGCCATCATGGGGAGTCCGGTGCGGTTGCGGAGGTTTGTGACGTCTTTGGCGCTGATCTGGCTCACGGGTCTGTCTCCGGGCCCGCCTTCGTGGGCGGTGCGAGATGATCTGAACGGGCTAGTGGGCGACCTCGGCGCGGGTTCAGGAAGGAACGCCGGCGGAGGGCTCGGTGGAAATCTCGATACGGCCTGGCTCGCCGCCCGCATCTTCCGCACGGAACTGGGCGCGACGGCTCCTGCGCGGACCGGCGGGAGCCGCCTGCTCGGCCGGGGCGGCCTCGCCGGCGGGCGGGGTCGCGTTTCGCTGCTCCATGCCGGCGGCAACGGCGAGGCAGAGCTCACGGATGATCACGTCGATGGCGCGCATCGAGTCGTCATTGCCCGGGATGGCGATGTCCGCGAGAGAGGGGTCGCCGTCGGTATCGATGAGGCAGATCGTGGGGATGTTCAGCTTGCGGGCTTCCTTGAGAGCCGTGATCTCGGACTTGACGTCGACGACGATCATGGCGCCGGGGAGCTTGTCCATCTTCCGGATGCCGTTGAGGTTTCGGAAGATCTTCTTCTGCTCTCGCTTGAGCTGAGACTCCATCTTCTTCGAGTAACTGGCGAAGTTGTCGTTCTGCTCGATGGCCTCGAGCTCCTCGAGGCGGCGGAGCCGCTGGCGGATCGTGCGGAAGTTCGTCAGGGTACCGCCCAGCCATCGCTCGGTCACGAAGTGCATCTTGACGTCGGGGACGCGGGTCTCGATGACGTTCTTGGCCTGGCGCTTCGTGCCGACGAAGCAGACATCCTTGCCGTCCGCGACGACCTTGGAGATGAACTTCTTGGCGAGGAGGAGGCCCTTGATGGTCTCCTTGATGTCGATGATGTGGATCCCGTTGCGCTTGCCGTAGATGTACGGCTGCATCTTGGGGTTCCACCCGCTGGCGCGCTGGCCGAAGTGGATTCCGGATTCAACGAGGTCCTGGACGAGAGTGTTTGCCATGGGAGAGACTCTTTTCAGCGACACCCGCGTGCACGGGTCGGTAGGCATGGCGGCTGGGCCGCGGCTGCCTCGGCACGCGCTAGGGCGCTTGCGATGGGCCGACGGACGGCCCGTTCCTGCTCGTGGTCGTGTGGCCTGGGACAATCCCCGCCATCGGTGGCACGCCCCGACCGGGCGCGTCACGTCGAAAGTATAGGGCTGGTGGCCGTCAGGGCAAGAGAAACCGCGATGCCCCCGCTCAAATGCCTACCGGCTATGGGCAACGGCCGCCCGCGATGACGTCCACGAGAGCGAGCACGTCGTCCTGGTCGACGTTGCCGTCCCGGTTGAAGTCCGGGTCGCGGCCGGCGGGGTTCTCACCGCCGGCGATGACGTTGGTGAGGTATCCCACGTCGTCCTGATCGGCGTTGCCGTCCTGGTTGAAGTCGGGATTACAGTTGGGGATGGCGACCCCGAAGAGCATGAAGGGGAGGTCCTGAGCCGCATCCGGCGTCAGCGCGGGCTTGCCGCTGTCGACGATGGGGACCCATTGCCCGACGGAGGGGCCGGCATCAAACCGGAACTGGAGGGCGTTCGCACCAAGCGTGGAGCGTGACGAGGCGAGCGTCGCCGATGGAGTGAAAGCCGGCGCATGGGGGTTGACGCAGGTGATCTGCCAATCGATCCAGTAGCGGCCTGGGCCGAGGACGGTGTCCCCGATGGATGCATCCACCGACCAGATGGCGCGGGAGGCGTCCGGGGAAGGCGGGAGCGGAGCGCGGAGGGTGTTGAAGATGCGGTAGATGCCGGTAAGCGACGCGGAGGCCAGAACGTTGGCCTCGGCGTCTCCGGCGATGACGACGGCGTCGGGTGTTCCCGGCTTCCCGAGCCAGATGCGCACGCTGATGGCGCTGAAGGGGGATCCGCCGGCGTGACCGGGCACGAAGGCGTACACCCGGAGGGTGTCGATCTGCCAGAGGGAATCGGCCGGGACCTCGAAGTCGTCGGCGAGTCGGTAGAGCCCCTCTTCCCCCGCGGCATGGGCGGAGAAGCCCGCGGCCGCGTTGCAGTCTCCGGCAGGTCCGGCTTGGAGTTCACTCCAGGCCGTGCCCTGCGGCGCGGCGACGCCGCTCAGCGACGAGGTGGAGGCAGCGAGCGCCGGCGTTCCGGGGTTCGGACCGGCGTTGCTGAAGAGTGATTGAGCGGCGGCGGTGCCCGCTGCGGCGGCGAAGATCGAAAGGGCGAGCGTGTTTCTCATGGGTGAGTCCTGCCTCGGTTCAGGCGACGATGTTCCGGAACGTGGGCGCGTAGTCGGGGAAGATGACGGAGAGGTCCGGCGCACCCAGCCGCTGCGCGCAGATCTCGGCAAGAACGTCGCGGTAGTCGATGGTCACATCAAGGTCGAGGCCCTCGTAGAGCTGCCCCGGAGCCAGGCCCGGCCACTGCGAGACGACGCGTCCCCCCTGGACGGCGGAGCCCAGCACGAGCATGCAGTTGCCGTGGCCGTGGTCGGTGCCGGCGCTCCCGTTCTCCGCAGCGCGTCTGCCGAACTCGCTCATGACGACGGCGATGTAGGAGGGCTGCGTTGGCCCGGAGGTCAGGTCGGTGTCGAAAGCGGCGAGAACCTGCGCAATGGATGCCATCAGGGCGGCCATGGTGCCGGAGATGTTGCCCTGGTTGGTGTGGGTATCCCACCCGTTCACATCGATGGCGACGGCCTCGACACCTACCTGAGCCTTGAGGAGTGCGGCGACACTCTTCATGCTCGAACCGAAGGCGCTGGTGCCATAGTTCGCCCCGCCCGAGGGCTGGTAGGTGGAGAACGAGATGTTGGCGAGGGTGTCGATGGTCTGGAGCGTCGTGAGCCCCGCGGCTTTGAGAGGGTCGAGGGTGCCGTTGTACATGTTGTCGATGACCATCCGCCGGGCGGTGCGGGAAGTCTGCGCGCCGGCGAGGTTGAATCCGGAGAGGTTGGCGATGGGGAGGGTGTCCGGAGCACCGACGAGAGTGCGTGCGAGGCCGGTAGAGAGGCCGACGCCGCGGAGCACGGCGGAGGGGTTCAGTGGTGGGATGTTGGCGATGTGGCGGCCCAGCCAGCCGGTGAGGAGAGTGGGGTCGTCGGCCTTGCCGACTTCCATGAATCGTTGGGCGTCGAAGTGAGACCGAGACGCGTCCGTGGACCCGCAGGCATGGACGATCGCAAGCCGCTGCGCCTGATAGGCCGGGAGCAGCGGGAGCATGGCCGGCGGCAGGCCGAAGAAGCCGTCAAGGTCCGTGGCCTTGTCGGTGGCTGAACTGTCCGGGCGGGCGATGGCGAGGGTCGGGCGGAGGGAGTAGTACGCATTGTCGCCGTAGGGCACGCACATGGTGAGGCCGTCGGAGGCACCCCGGAGATAGATGGAAATGATGACGTCGCGCATCGAGGACCGGTAGTCCTTGGCGAAAGCGATGCGGGGGAGCCAGGCCGGTGCGGCGACCGCGGCGGCGGCAAGGCCAGAGGCGGCAAGGAAACCACGGCGGGACAACTCCGCGTACTCGGTGCAGCCCCGTGCAGCCTCGGTTTGATGTGAGCCGGTCATGTGCGGGTTCCTTGGGGGCTAGTACCACTGGAAGCTGGGAGAGGACATGGCGAGGCCCAGGACCTCTCTCTGCTGGGTGACGCTGGTGGGCGTGGGCTGCAGGTAGTTCTCGAGCAGGGTCCGCTCGCCCTGGGGCATCTCTCCGCCCTCGAGCGCGTCGCTCACGCGGCCCACGACCTGAGGGGCGGTGGTGAGGCCCGCGAAATAGCCGGTGGTATTGACGGAGATGCCGCCGATGGGCTGATTGGAGTTCATGAGGTCGGCACCGAAGTTCCACCTGGGCATGACGTTTCCGACCCAGTAGTCGACGTGATCGGGGTAGCCGTCGGGCGTGGGCCACCCGAAGCGGGGCTGACCCGCGGTGATGAGCCGGGAGCGAAGCTGAGAGGTGTTGGTGATCGTGGTGGGCACAACTCGCATGCAGTTGACGAAGAGGTGCCACGGGCGTTTGAACTTCATCTCCGCGGCGGCGAGGTTGTTCGGCCTGAGCGCCTCGCGGATCATGGCCTTGATGTCACCGCCTGAGGTGGTGTACACGCCGGCGACGGCGTCGACCGTGGCCTGCGGGGTGGCGCGGCCCAGGAGCCAGCCGCAGAGCTTCTTGGAGACGTAGCGCGCGGTGCTGGGGTGATCGAGCAGGATGTTGAGGACATCCAGGCCGTCCTGGATTCCGGCCGCGGCGGAGCGCGCGGGGATGACGTTTCCGAGGACCGTCTTCTGGCCGGTGTCGTGGACGTTCTGGTTGTATCGGAAGGTGCCTGCGGCGGCGCCGGAGGCGTCGCGCCAGATGGTCCAGCCGGTGAAGCAACGGGCGACTTCGGCAACGTCCTGCTGGGAATAGCCGCCGTCGGCGCCCATGGTGTGAAGCTCGAGGAGTTCGCGGGCGTAGTTCTCGTTCGGGTTGCCTGCGACGGAGATGTCGTTGTTGAGGTAGAAGAGCAAGGCGGGGCTGTGCGCGCTCGCGTGGAGGAGCGTGCGGAAGTTGCCCAGCGCGTTGGGGCGGATGACGTCGCGATCATCGATGGGCTTGAGGCGGCTGGTCCGCTCGCCCGCGATGTCGATGTTGAAGTGGTCGCTCCAGAACTCGACCATCCGCTCGAAGAACTGCCGCTTGCTGTACACGTTCCGGAAGATTGCGGCCTCGATGCACTCGTTGGCGGCCTGGCCGGCCGCGACCTGGAGCAACTGCTCGTAGGTCATGGTGAGGGTGGAGAATCGCACCTGGTCCGCGAGCATCGTGTCCAGCGCGGTGTCCGGGATCGCGGTATGGTTCAGGTGGTACTCGAGGTAGCCCTGGTATCCCAGTGCGTTCGCGAGGGCGTGCTCCTCGGTCGTGAGGCCCATCGTGAGGCGCGAGACCAACCTCACCAGCAGGCTGTTTGGCTCGATGTCGGCGGGGACGCGGGGCGGCGCCGCGACGGACTTCGCGGAGCTCCACGCGGCGGCGAGAGCGCCGAATCCGAACAGCGCCCTCCGGGCCACCGCGGGGCCCGAGGGCGCAGCCAGTTTGCCCGGCGGCGCATCCTCGGTTGATTGGGAAGCAGCAGGCGCGCCGTGATCCATCACCGTTGCATGCGGCATGCGGGGACACTCCATTGCGCACGGGCGATCCCGTGGTTAACCTGCCCCCGCACAACGGGGAAAAACCCGCAGTGCTCGCGGCGAATGTACACGGATACGCGATGTCAGTCAACCGGATTGGTGCGCGACGGCAGGAGGCTGCCCGTTCTGGAGTCCCTGGCGCCGTCAAAAACCGCACCCGTGGGCTTTCCGACGTCAGCACATTAGATAAACAACTTCACTCAGGGGCAGCCGCCACCACCAACGGCATTGATGAGGGCGAGGACGTCGTCCTGATCGGCGTTTCCGTCGCGGTTGAAGTCGGGGTCGACCGCGAGGGGGTTTTCGCCGCCGGCGATGACGTTGGCGAGGTAGTTCACGTCGTCCTGATCGATGTTGCCGTCGGCGGTCATGTCTGGGCAGCAGTCGAAGACCGTGACGGAGGCGAGGCGGCTGGTGATGACGCGGCAACTGTTTCCCACGAGGCAGTCGTACTCGCCCGAGTCTTCGGGGCCTGCGGATGAGATCAGGAGTTCCTCTGTGGTGGCGCCCTCGATGTTCTGGCCGTTCTTCCGCCACTGGTAGCCCCAGGGGCCGCCGAGGAGCCCGTTGCACTGCAGGAGGATGCTGGTTCCGGGGCAGACCTCGAAGTCGGCGGGTTGGACTCCGATGGTTGGAAGGGGCTGGAGGACGACCGGGGCGACGGTGACGGAGAGGGAGCCGGAGTTGTCGGAATAGGAGCCTGGGGCAGGATCACCCCGGAAGTTCGGGGCGTCGGCGAAGCCGAGGAAGAGGCGGGTGGCGCCTTCTGGGATGGCGAAGCGCTGGAGTGCGTTGGCGTCGGTGCGGCCGTCGCCGATCCAGAAGACCTGGTTGAGTTCTGGAGTGATCTGGGCGAAGTTGGTGCCGAAGGAGAGGAAGTCCACGGTGTCGGGGCTTGGGCTCTGGGGTTCGGCGTCGGTGGTGAAGACGCCAAGGAGCGCCATGACACGAGGGTGCCTCGCGCCGGAGACCCCTTGCGCGGGGTTGATGGTGGTGTTGACCGTCGCGTAGTTGGCGTTTCCATCGGGACCGCCGGGCAGCGAGGCCGGGAAGGCCCGTACCTCGCCCGAGACGGCAGACACCTCGAGGTACCTGATGCATCCATCGGGCAGGCTGAGAAAAACTGGGGTGACGGAGCCCACGAGGGCGGCGGCGCGACCCGCGTCGAAGACGGAGGCGCGGGCGTCGACGTTGACGCTCTGTGCGATGGCGTGGCCAGCACCGACGATGGCGAGTGCGGCGAGCGCAAACGCGTCCCGAACACTTGGAGACATGATTTCGACCCTCCGGGGTGGCGGGGTTCGCCCTGCACGGGCGGCCGCAAGGGAACTATGCCACACGGGAGGCGAGGTGACCACAAAAATAGAGGGTTGAACTCACGAGTGAGGAAAAACCCTCTCGCGCGGGGCGGTACGCGGTGCACAGGGTGACCGTGGACGCGAGAGAGCTGAATCAACCCCTGTGGGGATCGGGGGCGGGAAACCGGGCACCCGACGGTCCTCCACGGCTCAGGCGTTCGAGCATGCGGTCCACGGACGCCTCGAAGACGACCTCAGTGCGGTGGTTGAGCCGCAGGAACTTCTCACGTTCGACCTGATCGAGGAAGACCATGACGGGGTCGTAGTACCCGGCGGTGTTGAGGAGGCCCACGGGCTTGCTGTGGATGCCGAGCTGGGCCCACGCGAGGATCTCGAAGAGCTCGTCGAGGGTGCCCAGGCCGCCGGGGAGAGCGATGAACGCGTCGGCGAGCTCGGCCATCATCATCTTGCGTTCGTGCATGGACTCCACGACGCGGAGTTCGGAAATGCCGGTGTGGGCGAGTTCGCGGCTTTCGAGGAGCTTGGTTATCACGCCGACGACGCGCCCCCCCGCGCCGAGGGCCGCATCGGCGACGGCGCCCATGAGGCCCGCGCGGCCGCCTCCATACACCAGGGTGAGGCCCTGTTTGGCGATGGTCCGGCCGAGCTCAAAGGCGGCGGCGGGGTACTCGGGTCGTGCGCCGTGGCTGGCACCGCAAAAGACACAGATAGCGCCGAGGGGCTTCTTCATGTGGGCTCCGGGGGTAGAACGCGGGCGTGGTGGGCCTCGCCGGATGGGGCGAGGATAGCCTGGGATGTGAGGGTGCCGGGAGGGGAGAGACGACACGGGCCAAGGGGCGACACCGCTATGCTCCGGGTGTCGGGGCCGCGCCCCGGAGAACCACGAGGACTACAGGTGACAAAGCGGGGCCCGGCGGTTGGTTTCATTTTCGTGACGCTCCTGCTGGACGTGCTCGGGTTTGGGTTGTTGATTCCGGTGGCTCCCAAGCTTGTGGCACAGTTGCAGGGGGGGACGGAGTCCGAGGGTGCGCACGCGTACTGGCTGTTAACGGTGACGTATGCCGCGATGCAGTTCGTCTTTGCCCCTGTGCTCGGAGCGCTGTCGGACGTCGTGGGCCGGCGTCCGGTGCTGCTGTGCTCGCTCTTTGGATCCGGGGTGGATTACTTTGCGATGGCGCTGTCTCCCTCGCTGTCATGGCTGTTTCTGACGAGGGCGATCAACGGGATTTCGGGCGCGAGCATGACCGCGGCATCCGCGTACATCGCGGACGTCACTCCCCCGGAGAAGAGGGCGGGGGCATTCGGGATGATCGGCGCGGCGTTCGGACTGGGCTTTGTGCTGGGACCGCTCCTGGGCGGCTGGCTGGGCGCGAAAAACATCCACCTGCCGTTCTACGTGGCCGGCGGGGTGACGCTGCTGAACTGGCTGTTCGGGCTGCTGGTCGTGCCGGAGTCGCTGCCCAGAGAGCGGAGATCGAAGTTCTCGCTGGCGAGGGTCAATCCGGTGGCGACGATCCCGACCCTGGCGCGGTACCCCCTGGTGGCGAGGCTGGCGGTGGCACTCACCCTGGTGAACATTGCGCAGTTCGGCCTCCACGTGACGTGGGTGCTCGCGATGTCGTACCGCTTCGGGTGGTCGACGTTCCAGGTCGGCCTTTCGCTCTTCATCGTGGGCATCGGCGCGGCCGTGGTGCAGGGCGGGCTCGCGAGGAAGATCGTGCCGGCGATGGGTGAGCATCGGGCGCTGGTGGTCTCGCTGGCCCTGGCGACCCTGGCGTTCACGGGGTACGGGCTGGCGACCGAGGGCTGGATGATCTACGCCATCGTGGCTGTCGCGAGCCTGGGGGGGATCGGGATGCCGGCGGCGCAATCACTGATTACGCGAACGGTGCGCCCAGAGGAGCAGGGGGCGGTGCAGGGGGCGCTGTCGAGCCTCCAGAGCGGGGCGCAGATCGTGGGCCCCGCGGTCTGCGGCTCGGCCTTTGCATACTTCATCTCGGCTCGGGCGCCGTTCAAGCTCCCGGGCGCGCCGTTCTTCATCGGGGCCGCGCTCACGCTGGTGGGGCTGGTGGTGGCGGCGGTTGCTCTCCGGAGGTTGGCGCCCGTACATGTCGCGGCGGACGGACCTCCGAAGGTCGCGGCGTGAGCATTCCGGCCTTGGGATCAGACGTCGCAGAGATCAATCGCGCGCTGGAGCGAGGCGATGGGGTCCTTGCTCGGGATGAACTCCTGTCCGACGAACCCCGTGTATCCGGTCCCTGCGATGGCGCGGCAGATCGCGGGGTAGTACAGCTCCTGGGTCTCGTCGATCTCGCGCCGGCCCGGATTGCCCCCCGTGTGGTAGTGCCCGATCGCACGGTGGTGATCCCGGATGGTGCGGATCACATCCCCTTCCATGATCTGCATGTGGTAGATGTCGTAGAGCAGCTTGAAGCGCTCTGAGCCGACCTGGTTCACGAGCTCCACCCCCCACGGGGTACGGTCGCACTGATAGTCCTTGTGGTCGACCCTGCTGTTCAGCAGTTCCATGACGAGCGTGACGCCGAGCTTCTCCGCGAGCGGGGTGATGCGCTTCAGGCCCGCGGCGCATGCCCTCAGGCCATCGGCGTCCGAGAGGCCGGCGCGGTTGCCGGAGAAGACGATCTGCGAAGGGATGCCGGCCTGCGCGACGAGGGGGAGACGCTGCTCAAGGTCGCGGATGATGGTGTCGTGGTGCTCGGCACGGTTGAAGCCCCTGGGGATGGGGTTCGAAGGCACGTTCGTGGCGACGGCGCAGGTGAGCCCGTGCGCTGCAGCCACCGGCCACTCATCGGGTCCCAGCAGTTCGACGGAGGAGATGCCCATCTCGGCGGCCCGGGCGCACAGATCATTGAGCTTGATGCCCCCGTAGCACCAGCGGCAGACAGAGTGGCGGATCCGACCCTTTCGCACGATGGTGCCCACGATGTCGCCGGGCGCCGGCTTCGCCGGGTTGAGGGGCTCGGACAGACCGGGCTGGGTGGCGGCGGCGCTCACAGCAGAGGCGGCAAGCCCGACCGCGCCCGCGAGGACGTCGCGCCGTCGGAGCTTCGCGGCCGAGCGGGAGACGGGTTCATTGCGTCGGCGGGATGGCGGCGTAGGCATGGGTCGCTCCGAAAAACGCCAGTCTACCTCAGGACGGGCTGGGTGTGCCAGCGAAGCTTTTTGAAGGGGTCGACGACGACGATCGCGCCGGACTCATCGACGATGAGGGCTGCTGCCTGGCATCGGGTGAGGAGTTCCCGGGCGCCCGCCGGATCGAGCACGCAGAGGGCGGTCGAGAGGGCGTCGGCATCCATCCCCCGGGGGGCGAGGACCGTGACGGTTCGGCTCGACCGGACACCGAGGCCGGTGCGGGGATCGAGGATGTGCGAGTATCGCTGCCCCCCCACCACTGCGTGCTGGTTGGCGTCACCTGATGTCGACACGCCTGCCCGTGTGAGCCAGAGGATGCCCAGGGGCGGAGTATCCTCGCCGGAACGGTCACCACGGATCTCCACACGCCAGCCCTCGGCCCCGGGCGGCGCGTCTCCCGCGTAGACGTCCCCGGCGAGCGCCACGAGCGAGATGGGGAGAGATCGCGAGCGGAGAACCTGCACGGCTCGCTCTGCGGCGAATCCCTTCGCGATGCCGCCCAGGTCAAGTTGCATCTCGGGCTGAGCCGCCCGCGCGGTGCCGTCCTTGAGTTCGAGGTAGCGGTATCCGCTGCGGGCACGAGCGGCGTCGAGAGTGGGCTGGTCGGGGAGCGTTCCCGAGCGGCGTGTCTCGCGCCACAGCCGGGTCAACGGGCCGAGAGTGACATCGAAGGCGCCTCCCGTCAGCTCGGAGAGTTCTGAGGCTCGGCTGAGCACGAGGTACAGATCCTCGCTGACACGAACGGGGGACGAGTGACTCACCGCAGGAAGGCGGCTGAGTTCGCTCGCGGGCTGGTAGTCGCTCATCATGGAGTCGAGTCGGGCCAGTTCCGCGAAGGCGGCCTGCGCCGCGGCGGTTGCGTGCTCCTCAGTGGGCGAGTACACAACAACGCGGGCCCGAACGCCCATGCAGAGACGGCTGAACTCGTGGCGCTCGAGGGGCTGAGCCGTGCAGCCGCAGAGGAGCAGGAGCAGCAGGAGCGGAGTGAGCGTGCGAGTCCGGCGGGCCGGAGGTGAAAAGCCGACGTTCAACGGGCCTCCAGGTCGAAGACTTCGGTCATCTGCTTCCACCAGTCGCCGGGGGCGTCTCCCGGTGCGGGGGTCTGGAACTGACGCATGAGCGCATCCCACCGGGCGCAGGCAGGGTTGGATGCGTAGGCCTGGTAATCGCGGGCAGGGTCGAAGCCTTCCGGGGCCTCAAAGTACATGAAAAGGCGGCGCTCCAGGAGGAAGATCTTCATGCGGCGCACGCCGCTGGCGCGGAGCGCGTCGACGACCTCAGGCCAGACGGCGCGGTGGTGCGCGAGATAGGCCTCGACGACGCCGGGCTCGTCCCGAAGATCGAGCGCCTGGGCGAAGGAGCGGGTGCGGGGCTGCTCGGTCGTCATGGTTGATCCTTCGGTACGATGGGGAGGGCTGGGTGTCGTCGGCAGCGGATCGGGTGAGAGGGGATCACAGGGAGCGTCATGAAGCAAGCCGTCATGTCCGGAGTCCTGCTGCTGCTCGCGTGCGTGGCGGGGTGCGAGCGTTCGCCGGGGAAGCCGGCGGGCGCCGCGGGAAACCCGCCGGTGCGGATCGCGGTAATCCCGAAGGGTACGACGCACGAGTTCTGGCAATCGGTGCACGCCGGGGCGAAGCAGGCGGGGGCCGCCCGGGGTGCCGAGGTCACGTTTCGTGGCCCGGAGCGGGAGGACGACCGCGAGCAGCAGATCTCGCTGCTGCAGAACACGATCGCGAGCAGGCCCGCCGCCATCGTGCTCGCGCCGCTGGACCACGCGGCGCTCGTGGGGCCGGTGAGGGACGCGACGCGAGCGGGCATACCGGTGGTGATCATCGATTCCGGCCTGGACGCAACCCCGGGGGTGGACTACGTGGCGATGGTGGCGACGGACAATACCAACGCGGGGTGGCTTGCGGGCGAGCACCTGCGGACCCTGCTGCCCGGTGGTGGCAAGGTCCTGGTGCTCAGGTACCTCGAGGGGTCGCAGAGCACCACGCAGCGGGAGGACGGGTGCATCGCGGCGCTGCGGGCGGGGCCGGGGATCGAGGTGATTGATCCCGGACGTTTCGCAGGGGCGACGCGTGCGCAGGCCCAGGAGGCGGCGGAGAACCTGATCGCGGCGACACCCTCCTTTGACGCGGTCTTCTGCCCGAACGAGCCGACGACTTTCGGCATGCTGCTGGCGCTCAAGTCCCGTGGCCTCGCGGGGCGGGTGAAGTTCGTGGGCTTTGACTCGAGCGAAGCGGCGATCGAAGGGATGCGTCAGGGGCATGTGCAGGGGATCGTCGTGCAGAACCCGATCCGCATGGGAAGACTGGGGGTGGAGTCGGCGCTGGACCATCTCGCGGGGAAGCCGGTGTCGCCCGAGATCGACACGGGCGCGATGCTGGTGACGCCGTCGAACATGGACTCGCAGGAGGCACGGGACCTGCTGTCGCCGAACCTGAGGGCGCTGCTGGGTGGCTGAGCGGTTCACACGGATGAGGGTCCCTCTCGCAACCCGGTCGCTGCTGGGGCTCGCGCTGGTCGCGTGCGTGTTTGTGGCGTTGCCGCCTCACGCGATGCCGACGCTCGCGGACCTGCGAACGGTGGCGGTGCACGCGGTGCTGGTGGGAATCGTGGGAATCGGGCTGACGCTGGTGATCGCCGGGGGCGGGATCGACCTGTCGGTGGGGTCGGCGGTGTCCTTGTGCGGGGTCGTGGCCGCGCTGACGGCAAGGGCCGGCGCTCCGTTGGCGGTGGTGCTGCTCGCGGGGGTGGCGTGCGGCGCGGTGTGCGGGCTGTACAACGCGTGCCTTATCTGGTTGCTGAGGCTGCCGGCGTTCATCGTGACTCTGGGGACGCTGGGGCTGTTCCGTGGAGTGGCCAAGTGGCTGTCCGGCAGCCGCACGGTGGTGGCGCCGACGCTCGGGCTCGAGGATGTGATGCAGCCGGTGCCGAAGCATCCGGCGTGGGTTGTCGCGCCCGGCGTGTGGGTGCTGGCGATGCTGGCGGTGATGTGCGGCCTGGTGCTCTCTCGAACGGTGCTCGGGAGACAGACTCTGGCCTTGGGGGGGAGTGAGGAGGCGGCACGGGTTGCCGGGGTACCCGTACGACGGACGGGGATGACGACCTACGTGATGTGCGGAGTGCTGGTGGGGGTTGCCGCCTGCCTGCAGTTCGGGCGGATCACGGTGGGCGATCCCACGCTGAACGCGGGCCTCGAGCTTGAGGCGATCGCGGCGGCGGTGATCGGGGGTGCCTCTCTTGCCGGGGGCACAGGCTCCATCCTCGGCACCGTGGTCGGCGCCGTGATGATGGCGTATCTGCGGAATCGATGCGCGGCGCTGGGGTGGCCCAACTTCGTGCAGGACATGCTGGTCGGGCACCTCATCATCGCGGCGGTCGCGATCGACCGAGTGCGGGCGATCTCCCGCGGGTGACATATGGACCCGGTATTCGACCATCTTGTGCTGACGGCGTCGAATCCCGCGCAGGCGAGGGCGTACCGCAGACAACTGAAGGAGCGAGAGGGCGAGGGAAGGCTCGGGGGGATCGGCGCATGGCACGTCATGGAGGACCCTGACGGGCGGCGAGTGGGGTCCGGGGCGGCAACATTCATGGCCTTGCGAGCGCTCGCGTCGGAACGGGGCGGCGCGGCGTTCGTGAGGCGGTCGCGGGTGTTGGTGCTGCACTCCGGAGGAGACAGCCGCCGACTGCCCGCGTTTGCCTCGCTCGGCAAGGCGTTTGTCCCACTGCCCGTGAGGGATCCGTGGGGAAGGCCGGTGGCGCTGCTGGACCTCATCCTCGTGGATCTGTGCGAGGCGGCGCGGCGAGGATTGGAGGAGGGCGAGGCTCGCCTTGTGGTGGCGTGCGGCGACGTGTACCTCGGCATGGGGCCGGCGGGCGTGAGCCTGTCCGGGACGGGTATCAGGTGCGTGGCATTCCGAGCGCCGTACAAGGTCGCCGCGAGGCACGGGGTATTCGTGACAGACCACTCGGGACGGGTGGAGCGGGTGTTGCAGAAGCCGGGGCGTGAGGACTCGGCGGGCCTTCGGCACCGGGGTGGGTTCCTCGTGGACTCCGGGGTGTTCAGCCTTGGGCCCGAGACGATCCTCCGCGTGATGCGGGGCCTGGGAGCGGGTCTTCGCGGGGAGCGGGCCGGGTTGCTCGGGGAGATCAGGCGAGGCCACGCACCGGCACTGGACCTGTACCAGGATCTTCCGGCGGCGGCGCTGGCGACCGGAGGAGCCGACCGGCTGCGTGGGGCACTCCGGGGCACCGCACTGCGCGTGAGCGAGCTGCCGAGGTGCGATTTCCTGCACGTGGGAACGACTCGGGAGTTGCTGGAACTCCCCGAGCGGCTGGAGACCACGCGGCTGCCGGATGGCTTTGTGCGGAGCCGGGCGGACTGGCGCGTGCTGAGAGACCGTCGAGCCAGACTGGTGGTTGGCCTGAAGCGCATCCCCGCGTGGCTTCCCCGGTGTTCCGGGCTTGCGATGCTCCCCGTTGCCCGGGGGTCCTGGGCCGCGCTGGTCTTCGGGGTCGGGGACGACTTCAAGACGACTTGCGAGGCCGGCGGGACTCTGCTGGGCCGCCCGCTTTCCGGATGGGACGATGGCTCGCTTTGGGAACACGGAGCGGAACGGACGCTGTGGAGCGCAAGAGCATGGCCCGTGGGCAGCAGGCGCGAGGTGCTGCGTCTGGGGGCGAGACTGTGCGGCGGTCACCTCCCCCGCTCGACCAGTCGCCGCGCCCTGTCGGACCTCGTGCATCGGGTGGATCAGGCGAGGCTCGCGAACATGCTTCACACGGCGGACCGCGCGGGCCTGCTGCGTGATCTGCGTGCGGGTGCCCCGGTGTGGGAGATGCCCGCCCCCACCATTGCGGAACTCGCGGGTTCGGCGGGAGAGGCAAGGCGAGTCTCACGGGCGGCTGAAGCGCTGGCCATGAGAGCGCCCGCGGACGCGCGGGCGCGCTGGTGGAGGGTCGCAGCGAGAGTCTGCGAGCGTTGGGAGTCGCTGCGCCATCGTGGTGCGCGATGCAATGAGCGCGTCTTCGAGTCCATCGCGCAGGTGGGAACCGCGACCCCATCACGGCGCGTGGGGCGTCCTCGCGCGGCGCTGCCGGTGGGAGCGTGCGTCGTGGCAACCGCTCCTGCGCGGATTGACCTCGCCGGGGGCTGGTCGGACACGCCTCCGATGTGCAATCGGTTTGGCGGGCTCGTGGTGAACATGGCCGTCTCACTGAACGGAGGGCACCCGATCGAGGTGCGATGCCGCCCGCTGGAGGAGCCCGAGTTGCGGATCCGGAGCCTTGATCTGGGGCTGGAGCGTGTGATCCGGTCGGCGGAGGCAACGAGGCGGTTTGACGACCCGCGGGACTGGACGGCACTTGCTCGCGGCGCGGTGGTGCTCTCGGGTCTGTGCCCGCCGTCGGGCGGTCCGACGCTCCGGGCCTGGCTGGGTGAACGGGGCGGGATTGAAGTCACCATGCACTCAAAGGTCCCCAAGGGGTCGGGGCTGGGGACCAGTTCAGTTCTGGGCGCGACGATCCTGGCCGCGCTCGCACGCCTGGCGGGGAACGCGCGGCGGCGCCCCTTGGATGCCGAACTCGTGCGGAGGACGAGCAGCCTGGAGCAGCTCATCACGACCGGCGGGGGATGGCAGGATCAGGCGGGCGGGCTGGTCCCCGGGGTAAAGGTCCTGACGACCCAACCGGGCGCGGTACAGACTCCCCGCATTGAGCGTCTGCGTGCCACGCGATTCGAGCGGATGCTGGCTGAACGTGGGGTGCTGTACTACACCGGGGAGCAGAGATTGGCGAGGGACATCCTGCGATCCGTGGTCGGGCGCTTCGTGGACGAGGACCCGGCGGCGCTGCGGCTGCTCCATGAGATCAAAGGGCACGCGAGTGAACTCGGCGCTGCGATCCGTGCCGGGGACGCGGAGGCTGCGGTGCACTGGCTTACATGCGCCTCTGAGTTGAAGAGCCGACTGGACCCCGGCACGATCACACCGAACATCCGCTCGCTGCTGCAAGAGGGGCGGGGATTGCTGTCGGGTTGGTGCACGCCCGGCGCAGGGGGTGGTGGCTACGTGCTGCTCATCGCCCGGTCACGCGGCGCTCGCGCGAGACTTGAGCGTCAACTGGCGGAGCGTAGCGGACCGCATGGAGCGGGAGCTTCAGTGTGGGGCATTGACCACGCGGGGATTCGGGTCAGCGTCTAGCGGACTGTCTGGGCGTCGGACCGGGGCGCGCACGCAGTTGGAGAGGCTCCACGATGATGCGGCTCGCGGCGGCCATGGAGAGCGAGACTGTGCTCCGGCGACCCGCGCGAACGGCCATCGCGTCCGCGCCGGGCTGCGTCGAGCGGACCGTGATGCTCGCGCCGGGAACGAGGCCCGCGCCGGCGAGAAACCGCAGGACGTCCGCACGCTGATCGGCAATTCGAATGAGGCGCACCTGGTCGCCGGCCCGAAAGGCCCCGAGGGGCATGCCGCCGGCAGGGAGCACCACGCCCTGAGCATCGGGGATCGGGTCTCCGTGCGGATCGGCGCGCGGTCGGCCAAGCATCTGGTCGAGGCGGTCGATGAGGCGGGCAGAGACGGCGTGCTCCAGGCGTTCGGCTTCTTCGTGCACCTCCGCCCAGTCCATGCCAACGACGCTGACGAGGAAGGCCTCGAGGACGCGGTGTCGGCGGATGACATCCGCCGCCGCGCGGCGGCCCCGCGGCGTGAGCCTCACTCCGCCGTAGCGGCGATACGTGGCCAGCCCCTCACGGGCGAGGCGTCGGACCATGGAGGTCGCCGTGCCCGATGTGACTCCGACGATGGCGGCGAGACGGCCGACGCTGGCCTGCCCGGTGCCGGACTCAGCGCCGAGTGAGAAGATCGCCTTCAGGTAATTTTCAACTGGTTCGCTGGGCATGGAGAGGCGCGTTGACGCCGTGGCGAGGTCCGGCTAGTGTTTGATTCGTCAAACATTGTATTTTGATACTTGGTAGAGTGTAGCCGCCGTACGGGCGGGATCACGCGGAGATCACGATGAGCCGGGCATGGGTGACGATCGCGCTGGCGCTGGCATTCACGGCCCTCAGCGGGTGCGGCCGGCCAACACCCCCATCGGGCCCGCCGCTGGTAGTCGCGACGACCGGCATGGTGGGTGACTTGGCCCGGGAGATCGGGGGAGAGAGGGTGCGTGTGGCGGTGTTGATGGGGGAAGGGGTGGACCCGCACCTGTACAAGGCCTCTCCCGGGGATGTGAGCCAGCTCTCGGAGGCACGCCTGGTGCTCTACAGCGGGCTGCACCTGGAAGGGCGGATGGGAGATGTGCTGGCGGGGTTGCGGAGAGAAAAGCCGACGGTTGCGGTTGCCGACGCCATCCCGGCCGATCTGCTGAGGCACCCCTCGGGTTCCGACGGGCACCCGGATCCTCACGTGTGGTTCGACGCGGCGCTGTGGGCTCGCGGGATCGCGGTGACGCGGGACGCGCTCTCGGGGCTGGATCCGGCCGGTGCGGGCGAGTTTGTGGTCCGGGCGGGGGCATACGCGGACGTGCTGCGGGCGCTGGACGAGTATGCGAGGCAGTGCCTGAGCGCCGTGCCGCCCGAATCACGCGTGATGGTGACGGCGCACGATGCCTTCGGGTATTTCGGCCGGGCCTACGGCGTGGAGGTTCTCGCGATCCAGGGCATCTCGACGGACAGCGAGGCGAGCCTGCGGGACATCAATCACCTGGTAGACACGCTGGCCACACGGAAGATTCCCGCGGTGTTCGTGGAGAGCAGCGTCCCTCGCAAGACCATCGATGCACTCGTGGAAGGGTGCGCGGCCAGGGGGCATCGGCTGACGATCGGCGGTGAGCTGTACAGCGATGCGCTGGGCAGCGCGGGCACGCCGGAGGGGACCTACGTCGGGGCCTTCGTGCACAACGTCGAAACCGTGACACGTGCACTCGGGGGTCGCCTCCCGGACTCGAGGCCCGGCGTGCTCGCGGATTATCTCGCGGCGAAGACTCCGCGGGGAGGGCCGCCGGGATGAGCCCCGAACCGACGAGCAGCACAGTCACCGGGGCGCCGGTTCCGGTCGTGGACGTGCACGACGTGACCGTGGCGTATCACCGCAGGCCGGTGCTTTGGGACATCGATGTGCAGGTGCCCGCCGGGAAGCTGGTGGCGATCGTCGGCCCAAACGGCGCGGGAAAGTCAACGCTGCTGAAGGCCGTGCTCGGGCTGGTGCCACTCGCCAGCGGCCAGGTCACAGTGCTGGGCGGCTCGCTGCGGAGCGTGCGGAGGCGGGTGGGATACGTGCCCCAGCGTGAGGCCGTGGACTGGGACTTTCCGATCACGGTTTCCGAAGTGGTGCAGATGGGCCGGTACGGCAAGCTGGGCTGGATCCGCCGGCCCGGGGCCGCGGACCGGGAGATCGCGCGGGAGTGCCTGGCGAAGGTGGGCATGGAGGCGATGAGCGAGCGGCAGATCAGCCAGCTCTCCGGGGGACAGCAGCAGCGAGTGTTCCTGGCGCGGGCGCTGGCCCAGGAGGCGGAACTTTATCTCATGGACGAGCCGTTCGCGGGCGTGGATGCGGCGACCGAGCGGGTGATCGTCGAGGTGCTGCGGGGCCTTCGCGATGCCGGAAGGACGGTCGTCGCGGTGCATCACGATCTGCAAACCGTGCCGGAGTACTTCGATCACGTGATTATGCTCAACCTGAGGCTGGTCGCGGCGGGCCCCGTCGGCACCACCTTCACAGGAGCCAACCTCCAATCAACCTACGGCGGGCGTCTCACGCTGCTGGACCAGGCGGCGGAGGCCATCCGCAAGGGAACTGTCGCGGACCACTAGCCCATGGACCAGTTGATCCGTCTGCTGACGCTCCAGGATGCGAACACCCGCACGGTGTTGCTGGGCACCACGATTCTGGGGGGCGCCTCGGGGGTGGTGGGCGTGTTCGCCGTGCTGCGCAAGCGGTCGTTGGTGGCGGACGCCGTGGCGCACGCGTCGCTCCCGGGCGTGTGCCTCGCGTACATGGTGGTCGGGGACCGCAGCTTCGCGGCGTTCATGCTGGGGGCGCTGGTGATGGGCCTCATCGCCGGAGGGTTTATTGCGTTTGTGCGGGCCGCGACGCGGACCAAGGAGGATGCCGCGATCGGGCTTGCGGTGGGAGGCTTCTTCGGGCTCGGCATTGCGCTCTCGCGGATCATTCAGTCCACGCCGGGCGGAACCAAGGCGGGGCTCGACGGGTTCATCTTCGGCAAAGCGGCGAGCATGGTCAGCACCGATGCGGCCCTCATCGGCGTCGTCGCGGCGGTCGTGCTGCTCGGGTGCGTGCTCCTGTTCAAGGAGTTCCGCGTGGTCTGCTTCGATCGGGAGTTTGCTTCGGGCCAGGGGTGGCCCACGCTCCTCATCGACATGTTGCTGATGATGCTGGTCTGCGTGTGCACGGTGGCAGGACTGCCCGCTGTCGGGGTCGTTCTCATGGTCTCGCTCATCGTGATACCGGCGGCGGCCGCGAGATTTTGGACCGAGCGACTCACCCCGATGGTGCTTCTCGCGGGAGTCATCGGGGGGACGTGCGGGCTCCTTGGGACGGCGCTGAGCGCGACGCTGCCCGCGCCTCAATCCGGCCTGTCACGGGGCTGGCCCACGGGGCCGGTCATCACGCTTGTGGGGACAGCGGTCTTTGTGGTGTCGCTCCTCGCGGCACCAGAGCGTGGCGTAGTCGCGGCATGGGTACGTCGGTCGAGGCTGCGCCGCCGCATCGCCCGCCAGAACCTGCTTCGGGCCGTGTACGAGCATCTCGAGCGTGGAGGGGACTTCGCGCGTGCGTGGACGCCCGCGGCGCTGGAGCCCGGCGCTGTCCGCGGGCTGCCCGCGGCAAGGCGTGCGGGACTCGTCCGGGCGTCGGGCGCTCAACTGGTGCTGACAACAGAGGGTCGGGCTGCGGCGGCGCGGGTCGTGCGGGCACACCGACTGTGGGAACTGTTCCTGATCACAGGTGCGAGCCTGGCGACGGATCGTGTGGACAGGGACGCTGACGAGATCGAGCATCACCTCTCGCCGGAACTGCTCGCTCAGCTGGAGGCGAGGCTCGCTGCCGAGGGGAGGCTCCCGGCGGGCGTGCCCCGGTCACCGCATGAGCAGACGGCGGGTCCCGCCGGAGCGGGGGTGGTCGACTCATGACGCCCCCCCACTCTCAGCCGGGCATTGATTCAGCATGGGCGGTTCTATCGCTCGGCTTCGGCGCGACGGAAGCGTGGACGCTGGCCACGGCGGTGCTGTGCGCCGTCGGGTGCGGGGTGGTCGGGTGTTTTCTGGTACTTCGAAGGCTCTCGCTGCTCGGGGATGCGATCTCGCACTCCGTGCTCCCCGGGCTGGCGGCGGCGTTCATCATCACGCAGTCCCGGGGCACGATCCCCATGCTGGCGGGGGCACTCGTGGTCGGGCTTCTCACCGGGTTCCTGTCCGCGGGGCTCAGCCGCTGGGGCCGCGTATCGGAGGACTCGTCCCTTGGCGTGGTGTTCTCTTCGTTGTTCGCCCTTGGCGTGCTGATGATCACCTGGGTCGCTCGGGACGTGGACCTGGACCCGGGGTGCGTTCTGTATGGCCTGATCGAGTTCGTGCCCTTTGACCGGATCGGGATAGCGGGGCTCGAAGTGCCCCGTGCCATGGTCGGGATCGGCGTGATGCTGCTGGTGTCTGTGACGCTGATCGTGGTGTTCTTCAAGGAACTGCGGATCACGGCGTTTGACCCATCGCTCGCGACGACGATGGGCATCAGCGCCGCGGTGATGCACTACGGACTCATGGGTGTGGTCGCGGCGACGACAGTGGTGTCGTTCGAGGCCGTAGGGTCGATTCTGGTCGTCGCCATGCTGGTGGCGCCGGGGGCGGCGGCCCAGCTCATGACCGACCGTCTTCACCGCATGCTTTGGCTCGCCGCAGGAGTGGCGGCCCTCGCGGCCGTGCTCGGGTACGGCGCGGCCTTGGCCCTCAATACTTCGATCGCCGGGATGATCGCCACGGCCTCGCTGGCGATGTACGTGCTGGCGGCGCTGCTGGCGCCGGCGCATGGGTGGTTGCCCAGGCTCGTCCGCCGGTACGCGCTCTCACTCCGAATCGCGCGTGAAGACCTCTTGGGGCTTCTGTATCGGCGTTACGAGAAGGGGCAAGCCGCGGGCACGGAGGCCGAGCCTCTGGCGGAGGCGGCGGCGATGCGGGCGCTCGGGGGAGGGATGCTGTCGCGGCTGGCGACCTGGGGGCTCCGCCGCGAGGGGCTGGCTGAGGTACGTGGAGGCGGATTGGTCGCGACGTCGGCGGGGCTGAGCCGAGCGAGGGGGGTGATTCGGAGTCATCGACTGTGGGAGTCGTATCTGGCCAGAAACTTGCCACTTCCGGCGGACCACCTGCACGAGCCGGCGCACCGGGCCGAGCACTTCCTGACGCCGGAGGCAGTCGAAGCGCTGAGCGAGATGACGCCGGAGTCCGTGGACCCTCACGGGAAGTCGATCCCGCCGGCCTCAAGGGGCGAGTAAGGACCTGACAAGGTGCCCCCGGGGCTGACCTCGCTGCGGGAGGTGATCCAGCGCCGAACGCCGACATCAGGGTGGGCCGCCGGGAAGGCATGGCGGTGTCCGGCGAGAGCCCGCTGAGGTCCGCTTGCACCTACGGCTGGACGTGGCTTCACGGCCCGGCGCGGTGGGTGCCGTGCCCGCGGCGGGCGGGCTGATGCCGGCGGGCCGGGATGGAACCAATCCTTGGACCTCGAGAGGAAGCTGAACGCCAGCTGAGGCCTCTCGGCTGAGACTTCAGCCGCCGCCCTGCTTGACCGATAGCAATCGCGGCGTATCGTTCCGCCAAGCCGCCGGTCCGGGTAGCCCGCCGTGCGGCGACAACTGATGATTCCCTGATAGCTCAATGGTAGAGCGACCGGCTGTTAACCGGTAGGTTCCAGGTTCGAGTCCTGGTCGGGGAGCTTCAAGGGCCGCGGCCAAGTGCCGCGGCCCTGTTCGTTTACGGCTCGGGTTGGGACGGCCCCTACGGCACCGCGCCAAGTCCACGCAGGAATCCGCGAGGTTTGTCGGGCTTGCCCCCTCCGGGCGACGTTCTCCGGTTTGCCGCCTTCGCCAATGCCCCCTCGCCGGACGTGGCTTCAGGCTCAGCGTGGCGCGCCAAACTCTCGACTCTCGGTCGAGAGCGGTCGGGCGGGTTTACAAGTTGGTTGCCGATAGCCCCGAACGACCTGCCGGGTTCGCGACCGATTCGACCCCTCCAAACTCTGCCTTGAGCACCGAGTCGGGGCTTGCGCCGGCTTCGATGACCTGGACAAACTTCTCGAAGCGATTGGCCTTTTCATCCACTCTGGAGTCGATCTGCTGGGTGATGGCGTCGAGTTCGTCCCCTGTGATGTCGCGCGTCCGGAACAGCAGAGTCTTGTCTGGGCTCTGAACGAGCACGAGCTCGCCGCGGTGGTATAGGTCGAAGATTCGCTCGATCGTTTCTTTGGGATCAAGGCCAAGTTGGCGGATGGCAGCCGCGATGTTGCCGATGCGGGTCGCGGCCGTAAGGTGTTGGAGCAGCGCTGCGCCTTCGGGACCACGAGGCTCAAGGCATTTGAGCCGTCCCGGCCCGCGCGCAAGCACCTGAATCGCGCCGATGCGTTCGAACGCGTAGAACAACGCGTATTCATCGTCTCGCCCCTGAAACTCGGTCCACGGGCTGATTGTCTTTAGGGCAGCACGCCCTACGTTGCAGACCTCGTCCCACACCTCTTTGACCTGTTCAGGGGTTCGCCGCCCATCCTCGATCATGTCGCGCCGGACCTTGCTGTTGACCGCGGTATAGAGCAGGACGCCGAATGCCGACGCTCCATCTCGCCCAGCACGCCCAACTTCCTGGTAGTACTGCTCAAGGGACTCGGGGAGCAGGAAGTGGACCACTCCGCGGACGTCAGGTATGTCCACTCCCATTCCAAAGGCTCCGGTGGCCACGACCACCCGCACCTCGCCGCTGGTGAAGCTCGCAAGCGTTGCGTCCTTCTGCTCCATCGTCAGGTCGGCATCGAAAGGGGCGCAGCTGTGCCCGAGCGCCCGAAGTCGCTCCGACAGCGCCCGCGTCCCCTGGGACTTGCTGCGCTTCCGGTGTGCGTAGACGATGACTTTCTCGCCACGGTGCTCACTCAGGAGTTGCTCAAGCGCTGCCAGCTTCTCATTGCCGTCGTTGTAGACCCGGAACGACAGGTCAAGGTTCGTGCGCAGCATGTTTGCGCTGCGGACGACACTAGTACCCCGAAGCCGAAAGTCGCTGAGGATTTCGTTCTGGCTCCCTTTGTCCAGCGTTGCCGAAAGGCACAACACAGGTGGCCACGTGTCGCGTCCGAAGCACCGGTCCAGCAGCCCGGGTAGATTCTTGTAGGGCGGGCGAAAGTCGTGGCCCCACTGCGAGATGCAGTGCGCCTCGTCGATGGCGACGAGCGTCACATGCTCGCGGTTCCTCCGCAGTAGATATTCGAGGTATCCGTCGGTCTCGGCCCGCTCCGGCGAGACGAACAGGAAGCCGGCCCCCGCTGACCAGGGGAAGTCGCGTAAGGCCCGCTGGGCGTCCGCGGCATCGGCGCCTCCGAGTGAGAGCACCGTCGCCCCCGCCTTCTCGAGGAGGGCCGCTTGCTGCTGCATCAGGGCGATCAGCGGAGAGATGATGATGCCGATCCCACCCGACGCGAAAACAGGTAGCTGGTAAATCAGCGACTTGCCCATCCCGGTGGGCATCAGAACGAGCGCCGACTCGCCTTGCCACATCCGATCGACGGCCTCTTTCTGGCAGTCCCGAAAGCTCTTGATCAAGGGGAAGAACTTTGTCCGGGCACCGTCAGGCGTGAGGCCGAAGGGGCGATTCACGCGGGCACCTCGAAGCGCTCGTGCGCCCGCATCGTCTTGAGGTCGGCCACGTGGTGGGCGCACACAGACTCGAAGAACCGATCGACATAGACGTACCGCATCTTTGGGTCCACCGTGAATCCAGACGCCCTGGAACGCTCATGAATCCAGCGAAACACGCGGATCGCGTAAACCGAGAACGTGCCGTAGGGATACCAGTAGTTCTGGTCCATAATGATGCTGCCGTCGGACGTCGGGCTCAGATCGTTGATCATCAGGAACTCCGACGACTTGCTGGGAAGGTCGAAGTGGTTCTTTGCCGAGAGGAAGAACAGGCCGTACAGACCGTTGCGGCCGCGCGGAGGCAGGCGTTCCGGGTCAAGGTAGTACAGGACAATGCTCTTGATCCCCATGCCGATGACATTGACGAGGCTCATCGTTTCGTCGCCGTCCAGCGGATCAAGCGAGAACTCGTCGGGCGCATCATGCTTCGCGTAGTCGGTTGGTGGATGCTCTTTCGACCACTCGGCCCGGAAGTCCAGCACATTCGTAAAGACCTCGAGCAGGTCCTTTGGGCGTGAAGCCCGGAAATGCATCTGCCACTCCCTCAGTTCGGCACTTCGGTTTCGGAGCGTGTTTGCGATGACGGGGACGTCGCGTGCGAGGCCTTGCTTGAACGCATTCGGGTCGTCGAAGTACTCGTCCAATGCTGCGGGATCGAAGAACTTCCGGTACTTCTCCGCCTCCTTCTCATAGGACTCGACGGCGTCCTCAAACACCTGCGCGACTACTCCACCTTCCTTTGCCGAAGCGGTTCCGCCAAACTTTGCGGCGAGCTTCGCGCCCGGGGTCTTCTCCTTCTCCGCTGCCACGAACATCTCCCAGTACTTCGGTAGGGATGCTTCGACCGCCTCCCACACGCGCTTCACGTGTGCCGGCTTCTTCACGAGGGAGTACTCGTTCTGTTCCTTGTTAGTCGAACGGATCATTGCTGCCTCCCGAAAGTCGGACCCCTAGAGATCGGCACAAGGCACGCCAGCTGGGACGAGCCTTGTCAGAATCTACGAGAGCGTGCACGGCGGTCATCAACCCGGCCTCGGGTGTAGTCGTGACGATGTGGACCGCGTGCCGCGCACGGGTGCATGCGACGTAGAGCAGGCATCTCCACATCGGGTCAGTGGCGCGCTCAAAATCCACGTCAACGATGATGACCAGCGAGGCTTCCAGTCCCTTGAACCGTCGCGCCGTAGTCACCGTTAGGTGGTCGCGCCTCGGCGCATCCGCGGTTGGTTGGCCGCCGAGTCGCGGCGCTGCCCATGAGCCGTCCCCGGCGATAGTTGCCATTGAGAGGACTGCGACGTCGTGTGCTGGCGTCTTGTGCTGCTTGCAGGCCGATTCCACAAGCGTGCCAACCAAAGCGAGGGCTGCGGACTGATCGGGAACCGCGTGGAGGGTCGGTTGCGGGCCCTCGAGTCCAAGGGTCGGCGAGAGCGGGAGCCCGGCCGCCCGATAGGCCGCACGAGCAATGGGGTCTGTGTTGCGGCAGTTCTTCGTGAGAACCAACCGGCACGGCACGTCATCCAGCCACGCTGTGTCGTTCTGGCCCTGCACTGCTTGGTACCGGTCGTAGAAGGCGTAGAAGGCTGCGTCACGGAACCGATGGCGCAGGTACTCCAGCCACTCCCGCTCGAAGTCCTGAGCCTCGTCAACGATCAGGTGCGCATAGGGCAACGGCGCATCCTCGGCCAGCAGTCGCAGCACTTCCTGAACTGCTTCATCGAGGGAGCCTGTCGGACCGGTCAAGTCTCTCGCAAAGCCGTGGAACGAGTGGTACGAGACGTTCGGTTGTGCATGGCAGGCCCTCAGGTGCTCCTTGAGCGCGGCATTGAAACACAGGAACAGAACAGGCGCGGCGGGAGACGAGAGGCGGCGGGCCTTCTCGATGGCGAGGAGGGTCTTCCCGGTGCCTGCCGCGCCGATGATTGCGGCGTGCATTTGCTCATCCAGAAAGTCGAGCACTCGTGCCTGATCGCGGGTCAGCTGGATGAGCTGCTCCTCGCGTTCATCCAGGGTCTGTCGGACGGATCGGACAATGGATAGGGAGGGCGCGAGAATCCCGAGAATCCGCTTAGCGTGGCTGCCGGGCACCGTGGCCTTCGGGAACAAAGATCGCCAATAGGCAAACGCACGATTGATGGACGCCTCTGGTTGAGCGATGTCCTCGGCGTCCAGTGTCATGTGCGGATGGCAGTTCATCGGCAGGCACTTGCGGTTCACGACGCCGTCAGGAAACCACACCGCGTGGCAGCAGAGCACATTCGAGGCATCCCTGCACCGCTCCGCTATCTCGGCACGAATCCGGAACTTTGTCTGGCTGGCCTGCTCCTCTGGAAAGACCGTGCGGATCTGTTCCGTCCCACGATTGCGCTGACGCCACTCGCCGTCCTCACACCAAACGTCGCCTCCCTTAACCTCCACGACCATGATGCCACGTGCCGGGTCCACCAGCACGAAGTCTCCTTCGCCCTGGCCGCCCAGCCGCTCTCCGAGAGTGCGGCCATTTCCGGGGTGAACCCATCGAAGCGAGTGGAGGACCGTAACGTCATCCGGGAGCATTCGAAGAGCGCGGAATACCCGTTCTTCGCCCTTGCTGCCGTGAAAGTCCTTCGGGGTTTCGGGGATCATCCGCGCCATGTCTCAGCTCTCAACTACGGCTTGTTTCCCTTTCGGTAGACCTCGTCGAGGGTGAGCCCCTTCGAGTTCTTCCACTCCACCCATCCGTTGGCGCTTCCGCCGGTCACGATCGCGGCGGCTGCGCTCGGCGAACTGAAAGCCATGTCGCGTTCGAACCGGTATCCGTCCTTGGCCGAAACCAGCACTCCCGAGCCGACGAGCTCCTCCCGTTTGGGCCCGATTGTGTCGTGGGAAGAAGAAGTCGTCGCGCGGCGGGCCAGCGACCCTTTCAGCACGACGAAGCCCTCCTCGTTGTAGACGCCTCGGGCATCGGCGCCGCCGCGCCTGCAGTAGAAGATGGCGTCGGCGTCCGTGGCGCGATTGGCGGCTGGCTCGAAGATCGGGAAGCCAAGCGTGTTCAGAAGCACTTCCGCCGTCTCAAAGACCTCGGCGACATCGGCCTGCATCCACTCCGGGACGTTCGGCTCGCCGCCGGCGTTTCCGTTGTCCAGCTGATACCGACCGGCCTTGTACGCCTTGTCGATGGCCAACCACTCGAGCAACTTGCCATGCGCCTTTGTGAAACTGCCCGTGCGAGACACGATGGCGACGGCGATGTTCCAGAAGTCCTTGTTCTTGTTGTGCTGCTTGAAGCGGACGCAGCAGTCCTCGGCTTCACCGATGTACGCGAATGGCAGGCCGCCCGATTCCGACTCCCCGAACAGAAAGTACAGGCCGACACCCCCCAACTCGGCTCGACCGAGCGCCTCATCGAGCTTGGCCCGCGGGACCACGACGGCCTGGATGATCCGGGTCGTGATCTCCGCGATGCGAACTCCACGCGGCTCGCCCGTGGGGCAGTAGATCTGAATCGTCTTGCCGAGCGGCTTCATGACAGCACCTCCGACCTCACACAACGGACGCACTGCATGGTCGTGTCATCGCCGTTTCTGTGCTTCTGCAATGTATCCGTGGTCATCTATGTCCCTCACGACTTGGCGGGCGCAGGAAGTTTGCCGGCCCGAGCTTCTTCGATGATCTTGATGACGTGTGGCGCCAGTTTCACCGGCACATCCGCCGCCTCTGCGAGCGGCTCGTACCGAAACGTGTTCAGGTCGAATGCCACTTTGTCGTTGTTGTCGCGGGGCTGGAACATGAAGAGCAGCCGTCCTGCATCGCGGTGCCGGAGTGCGTAACCGGCCTCCACGCAGACGTTGGGGCGGTGCCCTGTCAGGTCCACGAGGATGATGTCAGCGCTCTCGATGGCCTCGTACATCTTTGGGTGAATCATGACCGTTCCACCCTCCTCCGTGCCCATGTCAACGAGTTCGAGATCGACGGCGGTCTTGTCCTTGACCTGCTCGAGCATAATGCGAATCTGCTCCAATCGACGCTCAGCTCTGGCCTTGTCTGGCTCTGCTGCGGGATACCACCGCGCCAAGAAGACTCGCTGCGGCACGCCGCGGCGCAGCCCGTCATGAATGTCCAGCATCTGGCGGGCAAGCGAGCCCCGGGGCTCGAGCGTGTTCAGACCGTGCCGCGTGATCCACCTGTCCACGTCGACCAAGCGCTTCTTCGCAGCTTTGGATGGGGTCGTCGCATTTGCAGCCTTTGCATCCGACCACGCCAGCGCGGCGGCTTCAATGCCGCACGACATCGACAGTAGCCCGTGAGCGTGATCGTCGAGTGTCGGCAGAATCTCCGTGAGCGCGGAAAAGCTCTCTCGAGCGAGCGCGTCGCACTTGTTACGAGACTCAAAAGAGTCAGCCGCTATGGCACGGAAGACCCGCGCCGTGGCCTGCAGCTTTGCGAGCACTCCATCGCCAAAGTACTTCGCCTGGTCGGGCCCCAGTTCCCTAAGTTTGTCCCTCCACTTCCTGCACAAGTAGAGGATCGGGTCGTACGCATACTCCACATCCGCCTGGAGCAACTGGCTCTTGGGTTGATCGAGCAGCAACTGCAACGCGTGTTCCGTGTCGAGGGGCATTGCGGTGCTATTGACCGCGTGGAACACCCTTGCTTCGGCATTATCGGATGCCTCCTCGCCGACCGGTCCCAAGAGCACGACGCAGAACGATGCCAGATACTTGTTGGCGGGCTGCACCGCCCCCTTCTCCAGGCGCTCCGCCGCGGTCAGTCGGTGATTTCCGTCGATGCGGCGGATTCGGGCTGATGCTCGGATCTCTTCCAGCGCGACAGCCTTCGGAGACACGACGGTGATGCCAGGGGCTTCGAATACCGTGATTGGTCGGCCGGCCTGCGCCGGTAGCTTCTTGTGATTTCGGAAGGCATCGATGATGTCGTCCTCGAGCCGCACGGACAGCACAATCTCCGGCAGGAAGCGGGCGGTGCCGTTCTGCAGATACTTGACGATGCCCTGCACATGCGCCTCGTTGATGGCCCGCTGGTTGCCGGTAACATGGCCGGCGTCGGTGCTGAGGGCCATCGGAACCGGGACGCTGACCTCGGCAAGAACGCGCAGGTCGGCATATCCGCGAACGAGCGAGAAGAAGCCGAGCGCATCGGGGACGAATGTCCCGATCATGTCGTGCGACCGGCGGCGGATGCCGGGCATGTTCGGACGAGCGGATCGTGCTGGAAGGCTCATGGTTGCAGGGCTCCGAGGATCATCTGTTCGACACTGCCTGATGTCTGCGTCAACAGCGCCGCCGCCTTTGCTCGCATCTGCCGCGCATCGCGCCTTGCCAGCGAGAGTGACGCAACGATGCGTCGTTGTACCGCGATTGGAGGCAGCGGGAAGCGCAACGCGAGCAGGTTACCTTTGGTGATGTTCTTCATCGTTGCCGATGTCCCCGTTAGTGCGGCCTCAATCTGCTGGCGAACATGCGGTGTCTTGAGCACTTCCTCCAAGAAGTCCGGTATCACCGGACTCGGCTCCCGCCATACCGCCCGGAAGATCTTGTCGCAGAGCATCAGCTTCGGCCGCGTCTCGCGGACCAATGCACACGCGCCGACGAGCCTGGTGACATTGGCACGGCCGATGAGAAAGTCGCCCGCCTTCACCTCAAGTTGTGGCCGTGGCTTGAGCTTTGGCGGCAGTGCCTTGTTCTCTTGAGGGTTAAACACGCCGAAGGAGACCGCTCCAACCTTGAGAACTCCCCATTCTTCTCCGGTGGCTGGAGTGTCGAAGCACTTCGGACTCCAGCCGTTCTCAAGATCTTCGATTACATCGCCGAGCCGGGAACCCTCGTATCGCGTACCGACAGGATCCAGGCGATTCGAGCTCTGCCATAGGTGCCGCACTCCCCATCGTTCAATATCGCGGAACTGCACAACAAAGTGCCGGGGCGAGCCCGCTCCAATCTTGGGGATGGGCAGGCCGAGTAGTTCGAGAAACTCGCGCTTGGCGTTACTCTCAAGAAGATCTGCTTCCGTCTGAAGCCGAGCGGCTTGGTTTCGCGTCTTTGCCGCCGCGGCCACGATTCGACGCTGCACCGACAGCGGCGGGACGGGCACCTTCAGAGATTCGAACTGGTCGGGCAACATTCGCGTCTTCGTCGATCCTCCGTGTGACAGGCCCACCATGAGTCTGAGGAACGCTTCGCTTCGGAGCGCGATCTTGAGGAACTCGGGGTCGATGCGGCCCCGATCGATGTCGTAGACGGGATACTCCTGGCTCACCGCGAGCCGTCCCACTACGGGGTCAATCACGGTAAATGAGCCCTGCTTTGCGCGGATGCGGCTGTAGACAAACTGCCCAGGCTCGGCCCAGAACAGCCGACCCTTGTACCCGTCACGATCATCGACGGGCAGCACTGAAGCGACGCCGCCGAACGTGATCTTCTCGATGATCGGGACACTGCGAAGATCGCTCGTTTTCACCTCCCGAACGACTCGAGTCAGCACGCTGCCAAGTGGCTGCATGATCTCGGGCGGCCATGCCCACGACAAGGTAGAGAAATAGCCGATGTCCCAACGCCCAAGGTCCTTGTACCAGACCGTGAAAGAGCGCCGCCGTACGGCGGTCGGGATGGACTCGGCGAGGGTCGTCACGAGGCGGTACCCCCGCGTCGGCTCCGTCCAGCGCGTCCAGAATTCGCGCCGCGGGCGCGCGGGGACTCACCGTCCACCGATGGCGCATCGTGGCGACCGCGCCGCGGCGTCGCGGCAAATCGGGATGCGTGCTCGCGGAGGAACCCTTCGTACAGCTCGATGGCGGTCTCGCCTTTGGGAATCTCTGCCGGAACGCGGTCGTTGGGATAGAGCTCGTTCGCGTCGGGTTCGCCCGTGGCAGTGATGCCCACGCGCTGGGCGTCGTACATGAAGATCGGATAGTCGAACCGCTCTCGGAGCAAACGCCGGCGCTCCTCGGTAATCTGCTGCTCCATCTTTGTGAGGTAGGCCTTCCGCTCCCGCTCGGCATCCTTGCGGGCGGCGGCGTCCTTGGCCTCCTTCGCAGCAGCGATTCGGGAATCGAACTCCGCGACCTTGCTATCCATCTCTGGCTTGTGCTTGGCCCGGACCTCGGCCTCGGCCTCCCGGTCGGTTTTGTCGAACCGGCTCTGCTCCTCGCGCGAGAACCGTTGCCAGAAGAGCAGCGACGCCTTCACGGTTGCGCCAGTGGAAACAAAGGTCTCTTCGGGAAGGCTGACGATGGCCCGGACGTAACCGCGGTTTTCACAGAACTCGCGGACGTACTGGAGCGAAGGGTTGTTCAGGATTCCATCGGGAAGAACAATGCCCAGTCGGCCCCCGGGTTTGAGCAGGTCGATGCACCGCTCGATAAAGAGGATTTCTGTCTTGATCTTGCCGAGGTGCTTGATCTCGCGGTCTGAGCGCTCGCCATTCTCTGCGGGCTGGCCGAACGGGAGTTGGAAAAGCGAGGCTATGGGCTTGTTGACGGCGGCCTTGGCGCGCTGCTGGGCCTCGACGTAGAGATCGCCGAAGATCTCTTTGTACCGCCGGAAAGCCTCCGGAGACACCTCGACGTCCTGGTGCTGGACCTTGTCGGAGGGCTCAACGCTCGCGCCGAACGGTGGGTTGGTGAGGATTACGTCGAAGCGGCTCTCAAAGATGCCGTTGACGTTGAGGAATCCGTTGTGGTGATGCACGCCGCCGTGGCCGTCGCCATGCATGATCATGTTCATCTTGCTCGTCCGGGCCATCCGGTCATTGGCATCCGTGCCGTAGATGCGACGGTTGGCCAAGTCCCACAGACGCGAGCCATCGACGCGCTGGTCGAGGTCGCGTTGGATCTGCTCCCACTTGGCGCGGAGGATCTTGGCTCTTTCGGCTTCGGGCTTCCGTTGCTTCTCGACGGCCTCCTTGAGGGTGCGGTAATCCTCGTCGGCACTGGCCATGATCTGCTGACGCACGATCTCGAAGAACCGAATGAGGAAGCCGCCTGAACCGCTGGCGGGGTCGCAGATGACGTCGCCCTCCTTGGGCTGGATCATCCGGATCATGTACTCCACCACGCTGCGCGGCGTGAAGAACTGGCCGATCTCGCCTCGGAACGTCTTCCCGAGAAACCGCTCGAACGCGATGCCCTTGATGTCTTCGCTGGTGTCGGAAAGGTTGTACCGCTCAAGCCGGCGAACGATCTCCTTGCCGGTGGCGGGCTTGAGGTTGATCCGCTCGTCCTTCTCGAAGAGGTCATCGGTGCGGTAGTACTTCTTGGTCTCGTCGAAGAGCTGGTTGAGCGGGTCGTCGCCGAGGAGTTCATCGAGGTACTCCACGGTGAAGAGGTTCTTCCGGCGACGCTTTTCCTTCAGTTCACGTTCGACCCATGTCTTGACGAAGAGGATCTTGGCGATCTCGTCGAAAGCGGCCGCGGGATCGAGGTGATCGCGGTTGCGGATGACGTTGTGGCACTCGTGCAGCAGTGCGGCAAACTCGTCTTCACGGAAGGTCTTGAGCTGCGCGAGCAGCTCGTCGATCTCCCGCTGTGTGGCACCGGCGTGCGGGATGTTGGCGATCTCCTCGATCGTGCCGGGCATCCGCCCCTTCATGACGCGCCAGAACTTTGTTTCTCGGGAGTTGTGGGTGACGAAGAACTTCGCATCCGCGAGTCGTGCGTAGTGGTCGCCCTGTTCGTAATCTCGGTCGCGGATCGTCACGTTGTCCGCTTTGCACTCGACGACGATGAGCGGACTCTTGTTCTTCTCCTTGTCCTCTGCGGTCACCCAAATGGCGAAGTCCGCTCGTGCCTGGGCTGCACCGCGACCGACGACAGACAACTCCTCGTCGATCTGTTCGATCGCGTAGCCGTACTCGTTGACCAGGACGGTCAGAAACTGTTGACGAACTGCCTCCTCGGGTGTCTCGATAAGCCATTTCTTGCGGACATGGCTCCAAATCTTGCCGCTCTCGCGCCGGACCTCCATCGTGCCCGAGGCTACGCCTTTGGAGGTGCTGTCACGGGAAACCTGTCTCATGCGCGTCTTGCTCATAGCGTGTGCTTTGATTCGGAGGACTCAGCGGCCTCGCCGTGTCGTCGTGCGGTGCTGAAGCCAGTCATCAATGGCGTCTTTGTGAAACCTCCAGTGCTTGCCGACCTTGACGCCGGGCACCTTGCCTTCCTGGACGAGCTTGTAGAGCGACGACTTGGAGAGCTGGATGTACGCTGCGAGGTCATCGATGGTCATGACCGCGGGCGGGGTTGGAGGCGGCTTGCTGGGGGACCGTGCTCGGGGCATGTCGCGGATGGTATCAGTTCCTGGTGGTTGATGCTCAGCGGTGGATAAAGGGCACCAGCCCGCAGGACGAGTTGTCGCTTGCCCGGCGCGACCAAACCGCTTGGTTAGCAGAGGGGTATTGGCGAGGGCCACCCCATGACAAACCAGCGAATCGGAAACAAACGATCAGGCGATGCGGGATCTGGTGTGCGCCTGTCCGACCGAGCCGTCGAGCTAATGGCCGCGGCGACTGCCCGCCTGATAGACGCGAGCGCCCACGATTCGGGCGTCATCATCGGACACTCCGGTTCCTCTGGGGCGGGACTTGAACTGGCAGATCATGCCGCCCTCAGTGTGCCTACGGGTGAACGCCCCCGTCCCGAACCGGAGAACCCGGGACGATGCAGCCCGAAGGAGCCTGAAGGACGATGAAAACCGCCGCGACCAGAACCATCCAGCAACAGATCGATGAACTCCGCGACATGCCCGTGTCGCGGCTCCGCGAGCGCTACGCGGAGGTCTTTGGCGAACCGACGGCCTCCGGTAACCGCCAATGGCTCTTTCGACGGGTCGCTTGGCGCATCCAATCCCTGGCGGAGGGCGACCTTTCCGAACGGGCGCGCCGTCGGGCCGCGGAGTTGGCCCGGGACTTCGACGTCCGGGTTCGGCCGCCGGGGGAACGGGAAATCGACGACGTCCGCGCCCGCGCGCGGCTCGTGACGATCACCGGGCGGCTCGCATCGGCGGGAACCGACCGTTTACCCGCCCCCGGCACCGTTCTGCGGCGCACTTTCAAGGGCGCTGAGCACGAGGTCACGGTGCTCCCCCACGGCTTCGCGTACGAGGGGAGGACGTACCGATCCCTCTCGGCGGTGGCGACGGCGATCACTGGGTCGCACTGGAACGGATTCCTGTTCTTCGGGCTGACCAGGAAGGGGACCGCATGAGCGCTACCGCCACCAAGCGTTCCGCCGTTTCGCGCCGGGCCACCGCGAACGCCGCGTTGAGCGGTCCCCCGGGCACCCAGCCGGGCACCCGGTCCATCCGCTGCGCGATCTACACACGGAAGAGCACGGAGGAGGGGCTCGACCAGGAGTTCAATAGCCTCGATGCTCAGCGCGAGAGCGCCGTCGCGTACATCGCCAGCCAGAAGAACGAGGGGTGGTCGGGCGTGCCGGACCGCTACGACGACGGCGGTTTCACCGGCGGCAACATGGACCGGCCTGCGCTCAAGCGGCTGATGGACGACATCGAGGCGGGGAAGGTCAATTGCGTGGTGGTCTACAAGGTGGACCGGCTCAGCCGGTCGCTGATGGACTTCGCGCGACTGATGGAGCTCTTCGACCGTAAGGGCGTGTCGTTCGTCTCGGTTACGCAGCAGTTCAACACGACCCACTCGATGGGCCGCTTGACGCTGAACATCCTCCTGTCGTTTGCGCAGTTCGAGCGGGAGATCATCTCCGAGCGCACGCGTGACAAGATTGCCTCCGCCCGCCGCAAGGGCAAGTACCAGCACGGCAAGCCCATCCTGGGGTACGACTTCGTGCCCGCGCCGGCTCCCTTCACGGGCCGACGACTCGTCGTGAACAAGGATGAGGCGGAACGGGTCCGTCGCATCTTTGAGCTGTACCTTGAAGCGCGGAGCATCCTCCGCGTTGCGGACGAGTGCAACAGCCGCGGGTGGACCACGAAGTCGTGGACGACCACCGCTGGGCGCACGGTCGGCAACCGGGAGTTTGACAAGTCGATCATCTCGCGGTTGCTGCGGAACCCGCTGTACCTCGGGAAGGTGCCGCACAATGGTGCGGTCTACGACGGCGAGCACGAAGCGATCGTCGACGAAGATCTCTTCCGTCGCGTCCAAGCCCAACTCAAACTCGCCGGGGAGCGCGGCGGGGCCAGCGTGAAGAACTCGACAGGTTCGCTCCTGGGCGGACTGGTTCGGTGCAGGGGCTGCGGGTGCGCAATGTCCCCGAGCAGCGCATCGAAGAAGAAGCCCGACGGGGCACGCACCCGATACCGCTACTACGTCTGCTGCAACGCAGTGAAGCGCGGGCGGCAACACTGCGCCGCTCCGTCCCTGCCCGGGCCGGCGCTCGAGGCGTTTGTTATTGAACAGGTGAAGGCCACCCTGGCCGACTCCCCGCAGATGTCGGCTGTCGTGGCCCGTGCCATCGATCTCCTCCGCGAGGCGGCCGGCGCCCGAATCGCGGAGCAGACCGGGCTCCGTGCGGTGCTCGAACGGCTCTCCGGCGAGGAGCCCACGGCCGCCACGCGCCGCGAGATCGAGCGTGTGCGGCGAACGCTCGCGGCGGTTTCCGCCCAGGTTGCGGCGGACGCCGACCGCCTCATCGATGAGGACGAGGTGGCCGGAGCGGTGGAGGCGTTCGACGGGGTCTGGAACGCGATGACGCAGGCCGAACGTGCCGAGTTCCTGCGCGTCGTGATCGCGTCTGTTGAGTACGACGGCCAGACGCAGAACGTGTCCATCACCTTCAACCCGGAAGCGTCCGCCACGGAGACGCCAATAAGATGAACTCTGCACTAGCCAAAGCCGATCGTGCCTCTGAAGCACCAGCCATCACCACTACAGCCCGGTTCGTCGTCGCCGGCCGCGGCCGACCGGGACGGGACGCGGCCGCCGTGCCGACCGGGATGCCCGGCCGGGTGCCGCGCGTCGCGCGCTTGATGGCGCTAGCGATCCGGTTCGACACCCTCATCCAGACGGGTGCGATTTCTACTCAGACGGAGTTGGCTGCCGCCGGTCACGTCACTCGCGCCCGCGTGACGCAGATCATGAACCTCCTGTACCTCGCGCCCGACATACAGGAAACGGTGTTGCACCTACCGCTCGTAGCTAACGGTCGCGACCCGATTACCGAGCATGATTTGCGCGAAGTCACGTCACGGGTCGAGTGGAAGGCCCAGCGCCAACTGTGGCAATCACTGCTCGGCAAACCCTGTCGAACCAGCGCGGTGGACCTAACTGAAGTCCCGCAGGGGCCTGGGCTTAGGCACTGATCCAATGTCCTGTTGGTTGGCTGTCGGCTCGACTCCGGAAGCGCCCTAACGATACACTATTGCCCGAATACTCCCGCCAGGCGTACTCGGCGGGGCTCGCGGCGGAGGCCGCGAGATTCTCGCGTCTGGCCGGAGATTCGGATGCCCAAGAGTCTGCGCGCAGGTCGGTGGGTAAACCCGGGGTCCCTCAACAGCATCGACCCCAAACTTCAGGTTCGGTTCTTCCAGCATTACCGCAAGGAACTCGAACCGCACGGCGTGTTCATCGGCGACGGCATCGACGACGCCGCGGTACGCCGCGTTATGTGTGGCGAGGTTTCCGGCCTGTCGGCGGAGTTGGTGGACCGAATCGGCGTCATCGATGAGATGTCGACCGGCGGCAACCACCAACTGCTTCTTGACGAGGCGAAGCGACTGGGTCTTGATATCGCCCCAACCCCCAGCACCGCCGACCTCGTCGTCCTTCTGCTGCTGGATGGCACCGAATCACTCGAACGCATTTACGCCGAGCGCCTGCCCATCGCGCGTCGCCTCTTCCGCAGTCACTTTGCGCTGACGGCGGACCCGCCGATGATCTCCGGCGTTGCCGACCATGTCCTCAAGGGGTACGAGGACGGGCTGGAGAAGGACTTTGTCGGGCGCCGGCGCGGGTCGGGCGTGCGCGTGTTCCATTTCCCAACGCCGGCGGGATTCCGGCAGATGATCCGTCGCGCCGACGTGGCCCACCGCGACGTATCTGTCGATCCTTGGACCGGCGGCCGCCAGCACATCATTTTCCACCCGGAGCGGTTTGATGTGCTGATCTACGAGCACGGCCAGGGCGAGATGCAGGTCAACGCCAAGCACGACGCCGATGTCCGTGCATACCTCGAGCACGTCGGCCACCATCTTTTCAACCAGTCGCAGCTGTTCCTGGCCGAGGGCCTGCCTGCGAAGTACACACTCAAGCCCATCCTGGAGAAGGGGCAGGCGTGCCTGCGCTGCGATGATGTGCCGGAACTCGAAGCGGTCTGGCTCCGCGGGCTGGACTGGGCTCATCCCAAGGCGGTTGATCTCGTCGAGCGACCTCGCTCCAAGAGCGATCTGTTCCGGGCCATGACCGACGCAGGACGCGGCATCCCGCGCGGCATCAAGCTCATGAGCGCGACCTTCAACGTCGTCTTCAGGACCGGCCGGGAGGGGCAGCTCCGGATCGTGCTGCCGAACAACGCCGTGTATTCCCGAGAGAGCGACAGCGAAGTGATCCTTCGCTGGCTCGGGTTGCGCGGATTCCTCCAGGACCGTGGGAAGGCGACCGATGGGCTCACTCGCGCACTTGTGGCAGCGTCTTGAGACTGCGCCTGCGGACGCCGCGCCGCGGCAGGAGTGGCGGGCCATCTGCGGGGACGATTTCGCCTGCGTCGAGGGCCTGCTCGAGGCCAATGGCCGCCGCGCTTCGGTAGTCGCGTCGCCCCTCCCGAATGCGCCGGACATGCGGGTGGTCGTGCATAGGAATGGGACGGTGGTGGCGGTGTGCGATGAGGGAGCAACGCCCCGGCGGGAGCTCGCGCCCGAGGACTACACGCTTCTGCACATTTCCCCCAGGCGACTGCGGCCCGCAATCGCCAACGCCCTCGGCCTGGAAACTTCCACAACGCCCATCAACGGCCCTCCGGGTGGCTTCCGCTTGGGTACGTGGGGCGTGCCGGGATCGGACCGTTTCCCGGTCACGTTCGTGGCCCAGCCGGATACTACGGCGCTGGCGCTCACGATCAGATCGGTTGTGTCGTCCAGCGATATGGGCATGATCATCGTGACGCCAACGGCGCAGGGCTGGTCTGACGAGCTCCGTGAATGGGTCGAGGCCCGGAAGGGTGTGCTCGTGCCCGCGGAAGATGTGCTTGACGCAAGCGGCTCCGGCCTGATCGCGTCGGATCTCTGGCAAGGTTTCATCGACCGTTTCGCGCGGCGCAACGGGATCGATCTGGCCTCTCCCCGTCGCTCCAAGGCCAAACGCAAGAAACGGGCGGATCGCCTGGGAGCGATCAACGCAGTCGAGACGGCGCTAACGCAGATGGCCCGGGATCGCGTGGCGCTCATTCGCTCACGACTCAGGGATGAGCAGGGCATGCCCGCCAGCTTGCCGCGCGTGACAAAGTCCGCGATTGCGACGGCGGCCAGGGTCAAACCGCATGTCATTACCCGGGTTTTCAACGACTCGAGCGCCGACGGCGTCCGCACTCTCTTCACGCTCGTGAACGATCCCCAGGCTCTGTGGGATTCCGGGTTCGGTCGCGTCCGGCTGGGCCGCTGACGCACTCCACTTCTTGCACTTTGCGCTGATTGCTGTAAGTGCAAATCGCACGGCGGTTGTCATTTGGTCCCGTGTTTTCAGGCCTCCGGTGATGACGGTCAAGTTTTCTGCGCGCTGATCTGCAAGCCCCACCGGCTGGTGAACACGCCGCGACGTGCGGCGCGAACCACTCACCAGCACGGAAGCCATCCATGCTCGCAGAAGCCATCGTCTCCCCGATCGTCACCACTCTCAACTCTGTCCCTCGGGCCCCGACGCCGCCGGAACTTCCGGAGCTCACCCTCCGGCAGATGAGGTTCCGAACCGAGCGGCTCGGACGCCTCTACTCGCTCGCCACTGATCAGGTCGCGGATCTGTGGCAGGAGCTGGCAGCCGAGATTGTTCGAGCGCTCCGTCGGTTCGATCCGACGATCGCCTCGCGGACGACGTTCATGAAGGGCGTCATGAACCTCTGGTACCGGCAGAAGTGCCGGCAACTCCGCCGCGAGGCA
>QWIH01000025.1 GCA_021405315.1 Leptolyngbya sp. PLA1
ACCATGAGCGTGAGCCCCCTCAGCCCCGCCGCGAAGACGCGGCTATGCCAACGCCGGCGCGGCCGGGCCGGCAGAACGGCAGAACGGCAGAACGGCAGAACGGCAGAACGGCAGAACGCGTCGCGCATCAGGGGCCTCCCGAAAACTCCCCTACTCACGAGGCCAACATACCACACACCCTACCCCTCGGCAAGGAAAGTTGGACAGCAACGTCCCAAAATGCGCGCTCGGGAGAGCTAGGCAGCTCAGATCACCGTGCTGTCCGGGGCTCCGACCTCCGGCCTTTTCCCCATCAGCCCGAACCAGATCGTGCTGAACACCGGCCACGCGAGGCTGAAGAGCAGCCCGATCGCCACGCCGAAGTACCCGAACTCGGGGTGCATCTGCTGCGCCCACTTGTCACCGCTGTTCGCGGCTTTCCAAGTCGCCTGCGCGTTGATCTGCTGGATCGCCAGCCACGTACCGGGAACCGCCATCAGGATCGAGGGGATCGCGTAGACCAGGTGGAGCATCCTCCCGCTCGCTTTCCGACGCAGGCACGCGATGCCGGCGAAGAGGAGCACGAGGGTGAATGGCACGCCCGCCGCCGCGAGGATCATCTGCCCCGGGCTGGCGAACATCACATCCGGGGGCGTGCCCATCTCCTTCTCTGCCATCTTCATGAGCGGCCCCTGGGCGAACATCATGCCCACGCCGCACACGCCGCAGCACAGCCCCAGCCCCGCGAGGACGATGCTGGTGATGCCGATTCCCTTGGGCCAGCCGGGGACGGCGGGTGCAGGGGCAAACTCGTGCTCGGTGGAAGGCAGATCGTGCATGGGTCAGGAGTCTCCGCGGCGCTCGGGAAGGGTGTGCCGCCCACCCAGGAACCACACCAGCAGAAAAATGGGATACGACGCGAACACGAGCACCGCGACCATGGTGCCGATGAAGGCGAAGACGTCCTCACCGGCCGGTGCGGCGCCCGCTACGTCGATCCCTTGATAGATACCGCTCACCAGGAGCACAGGGCACATCGCCCACGCCGAGATGAGATGGAGTTTCCGCGTGAGCGGGTGACGCTTGATCGCCAAGATGCCGGATGTCACGAACGCGGCGCCGAGGATGAGGTCCGCCACCGCGTTCAGGCTGTGAAACACCGTCAGACCGCCGGGGGCGCCCAGCACCTCCTCCTGCAGCGTCATGGGGAGGACGCTGAGAAAGAAGATGTTGCACATCACGGCGATCGCGCCGTACACAATCGAGATGATGCCGATGATCCCGGGCCACTTCGGCTCCCCGGCCCCCGCGAGCGGACCCGGCATCAGGGGCGGACTGTGCGGTTGCGGGAATCCGCCCACCGGGCCTGTGCGGACCTTCGGCATCGGGGGAGGGGCCGGCACCGGGGGCCACTGGGCGGGGACAGGCGGCACCGTCACCCCGCCTCCCGCGGGCGGGTCCACCGGCGCGACCGGCCCGGACTTGGTCCGCAGCGGGGTCGGCGCCTCGCTCAGAGACTGCCGCAGCTTGAACAGCAGCTCGTCCAACATCCCCCGCTCGCCCTCGAGACCCGGCTCGATCTGATGCGCATTGACCAGGTAGTGCTCCAGGTCATCCGACAGCGGTGTGGCGTCCAGCCGCACAGGCAGGATCGTGCGCATGCCCTTGAAGGCCTGCGCGACCTCGCTCATGACATGGGCCGACGCGATGGAATGCCGGGAGATCACCACCACCATCACCCGGCACATCCGGATCTCACGCGCGATGGCCCCCGCGAAGTGCCCCGCCGGCGTATCCCGCGGCGCGATCCAGCACGAGAATCCGTCCTTCTCGATGTGATCACAGACGCGTCGCGCGAACGCGTGGTCCTCGTGCGAGTGGCTGACGAAAACGTCCCGAGGCATCCTGTACCCCCTGCGGCCCAGACCGGGGACAGGATATCACCCGGCTAGAACTGCCGCAGGAACCGCAGGTCGTTGTCAAACAGCAGCCGGATGTCGGGGATCCGGTACTTGCTCATGGCCAGCCGCTCGATGCCGAACCCGAAGGCGAACCCCGACCACTGCTCCGGGTCCACCCCGCAGGCTTCGAAGACATTCGGGTCCACCATGCCGCAGCCTCCGAGCTCGATCCATCGGGCCGGGGCCCCGGGGGTGAGGCTGGCGAAGATCTCAAACTGGGCCGAGGGCTCGGTGAACGGGTAGAACGTCGGGGTGAACCGGATGTTGGCCCCTTCGCCGAAGTACGCCCGCACGAACTGAAAGAGCGTGGACTTGAGGTCCGCCATCGAGAGCCCGCGGTCCACCGCCAGCCCCTCGATCTGGTGGAACATGAAGGAGTGCGTCGCGTCCACCGCGTCCGGGCGATAGACCCGCCCGGGTGACACGATGCGGATGGGATCCTTCAACCGGCCGCCCCCCCGGTTCACCGCATCCTCCATCACGCGCACCTGCACGGTGCTGGTCTGCGAGCGGACCATGCGCGGCCTCGGGGTCGTCGCCGGGTCATCGACGTAAAAGTTATCCGCCGGGTCGCGCGCCGGGTGGCCCGGCGGGATATTGAGCTTCACGAAGTTATGGTCGTCGTCCTCGAGCTCCGGCCCCTCCGCGACCTCGAACCCGATGCGTGCAAAGACCTCCACCAACTCCTCTCGCACGCGCGTCAGCACGTGCGGGCGGCCTACCGCCCGCGACTCCACCACGCCCGGCTCGGTCACGTCGATCCGCTCCGCAGGCACCGACGGCCCCCGCACCGACTGACGCTCCGCGAACGCGGCCTCCAGCGACGCCTTCACTCCGTTCAGCCTCTGACCCACCGCCGGCTTCTGATCCTTCGGCACGTCCTTCAGGCCCGCCATCATCGCCTTCAGCCGGCCGTTCGCGCCGAGGTACGCGATCCGCCAAGCCTCCAGTCCCGCGTGGTCCGCCGCGGCGAGGCCCGCGAGCGCTTCCTGTTCGAGCTTGTTCAGTTCGTCGATCACGGGGTGAGGATAGACAAAGAGCCCGCCGCACACTCGCGACGGGCTCCTGTGGTTTCACGTTCGCAGTCGATTACTGCTGCTTGGTGCACTCGGTCTTGGAGGAGGAGCAGCCGGCCTTGGCGGCAGAGCAGCCTTCCTTCTTCTCGGAGACCGCGCCCATGCTGCCGGACGCCTTGGACGCGCAGCAGCCGTCCTTCTTCTCGCCGACCGCGCCGGGGCTGGCCGCAGCCTTCTCCTTGCAGCACTCAGACTTCGCCTCGCACGAGCCGACGGCGCCCGCGCTGGTGGACGACTTGTTGGACGCGCAGCCAACGGCAAGGCCGAGGGCCGCGATACCGGCGAGCAGAACGAGGTTCTTCATTGCAATCTCCTGTGGGTTCCTGGAACTCCGAGGACCGGTGACTCCTACGAACAGGCCTGCGGCATTGTTCGGGAAAAAAATCCTAGGCCGCCCGGCTGGGGTGGGGCTCGATACCCGGTCGGCGCCATCAGGGCACCGTCCGACCTTCCGCCACCAAACCCCGGCCCATTCCGGACCCTTTGGAAGCCTACTTCTTGCCGGCAACAAGGCCTTCGTAGAACGCCTTGCGCTTATCGGCCGTCTTCCGGCGTGTGCTGGTACGGCCGCCGATCTCGGCGCCCTCCTCGGCCCCCACGAACTGCAGCACGCAGAGCTCAGTGCCGTCGCCGATGCGGTGGCGGCCGAGCTTCACGATGCGGGTGTATCCGCCCTTGCGGCTCTCGAACCGGGGCGCGACGCGCTCGAAGATGTGCTTCACGAGCTTGGGAGCGGTGCGGAGCTCGCCGTAGCGGTTGCGCTCAACCTGGCTGCTCTCGGGAAGATCGAAGAACTGCGAGGAGAAATCACGCAGCTTCTGGACCGCGTCCGTCTCCTCCTGGGTCGCCTTCTTGGGAAGGTAGAGCCAATCGAAGGCCAGGCGATTTCCGCCGAGCTTGGCCGCAACCCGACGACGGGCCGCGGTATCAAGACGCTTGGCGTCCTTCTCGTCCTTGCCCTTCAGGCGAGACTTCGCGTCGGTGATGATCTTCTCGACGAAGCCCTGAACGGCCTTGGCCTTGGGGATCGTGGTCACGATCTGCCCGTGCTCAAAGAGGCCCGCCGCGATGTTGCGGAAGGTCGAGGTGCGGTGGGCGGTCTTGCGACCCAGTCGGTAGCCGGCTCTGCCGTGACGCATGGCTCATACTCCACCCGGGCGTTGCGCCCGGGGCTGGTGCTTCGGAAAGGCCCGTCCATCGGTTTCCCGACGGGCAGGGCGGGAAGTCTAGGCATTTGCCCGGCTCAGGACACCGGGATCTGGGGCGGGGCCACGGTGTAGCCCTCGGGAAGGGTGATGCCGAGGTCCAGGCCGATGTCCTGCAGCTTGCGCTTCACCTCGCGGAGAGACGTCCGGCCGAAGGACCGGAGCTTCAGCAGGTCGGCGTCCGTCTGGGTCACGAGCTGCCCCACGGTCTCGATCCGGGCCGACTCCAGGCAGTTGGACGCACGCACCGACAGCTCCAGCTCGGTGATGGGCATGTTCAGCTTGCGGATCAGGTCCTCGTCCACCGTCGCGGCGGCGGCGGCCTCTTCGCTCACACGCTCCTCGCCCACCTCGAAGTACTGCACGAACGGGTTGAGGTGCTTCCGGAGGATCTTGCCGGCCTCGACGACCGCCATCTCCGGGCTCACCGTGCCGTTCGTCCAGACCTCCAGCGTCAGCTTGTCGTAGTTCGTCCGCTGACCGACGCGGGTCTCCTCGATCTTGTACCGCACGCGCTGCACCGGCGAGTAGATCGCGTCCAGATGGATCAGCCCGATCTCCTGCTCGTCCTTGTTGTACTGCTCGCTCGCCGGGACGTAGCCGCGGCCCTTCGCGACCGTCAGCTCCATCTCGAGCTCGACCGGCTCGGTCAGCGTCGCGATCACGAGGTCCTTGTTCAGGATCGTGACCGCGGTATCGGCCTGGATCATGTCGGCCGTGACCTCGCCCGGCCCGCGTGCGGCCAGCTTCATGGTCTTCGGCTCGTCGCCCTCGAGCTTCACGATCAGGTTCTTGATGTTCAGGACGATGTCCACCACGTCCTCCATCACGCCCTTCAGCGGGGAGAACTCGTGCTGCACGCCCTTGATCTTGATGCAGCGGACCGCCGCCCCCTCCAGCGAGGAGAGCAGCACCCGCCGGATGCTGTTGCCCACCGTCGTCCCGAGCCCGCGCTCGAACGGCTCGATGGTGAAACGGCTGAAGGTGTCGGTGCGGAACTTGGGGTCCTGAACCACCCGGGTGGGGAGTTCGAGCCCGCGCCAGCGGACGCGTGTAGCCATGTGCGAACCTCGATCGGCCTTGTTCGTGCTGAACAGGAGCCGGGAAGCACGGGGAACTCCGCCTGGCCGAGTGGGCGGGCCCCTTCTGTTCCTTGGCCCCAACGGGGATCGAAACTGATTACACGCGACGGCGCTTGCGGGGACGGCAGCCGTTGTGCGGGACCGGCGTGTGGTCCTCGACCGCCGTCACGCGAAGGCCCGCCGCCGTCAGACCGTTCACCGCGCTCTCGCGCCCGGCGCCCGAGCCCTTGATGCGGATCTCAACCTCGGTCATCCCCATCTTCCGGGCCTTCGAGCCCGACTGCTCCGCGGCACGGGTGGCCGCGAACGGGGTGCTCTTGCGGGCGCCCTTGAAGCCCATCGTCCCGGCCGAATCCCAGCAGAGGGTCTCGCCGTTCATGTCGGTGATGGTGACGATCGTGTTGTTTGACGTGGCCTTGATGTGGACCACCCCGCGAACCACGTTCTTGCGAATCTTGCCCTTCTTGGACATCTGCATCTCCTCGGATCGTCGGGTCCGTTACGGGCCCTACCCGATGTCGCCGGGCTCCTCGCCCGGCACTTGTTCCGCGAACGCCGCCCCGCGGCGTCACGATTACTTGGCCTTCACGCCCTTCTTGCCCGCCACCGTCTTCTTCTTGCCCTTGCGCGTGCGGGCGTTGGACTGCGTCCGCTGGCCACGCACCGGCAATCCCTTGCGGTGCCGATCGCCACGGTACGAACGAATGTCCTTCAGACGCTGGATGTTCTGCTGCACCTGCCGGCGGAGCGCGCCCTCAACCAGATAGCTGTTGTCCAGGATCGCGTTGATCTGCGCCAGCTTCTGCTCGTCCACCTCGTTCGACCGCTGGTCGGGGTTCACCCCCGCCTCGGTCAGGATGTCCGCGGCGACCTTCGGGCCGATGCCGTGGATGTACTGGAGGGCGAAGAAGATCTTCTTCTTGTCGGGAATATCGATACCGGCTACACGTGGCACGCTGGAACTCCTCGGGACGGGCTCAGCCCTGGACCTGCTTGTGCTTCGGGTCGGACTTGCAGATCACGCGCAGTTTGCCCTTTCGGCGGACGACCTGGCAACCGGCGCAGATTTTCTTGATGCTGGATCGAACCTTCACGCTTCACCTGCAACTTTCGGACGGCTCTTGCGGCACGGGACCGCCTCGCGGGGTCCCGGGCAAGAATGGGCTGGGATTGTAGGCCCCCGGTCGGGCGTTGTCACGCCGGGGACCATCGGACTCAGTGTCGGAACGTGATCCGGGCCTTGGAAAGGTCGTACGGGCTGATCTCCACCGTCACCCGGTCCCCCGGGAGAATCCGGATGTAGTTCATCCGCATCTTGCCCGAGACGTAGGCCAGGACCTCTGTCTTCTGCTCGTTGGGGAGCCGCACCTTGAACATGGCGTTGGGGAGCGCCTCCACCACCACCGCTTCGAACGTGAACTTGTCTTCTTGTTTGCTCATTCGGGTCCTAGCTGGCTCCAATGTGGGCGGACGCCTCAGCCCCGCGGCCCACGCATCCGGGGGCCGCCCTCGCCGTCGCTGCCCCCCAGGAAGCCCTGGTAGTTCCGCATCAGCAGGTTGGCCTCGACTCTCTGCAGGAAGTCCATCGTGACAGACACCACGATCAGCAGCCCCGTGCCCCCCAGGAACTGCGTCACGCTGTAGTCAATCCCCACGCTCTGATTCACCACCGACGGGAGCACCGCGACCATCGCGAGGAACGCGGCGCCCACGTACGTGATCCGTGTCATCACCGCTTCCAGATACTCCGCGGTGCGCGGGCCCGGACGCAGCCCGGGGATGAATGAGCCGTGCTCCTTGAGCTGCTTCGACATCTCCTCGGGGTTGAACTGCACCGTGATCCAGAAGTAGCTGAAGAAGTACACCATCCCGATGTACAGCACGATGTACACGAAGTTCCCGGGGTGGAAGCTCCGCTCCATGAAGTTCGCGATATCAAACCACACGCTCGTCGGATGCGCCTCCGCGATCTTCTTGAGCTGCCCGAACAGAATGCCCGGGAACACCATCAGCGACGACGCGAAGATGATCGGCATCACCCCGCCGTGGTTCAGACGAAGCGGGAGGTAGCTCTTCTGCCCGCCGAAGACCTTTCGGCCCCGGGTGTGCTTCGCCTGCTGCACGAGGATCCGCCGCTGAGCCACCGTCATCAGCACCGTGCAGGCGATGACGCCGACGAACCCCGCCACCAGCAGGATCACGCCCATGTACCCGATGTGCCCTGGCTCCCCGGGGTTGAACTGCGCAATCACGCTCCGGATGGCCTGCGGCATGCCCGCCAGGATGCCCGCCATAATGATCATCGACGCGCCGTTGCCGATGCCGTGCTTGTCGATCTGCTCGCCGACCCACATCAGGAACAGACACCCCGCCGTGAGCGTCGAGGTTGCCATGATCCACCACAGCGGGTTGTGCTGGAACTGCGGGTAGATCAGCCCGTTCTGCCCCAGGAACCCGAGCCAGAAGCTGCTCTGCACCAGGCAGAGCACCACGCTCACGTACCGGGTGTACTCCATGATCTTCTGACGACCCGTCGGCCCTTCCTCCTGCAGCTTCTTGATCTGCGGGAGCGCCGTGCCCAGAAGCTGGAAGATGATGCCCGCCGTGATGTACGGCATGATCCCCAAGCCGAAGATGGTCGAGTGCGCGAGCTGCCCGCCCGAGAGCAATGACACCGCATCTGTGAGCCGGCCGAACCACGAGTCCGCGGCCCCCTGCGTCATGAACTTCTCGAGCTGCTCGCTGTTCACGCCCGGGATGGGAATCCAATGGCCGATCCGGAACACCAGGATCATGGCCAGCGTGAAGAGCACCTTGGATCGGAGCTCTGGAACCTTGAAGACGTTGGCGAACGTCTGGAACATCGTGCCTCATCCGAACCCGACGCCGCGCCGGGCAGAGTTGTGTCTGAACAGAAACCGCCCACGCACAGGCCGGGGGCGGTACGTCGATCAGGTAGATGGTAGGAGGATCGTCATTCGGCAGCCTGCGAGGCCGGAGCGGCGGGCTTCTTGCCGCCACGCTTGAGCTTCTTGGTCAGCTTCGTCGGCTTCGGGTCGTCGCTGTTGCGGTCGATTCCGCGGACCTTGTCACGACGAGTACCAGTCTCGTTCACCGTGCCCCCCGCGTCCTCGATGTGCTTGCGGGCCGGTCCCGTCACCCGGCTCGCCTCCACCTTCAGCTTCACCTTCAGGCCCTTCTCCTTGCCGAGATTGCCCAGGATCTTCAGGTCGCGGCTGTCGTCCCGGATGAGCCCGGCGCCGATCAGCGCCGCGGTATTCACCTCGCCGCCCTTCGCAAAGTTCGGGTGAGACACGATGTCCAGAAGGTTCACCGCCCAGAAGTGCGTCTTGAACGGCGCGTTCGTGAAGCCGAACTTCGGCAGACGACGGAAGTACGGCATCTGGCCACCCTCGTGGCCTCGCTTGGCGGCATAGCCCGAGCGACTGCCCGCGCCCTTGTGGCCGCGCCCGGACTGCTTGCCGTGGCCGGAGCCTTCGCCGCGACCAACGCGCTTGCGCTTGCGGTGGCCCCCGGCGATGGCGGTGACATCATGGATCATCATGGCTGAGAACTCCGATCAGTCGCGGCGACCGCCGCGGTTGTGCTTGCCAAAGACGGAAATCAGGCCTTGGGCGCCGCAGCGGGCTGTGCTTCGCCACCACCACCACCGCCCTCGCTACCCCGGTCGCGGCGCGGACGCCCGCGCCCGCCGCGGCCCTTGCGGTCATCGCCGACGGTGTTCACAGGCCCCTTCACCTTGGGACCCTTGGAGGCAACGGGCATGAACTTCTTGCCGCGCTCGATCTTCGACTCGATGACCGTGGCGCCCAGGTTCTGGCCGCGGAGAGTGCCGACCGTGGCACCCGGTCGCAGCTTGCTCAGCCCCTCGAAGACCGCCTTCACGACGTTCTTCTTGTTGGTGGAGCCGTAGCACTTGGTCAGGCAGTCGGTCACGCCCGCGATCTCGAGGATCGCGCGGACGGTGCCGCCCGCCACGACGCCCGTGCCGGGGGCCGCGGGGATGAGCCTGACCTTGCTGGACGAGTAGGCGCCCTCGACCTCGTGCGGGATCGTCCCGCCCATGATGGGCATCGACCGCATGTCGCGCTTGGCGTACTTCTGGGCCTTCTCGACCGCGGAAGGAACCTCGGGGCTCTTCGCGTAGCCCATGCCGACGCGGCCCTTCCGGTCCCCCACGATCACCAGGGCTCCGAACTGGAAGCGGCGACCGCCCTTCACCGTGGCGCTCGAGCGGAGGACCGCGACGGTGTTGGACTCGATGTGGCTGCTCTGATCGATGATCTCAGTCATTGCTGTCTCTTTGCGTTAGAACTTCAGGCCGCCCTCGCGGGCGCCGTCGGCGAGCGCCTTCACGCGCCCGTGGAACTTGAATCCGCCACGATCGAACACCACGGCCTCGACGCCGGCCTTCTTCGCACGCTCCGCGAGCGCCTTGCCCACGGCCTTCGCCGCCGCCGCGTTGCCCGTCTTCTCGAGCTTCAGCGACTTCTCCACGGTGGACGCCGCGGCGAGGGTCTTGCCGTTCAGGTCGTTGATCACCTGCGCGTACATGTGCGAGAGGGACTTGAAGACGGCCAGGCGGGGCTTGTCGGTCATGCCCAGGACACGCTTGCGGATGCCGATCCGCCGCCGCGAGCGCCTGAGGGTCTTGGCTGAGTTCTTGTTCATGAGGCTCGATCTCCGTGGGCTTAGGCGCCGAACTGCTTGCCCTGCTTGCGCTTGATCGTTTCTTCGACGTACTTGATACCCTTGCCGTTGTAGGGCTCAGGCTTGCGCTTCGCCCGCACGCCGCTCACGAACTGCCCCACGAGCTGGCGGTCCGCACCGGCGACCTTGATGAACTGCTTGTCGACCGTCACCGTCAGCCCCGCGGGAATGTCCACGACAATGGGGTTCGCGAAGCCGACCGTCACCTTCAGGGTCTTGCCGGCGATCGCCGCGGTCCAGCCCACGCCCACCACCTCGAGCTGCCGCTCGAATCCCTTGGTCACGCCCTCGATCATGTTGCGGAGCAGCGCCCGGGTCGTGCCCCAGTACGCGCTGCACCGCTTGTCGTCGGCGCTGAAGCCCTTGGCGAGGCTCACGCTCACCGACTTCCCACCCTCGCCCGTGGTCACCACGACCTCGGGCCGGTGCTGCATGGAGAGCGTGCCCTTGGGGCCCTCGACCTTGACCGACCCGTCCTTGACGGCGACCTTCACGCCGGCGGGGACCTCAACTGGCTTCTTACCGATACGGGACATCTGGAACTCCTTGAGCGTGAGGCTCACCCGCGCTTCCCGCGGGGCTTCCGCTGTGCTTGATCACTCGATGACGCAGAGAAGCTCGCCGCCGATGCGGTCCTGCCGGGCCTTGCGGTCGCTCACCACGCCCTTGCTGGTGGAGACGATCGCGATGCCCAGGCCCTGCAGAGGGCGGGGCAGTTCATCCACCGACGCGTACACCCGGCGGCCCGGCTTGCTCTGCCGCGTCAGCGAGTGCAGGATCGCCTCCCCGCCCGGCCCGTACCGCAGGCGGATCCGGATCTGGCCCTGCCGCCCGTCCTCGACCAGGTCGAAGGAGTCGATGTAGCCCTCGTCCTTCAGAACGGACGCGATGCCCCGGCACACCTTCGTGTTGATGACGTTGACGGACTTGGCCTTGTTGCGGGCCGCGTTGCGGATCCGAGTCAGCATGTCCGCGATTGGATCACCGATCGCCATGATTGATTCCTCGTGCGTTTGCTCGTGGGGTTCTGAGGGAAGGCCTACCAGCTCGCCTTGCGCATGCCGGGGATCTTCCCTTCGAGCGCGAGCTTGCGGAGCATGATGCGGGAGATTCGGAACTTGCGGTACACACCGTGGGCGCGGCCGGTCAGCTCGCACCGCCGCACGGTGCGGGTGCTGAACTTGGGCTTCCGGCGGCTCTTGGCCATCTGTGCTTTGGTGGTCATGGGCTTCGTGCTCCGGGCTTACTTCTGGTCGGGCTTGCGGAAGGGCATTCCGAGCTGCTCGAGGACGAACTTGCTTCTCTCGGGGTTCGAGTTGGAGAAGACGAAGTTGATGTGCATGCCGTGCGTGAACGTCACGTCGGCCATGTTGATCTCGGGGAACACGCCCTGCTCTGTCAGGCCCATGGCGTAGTTGCCCTGGCGGTCGAACGCCTTGTCGGGCAGCCCGCGGAAGTCCTTGATACGCGGGGCGGTCAGGTTGATCAGCCGGTCCAGGAAGTGCCACATGCGGTCCCGCCGCATCGTCACCATCGCGGAGGCCTCGTACCCGGCGCGGAGCTTGAAGTTCGACACGCTCTTCCGGGCCTTCACCACCACGGGCTTCTGCCCCGTGATCGTGGTGATCGTGTCGATCACCGTCTGGCGCTTGTCGGGCGGAATCTTCGTGCCCTCCAGGTGCCGGCCCATGTTGATGTTCACGACGATCTTCTGGAGCCGGGGCTGCGCCAGCCGGTTCTTCTCGCCGAACTTCTCGGCGAACGCCGGCCGAACCTTCTGGTCGTACGCCACCATCAGCCGCGGCGGCACGCGCGGACCGGACGTGCCCTCGCCGTCATCCACGGCCTGCTTCTTCGCCGGCGCCTTCTTCGCACCCTGCGCCCTGCCGGCCTTCTCGGCCTTCGCGGCGTGCTCGGGCTTCTTCTGTTCGGGGTCCTTCGACATGGTTCAAACTCGCTGATTGCCCGGATGCCCGGGGGTGGGGATTACTTCTTCTTGCCCTTCGAGCCTCGGACGACAGACAGGACCTTCAGCTCCTTGCCCTCACGCCGCGCCACGCGCACCTTGCTCCCGTCCTTCTCCGTCCGGAAGCCCACGCGAACCGGCTTCCCGTCGACCACCGGATTCACCTTGCTGATCCGGATCGGCGCTTCCTTCGTGATCACGCCCCCCTGCGGGTTGGCCTGCGAGGGCTTCAGGTTCTTCGTGACCAGATTGAGACCCTTGAGATAGACCAGCCCCTTGTCGGGCATGACCTTCATCACCTCGCCGACCTGACCCTTCAGATCGCCGGACCTGACCATCACAGTGTCGCCTTTTCGAACATGCGCGGGCATTGCAGACTCCTCTGAACGGACTTCAGACGACCTCGGAAGCCAGGGACACGATCTTCATGTAGTTCTTCTCTCGCAGCTCGCGGGCGACAGGCCCGAAGATGCGGGTGCCCTTGGGGTTCCCGTCGTCCTGGATCAGCACGACGGCGTTGCTGTCGAACTTCACGTACGAGCCGTCGGCGCGACGCGTCGCCTTCGTCGTGCGGATCACCACCGCCTTGTGCTTGTCCCCGGGCTTGACATCCGCCCCGGGCAGCGCCTTCTTGATCGACACGAACACCCGATCGCCCACGTTCGCGACCCGGCGGGTGAACTTCCCGCTCGCGGTCGACCCGCCGTACACGCGGATGACGTAGGCGATCTTCGCCCCCGAGTTGTCCGCGACTTCACAGCGTGTTTCTTGTTGCAGCATGGCTTGGCACCTCGGGCCGACGGCCCCGGATTACTGGATTTCCTTCACGCTCGCCACCGCCGCAGCGGTCTCGGCACGCTTCTCGACGATCCGCACGAGCGTCCAGAACTTCGTCTTGCTCATCGGGCGGCACGGAGCCACCTCCACCACGTCCCCCGTGCGAGCCTCGTTGCTCTCGTCGTGCACCTGGAGAATCGTCCGCCGACGCACGTACTTGCCGTACTTCGGATGCATCGTCGAATAGCTCACGACGACCCGACGGGTCTTGCTCCGCTTGTCCGATTCAACAACGCCGGTCCGCGTGCCCTTGACGGCCTCTGCGGCGGGCGTGGCGGGAGTCTTGCTGGTGTTCTTGGTGGGCATGTGTGCTTGCTCGCTGTGAGATCAGGCCTTGGCCCGGGTGCGCCGGGTCCGCTCCGTCAGCAGACGGGCGATGTCCTTGCGGAGCTTCCCGAACTTGCTCGTGTCCTCGACCTTCTGCGTGACCGCCTGCGACCGGAGGTCGAACAGGTCCGTCCGCAGCTTCTTCAGTTCAAGGGCGAGCTCCGGGTCGCCCATCTTGTGCACTTCCTTCGCGTTCATCTTCGACGCTCCTTGCAGAACTCAGACCCTCACCCGGCGACCGATGAACCGGCAGCGAACGGGCATCTTCATCGCCACACGGAGCAGCGCCAGCTTCGCCGTCGCCTCCGGCACGCCCGCGATCTCAAACAGCATCGTCCCGGGCTTCACGCGCGCCGCCCAATACTCGACCTCCGCCTTGCCCGTTCCCATCCGCGTCTCCAGCGGCTTCTTGGAGATCGGCTTGTCCGGGAAGATCCGGATGAACAGCTTGCCCTCGCGCTTCAGGAAGTGCTGGCAGGAGATTCGGCCCGCCTCGATCACGTTCCCGGGCAGCCAGCAGCCCTCAAGGGCCTGCAGACCGAAGTCGCCGTAGGCCACGTAGTTGCCCTTGGTCGCCTTGCGCGGACGGACCCGCCGCATCTCCTTGCGGAACTTTACTCGCTTCGGCATCAGCGCCATCGATCACACTCCTGCGGGCCCCGGCCCCGCGCAAACATCCGACACACTCACCGACGCCCGCGGGCACGTGCACGCCCGCCCGCCGCGTTGGACTCTTCCTCGGTACGCTCGGTCGTGTACTCGCCCTTGTAGATCCACACCTTGACGCCGATCGCGCCGTAGGTCGTGAACGCCTCCGCCGTGCCGTAGTCGATGTGCGCCTGGAGCGTGGACAGGGGCAGCGAGCCCAGCCTCACCTCCAGCACGCGAGCCAGTTCCGCACCGCCCAGGCGACCGCTGATGCGGATCTTGATGCCCTTCGCGCCGGCGTTCATCGCCGCCTCGGCCTTCATCTTCACCACGCGACGGAACGAGCCCCGCTTCGCGAGCTGCTCGGCGACCGACTCGCCCACCAGCTTCGCGTCAAGGTCCGCGTTCTTGATCTCGATGATGGAGATCGCGACCTTGCGCCCCGTCATGTACTGGAGCTCTTCGGTCATCCGCTCCACCTCGGCGCCCTTCGGCCCGATCACCAGGCCCGGCCTCGCCGTCTTGATGATGATCTTGAGCTCCTCGCGCGTGCGCTCGATGTGCACGTCCGACACCGCGGCGTTTGGTGGCCTGCGGTTCAGGCGCTTGTCCAGCCACTTGCGGATCTTCTCGTCCTCGACGAGAAGCTCGCCGTACAGAGCCTTGGGCGCGTACCACCGGCTCTTGTGAGCCTCCGTGATCCCGAGCCGCAGACCGAATGGATGCGTCTTCTGTCCCATGGGTGGTTCAGGCCTTCGCGGCGCGCTCCTCGACACTGATGGTGATGTGGGAAAGGGGCTTGAGAATCGGGTGAGCCCGACCGCGGTCCTTGGGCTGGAACCGCTTGATGACCGACGCGTTGTCCACGCGGCTCTCCGCCACGAACAGACGCGTGATGTCGCACTCGCTCTGCTCCGCGTCCGCGATCGCGGCGTTCAGGCACTTCTTCACGTTGACCGCCGCACGCTTGGTCGTGAACGTCAGCAGGTTCAGGGCCTGGTCCACGTTCTTCCCGCGGATCATGTCCGTCACCAGCCGCGCCTTGCGGGGGCTGCCACGGTGGTGCCGCACCTCGCTCGTGAACGCGACCAGGTCCTTCGGCGTCGTCCGCAGCGCCTCGGCGATCTGACGAACCATCTTCGCCTTGCAGCGCGGGTGGTCACGGTCCGCCAGCCAGTTGTTCAGCGAGCGAAGCGCATCCTTCGCGTCCAGCCCCGGCTGCGCGAGCTGGTCGGCGAGCTGCTGCGGGGTCACGCCCGCCTTGTTCATCGCCTTCTCGAGTTTGTTGCCTCGGATCTTCACGGGTGGTTCCTCGTGTGGTGCTTACTTCTTGCCCGGCGCCGGAGCCGCCGCCGCGCCGCCGCCGCCCTCGATGCCTTCCTTCTTGTTCGTGTGCCCGCGGAACGTGCGAGACAGGCTGAACTCCCCGAGCTTGTGACCCACCATGTCCTCGGTCACGAACACGTCGAGAAACTGCTTCCCGTTGTGCACCTTGAACGTGTGGCCCACGAACTCCGGAACGATCGTGCACCGCCGCGCCCACGTCTTGATGGCCTCCTTGCGGCGGGAGTTGTTCAGCTTCTCCACCTTCCGGTAGAGGCTCTCGACGACGAACGGACCTTTCTTCAGGCTGCGACCCATGTGTTCCTTCCTGCCTGGTAGTTACAGCGCCTTCTGCCCGAAACGCTTGCTGACGCGGCGACGCAGGATCAGCTTGCTGCTGTGCTTCCGAGGATTGCGGGTGTTCCCGCCCTTCGCGTGCACCCCCGTCGGGCCGCACGGCGGACGATTGCCCTTGCTCCGCCCAGAGCCGCCACCCAGCGGGTGCGCATGGTGGCTCTTCGCGATACCGCGGGTCTTCGGCCGAATGCCCAGCAGCCGGCTCAGCCCCGCCTTCCCCAACTGACGAAGACGGTGATCCGGATTCCCCACCTGCCCCACCGTCGCGCGGCAGTCGATCGGAACCATCCGCACTTCGCCGCTCGGAAGAATCAGCGTCGCGTAGTCGCCTTCCTTGTTGCTCAGCCGGGCGTACGTGCCCGCCGAACGACAGATCCTCGCTCCCGCCCCGCGGAGAAGCTCCACCGCGTGCACGTCCAGCCCGGTCGGAATGTACCGCAGCGGCATGCAGTTGCCCGGCGTGGGCTCAACCGCCCCCGTGCTCGACGTCGCGATGCTCTGGCCGACCTGGATCCCCGCCGGCGCCACGATGTACCGCTTCTGACCGTCGGCGTACTCAACCAGCGCGATGTGGCACGAGCGGTTCGGGTCGTACTCCACGCCCACGATCGTCCCGGCGATGCCGTCCCGATCCTTGCGCTTGAAGTCGACGAGCCGGTACATCCGCTTCACGCCGCCGCCGATGCCGCGGGCCGTGATCTTCCCCTGGTGATTCCGCCCGCCCGTCTTGGGCAGCGGACGCAGCAGGCTCTTCTCCGGGAACTTCTTGGTCACTTCGGTGTGCGCGTTTACCGACGCGTTGCGCCGGCCGGCCGAAGTTCTCTTGTACACACGAATAGGCATGGCGTGCTTCCTTCAGTCGGACTCAGAAGAGCTCGATCTTTTCGCCCTCGGCGAGACGGACGATGGCCTTCTTGGTGGGGGACGGACGCGTCACGCCGTACTTCAGGCGGCGGGCCTTGTGCTTCTGCACCTGCGTGTTGATGCCCACCACCTTCACCTTGAAGATGGACTCGACCGCCGACTTGATCTCGGTCTTCGTCGCACGCACGTCCACGATGAACGAGTAGTGATTCCGCTCGTTCATCCCGTACGTGCTCTTCTCGGAGAGCAGCGGACGCTTGATGATCTGGGTTGCATCGATGTGCGCGGGCATTTAGTTCGCCTCCGTAGCCTTGCGGCCCATCGGGTTGATCTTCGCTTCCTTCGTGGTCTGGCTGGACGGGCCGGAAAGCCAGCTCTCCAGCTCCTTCTTCCCGATCACCACGAAGCGCTTCGTGAGCATCTCGTAGACGTTGAGCTGATCCACAGCGATCATCCGAACCCGGTCCACGTTCCGCCCCGACAGACGCGCGTTCTTCGCGCTCCCCTCGTCCGCGGGCAACGCGACCACCGCCGGGCCGTCCACCTTCACCGCCGACAGGAACGCCTCGAACGCCTTGGTCTTGGGCTCGCTGAACGCGATGGAGTCGATGACCCGGACCTCGCTGTCGACCAGCTTCGCCAGCAACGCGTTGCGGTTGGCCGCGCGACGCATCTTCTTGGGCATCGTGAGGCGGAAATCCTCGCGGGTCCGCTTCTTGCTGTGGCCGTGCCCGCCGCCCTTGAAGATGTTGACCTTGCGGTCGCCGTGGCGGGCGTTGCCCGTGCCCTTCTGCTTGTAGATCTTCTTCGTCGAGCCCTCGACCTCGTGCCGGTTCTTGGTCTTCGAGGACCCCTGCCGGAGGTTGGCGTGGTACATCACGAACGCCTGCTTGAGCAGCGGCGCGTTGACCTCTCCGCCAAGTGACTTCTCGTCAACGTTCAGTGTGGCGACCTGTGCGCCCTGCATGTTGTAGACGGGGACTTGCATCGTCTTTACCTCGCCCTGACGCCTGGCGGTCGTGCCGGCTGCCGCCGACCCTTCCGCGACTCGTGCCTATCCGTCTCGCCTCCTCTCGCCGCTCACCGGGCACGCTGCCCGGGGCGGTCTCGCACCTTCCGGTGCGGGGGCGGATCGGACTCGACTCGGCCGTCCAATCCACGCGGCGATCTGCCTCGCCGCGGGTTGTTTGTCGCCGTCCGGTGGTTTCCGAATCGCTCGGACCTTCCGGACTCGCCGGTGGCGTCTGTTTCACGCCGCCGACGAGGAGTCATCAAACCATCAGTTCATTCCACTCCTTCAAACCGAACACCCAAACACAGCGGCCCGCCGCGGGTTCGCGACGGGCCGATCATTCACTTTCCTGCCGCGGCCACCTTGCCCGCCTTGCTCTTGTACAGTCGAACCGCCGGACGAACCTCGACCAGCGAGTTGTTGCTGCCGGGGACGCTCCCCTTCACGAGCAGAATGCCCTTCTCCGCGTCGATCCGGACCACGTCCAGCGAGCGCATCGTGACCCGCTCGTCACCCATGTGGCCCGCCATCCGCTTGCCCTTCTTGAGACCGCCGCCGAAGCCGCGGTTCGAGCACAGCGAGCCGATCGAGCCGGGCGACCGGTGCTTGCGCTCCGTGCCGTGGCTCGCGAACAGGCCCTTGAAGTGGTGCCGCTTCATCGTGCCCGCGAAGCCCTTGCCCTTGCTCGTGCCGATCACATCGACGTACATCGTCCCGTTCAGCTTGTCCACGCCCAGCGTGTCGCCGGGCTTGTAGCCCTCGAGCGCCTTCGCATCGCACCGGAACTCGCGATGGTGCCGCTGCGGCGCCGCGCCCGCGATGAAGTCGTGCTTGATCAGCGGCATCGTCGAGTTGCGCGGATCAATCTCCTCGAAACCGATCTGCACGCCGCTGTACCCGTCCTTCTCTTCCGTGCGGACCTGCGTCACCACGCACGGACCGACCCGGATCGCCGTCACCGGCACGGACACACCCTTGTCCGTGTACACCCGAGTCATGCCGAGTTTCTTGCCAAGCAGTGAGAAGCTCATCGTTCCTTACCTCTTCGGAATCCGGTGCTCCGCCTCGGGCGGGCCCTGATCGTCCGGTGCGGCCTCGTGGGCCGTGTTCATCCTCAGGCCTTGATCTTCACGAACACACCCGCGGGAACGACCAGGCGGTTGAGCGCCTCCACCGTCCGGGCGTTGGGTTCCAGAATGTCGATGATCCGCTTGTGCGTGCGGATCTCGAACTGCTCCCGGCTCTTCTTGTCAATGAACGGCGACCGCAGCACCGTGTAGCGCTCCACCCGCGTCGGAAGCGGGATCGGCCCCGCCACCTTCGCGTTCGTGCGCTTCGCGTGGTCCACGATCTCCTTGGCGGAGGCGTCCAGCGCCAGGTGGTCGTACGCCTCCATCCGAATTCGAATCTTGCCGCCCTGCATCGGGGTAGTACCTGTCGCGATCCCTCTCCGGCATCAGTCCCGCGGGCGTCTGGCGCGCCGTGCGCCATGGACAACGCCCCGGTCCTTCCGGAGCAGGGAGGGAACATTAGCCCCTCCCTTGCGGATGTCAAACAGCCCAAGGGACCATTCCCGCAGCCCCGCTCCCCGAGGCCCCAGTCCTCCCGGCCATCGGAGCCGGCGCCAACTTCCCCAGGCCACCCGATCAAGCCCCGGACCCCGCTCCGCCGATGCCCTATGCTCGACCGTCACCTCAGAGTAAGTAGTTCATTCCCAACCGTCCCCGTCCGCCCGGGAGTTCATGGATGACCCCCACCGCCCGCCCCCGCCCCCGCTCAACCACCCGACTCGCCCTCGCGGCACTCGCCCTCACCCTGGGTTCCGCGTGCATGGCCCAGGGCCAGGCCCCGGAGACCCGCCCCGGCACCGTCGTTGAATTCGCCGACGAGCTCTTCCGCCTCGACACCGTCGGCCTCACGCTCATGCTCCCCGCGGATGTCACCGCGCAATCAACGACCGTCGGCAGCAAGTCCGGCGTGCAGATCCAGCCCCGCGAACCCTCTTGGATCGTCAACATCCAGACTCCAAAGTCCGCCAACCCGGACACGACCTCCGCCGAAGCCGTCGACGAGATCGCCACGCAGGTGCTCCGCGAGTCCGGCGAAGCATGGGCCAAGGACCCGGCCGGAGGCAAGCCCTCCCTCGTGGGCTACAACGGCGAGATCATCGAGCCCCGCAAGACCATTCTCATCAACGGCCTGCCCGCGGAACGCGTCTACATCAAAGTTCCCGGAGAGCGTGGCGGCTCGGTCGTGCGCGGATTCACCGTCTTCAAGACCACTCCCAGCCAGTTCGTCACCTTCGAGCTCATCTCCCCCGAAGCCGCCTTCGCCCGCGCCCGCTCCATCTATGAGACCTTCGTGGGCACCGCCAGGTTCGAGGACCCGACGCGGATCGGCGCCGACCGCGCCGCCGCCGTGACCGCGGGCCTCAAGGTCTTCGAACGCGTCGGCGAGGCCGAACTCCGCGAACTCGTCGAGCAGGTGCCGGAGCGATGGGAGCGCTTCTACCGCCCCGCCGCCACCGGCGCGAACTCGGACGCGACCGAGCTCGGCTACCGGCGCCTCCGGTTCTCCGTCGGCACCCGAGCGGCGCTCGGCGCCTCCGGCTCCGCCGGCTCCCGCGATCCCGGCTTCGTCGCCCAGCTCGACGCGAGATATCTCGACGGCGCTCGCGTCGTCGACGGCAAGCTCGTCGGCGGGCGCGTCGTCGACTCCCGAAGCGTCTACTTCATGTCCTTCGACCGCGCCGACGAAGCCTGGACCGTTCAGAACGCCGTCCGCGCCGGCACCCCCAGCGGCAAGAGCCAGCCAAAGGTCTTCACCGAGACCGGTGGCCGCACGGGTCGCAGCATGTTCGTCAGCATTTCCGCTCCGGGCACCCCGGGCCGGGACGTCCGCCCCGTCTTCCAGGGCGATGGCTACGTCAGCCGCTTCGAATCGCTCCTGCTCCCCGAAATCCTCGTCCGGGCCGGCGTCCAGGCGGACCTGGGCTTCTACACCTACCAGTCCAGTGCAGAAACCATCAAGCTCCGTCGCGATCTCCTCGAACAACCCTCCGAGATGCTCGGCGCCTGGCGCCTCACCACGCGCCTCACCGAGGACAAACCCCCGCAGGTCTCCGTCTACAACGATAAGGGAAAGCTCGTCAGGACCGAACTCGCCGACGGCACCCTCTGGGAGCCCATCGAACTCGACCGCCTCGTCTCCCTGTGGAGGTCCAAGGGCCTCCCGATGGACTGACCCGCCCACCGCACGAGCCTCACGCATCGCGGGACAGAGAAAGGTGCACGGATGGCGACGGATCGACTCCTCTCGAGCCAGCCACGGGGCGAGGACGAACAGCTCAACTGGGCGCTCCGCCCCACGGAGCTCTCCCAGTACGTGGGTCAGCCCGTCCTCATCCAGCGACTCCGAATCGCCATTGAGGCCGCCAAGGGCCGAGGTGAGCCCCTCGAGCACCTCCTCCTCCACGGCCCGCCCGGCCTGGGCAAGACCACCCTCGCGCACGTCCTCGCCGGCGAGATGGGATCCAAGGTCATCGTGACCTCCGGCCCCGCCCTCCAGCGGGGCACGGACCTCGTCGCCTCCCTCACCCGCCTCGGCCCCACCGACATCCTCTTCATCGATGAAATCCACAGGCTCCCCGCCAGCGTCGAAGAGTTCATCTACCCGGCGATGGAAGATTTCCGCATCGACGTCATGCTCGACAAGGGCCTCTCCGCCCGCACCGTCCAGGTCCGCTGCAAGCCCTTCACCCTCATCGGCGCCACCACCCGCGCTGGACTCCTCACCTCGCCCCTCCGCTCCCGCTTCGGCATCGCGCACCATCTCACCTTCTACTCCGCAGATGAACTCCTCTCCATCCTCGAACGCAGTTGCACCCTCCTCGGCATCGCCGGCGCGGACCAGGCCGCCCTCTCCTGCATCGCCGCCCGAAGCCGCGGCACGCCCCGCATCGCAAACCGCCTCCTCCGCCGCGTGCGCGACTTCGCCCAGGTGAAGGCCAACGGACGCGTCTCGCGGGACATCGTCGACGCCGCTCTCCACCTCGAAGGCGTCGACGCCATGGGCCTTGACGACCTCGACCGCGCCTACCTCCGCTGCATCGGCACCACCTACCAGGGCGGGCCCGTCGGGCTCGAGGCCATCGCCGCCACCCTCAACGAGGACGCCGGCACGCTCGAGGACGTCGTCGAGCCCTACGTCCTCCAGATCGGCTTCCTCGCCCGCACCAAGCGGGGACGCGCCCTGACCAGCGCCGGCAGTGAGTACCTCGGCCTCCCCGCCCGCGCAGCGCCCGCCTCCCTCTTCTCAGACCCCGCTCCATCAGACTGACCAAAAACGTCGCGGGCCCCCGATCACTCGGAGGCCCCGACGAGGCCCGTGCGGCTGGTAAGCCGAGTTCTGTCGCACCGGTGGTATCCGCTTCCGCGGACCTGCCGTGCGTGACGGCCATTTCTCTCCGCCCAGGGTTGCCCCGGGGCTCCAGCGGTCTACCCGCCCCGCGACGACCGGACCGATCGGGAGTGGCACGCCACTCCGGGGGCTGCTTGACCTTGCACGCGGTGGGGTTTGCCGTGCCCCCGACGTCACCGTCGGGGCGGTGGGCTCTTACCCCACCGTTTCACCCTTGCCTGATCCCTCGCGGGCCATCGGCGGTCTGTTCTCTGTGGCACTGTCCCGCGCCCGTGGCCTCCGGGCGGGTGGGCGTTACCCACCACCGTGTCCTCCCGTGCTCGGACTTTCCTCGGATCAGCGAACGCCGATACGCGGCCGCCTCACCGCACTGAGACACATCCTACGCCCACACATACCATCCCGTTCATGGCGCCCCCGCCCTCCCACTCCGCCGCTGTCTGGCTCGAGCCCCACCAGATCGAGTTCGTACGCACCGCCCTCCTCGCCGCCGACATCACACCCACCTGGGCCGGCTCCCCCGCCAAGGGTCAGTCCGCCGCCGTTGCCGACGCCCTCAACGCCCAACCCTTCGACGACCTCCGCGCCTTCCTCTCCACAACGGACGCTCCGCTCGTGTGGCTCGCCAGTGCGCACGACCTCGGCTCCACCCCGGATCAGGCCGACGCACGCGCCGTCGCCGCCGCCGCCGCCAGAGGGGTGCGCATCGCCTGCAGCGAGCCCATCCCCCACAGCGTCCTCAACCTCGGCCCGGGTGGCTGGGCCGCCGGCGACCAGTCGCCCGCCGGGATCGAGGCCGGCCAGTTCCTCCGCTACGTCGGCATCCCTTCCACCTCCAGAGTCTGGATGGACAGCGAGGAACTCCGTGCCGCCTTCGGAACGCCTCGCCTCGTCCACATCGAGGCCTGGTGCGGCCCCGGCGACGGCTCCCTCGCCGCACGCCTCCTCGGCGCCATGGACCTTGTCCTGCGTGTCCTTGGTGAGCCCGAGAGCATCAACGCTTCCTACGTCGGCGCCGCCGCCGGCGGAAGCGTCCTCACCACCCCCCCCGACACCCTCTCCGACCTTCACGGCGATCTCTCCGCCACCATGCGCACCGCCGACGGCCGGGCCGCCGTCATCGCCGCCTCCAACGGCGCGGGCCGGTGGAGCAGCGTCATCACCCTCGTCTCCGCCGCGGGTCGACTCCGCCTGTATGACGACGGCTTCGAGTGGGTCGGCCCCGAGGGCGTCCGCCGCGACGAGCAGCGACTCACCCATCGCACCCGCGGCGCCACCGACCTCGCCCAGACCGGCGCGCGACTCGCCGCCGACGGCCTCGCCAGGCTCCTCTCCGGCTCCGCCCCGGATCCCGGCCCCATCCCCCTCGCCCACGTCCTGGTCCTCTGCCAGACCGCGCTCCTCAGCGCTCGCACCCGAAACCCCGAGAGCCCCGAGAGCGTCCGCCGCATGATGCTCGTCTGAACCTCCGCACCCCCAGCCGGCTCAACGCCCGGCCGGCTCCAGCGGCAGCAGCGGCGCATACAGACCCCCCACCACGCTCCTTGCGTACATACCCCGCGTCTTCCCGTCCCCCACCGTGTACCAGTCCGTCAACGGCACCCGGTCCGGCGTCCCGCTCGCCAGCGCCCCGATCGGCTTCACCAGCGCATCAAAGTCCGCCCGATCTTCCGCGAGACACGCGGACCACACCACCCACTCCGGCTTCGTGTAGTTCACGCGGCTGTCCATCGGCACGCCGAACCTCTCGTTCTTCTTCACGTACCACGCGATCTCTCTCGCGCGGGTCTCCCGCGGAAAAAGATCCGTGCCCAGGTACGCATCCCAGAACATGTTGTACTTCAGCGACCACGTCTCGGGCTTCTCATACGCCAGCACCGTGTGGTCCCCGGCGTCCGCCAGTTCGTGCCAGCGCGCCGCCATCTCCGACGCCGTCATGACCTGCCCCACCGTCCCGCCCGCTCTGGCCCGCAGCCTCGCAGCCCCCGCCACACCCACGCACGCCTTCACCGCCAGGTTCGCGTTCCGCGCGAGGTGGCCCGCAAAGTCATCCGTGCACAACTGGTTCTCCGGGTCCACCCCGTGCTGCTCCAGATACGCCGACCACTTCTCGATGCTCCCCCACCACGCCTGAGGAACCTGCCACCCGGGCCGCGCCTTCGCGAGCGCCGCCGTGAGGATCAGCATGTTCCCGCACTCCTCCACCGGCATCTGGTTGTCCATGGTCCGCTCGCCACCGCCATACACCTGCCCGTTGGCCTTCGGGTACGTCCCCAGGTCATGCGGCGCGAAGTCGAACTTCCACCTCGGGCTCGCCGCGTACGCAAACACCGGCCTCAGGTTCGCCTCCAGCAGCTCCGGATTGAGCGCCAGAAAGAACGGCGCCGACGGGAACAGCACGTCCACCGTCCCCATGCACCCGTTGCTCGTGTTCTCCTTGCTGAACATCAGCATCGTGCCGTCGAAGTCCGTCGCGATGCAGTGCGCCCCCATCACCTGGCGATACACCAGCTCGCAGGTCTTCGCAAACTCCGCCGGCACCCTCTCCGCCAGCCTCGACCGCAGCGCCGCGTCCGCCGACGCGCACCGTTCGCGAATCTCGCCCCGCGCCGCCCACGTCTCCCCGAGCATGGCGCCGAAGTCCTTCCCGTCCCGCGCCCAGTAGGGTCGCAACTTCCTCCCGAAGTACTCCGCGCAGTACCCCTCGTCCAGCGCCACCACGAACTCCGCTTTCGCCGCCGCCTCTCGCACCTCCCCCAGGTCGATCACCGTCGCCAGCACCGGCCAATCGTCGTGCGCCGCGCGCGGCATCCTCAGATCATCCGCCTCCGGCAGCACGCCCTCTCCCGCAAACGCCCCACGCGAACGCGTGTGCCCGCTCGTGCACGTTGTCGTCCCAGGCCCTCGCGCCGCCCCCAGATTGATGTACCCCCAGTCGATCCGAGTGTGGTCCCCTGCCCGCTCCAGCACCGGCTGAGACGTCGTCCCCATCCGCAGAACGTCCAGATCCCCCACCCGCGCCCGTGACCACGCCACCTGCTGCGACGCCTCGTGCGTGCACCACTCACCCGTCAGGTCCAGGTACACGCTCGCCCGGTGAGGCCCGCCGTCGATCGACCGCACCTCCGCCGTGATGAACGTCACCGCCCTCGACGCCAGGTCCGGGTCCTCCGCCAGCGTCGGCGACAGAAACGTCACCGTCATCCGCACCCCCCCTCCTTCGAAGTCATACTCCGACGACGTCGCGCTGATCCGCAGCCCCGTCTGCGACATCGCCGGCACGTCCTGAGGGAACGGCCCGCACCACCTCATCGCCTTGCCGTCCACCCGCACCATCCCCACCATCCCGTTCACCCCGCCCGTCCAGTGCCGGGGCCAGTCGTCCGTCAGCCGGTCCGCCCTTGACCACGCCGAAAAATACGGATTCCCCACCACCAGCGGCACCGCCGGAGGGCGAAACTCTGGTGCCTGTGCAAGCGAAAGCGCGGCAAGAAGTGTGCTCAGCATCCATGCAGCCTACCAGCCCGCCTCCCGGCCGGCGACCACCACCCCCGCCCCACCCGGCATCCTGATACCGTCGCCCATGCTCCCCCTCGACCTCTACGAGCTCTGCGTCCAGACGCCACGCACCGTCGTCGCCATGCTCCGCGCCGCCCACGGCCAGCTCCCCCTCGTCCTCCGCGAGGACTTCTGCGGCACCGCCGCCGTCTCCCGCCGCTGGGTCGCCGAAGGCCTCGCCCGTGGCGAGCTCGCCCGCGCCGTCGCCGCCGACCTTGACCCGCCCACCATCGCACATGCGCGCGCCGCCGCCTCACGCGAGGGCCTCGCCGAACGCATCGAGTTCCACACGCTCGATTCCATCCGCGCAGACGTCGAAACCACCGACGACGCCGACGTCGTCTACGTCGGCAACTTCTCCCTCGCCGAAATCCACGACGAGGACCTCCTCATCGCATACCTCAAACGCTCTCGCCGCAGGCTCGCCATGGGCAACCACGGCTTCGGCGGGGGCGTCTTCGTCTGTGACATGACCGGCGGCCCGGCCGCCTACCGGCCCCTCGAACTCACCCGCGAACATCGCACCCGCGCCCACGAGACCGTCCGCTACCTCTGGCGCCACGAAGCCGGCGACGCCTCCACCCACCGCGTGCGAAACTCCATCTCGTTCCATGTCACCGCCGCGGACGGCTCCACGATCGACCTGCACCGCGCCTTCGTGTACGAATGGCGACTCTGGCCTCTCGATACGCTTGAACACGCCTTCCTCCGCGCGGGTTTCAAGTCCTTTCATCTCTTCCCCCACGTGGGCCTCGCCCCCGGCCAGCCCGCCACCCCCATCCGCCCCGCAGACCTCCCCCTTGACTGGGTCTGCTACGTCGTCGGCAGGACCGCCTGATTCAACCCCTAGCCTTCGCCATGCGCTGGCTCCTCCCGATCCTCCTCTGCCTCCTTGCGGCGTCGTGCACCCGCCCCGGCACCGAGCTCGCCCGAAAGGGCGATGAAATCATGATCGCCGGCAGACTCTTCCACACCGGCGCGCCCGTCGTGCTCTGGACCGATCCCGGCGGCTACGACGCCTACCGCGTCGAAAAACGCTTCGTCCCCTTCGCCGAATCCTCCTGGCAAAAATCCGGCGCCGGCCTCGACTCCCCCAACCGCTTCAACCTCCGCTTCGAGCGGGCAGCCGACGCCACCTTCACCCCTCAACAGCTCGAACAGATCCGCGGAGGCGGCTGGGATCTCCACCTCCTCCAACAGCACGTCGACCAGTTCGTCATCCACTACGACGTCTGCGGCACCTCCCGAACCTGCTTCCGCGTCCTCCACGACATGCGAGGCCTCTCCGTCCACTTCTTGCTCGATATCGACGGCACCATCTATCAGACCCTCGACCTCAAGGAACGCGCCTGGCACGCCACATCCAGCAACGACCGCTCCGTCGGCATCGAGATCGCCCACATCGGCGCCTACGCCACGGGCGAGAAAGACCCCTTCGATCAGTGGTACTCCCGAACCCCCGCGGCAGGCCCCGCCGGAACCGTCGGTTCCACCGACCTCCGAATCACCATCCCCTCCCGCCTCGGTGACGGCGGCGTCCGAACCCCGGGTTTCGTCGCCAGGCCCGCTCGCTCCGACATGATCCTCGGCGACATCCACGGCCGCCAGCTCCGCCAATACGACTTCACGCCCGAGCAATACGACTCGCTCACCCGCCTCGTCGCCACACTCTGCACGGTCCTCCCACGCATCCGCTGCGACTACCCGCGCGACGAGTCCGGAATGCTCCTCCGCACCGTCCTCCCCCCCGACCAGCTTGAAACCTACTCCGGTGTTCTCGGCCACTTCCACATTCAGAAGAACAAAATCGACCCCGGCCCCGCCTTCGACTGGGACCGCGTGATCCTCGGTGCCCGCCGCCTCGCACGCTAGCCCCGCATCGCCCGCGCCGCACGCAGCAGTTCCCTCTCAAAGCCCGCCGCCGCCACGCTCAGCTCCCGGTCGCGCCGCTTCACGATCGCCAGCGACCGCGTCAGCCGCCGCTCCCTGCAGTGCAGCCCGCCCGCAGGTCCCACCGCGAAGCGGCTCACAAAGCCGACGCCGATCCCCGCCCGAACCATCTCCGTGATGGATTCGATCGAGCGCAGCTCCATCACCACATCCAGCACCACCCCCGCCTCCGCCGCCGCACGGTCGATCACTCCCCGTACCGCCGACCCCGCCTCGAACGCCACCAGGCTCTCTCCCCGCAGCGCCGCCCACCTGAACCCGCCCTTGGCCCCCTCCAGTGCGTGCCCCGGGGGCACGATCAGCCTCAGCTCATCCTCCACCAGCGGCACCCGCACCAGGTCCTGCGCGCCCGACGCCAGCACGGGCAGCGTCACGATGCCCAGGTCCAGCTCCCCGTCACGCACCGCAGCCGCCACCGCACCGCTCCCCGCCTCGCGCACGAAATACCGCAGCCCCGGATGCGCCCGCCGCATCGATGAGATCACCGGGGGCAGCAGATACGTCGTGGCCGTCGCACCTCCGCCCACGCGGATCGTCCCCTGCTCCAGCCCCATCAGCTCGCGCACTGCACGCGCCGCATCTTCCGCGCCCCGCAACGCCACCTCCGCGTGCGACAGAAACACCCGCCCCGCGTCCGTCAGCTCCACGCCCCGCCCCCCGCGGTGAAGCAGCGGCGCCCCGACCTCCGCCTCCAGCTTCCGCAGCATCGCCGACAGCGCCGGCTGCGTGACCCCCAGCGACTCCGCCGCACGGGTCAGGTGCCCGTGCGACGCGATCGCCCTGAAATACCGCAGCGGCGTCAGTTCCATCACCGGCAGGGTACCACCCGCCCCGCCACGCCAATAACGACAAAGGGGCGAGCCACTCGGCCCGCCCCCTCTTCACGCTCCGTGGGCTCCGACGCCCTCGGCTTACTTCTCGTCCTTCACCTTGAACTCCGCGTCGATCACGTCGTCCTTCTTCGGGGCCTCGCCCCCGGCCGCCGCGCCCGCCGACTTCCCGCCGGACTGCGCCGCCGCCGCTTCATAGACCGCCTTCCCGAGCTCCTGCGACACCGTCTCCAGCTCTCGAATCGCGGCTTCGATCGCCCCCTTGTCGTCGCCCTTGATCTTGGCATCCAGGTTCGAGATGGCGCTCTCGATCTTGCCCCGAGCCTCCTGCGTCACCTTCCCGCCGTGCTCCTCCAGCGCCTTGCGCGTCTGCAGGAGCATCGCATCCGCCTTGTTCTTCAGGTCCACGACCTCGCGCCGGGCCTTGTCCTCCGCCGCGTGCGCCTCCGCGTCACGCTTCATGCGGTCGATCTCGTCCTTCGCCAGCCCCCCGCTGTTGCTGATCTTGATGTCCGCCTTCTTCGAGGTCGCCTTGTCCGTCGCCGTCACCGTCAGGATGCCGTTGGCGTCGATCGCGAACTCCACCTCGATCTGCGGCACGCCCCGAGGCGCCGGCGCGATCCCCGCGAGCTCGAACTGCCCCAGTGTGCGGTTGTCCTTCGCGAACTCCCGCTCGCCCTGCAGCACGTGGATCTGCACGCTCGGCTGGTTGTCCGCCGCCGTCGAGAATACCTCCTTCTTGCTCGTCGGAATCGTCGTGTTCCGCTCGATCAGCCTCGTCATCACGCCGCCCAGCGTCTCCACGCCCAGCGAGAGCGGCGTCACGTCCAGCAGCAGGATGTCCTTGACGTCCCCGCCAAGCACGCCGCCCTGGATCGCCGCGCCAACCGCCACCACCTCGTCCGGGTTCACGCTCCGGTTCGGCTCCCGCCCGAACAGCTCCTTGGCGATCTGCTGCGCCCTGGGCATGCGGGTCGAGCCGCCCACCAGCACCACCTCGTCCAGCTTGCTCGCGTCGAGCTTCGCGTCCTTCAGCGCCGAGAGGCACGGGGCCTTCAGCCGCTCGAACAGATCGGCGCACAGGCTCTCGAACTTCGCCCGGGTCAGAGACACCTGCAGGTGCTTCGGCCCGCTCGCGTCCGCCGTGATGAAGGGCAGGTTCACCGTCGATTCGTTCATCGTCGACAGCTCGATCTTGGCCTTCTCCGCCGCTTCCTTCAGCCGCTGCAGCGCCATCGGGTCCTTGCGGACGTCGATGCCCTCCTTCTTCCGGAACTCCTCGGCAAGGAAGTCGATCACGCGCTGGTCCCAGTCGTCACCGCCCAGGTGCGTGTCGCCGTTGGTCGAGAGCACCTCGAACACGCCGTCGCCGATGTCCAGGATGCTCACGTCAAACGTCCCGCCCCCCAGGTCAAACACCGCGATCTTCTGGTTCTTCTTCTTGTCCAGCCCGTAGGCGAGCGCCGCCGCCGTCGGCTCGTTGATGATCCGCTCCACCTTCAGGCCCGCGATCTCGCCCGCGTCCTTCGTCGCCTGACGCTGCGCGTCGTTGAAGTACGCCGGCACCGTGATCACCGCCCGCTCCACCTTCTCCCCGAGATAGTCCTCCGCCGTCTTCTTCAGGTCCTGCAGAATGAACGCGGACACCTGCTGAGGCGTGAACTCGCCCTGGTTCACCTGAACCTTCACGAACTCGTCCGGCCCGCCCGTCAGCCGGTACGGAACCTTGCTCTCCTCGTTCCCGCTGTGCCCGTACGTGCTGTCCGCCCCGGAACTCACCTCCGCACGCCGACGGCCCATGAACCGCTTGATCGAGAAGATCGTGTTCTTCGGGTTCGTCACCTGCTGGTGCTTCGCCGGCTGTCCAACCAGCCGCTCGCCCTTTTCCGTGAACCCCACCACCGACGGCGTGATCCGGTTGCCCGAGCTGTTGATGAGCACCTTCGGCGACCCGCCCTCCATGACGGCAACGCAGGAGTTCGTCGTGCCCAGATCGATTCCGATGATCTTGTTACCCATTGGTTCGTCCTTCCTCTTGGGGTGACCACCTCCTCATTGCAACACTGGTGCCAACCCGCCCAGCCGCCAACGGGCACCGTCCCGCGGCCCCGGCCCCTCTCCGCCAGCCCCGAAGCCCATCGCCACACACCGACCTGCCGGTTTGGCAGCCCGCCTCCGCCACGCGCGACCGCCCCCCGAGCCCCCGTTCCCCTCTTCCCCCTCCGACTTGACACATATATCGCCCATCGATATATTGGCCCCGGAGAACCGGATGGCACTCTTCGACAAGTCAGATTCCGCACAGCTCGTCGTCCTCTCCCTCCTCGCGGAGCGAGCCGGCTACGGCTATCAACTCACCAAGGACGCCGCCGCCCGAAGCAACGGCGCGCTCCGACTCACCCCCGGCGTCCTCTACCCCATGCTCAAGGCCCTCGAAGCCGAGGGCCTCATCACCTCCTCCTGGGAAGAGATCAAGGCCGAAGGTTCGCCGCTCGACGAAACCGGCCGCCGTCGCAAGTGGTACCGCATCTCGCCCAAGGGCCGAAAAAAGCTCGAGCAGCGCATCGCCGCCCATCGAGCCTACACCGCGCTCATCGACACCTTCCTCGGCGCCAGACCGCAGGGAGAACGCCCTTGACCACGCCCCTGCGCCTCACCGAGCCCTCCACCCCTCCTGACTCCATCGACGCCTGGCTCAACGTCCTCTCCACGCTCATGCGCGGCCCGCGCGATGAAATCGACGCCATCCGCGATGAACTCGCCTCGCACCTCCGCGAGCGCGTCCGGGACCTCATGCTCGCCGGCGTCCCGGAGGCCGAAGCAACCTCGCGCGCCATCGCCGAACTCGGCGACGCCGCCTCGCTCGCACGTCGATTCCAGGATGCCATCGCCCCCTCCCAACGGAGATCTCGAATGCACATCGCCGTCCTCACCGTGTCCGTCGCCGCCGCCGCCTTCGGCGGCGCAACCCTCCTCCGCCCCGCCGCGCCCAGCAACACCTTGCCCTCCCAGCCCGCCCTCCAGTCCCTCGTCACCTCCGCCGGCGGCACCGCCGCGATCTGTCCGCCCGAGGAAGGCCAACAGCACGCCGGCATCGACCTCGCCATCCTCCCCCACCCGGGGCCGCTCTCCCTCTCCAACGCCCTCTCCCCTTCTTCACTCCCTTCCGCCGTCTTCACACCCCCGGAGAACGACGCCCTCTCCGTCGCCGCGAACATCCAGACCACCCCCTCGCCCACCGTCGGGGTCGAGCAGTTCGTGAAGCTCCTCGAGTCCGGCGGACAGCCCGTCGCCGTCCGCTGGGACCTCCTCGAAAAGGCCGGCGTTTCGCCCGACCTCCAGTTCGCCAGCCCCGGGGGACCATGCACCGCCGCCGACCTCCTCGCGGCACTCAACGGCTCGCTGCAGACGCCCGACCTCCTCGGCCTCCGCCTCCGCAACGGCACCCTCGTCCTCGCGACCAACGAGTACTTCGATCGCCAGGAAACCGGCCTCATCACCTTCGACCTCACCCCCGTGATCGAGCGCCGCCGCAACTCCTCCGTCAAGGACATCGACCCCGCAGAGATCGTCACGGAGGCCAAGGCGCTCGTCGAGTCCCTCGTCTATCCAGACACCTGGGCGAACAACGGCGGCGACCGAGCCTCCAGCCGCGAGTTCGGCGCCAGGGTCTTCTTCGAGGCGCCCGCCCGCTACCACCCCAAGATCCGCTGGCTCCTCGACCAACTCCTCTCAGACGCCGGTTCCACGACCACCATGACGACCACCCGCGAACTCCCCATCCTCGCCGACCTCCCGCTCCTCGGCAACCAGTTCCGCTCTCAGACCGCCGAGCCGCTCCGCGAAACCACCACCATCCGCCCCTCACCCGAAGGCAAGGTCAGCGTCCGCCAGGGCGACCGGACCACCATCGCCGACGAAATCCGGCTCGATCCCGGCGAACGCAAGCCCCGCTAGCCCACGCCAACCCCTCGGACCCAATACGATGGACCGGAGACGGCCCCGCCGTGGGGCCGCTCCGGTTTCTTTCGTCATGGAGGATCCTGGTGCGCTGCCCCTTCTGCGACGCGGACGACGACAAGGTCATCGACAGCCGCGCCAGCGAGGGCGGCCGCATGATCCGCCGCCGCCGCGAGTGCGCGAAGTGCTCCCGCCGCTTCACGACCTACGAACGCGTCGAGCAGACCCACCGCCTCGTCGTCATCAAGCGCGACGGCACCCACCAGCCCTTCAGCCGCGACAACATCGCCCGAAGCATCGCCGCCGCGTGCGGCAAGCGCCCCATCCCCGAGGACCGCAAGGAGCGCCTGCTCGATGAACTCGAAGAGTCCCTCCACCGCGAGTTCGACCGCGAGGTCTCCAGCCGCGTCATAGGCGAGCGCGTCATGGCCGGCCTCCGCACCCTCGACGAGGTCGCCTGGGTCCGATTCGCCAGCGAGTACTACCGGTTCAAGAGCGTGGACGAACTCCGCGAGCAGCTCAACCTGCTCGACGGGCAGGTACGGGACGTGAAGGAACAGCAGAAACTGTTCTAGACTCTGACCGGGCCTTCCCGGCCCGTGATCCCGAAGCAGGAGGTCCGCCCATGCCCCAACCCGCCGCGCAGCACCCCGCGCCCTACACCTCCGTCCTCGCCGCGACGGACTTCTCGCAATGCTCGACCGCCGCCATCCGCGAGGCCGTCCGCATCGCCGCCTGGTCCGGAGCCAGGGTCGCCGCCGTCCACGTGATCGACACCGCCGTCGTGATCGAGGTCGAAGCCGCGCTCTCCCCCCTGCAGGAGAGCATCAGCACCGCCATGATCCGTGACGCGGAAAACTCGTGGCAGAGTTTCGCCTCAGGAATCATCGGCGCCGACGCCCGAGCCGTGCCCCTCCACGTCTCCATCAACAACCGCATCGTCGGCATCCTGCGGGCCGTCCGCGAGCACAAGGCGGACCTCCTCGTGCTCGGCGCCGCCGGCGAGCACGCCGCAGACGTCGGCATCGGCAGCATCGCCCGCGCCTGTGTCCGCAAGAGCATGACCGACGTCCTCGTCGTGCGCGACTCCCGTCCTCCCGCACCGGGCTCGCCCTTCCGATGCATCGTCGCCGCCGTTGATTTCTCCCCAACCTCCCTCCGCGCCCTTCAGAGAGCCGCCGACTACGCATCACGCGACCACGCCGTGCTCCACGTCCTCCACGTCTTCTCCGCCCCATGGCACGGCGTCCATTACCGCTCACCAACGCCCCTCGCCCAGCCCCATCACCAGCAGCAGTACCGCGACAGCCTCCACCGCCGCCTCCAGGACTTCGCCGCCCCCGTCCTCAACACCCACCCAGGCCTCCACTCCACCCTCGCCGTCTTCGACCACAGCGGCCACCGTTCCGGCCTCGTCGACTACGCCTCCTCCGTCAAGGCCGACCTCATCGTCCTCGGCACGCGGGGGCGCACCAACCTCCGTGATGTCCTCCTCGGCAGCACCGCCGAGAAAGCCCTCAGAGACACGCTCTGCTCCGTCCTCGCGATCAAGCCCGAAGGCTTCACCCACCCCCTCGCCGAAGGGAGCGACGCCCAGCCCCAGCCCGGTCGCATCATCACGTGATCAGCGGCTCCATGCCCCGCTGTCGTCACCCCTCGCCCCACGCCCAGACCTACCCTCCCTCCTCATGGCACAGAAGACCTGCGACTCCCCCGCTGCCGCCTTCGCCGACTTCCGCGCCTCCGGACTCCTCCGCGACGGGATGACCGTCATGGTCGGCGGGTTTGGGCTCTGCGGCATCCCGGAGCAGCTCATCCTCGCGCTCCGTGACTCAGGAGCCACAGGCCTCACCTGCATCTCCAACAACGCCGGCGTCGATGACTGGGGCCTCGGCCTCCTCCTCCAGACCCGCCAGATCCGCAAGATGATCTCCAGCTACGTCGGTGAGAACGCCACCTTCGAAAAGCAGTTCCTCGGCGGAGACCTCGAGGTCGAGTTCAACCCCCAGGGAACCCTCGCCGAACGCATCCGCGCGGGCGGCGCCGGGATCCCCGCCTTCTTCACCGCCACCGGCGCCGGAACCATCGTCGCCGACGGCAAGGACACCCGCGAGTTCTACAGGCCCTCCGAGGGCCTCTGCGGGTGCACCATCCCCGGCCGGGGCTACGCCGGCCGACCCGCCGCACCCGGTGCCCCTCTCCCGCAGTCGGGCTCACCGCGCGAATACGTCATGGAAACTGGCCTCTTTGCCGATCTCGCCCTCGTCAAGGCCTGGAAGGCAGACCCCTTCGGCAACCTCGTCTACAGGCACACGGCCCGCAACTTCAACCCCATGATGGCGACCGCCGCCAAGTTCGTCATCGCCGAAGTCGAGGAGATCGTCCCGCTCGGCTCGCTCGAGCCGGACTGCATCCACACCCCAGGCAGCTTCGTGAACCGCGTCGTGCGCACCCAGAGCGTCAAGCGCATCGAGCAACGCACCACCCGGCCATCCTGATCAACCGGCGATCACGCCCCGACCGGCAGCGCCCGCACGAACCGCACGTCGCCGCTCGTGTTCACGTTCCGGCGGTTGATCTTCACCCGGTCCGGCAGCACGCTCGACGCGAACGTCGTGTTCTGCATGGTCAGGCGAACTTCCAGCGCCCGGACGCCGCTGAACCCAACCGTCACGAACGTGTCATCCCCGTTGAGCAGCACGTCGTCCGTCGTCCGCAGTCCCGCCGCAAACGTGGAGTTGTTCAGCACGCCCTTGATCGTGATGAACTCGATCGTGCCCGGGAAGAACTGGTCCGCGTTCGCACCCGTGCCCCCCAGCAGCAGGTCCTCGCCCAGGATCGTCCCCGCGAGCATCGTCGCCCCGTTGACGCTCCCGCCGATCTCCATCCGCTTCAGCGTCTGGAACGCCCACAGCCCCGAGAAGTCCCGCGCGGTCCGGAGGTTCTCGATCGGACCCACGATCCCCGCGCGGAACGACGGCGCCACAGAGCCCACCTGGATCGTCCCCACGCCCCGTGCCAGCCGCCACTCGCCCGAGACCTCGCCGTTGATCTGCACCCGACTGACCGCCAGCCCGTCGCGATTCGGTCCCTCCAGCGTCAGCGATGCCTGAAAATCCCCGGACGCGCTCACCTGCTTCGCCGAATCCGCGCGGAACGAATCCGGCGATCCGTCCGTGTCCCGCCACGACTTCACCTGCAGGCGGTTCACCGTGCCGTCCTCCTGCACCACCACCGAGTTCGTCACCTCGCCGAGGTCCAGCACCGTCTCCGAATAGAACAGGAACGGGTCCGTGATCGTCACCGACGAGTTCCTCACGCCGGAGAGCTTCAACTCCCCCACGCCCCGCGTGAAGCTCGCGCTCCCCTGCAGGAACACGCTCTCACCCTTCAGCGACTTCAGCGGGCTCGTCACCGACACCACCCCGATGGTCCCCGTCCGCTTCTTGTCCTTCACCTTGATGGTCACGTCCGTCTTGCGGTCCGTGCCCGAGATCGTCACCACCGTCCGACCGCTGCTGTCCCGGCTCAGCGTCCCCCGGCCGGCCCCCTTCAGGCTGAACTCCACGCTCGCCCCGTTGGGCAGTTGCACCGTCAGCGACTGGTACGTGTTCGCGGAGTCCACCCGACCGAACGTGTAATCCACCGCAACCGTCTGCTCGCTCGCCGCGCTGTCGTTCGCCGAGTTCGAGTCCGCCCCGCCCGGGCTCAGCTCCAGCTTCGCGATCACGAAGTAGTCGCCCGCCGCGAGCGCGTTCGCCGAGTTCGACGGGTTCACGAACTTCGGCTCCGCGACGTCCAGCCTCACCGTCCCGCGAGAGCCGGGGTTGCTCACCCGGGGCAGCTTCTGCGTCGCGAACCGCACGTCGGCGTCGTCCAGAACGTTGTCCGTGCTCAGAAAGAACACCACGTTCCCGTTGCCCGTGTATCGATCCGTGCCGACGTTCGTGATCGTCGCGACCACCTTGATCTTGTCCGTCTTCGCGCCCCGGTCGAACCGGTTCTCCAGGGCGCCAAGGCTCACCGCCAGGTCGGTCGCGAGCATCTGCCGAGGCTCGAGCGCCTCAAACCCGCTCCCGCCGATGTCGTCGGTCTTCCGCATGCTGATCTCCGTGCTGCCCCCAGCCGGACCGGCCCTTCGGCCATCCTAACGGTCTCCACCTCCCCGCTCCACCCCAATCGTCGCCCCGGTTGCTCAAACTTGACCGGAATCCTCCCTCAACCACGGAGAACCCCGCGACACGGGCAAAAACACGTTATCGTGGACCCGTCGAACCCCGGGAAGTCCGCCTCATGAAGAAGTACCTCGGCCTCGCCCTCGTCCTCCTCGGCGGCGCCATCATGATCACCGGCATGGGCCTCGCGCTCACACCCCTCATCGACCTCTACCGCAACAACCTCGAGCACCCCCTCGACGAGCCCGCCACCCCCGAGTCCCAAACCAAATCCCGCATGCTCAGAGGCGTCTACGTCGGCGCCGCCGGCGCTCCCCTCATGATCGCAGGCTCCATCATGCTCAAGATCACCATGATCCAGCGCCTCAGAGGCACCCGCTCCCCACGCAAGGACCAGTAGCCGTGGACTTCTCCTCCATCCGCGCGATCTCCTTCGACTGCTACGGAACGCTCATCGACTGGGAATCCGGCATCCTCCGCGCCGTCCGCCCCGTCCTCAGCGTCCGGGGCCTTCGGCCCGGCGACGAGGCCATCCTCGAGTCCTACGCCCGCCTCGAAGCGCTCCACGAATCCGGCGAATACGTCGACTACCGCGAGGTCCTGTCGCGCGTCATGCGAGACCTCGCCGCGGAGTTCGGGGCCTCCCTCGAAGACCGTGAGGTCGAAAGACTCCCCGCCTCCCTCGCGGCCTGGCCCGCCTTCACGGACACCCCGCGATCCCTCCGCTCCCTCGCGGCTCGCTTCCCGCTCATCATCTGCTCCAACGTCGACGCGGACCTCTTCGAGGCCACGCACGAAAAGCTCGGCGCCGAGTTCGAGTGGGTCGTCACCGCGGACTACTGCCGCAGCTACAAGCCTCACCCCCGCCACCTCCGCGTCGCCCTCGCCCTCGCCGGCCTCCAGCCCCACGAACTGCTGCACGTCGCGCAGAGCCGCTTCCACGACATCCTGCCCGCGCGCACGCTCGGCATCCGCACCGCATGGGTCAACCGCGAGAGCCGCCTCAGGGACCGGGGCCTGACCCCGCCCACGCCGGCATCCCCGCCCCCGGACCTCACCGTCTCGGATCTCGAAGAACTCGACCGCTTGCTCCGGACCGCGGGCGTCTGATCACTCCCCCGATGGCGCCGCCGTCCCCGCCGGCGCGTACTTCAGCACGTCCACCTGCACAGGCGTGATCAGGTTCAGTTGCAGCGACCGATCAAGCTGCGCATCGCCGATCACCCCCACCACCTGCCCCACCACCTTGTCCAGATCCACCTTGTCCGACTTCCGCAGATACCCGAGCGTCCGGGGAGTCACTCCACCCACCGACACGATCCGGTACATCAGGGGCAGTTGCTTCCCATCATAAATCAGGCTCGGCTGCACCTGCCCGATGATCGTGTAGTACCGCGACGCCGCCAGCGCCTCCAGCGTCTTGTCCGATTCCGCCTTGGACTTGTCGATCGCCGCTCGCTCCTCCGCCTGCCGACGCACCACGTCCCGGAACTGCCGCCTCACCTCCAAAGCCTGCCTGCGGCTCTGCAGTGCCGCCCGCAGATTGGCCCGCTCCGGAGGCGTCGCCTCGATCGCCCGGTCGTACTCCGCCACCAACTCGTCAAACTCCGACTCGAGAATCGGCTGACGCCACACCACCTGGAACGTCTGCTCCAGCTTCTGCGCCGTCGCGATTGCACGGTCCGGCTCGGGCGCCTTGGGGGTCACAACCACCGCCGTGGGGCCGCCGCCGGGAACGGTCGTCGCCTCTGGGGTCGTTGCGGCGGGCCCGCCCGCTGACGCTGGCGTCGCCTCTCCGGGCACCGGCGTAGTTGTGGGCTGGCCCTGGCCGGGAACCATCGGCGTCAAGAGCGACCCCGTCTCCGGCTTGCCGCCATCCAGCGATGGAAGCGCCCCGGCGCCCGGACTCGCCGCAGGCGTCGCCGCGGGGGTCGTCGCTGGGCTCGTCGTAGGAGTCGTCCCCGGGCTAGTCGCAGGGGTCGTTGCAGGCGTCGTCGCAGGGCTAGTCGCTGGAGTCGTCGCGGGGGCTGTCGTCAGGGCCGGTGCCCCCGTCTTCGCCCGAAACGCCTCGATCTCCGCCTCGGTTGCCCTGCGCAGGTGCCGGCTCTCCACAAAGCCCCGCGCGCCCTCCGGTGCGATCACCTTGTACCCGCTGATCGCGCCCGTCGGGTCCTTCGCCGGCTCGATCAGCTTCAGCGTTGCACCCGCCGCCAGTGGCGTGCTCAGCAGCGCCTTGTACGAACCCTCGTACCCCGCCGTGCCGTGCGCCGCCTTGAGACGGCTGCCCTGCGTCAGCACCACCGACGCACCCTCCACCCGCACGTCCTCGGCACGGACGAACGCCGCCGTTCCCGCCGGGTACTTCACGCGAGACCAGCCGCCGCCTTCCCCGTCCACCACCACCACCGCCGCCTTCATCAGCTCCGCGACCTGGTAGAACCGATCGCTGTCGCTGCACCGCAGCGCCGCCTTCTCCGACGTCACGACCGCATACGCAGGCTGGATATCCGCCACCTGCCCGGACACCGAAGACGCCGCGAGAACGATCGCCGCACAGGGAGCCATCCACCGAAGAGTGCTGTTCATCGTTGAGTTCCTTCTCTGGCCGGCCGTCCGGGGCCGGTGTGGAACCGGCGCGTGCGGCGACCGTATTGTTCGGTCTTCCGTGACTGGAGACTGTAAGTCCCAGTGTCACCGAGGATACGCCGCCGCCCGAACGGCAACCCCAGGCGTCTCCGACAGGCGGGGCTTTGACCCCCGCCCCCCCCGCCGCTACGTTGTGCATCCCATGAGGAACCCGAGGCACCCCCATCCATCCGCTGCGAGATTTCATCGTCTCGCGCGCACGAGCCTCGGCGCACTCGCCCTCGGCCTCGTCGCGGGGTGTGCCCCCTCCCCCTTCTCCCAGCCTACCTCGGAGCGAGAGCTCCGCCGCAGTGTCATGGAGGCCGTCGAGCGAGAGCTCACCGACGCCCGCCTCCAGCCCGCCAGCGTCGTCACCGCCCGTGAGGACGCCCCAGCACGCCTCGGCATCCGCCCCGAGTTCATGCCCGAGCTCGACCGCATGGCCGGCCCGGGGTCCTACACCCTCAAGGACCTGCCCCTCGGCGAGGACCTCATGGGCCAGCCCGCCAGGGCCATCGGCGTCTCCCTCCAGCGGGCCATCTCCTCCGCTGTCGACCGCAACATCGCCGTCCAGTTCGCCCGCCTCGCCCCGGCCGTCAGCGAAGCCCAGGTCGTCGCCGCCGAAGCCGCCTTCGACTGGACTCTCTTCGCCAGCGGCCAGTGGTCCCAGGTCGATTCCCCAAGCGTCTCCTCCGCCTTCACCGGCAGCTCCAGCCCCGTCAACACCTCCCAGGTCGAGACCCTCTCGGGCAATCTGGGCTGGCGCCGCACCCTCGTCGGAGGCGGCCGCTTCACCTTCCAGCACGACCTCTCCTACTCCGACAACAGCACCTCCGGACAGGTCACCAATCCCGACCCGGCCACCCAGGCCTCCTTCACCCTCCAGTGGGACCAGCCTCTCCTCCGCAACGCCGGCTCCGACGTCACTCAGGCCGAGGTCCGCCTCACTCGCAACGCGGAACGCAACGCCGTCCAGTCCATGCGCCGCGACATCATGCGCGTGGTCACCGACACCGAGTCCGCCTACTGGGACCTCCTCCGCGGAGCCTACGACCTCGTCATCCTCCAGCGGCTCCTCGAACGCGGCGAACAGGTCAAGACCCAGCTCGAAAATCGCGCCAACATCGACGCCAACCAGGCCCAGATCGCCCGCGCACGCGCCCAGGTCGAGCGACGCCGCGCAGACCTCCGCAGAGCCCAGACCCAGCTCCGCCTCCTCAGCGACCGTCTCAAGGCGCTCATGAACGACCCTCAGGTCCCCGTCGGCTCCGAGGTCGTGCTCCTCCCGGTCGACGCCGCGCCCGACCAGCCCGTCCGCTTCAGCCTCGTCGAGAGCATGAGGCAGGCCGTCGCCTACAGGCCCGAAGTGCAGCAGGCCGTCCTCGCCATCGACGACGCCTCCATCCGTCAGGTCGTCGCCAACAGCGGCCGCCTCCCCGACCTCTCCCTCCGTCTCCAGACCCGTTTCGCCGGTCTCGACAACACCCTCGGCGAGACCTACGGCGAGGTCGGCCAACGCAACTTCATCGACTACCTCGTCGGCTTCAACTTCGAGCAGCCCATCGGCAACCGCCGCGCCGAGGCCGTCTTCCGCCAACGCCGCCTCGAACGCGCCCAGACCGTCCTCGCCTACCGGAACGTCGTCCAGCAGACCGTCGGCGAAGTCAAGGCCGCCATCAACCGCGTCAAGCTCAACTACGAGCTCATCGGCCAGGCCCGCAGCAGCCGCCTCGCCGCCGCCGAGGAACTCCGAGTCCTCCTCGTCGAGAAGGAACGCACCCAGGGCTACACCGTCGAGCGGCTCGACCTCGAACTCCGCGACCACGAGCAACTCGCCGCACAGGAGCAGTCCGAGGTCCAGGCCATGGTCGAGTACAACCAATCCATCGCCCTCCTCTTCCAGTCCATGGGCACCGCACTCGAGCGCAACAACATCCGCGTCGTCGTCCCAGCGCCCGGCGAAACCCTCGCCGACTGGACCGACGCCCAGCCCTAGCGGGACCCGCCCCGCTCCCCAACAATCACCCGTGCTCCCCGGCCCGGAAGAGATCGCCGCCGCCGTTCACGCCCTCCGGAAGGGCGAGCCCGTCGCGTTCCCCACCGAAACCGTCTACGGCCTTGGCGCCGACGCCCTGAGCGAGCACGCCGTCGCTCGTGTCTTCCAACTCAAGGGCCGGCCCGCCAACAACCCGCTCATCGTCCACGTCGCCGACCCCGAAGCCGCCCGCGACCTCAGCACCGCGTGGGACACGCGCGCCCAGGCCCTCGCCCGCGCCTTCTGGCCCGGCCCGCTCTCCATCATCGTTCCAAAGTCCGGGCGCATCCCCTCCCTCGTCACCGCAGGGTTGCCCCACGTCGCGCTCCGCTGCCCCGCACACCCCGCCGCCCTCGCACTTCTCACAGCCTTCCGCGGGCCCCTCGTCGGCCCCAGCGCCAACCCCTCCGGCGCCGTCTCACCCACCACCTCCGCCCACGTCCGCCAGGCCTTCCCCACCCTCCTCATCCTCGAGGGCGGCCCCTGCGCACGGGGCATCGAATCCACCGTCGTCTCCCTCGCGCACACTCGCCCGCGCGTGCTCCGACCCGGAGTCATCAGCGCCGCACAACTCGCCGCCGTGCTCGGCGTGCCCGTGGACTCCCCCGAGAACCTCTCCATCGCGGCCTCGACGCCCCTCCCGTCTCCCGGCCTGCTTCCCTCCCACTACGCCCCCGCCGCGCAGACGCTCCTGCTCTCCGCCCCGGACATCCTCTCCGACGAATCCCGCCTCGCCAACGCCGTCGTTCTCCACCATTCACCCCTCGCTTTGCCCAGACCGGCCCGCGCGATCCGAATGCCCGACGCGGCTCCGGACTACGCCGCCCGGCTCTACGCCGCGCTCCGCGACGCCGACGCGCTCCACCCACACGTCATCCTCATCGAGCGCCCGGAGCCTCGGGGCCCGGACGCTCACATCTGGATCGCCGTGCTCGACCGGCTCTTGCGAGCCGCCGCCCCGCGGCCCTAGCGACTATCCTCCCGCGTGCTCCGCCACCTCGCTCAATCCGGCCAGATCGTTGTCCGCAGCGAGGACCTCGTCCTCCTCCTCGTGCTCGCCCTGCTCGCAACCGTCGCCTTCGTCCTCTACGCCTCCTGGCGACGCGAACGCGCCCAGCGCGCGCTCATCGAGCACCAGGCCGCCGTCATCGACAAGCAGGCCGAGGGTGCCGGCTCCCACGCCGAGCACGAGCAGCAGATGTTCGAGCAGCACCGCCGCCTCAACGAGCTCCAGGGCCGCAAGCTCCAGCTCGAGCTCCGCCTCATGGAGACCCAGCTCCGCCTGATGGAGGCCGACCTCTCCAAGCGCGACGAGGCCGGCCAGGTGCACGCCGCGATGCTCCTCAAGACCCGCCTCGAAGTCGACAGCCTGAAGCTCCACATCTCCGAACAGCGCAAACGCCTCGACGACTACGGGCAGTACAGCGACTAGCGACGCCCCGAGCCACCCGCCATGGCCAAGAAGCCCGCCTCCAAGCCAGCCCCGGCCCGATCCAAGGGCGGCCCGCGCGAGCCCGCCGTGCGCGAGATCGCCAACCCAAACCCGGATCGCCCGCCGACACACCCCCCGCCCCTCCCGCTCGACCAGGTCCTCGGCCAGGACCGCGCCAAGGCCATCCTCAACGCCTCCATCCGGTCCGGACGCGTCCATCACGCGTGGATCTTCCACGGTCCGCGAGGAGTCGGAAAGTTCACCGCCGCTCTTTCCTTCGCCGCCCTCCTCCTCGATCCCACCACCACCTCCCCCGCCAAGGGCCCGCCCCGCGCAGACCCCGACAGCCCCGTGGCCCGCCTGCTCGCCACCGGCTCGCACCCGGACCTGCACGTTGTTCGCAAGGAGCTCGCCCGCTACCACGAAGACCCTCGCATCCGCGAGCGCAAGCTCTCCAACATCCCCGTTGATGTCGTCCGCACGTTCCTCCTCGATCCGGGGAACCTCGCCGCCGCCGTCTCCGGCCCCTCCCTCGCCTCGAAGGTCTTCATCGTCGACGAGGCAGAGCTCCTCGCCGGCCCCGCCCAGAACGCCGTTCTCAAGTTCCTCGAAGAGCCCCCCGAACGCACCGTCGTCATCCTCGTCACCAGCAGCGAAGAGGCCCTCCTCCCCACCATCCGCTCTCGCTGCCAGCGAGTGCCCTTCCTCCCGCTCACCCCCACAGACCTCTCCGCCTGGCTGAAGCGCGCGGGCATCTCCCTGCACGCCGCGGAGCGTGACTGGCTCATCGCGTTCGCTCAGGGCGCGCCCGGCGTCATCGACGCCGCCTCCCGCCTGGGCCTCGCCGCCTGGTGGCAGCGCCTCGCCCCCATGCTCGACCAGTGCGCACAAGGCCTCTACTCACCCGACCTCGGCCCCGCCTGCCACCAGCTCGTCGACGAGTTCGCTCAGGCCCAGGAAAAGTCCGGCCCCAACGTCAGCAAGGACGCCTCAAACAAGGAAGGCGCCGCGTGGATGCTCCGCCTCCTCGCCCACCGCTGGTCCGCAACCCTCGCCACCTCGCCCGACGCGTCGCTCGCCTGCCTCGATGCCATCTCCGCCTCCGAGCACGAGATCGACGCCAACGTCAACCTCCTCTTCGTCTTCGAGAAACTCTCCGCCGAGTTCGCCGACGCGTCATCGACGCGCGTCTGACACCCCGCACGCGCCTAGTGCCCCCCGCGCGACAGGCTCAGCCCCGCGATCCCCGCCACCACCAGCGCCAGCGATCCGGCCTTCACCCACGTCGCCGGCTCCTTGAACCACACCACGCCCGCGATCGCGATGATCGACACCCCCGCGCCCGCCCAGATGGCGTACGCCACCCCCACGTCGAGCTTCCTTGCCGCCTGCGCAAGGAACACCACGCTCAGCAGGTACATCACCCCCGTCGCCACGCTCGGCCACAGCCGCGTCAGCCCCTGCGACTGCTTCATCGCGAGCGCCCAGCCCACCTCGAACACAATCGCCAGCGAGAGCCACACGTAGACCATGCACCAGCGTACACCGCGCGACGCCGCTCCGGCCGCCCCGCCGACCCTCACGCCGCGCGACGGCCGCCCGCCACGCGACCGATGCGCTCCTTCAGCCTCGCCTCATCCGCCTTCCGCGCGAACCGCGTGAACGCCACCGCCATCCGCACCGGGCCCGGCTCGGATTCATCCTTCCACACCACGTTCCCGTGTACCACCACAGGCCGCTCGTCCGCGCTCGAGCCGAAGCTCCGCGGCAGTTCAATCCGCAGCACCACCGCCGTCCCGGGCTCCAGCCCACGATCAAGCTCGAACTGCACTCCACCCTCGGAGATGTCGTACGCGTGCCCGTCCAACCGGTACCGCGTCGACCCCGGTGTCTTCACCGACAACGCGGTATACATCGCGGGAAGGGAAAACCGCTCAAACATCCGCCGATTCTCGTGTGCGTGCATGGCTCGCTCCAGACCCGGGGCCTCCGGCGTCCCTCCTCTCGGAACGCCGAATCCCTCACATGGTCACGATCGGCCATCCACTTTCGTCAGATAAGCCCCGCGTCAAAAACCCCCCCAACCCCGCCCCTCACATGCCCCTGCCGGCCTCCACCTCCACCCGCACGCCTCGAACCCGAACCCCCAGCCTCCGCTCCACCTCCGCCAACACCGCCCCGTCGATCGACCGCAAGATCGCCCGCGACAGGTCCGGCGGCAGGTCAGCGATGCCCCCGTCCGGCGTCGTCACGTGCGCGTGCTCGCTCATGTCCGCATCAAACCGCTGCGGCCCGCCCCCCACAGACAGCCGCCGCGCCAGGCCGTGATCCACCAACGCCTCCAGCGTGTTATACACCGTCGCCAGGCTCAGCCCTCGGTCCTGACGCCCCACCAGCTCATGCAGCGCGTCCGCCGTCGGGTGACTCTCGCTCGCCGCGAGCGCGGCGTACACCCGCTCCCGCCTCAGCGTCCAGCGAAGCCCGTGCTCCCGAAACACCGCCCGAATGTCCATCCCCTGTGCATCCAATGCCCGGCTCCTCACTTATAAGTATTCGCTTCCGACGCTTCCCACGCCACCCGCGCCACGCCTCCACCCCGCTCATGGACGAGACCACGCCCCTCTGCGAATCCTGCGGCTACGACCTCTCGGCCTCCGCCCCAAGCGGCTCCTGCCCGGAGTGCGGCGCCCTCGTCGCCGCCTCGCTCCCCGGCTCACGCATCGGCTCCCCCTGGCAGCAGCGCCCGGGGCTCCTCGCCTGGGGCCTCACCAACCTCGGAACCCTCCTCCGCCCCGCCGACCGATTCCGCTCCCTCAGAATCTCGTACGCCGGGGCACCCACACTCCTCGCGGCAAACCTCCTCCTCGCCGGCGCTGTCATGGCAGACCCCTGGGTCGGCGCCACCACCTTCGACCCCGCACGAAGCGTCCGCGATTTCTCCAACCCCAGCCAGCTCGCCCTCTACGCCGCCGTCTGGCTCGCCTGGAGCCTCCTCGCCGCCCTCCTCCTCTTGGTCCTCACCTGCGTCGAATACGCCGGCGTTCGCTTCTTCGCCGCCCGCCAGGAGTGGAGGCTCACCCGACCCGCCGCCCTCCAGGTCTGCGCCCACGCATCCATCGGCTGGGTGCTCTGCGGCGTGCTCGCCATCGCCGCCATGGTCGTCCCCCAGATCCTCATCCGCTACTTCCACCTCGCCCTCGACCAGCGCTGGGACCTCCGCCCCGCCATCGCCTACACCCTCGATCTCCAGACCATCCTCATGGTCGCCCTTCCATCCGCCGGATACCTCGCCGGCCTCCTCCTCTTCGAGTGGCTCGTCTTCCGCGGAGTCCGCGCCTGCCGCTTCGCCGCCCGCGAGCCCCGCACCGACACGCCCCTCCCGACCCTCTCATAGTTCCTCTACACTGCCCGCGCGACGGGATTGCCCCGCTCGCTCATCAGGGCACTCATCATGCACACGCTCCTCCTCCCCCTCCTCGCGTCGGCCCTCCTTCCCGCGGGCCCGCAGGGCTACTACCGCCAGCCCACCATCCACAACGACACCATCGTCTTCGTCGCCGAAGGTGACCTCTGGAAGGTCAGCACCGCCGGCGGCGTCGCCACGCGACTCACCTCTCATCCCGGCAACGAAGGCTCCCCCCAGCTCTCCCCAGACGGCGCCTGGGTCGCCTTCACCGCCCAGTACGAAGGCCCCACCGAGGTCTACGTCATGCCCGTCACCGGAGGCCTCCCGAAGCGACTCACCTTCGACGCCGCGCGGTGCGCCGTCTCCGGCTGGAAGCCCGGCGCCGAGGGCGCCCCCGCCAGCATCATCGCCTCCACAACCCGCTTCTCCACCCTCCCCAACACCCAGCTCACCCTCATCAACCCGCAGTCCGCCGCGCGCGAGGTCGTCCCCCTCGCCCAGGCCGCCGAGGGGGTCTACCTCGACGACGGTTCCCTCGTCTTCGCACGGCTCGCCTTCCAGGGCAGCCAGACCAAGCGCTACAAGGGTGGCACCGCCCAGAACCTCTGGCTCTTCCCCGCCGGCGCGGACGAGGCCCGCCCGCTCACCCCCGATTACACCGGCACCAGCGCCACCCCCATGTGGTGGCAGGGCCGCATCTACTTCCTCACCGACCGCGACGGCACCATGGAGGTCTTCTCCATGAAGCCCGATGGCTCCGACGTCACCCAGGTCACCGACCACGAGCAGCCCGAGCAGAGGCTCCTCGACGCCAAGGGCGCCTCGATGCACAACGGCCGCATCGTCTATCAGCTCGGCGCCGACCTCTGGCTCTGCGACGCACGCACCGGCGCGGACGCGCCCCTCTCCATCACCCTCGACTCCGACTTCGACCAGACACGCGAGAACTGGGTCGAAAAGCCCCTCGACTACCTCTCCGCAGCCTCCCTCTCGCCCGACGGCTCGCGCGTCGTCCTCACCGCCAGGGGACAGGTCTTCGTCGCCCCCAAGGAGTCCGGCCGCCTCGTCGAAGTCACCCGCAAGGACGGCGTCCGCTATCGGGCAGCCCGTTTCATGCCCGACGGCAAGTCCCTCGTCATGCTCTCCGACGAGTCCGGCGAAGTCGAACTCTGGTCCGCCCCGGCCGACGGCTCCGCCCCCCCGACCCAGCTCACCTCCGACGGCGCCGTCCTCCGCTGGGAGGCCATCCCCAGCCCCGACGGCACCAAGATCGCCCACCACGACAAGAACCAGAAACTCTGGGTCTTTGACCAGGCCACCAAGGCCAGCACCCTCGTCGAAACCAACCCCATCGACGTCTTCCAGTCCGTCACCTGGTCCGCCGACTCCCGATGGCTCGCCTATTCCTCCTACGCACAGAACTTCAACAGGCAGATCAGGCTCTTCGACTCAACCACCGGCACCCGCTCGGACATCACCACCGACCGCTTCGACAGCACCGATGTCGCCTTCTCCGCCGACGGCAAGTGGCTCTACGTCCTCTCAGACCGCAACATCGACACCACCGTCGGCTCACCCTGGGGACCGCTCCAGCCCGAGCCCTACTTCGACAACAAGACCCGCCTCTACCTCATCGCGCTCGAGAAAGGCGCACGCTCCCCCTTCCGCCCCGCCGACGAGCTCTTCGACCCCAAGGCCGAGTCCAAGTCCAAGGACGAGCCCGCAAAGCCCGCCCCCGACGAGAAGACGCCCGAAAAGAAGGAGCCCGAAAAGTCCGACCAGCCCCCCGCCGAACCCGCCAAGCCCGCCGACGAACCCAAGCCCGACGCCAAGCCCGACGCCAAGCCCGACGCCAAGCCCGACGCCACGAAGGACGAGAAGCCCGCGCCCAAGCCCGTCGTCATCGACCTCGACGGCATCCTCGGCCGCCTCGAACAGCTCCCCATCGCCCCGGGGAACTTCGGCTCCATCTCCGCGAATGACAAGCGCATCTTCTGGCTCAGCAGCCCCAGCGGCGCCGAGGGCCGCACCCTCCTCGCACTCGACATCTCCAACAAGGACATCGAGCCCAAGTCCATCGCCTCCGGCCTCACCGACTACGAGCTCTCCCGCGATGGAAAGTCCCTCCTCCTCCGCAAGCGCGCGGGCCTCTTCATCATCGACGCCTCCGCCGGCGCCAACGCCGACCTCTCCAAGGCCGCCGTCCCCCTCACCAACTGGACCTTCCCCGTCATCCCCCGTGAGGAATGGCGCCAGATGTTCATCGAGGCCTGGAGGCTCGAACGCGACTACTTCTACGACACCGACATGCACGGCACCGACTGGCCCGCCATCCTCCAGCGCTACCTCCCCCTCGTCGACCGCGTCTCCACTCGGACCGAACTCTCCGACCTCATCGCGCAGATGGTCGCCGAACTCTCCGCCCTCCACACCTTCGTCCGTGGTGGCGATGAACGCTCCGGACCCGACAACATCGCCCCCGCCTCGCTCGGCGCCATCCTCCAGGCCGACCCCGCCGCCGGAGGCTACCGCGTCGCCCACATCTACCAGGCCGACCCCGACTACCCGGAGCGCATCTCCCCGCTCGCAAGGCCCGGCGCCGACGTCCGCGTCGGCGACCTCATCGAGCGCGTCGACCACCGCCCCGCCCTCTCCGCCCCGGACCTCGGCCTCCTCCTCCGCCAGCGCGCCGGAAAGCAGGTCCTCCTCACCGTCAAGCCCGCCGATGGCGGTGACAGCCGCCAGGTCGTCGTCACCCCCATCACCATGGCCTCCGAAGAGGACCTCCGATACCACGAGTGGGAATACACCCGCCGCCTCGCCGTCGAGGCCGCCGACCCCTCCCTCGGCTACGTCCACCTCCGCGCCATGGGCTCCGAGAACATGAACGAGTTTGCCCGGGGCTTCTACCCCGTCTTCAACCGCAAGGGCCTCATCATCGACGTCCGCCACAACCGCGGTGGCAACATCGACTCCTGGGTCCTCTCCCGCCTCCTCCGAAAGGCCTGGTTCTTCTGGCAGCCCCGCGTCGGCGACCCCTTCTGGAACATGCAGCTCGCCTTCCGGGGCCACATCGTCGTTCTCTGCAACGAACGAACCGCCAGCGACGGCGAAGCCTTCGCCGAGGGAATCAAGCGACTCAACATCGGCACCGTCATGGGCACCCGTACCTGGGGCGGCGAGATCTGGCTCTCCTCCTCCAACTTCCTCGTCGATGGCGGCATCGCCACCGCCTCCGAGATCGGCGTCTACGGACCAGAAGGCGAGTGGCTCATCGAAGGCCACGGCGTCGACCCCGACATCGTCGTCGACAACCTCCCCCACCAGACTTTCAAGGGCAAGGATGCGCAGCTCGACGCCGCCATCGACCTCCTCCAGAAGAAGATCCGCGAGCAGCCCGTCGAAGTCCCCCCGGCTCCGGCCCACCCCGATAAGAGCTGGGGACCCAACAAGCGCGCTCGCTGACGAGTCCGAGAAGCCCGCGAGTTGCCCCGCCGCAACACTACCGCCCGCACGATCGATACCCGGTGTCGCTTCCGAGCAACACCCCCGTCGTCCACCCACGCCCCGGGCCCGATGCTCGGGGACCATGGCCTCCCACGCGCCACGCCGAAACCCGAGCGCCGACCCCGGCCTCGAACTCCACCAGCCCATCCAGAGGATCAACGACCTCATCCAGGAACTGGGCAGGCTCCTCCACGGCTCCCTCCAGGCCGTCGCCGGCTCCGGCGCCCTCGCTCCGGGCACCCCCGCCCTCGAGCACCAGCTCCACGCCGCCGCTCAGCGCCTCGAGCAGATGGCCGACCTCGTCCACTCCGCCATGCAGGGCGCCTCAAAGCCCCTCGGTTCACCCGCTCTCCACAAGTCCCGCCCCGTCACCATCGGCGAGGCCGCCCAGCACGCCGCCGACGTCCTCGCACCCCTCGCCGCCGCTCACAAGGTCGCCCTCTCCATCGACATCCCCCAGGTCACCGGCCTCATCCCCGCCGGCGCGCTCTACACCGTCATCCTCAACGGCCTCCAGAACGCCATCGAGGCCGTTGCACGCTCGGGACGCCCCGGCTCCGTCACCCTCCGAGCCCAGCCAGAGCCCGCGCCCCAGGGCCTCACCTACGGCCGCGACACGCGCGACTGGTACTCCCTCCTCATCCTCGACGACGGCGTCGGCACTCCCGCAGATCCCTCCCGCTGCTTTGACCTCGGCTTCTCCACCAAACCCCGCGGCGCAGGCGTCGGCCTCGCCGTCGCCAAGAACGTCGTCCGCGGCATGGGCGGCACCATCGAGCTCTCCCCCCGCTCCGACTCGCCGGGCTCCGTCCTCCGAGTCCTCTTCCCAGGCCTCACAAGCTCCTCAAACCTCGCGCTCGGAGGCGCCGCGTGACCTCCCGGCCCGCCGAGCACGCCGGAACCCCCGGCTCTCACATCCTGATCTCCGACGAGGACACGCTCTTCGCGGCCGCCCTCGCCCAGCGCCTCGCCTCCCAGGGCCACACCACCTCCATCGCCCCCTCCTTCCCGGAGACCATGGCCTTCCTCGCAGCCTCCGAGGCCGCCGGACGCCCAGTCGATGTCCTCGTCTGCTCCTGCACCCTCCCCGGAACCGACGGCAAGCCCCCGCTCCGCGACATCCTCGCCCGCCATCCCTCCACCGCCGTCATCATGCTCGCTCCCTACGGCACCATCGAGCAGGCGGTCGAGTCCCTCCGCCTCGGCGCCTGCGACTATCTGGTGAAGCCGGTCGTCGACGCCGAGGTCTCCCAGAGCCTCGGCCGCGCGCTCCGCCAGCGTGCCCTCCTCGCCGAGAATCAGTCGCTCCGACGCCGCCTCGACGGCGCCCTCTCCCTCGACACCCTCACCGGCGCCGACCCGCGCATGCTCCGCGTCTTCGAGCTCGTCCGCGCCGTCGCGCCCAGCCGCACCACCGTGCTCATGACCGGCGAGTCCGGCACCGGCAAGAGCCTCATCGCCCACGCCATCCACCACCACAGCCCCCGCCGCGACAAGCCCTTCGTCGAGCTCTCCTGCGGCAGCATCCCCGAGACGCTCCTCGAGAGCGAGCTCTTCGGCTACGTCAAGGGCGCGTTCACCGGCGCCGTCACCGACAAGGCCGGCCGCTTCCAGGCCGCCCAGGGTGGCACGCTCTTCCTCGACGAAATCAACTCCGCCTCACCCGCGATGCAGCTCAAGCTCCTCCGCGTCATCCAGGAGCGCCGCTTCGAGCCCGTCGGCTCCACCACCACCATCGAGGCCGACGTCCGCATCGTCCTCGCCAGCAACCAGCCCCTCGAACAACTCGTCGCCGAGGGCCGCTTCCGCCAGGACCTCTACTACCGCATCAACGTCGTCAAGATCGAGATCGCCCCGCTCCGCGAACGCCCGGGGGACATCCCGCTCCTCGCCGCCAGATTCCTCGAAAAACACGCCGCAGACCTCGGCCGCCAGCTCGTCGGCTTCACCCCCGACGCCATGGACGCCCTCCGCAGGTACCCATACCCCGGCAACGTCCGCGAGCTCCAGAACATCATCGAGCGCGCCGCCGTCCTCTGCCGCGGCCAGGTCATCGGCGTCGACGACCTGCCCCCCGCACTGCTCGACGCAGCGCCCCCCGCCCGCTTCCACATCGCCGCCTCCGCCGAAGAGCCCTGGACGCCCATGACCCTCGAAGACGCCCTCCGCGAGCCCGAACGCCGAATCATCACCCGCGCGCTCGACGCCAACGCCTGGAACCGTCAGAAAACCGCCGACCAGCTCGGCATCAACCGAACCACCCTCTACAAGAAAATGAAGCAGCACGGCCTCCTCGGCGACAGCCGCCTCGCCGGCTAGCCCCTACAGGTCCCGGTACAGGTCGATCAGCTTCACCAGCTCGTCAGGCCGGGGCACGTGGCTCATCGACACCGTGTCCTCGTGCTCCCCCGCTGTCGAAATCACGATCGTGCCCACGCCCAGCAGCCGATCCGTGAAGCTCTGCCTCACCTGCACGTTCTTGATGTCCGCGAAGCGGATCTCGCTGGTCTCCTTCCGGAAAAACCCCTCGCGGTCGATGATCCGCTTGTTCGTCACGACCAGGCCCTCGCCCAGCGTCCGCAGCCGCCACACCCCCAGCGCGACCAGCGCCGCGACCGACAACCCGACACCCGCGAACCATCCAGGCGGGAACATCACCGCGCCGACCAGCCCCCCCGCCACCACCGCCACCAGCCCCAGGAACAGGAACGGCCTCGCCCGGAACATCGCCGGCCGGACCTTCCGCACTTCCTGCTCCGGCCCCTTCGACGAGGGGTACCCCGCCGCCGCCCCACCACCGCGTTCTCAACCTCGATCGTCTTGTCGCACTTGTCGCATTTCACCTGCACCATGACCACCTCCGAGCGCACATCCTACAGCCGCCCGCACGCTGGCGCTTATGCCACCCCCGGCCCCGGCGCTAAACTCCGCCCTCCCCCAAGCCCACAGGACCACCCCATGCAGTTGTACATCGACACCGCCAACCTCGACGAGATCAAGGCCGCTCACGACTTCGGCGTCCTCGATGGCGTGACCACCAACCCCACCCTCATCGCCAAGGAAAAGATCGACTACTCCACCCGCCTCGCCGAGATCTGCAGGGTCGTCTCAGGCCCCGTCTCCGCGGAGGTCATCGCCACCGACACCAAGGCCATGCTCGCCGAGGGCAAACGCCTCGCCTCCATCGCCCCAAACATCGTCGTCAAGCTCCCCTCCACCGTCGACGGCCTCAGAGCCTGCAAGGCCTTCTCCGACCAGGGCATCAAGACCAACATGACCCTCTGCTTCCAATCCCTCCAGGCCTGGATGGTCGCCAAGGCCGGCGCCTTCCTCGTCAGCCCCTTCATCGGCCGCCTCGACGACATCGGCGAAGACGGCATGAACCTCATCCGCGACATCCGCCGCGTCTACGACAACTACGGCTACAAGACCCTCGTCCTCGCCGCCTCCGTCCGCCACTCCAACCACCTCCTCCAGTGCGCACTCGCCGGCGCGGACGTCGCCACCTGCCCCTTCAAGGTCATCCAGGACTGCATGAAGCACCCCCTTACCGACCAGGGCATCGAGCGCTTCCTCGCGGATTACAAAAAGGCCTTCGGCTGAAACCCCCCGCCGCACCGCCTCCTCCACAACCCTCACACCTTTTCGCCCACCGCCGCCGCCGCCGTCTCGACGAAAGGCCGCAGCACATTGAACATCCGCTGCGCATGCTGCCCCAGCCCGCGGGCCGCCGTCGCCCACTCCGAAGCCGCCGACGAATAGCCGACCTTCGCCGGATACACCGTCAGGCAAGACGCCTGGCGCTCGTCCATCCTGAACCACTCGATCCCCGGTCCGTAGGCCGCCTCAACCTCCGCCCGGCGTGACGCCAGTCGGTCGAACACGGCCTTGTTCCACTCGCGCGAGCCCGGTCCACCATCGATGTACAGGTCCGCCGCGCAGTCGCTCCGTCGAACCCGCAGCACCACCCGCACGCCCTTCACCCCGGCCCCCGTCGCGATCCAATCCCCGTCCGGCGGCGTCCAGTTCGTGAACCGCCCCGTCGCCCGCTGGATCTCCGGCAGCACCGCCGTCCAGAACGCCCGCCGCTCCGAGTGCCGCGTCGCCTGCTCCGCCCGCTGCGCCTGCTCCTTCTCGCGAACCTGCACCATGTACTCCTCGGCCTCAGGCAGCGGCACCACCTGCTGCACGTCCACGATCGTCTCCGCCCCGTTCGAATAGGGCTTCATCCGCACGCACCGGATGTCCAGATCGCGCTCGTTCAGCCACAGCACCGCCGTCGTCAACTCCCGGGAGAAGTCCCCCGAAACCAGCACGATCCGCACGTCCTTCGCGAAATCGTCCTCTCGCGGCTCCTCCCACCCCAGGTGCTTCAGCAACTCGTCCTTTGCGTCCCGGCCCGGTCCCGCCCGGTCAAGCATCGACTGATACGCCTGCGCCGCGCGCGCAAACGTCATCCCGCTCACCATCGCCGCATAGCGAATGGCCTGCAGCTCCATGTGCTCGCCATCCTCACCCCGCTTCAGTTCGATCACCACCAGGTTGGCCTCGTCGTCAACCCCCAGCAGGTCGATCCGCCGCCGGCCCTGATCCCATTCCCCGAACTCCTCCGCGATGATCAGCACGTCCGGCGCCACCACCCCGATGTTCGCCCGCAGCAGCCGCTGGAGATCCCCCCGCTCCTTGATCCCGCGCTGCGCAAAGGTCGTCTCGCTCAACGGCTCGATCCGTTCCGGTGTGATCTTGTAGACCGCCATGCCGTGATGGTATCAGAATGCCCCGCCGGCGCAGCCGTCTGCTTCGCCCGTCTAGTCCACGGCAGGCGTGGCACTCTCGACTCCGTCCTGACGTGCCACTCGCGGCGCCGGGCTTTGCCGGCGTCGCCAGCGCAGCAGATCGAGCAGACACGCAGCGTCCGGCG
>QWIH01000091.1 GCA_021405315.1 Leptolyngbya sp. PLA1
GTATATTGCGAGACGCCGCCCCTCGTCCACTGGGACCACACGGGGCGCTCATCAGATCCGCGTCGGGGATTCTCCGAGGCTGTGCTCCACACGAGGTCGAACAGTGTCCCAAAAGCAGGACCGGGGCGCCGGGACTTCAGCCCCGGCGCCCACTTGCCATTCAATCGCAGATCACTGAACGGGGCTGTAGAAGAACAGCATCGCCGAGTACGCCGGGAACGTGTAGCCCGCGCTCGGCACGCGGACGCCGCCGAGGTCGTACAGCCCCGCCAGCTCCGGCACCGTCCGCGCCGTGCTGTTGGGGTTGACGACGACGTAGCCATTGGCGAACTGCCGGTAGCCGCAGAGCCGCGTCGAGTGCCAGCGCACGTCGTACAGCGGGCGTCCCAGCCGCTCGGCCAGCTCGTACTCCGCGAAGATCGGCGGGATGCGGCTCGACGAGCGCTCGTCGAGGTAGCTGAACACCGCCCGCCCGTCACGGTCCGTGATCGAGAGGTAGCAGCCCAGCGCATAGAGCATCGCCTGCCGGTCGTTCGTGTCGCCGCGCGAGTGGCAGATGAGCGCGTTGCCCGTCTCCCGCATCTCGCGGATCAGGTTGTTGATCTCGGGGAACCACGCGTTGCCCGTGTTCCAGCGCGTCGTGTGGCTGATGAAGAACTTCTCCTGCATCGCGAAGTCCAGCTGCTCCATGTAGCGCCGGCCTGCGCGGCCGCCCGCGCCCGTGGGTTGCTGCCACCAGCCGATGTTGCCCGCGAGGTACAGGCCGCTCGCGCGCGTCCGCTGAAGGCCCGCCGCCAGGTAGCTCGTCATCGCCGCCTGCAGCGCGTCGAAGTTGCCCGCGTTCGAGTACTCGACCACGTCCGGCGTCCCGTAGACGCCCTCATAGGTCCACAGGTCGTCGATCAGCAGGCCGTCGAATCCGCCCGCGGCCACCGACGCCAGGGCCCGGTCGTAGTAGTAGCTCTGGTAGGCCGCGACCTCGGGCCGGGGCGACGCCGCCTCCAGCCGCCCGTCGCCGTTCCAGTCCCACGCGATGTGGGCTCCGCCGGCGTCGTGCATGAAGACGAAGTCGTGCTGCTTCACGTTGTTGTAGTTCTCGACCGCCTCCTGTGTGTTCGTGAACGCGAAGCCCCGCGTCTTGTACAGCAGGACGACGATGTCCGGGTTGTGCTGGCGGAACGTCGCGATTTTCGGCGCGTGCCACTCGTGGAGCACCAGCAGATCGAAGTTCTGCGCCAGCGTCCGCAGGCCCGCCGTGTCCTCCGGCGCCGGCGCCCGAAGATAGTCCATCAGCAGCACGTTCTGCCCCGCCGGCAGAGGAGACGGGTTCAGCGCCAGGGTTTCAGGCACCGGACTCGCGAACGAGACCGGCGCATCGAGCGCCTCGGAGAAGACATCTTCGATCGCCGGACCGAAGACGTCGGGGGGACAGTCCCGCGCATCGCGCCAGGAGAAGGGGCGGTCGGACCGCCGGAGGGTGAAGGGCTGATCCAGGTCCTGAGAACCGGTGTGGGGGGTCAGAGCCGCGCAGGCGGCCATCAGGGGCAGGGTCCAGCCTGCCCGGGCAGAGATCGGCATCAAAGAGCCTCAGTGGGGGAGCTGGGGCCGCGGACGACGGGCCGTCCACGTTTGGCGACAACCCTCACACGGGTGATTCAAAAAGGGAACACCCAATCGAGCTCTTTTTTCGCGATTCAGAGCTTCACCCAACCCCTGTCTGCCTCATCTCAGCCA
>QWIH01000026.1 GCA_021405315.1 Leptolyngbya sp. PLA1
CGCCTGTCCGCGGCGGCGCTCGCTTACGCGGTAACTCTATACCATAATTGTGATCCCGGCCCCGCGCCGGTCTGTGATCAGTGGCTTGCGCACGCATCGCCTTCGCCCTCCCCGCCCCGGAACCTGCCATGTCCGAGACGTCGCCGAGCCCGCCACATGCCGCTCCCCGGCCGTCCCTGCCGGACCGCCTCCTCGGCCGCTGGTACGCCTGCCCCTTCCGCTGGCAGATCGGCGGGGCCGGCCTCATGGCGAAGTTCAACACCACCGCGAACGCCAAATAGACCACAAACACGATGATCGTGAAGACGGTGAGAGCGTCGCCCGTCTTGGCGCCGAAGGCCGTCTGGCCGGAACCCGCGCCCGATCCTCCGAACGCCGACGCCAGACCGCCACCCTGGGGCTTCTGGATCAGCACCGTCAACACCATGATGACGCAGACGGCGAGGAACAGCACCGTGGTCAAGCCGACAAGCCAATCCGGCCACACAAAGGCGAGCGTCGTCATAGGGGGCAAGTGTAGGCGGGGAAGACCCGTTTCCCGCCGTGCGCACGGCCGGACCGAACCGTCCTAGCGCTATGCAATCCAGCGGGAAGTCAAACGCTCCCGCGTGCGGAAGCCGCGGCGAGCTTGCAGATTGCCACGAAATCTGCCGCGTTTAGCGACGCCCCCCCGACGAGCCCGCCGTCGACGTCAGGCTCGGCGAAGATCGCGCCGGCGGTGTCGGGCTTCAGTGAACCGCCGTACACAATCCGAACTCGATTTGCAACATCCTTGCCGTACATGCGTTCGAGCAGGCCTCGGATCTGGGCGTGGGCGGCCTGTGCATCCTCCGGGGTGGCGGTCTTCCCGGTCCCGATGGCCCAGACGGGCTCGTAGGCGATGATGAGGCGCTCCGCTAGCGATCCGGGGATCTCGGCGAGTCCTGTTCGGACCTGGCGGCTGGTGATGATGTCCTGGTGCCCTGCCTCGCGCTCTTCAAGGGTCTCGCCGACGCAGAGCACCGCGTCGAGCCCGGCCTCGAGCGCGGCGCGCAACTTCTTGTTGATGAGCTCGTCCTTCTCACCCATCACGTGGCGGCGCTCGGAGTGGCCGCAGAGCACGGCCTGAACACCGCAGTCTCGCAGCATGGCGCCGGAGACCTCGCCGGTGTAGGCCCCGTCGCCCTGGTGGTACATGTCCTGCGCGCCGAGCCGGACGGACGAGCCCCGGTCGCGGAGGATGGAGCGCACGGTCAGGAGGTAGGGAAAGGGCGGGAAGACCGCAACCTCCACCCCGCCCTCGTGGAGCAGCCCATCGGTGACGCCTCGGGCAAGATCGCTGCCCGTAGAGCGGTTGGTGTTCATCTTCCAGTTGCCGCCGACGAAGGGTTTCCGATCGGACATGACCAGAGGATAGACGGCGCGTGCGTGGCTGGGGAAGCGGCGTCACTACCATGCCGTCGCACCGCACGATCAGGAGAACAGGCACATGCCCAGGCGGCGGCTGCCGTGGCAGCAGGAACTGCAGATCATCGATACCGCGATGCGGGGCGTTTCGGACGTGACCGACCCGGACCTGATGGTCCGCGCGTACTGGGACAGCATCCGCGAGTTGCTCCCCGACGCGGACTACCTCGCCCTCTCCCGGCGCGGGGTCGAGCCGCCGGACTACCTGATCACGCGATCGGCCCGGTTTGTCGAGCACTTCAACCCATGGAAGGAGCGGCACCGCCTGCCCCGGCTGCGCGGGGGGCTGCTCGGCGAGATCGCTTATGCCGATGCCCCTGTCGTCATCGAGAATCTCCCCGAGCGTCTTCGGGAGGACGATCCGGGCTACTTCTACCTGCGGGGATACCAGGCCCTGGTCGCCCTCCCCCAATACGAAGGCGGCAGGGGCGTCAACATCGGCATGACGCTCTATGAGTCCGGGGAGGAGTTCGACCCTTCCCGCGTCCCGATGATGCACTGGCAGGCGAGCCTCTTCGGCAGGGGCACGCAGAATCTCGTGCTCCGCAACCAGCTCCAGTCCGCTCTCGCGGCGCTCGACCGCGAGCTCCGCACCGTGGGCCAGATCCAGCGATCGCTCCTGCCCGCGACGCTCCCCGACTTGCCCGGCCTCGAGTTCGCAGCCCATTACCACACCAGCGCCAGCGCGGGAGGTGACTACTACGACTTCTTCCCGCTCGAAGGGGGACGTCTGGGCATTTTCATCGCGGATGTGTCGGGACACGGCACCCCCGCGGCGGTCCTCATGGCCATCACACACGCGCTCGCCCACACCGCCCCGGGCTCCCTCACCCCGCCCCATGACGTCCTCTCTCATCTCAACTCCAGGCTGGCGAGGTCATACACCCTCGACGGCTCGTTCGTCACGGCGTTCTACGCCGTCTTCGACCCGGCGACCCGGAGACTCACCTACTCCTGCGCGGGCCACAACCCGCCCAGACTCAGGCGGGGCCAGACCGTCCGAAGCCTCGACTCGGCCGCCGGCCTGCCCCTGGGCGTGCTCGATGATCAGTCCTTTCCTCAATCCAGCATTGATCTCGCTTCCGGCGACCTGCTCCTGCTCTATACCGATGGGATTACCGAGGCCATGCCCGCCCCGGCATCAGACGGTCGGGCGGAGTTGTTCGGAGTCGAGCGGCTGGATGCCCTGCTCGCGCAGTCCCACCAGTGCTCGGCCCGCGAATGCGTCGAGTTGATCACGCGCGAGGTCGCGGCGTTCGTAAAGGGGGCCCCGGCGGCGGACGACCAAACCCTGCTCGCGATGCGCTGCACGCCCCGGCCATGAAAGTGCCGATCGGGCTAGAATCTTCGTCACCCCAGGCACGTACGAACACCGATCAGAACGATCCGAGTGGTTCGACCCCTCGGGAGTGCCGAAGAGCAGGAATCAGCGATGTCCAACGTTGCCGCGGAGCCGAAGATGACCCCCATGCAGCCCGGAACGAGGCCGAAGTCTGGCCCTCGAGCCAGCGAGACGGTGGACGCGGGCACGCTCGTGTCGTGGCTGCGGAGCATGTACCTCATCCGCGAGTTCGAGAACCGCTGCGGGCAGGCGTATCAGCAGGCGAAGATCGGCGGGTTCTGCCACCTCTACACCGGGCAGGAGGCGACCGCCGTCGGCACCATCGCCGCTGTCAACGGGGATGACCCGGTCATCACCGCGTACCGCGATCACGGGCATGCGTTGGCGCGGGGCATGGACCCGGGCGCCTGCATGGCGGAGATGTTCGGGAAGGCCACCGGCTGCGCCAAGGGCAAGGGCGGGTCGATGCACATGTTCGACAAGCCCCACTGGCTGTTCGGCGGGCACGGCATCGTGGGCGCTCAGGTCCCGGTCGGCACCGGCCTGGCCTTCGCCGCCAAGTACGAGCTTGAGGTGCTCGGTCAGGCGCTTCCAAACCCCGGCGTGATCCCGGGTGACAAGGCCAAAAAGAAGGTCTGCCTTACGTACCTCGGCGACGGCGCGCTCAACCAGGGTGCGCTCCACGAGGCCATGAACCTCGCGGGCCTGTGGTCCATCCCGGTCATCATCATCGTCGAGAACAACGGCTACTCCATGGGCACCGCTATCTCCCGCGGCACCACCATGGCCCACGACCTCACCAAGAAGGCCGAGGCCTACGGCATCCGTGGCGAGATCATCGACGGCTTCGACGTGCTCGACCTCTACGACGACTTCAAGCCCCTCGTCGACTGGTGCCGCGAGAATCAGAAGCCCGCCTTTGTCGACCTCAAGACCTACCGCTACCTCGGGCACTCGATGTCCGACCCCCAGAAGTACCGCACGAAGGAAGAGGTCGATCAGTTCAAGTCCAAGGACTCCATCGACCGCATGGCGCACCGCCTCATGACGGAGCGCAAGGGGAAGGACGGCACGCCGGTGCTCACCGAGGCCGGGTTTGTGCAGATCCAGGCCGAGGTGCGCGAGATCGTGAAGGCCGCCGTCGACTTCGCCGAAGCCAGCCCGGCACCCGACGCCGCCGAGCTCTTCACCGATGTGCTGCTCAACCCGATGAAGAACATGAGCCCGCAGGCCGAGTACACGCACGGGGCCAAAAACCCACTTCTGTAGCCGGTTTGGCCGGCCCGTAGCCGCTCTCCGTACCGTTGACCCATGCGTGTCACCCGGTGCGTCTGCCGCGGACTCTCGTTTGCGACGTTGCTTGCGGATGCACGCGCGGGGGGGCTCAGCCTCGATCAGCTCGTCGAATCCACGGGCTGCGGCACGGGATGCGGTCTCTGCTTGCCCTACCTCCTCAAGGCGCTGCGGACAGGCGAGGCCGAGCAGGGAGTGCTCAGCGCCGCCGAGTTCGACCGGCTGATGGCCGAATACCGCGGGCTGACGCCGAGGGACACGCGGGCCTCAACGGGCTGATGTCGGGCAGTCGAGCACGAGGGTCGCGACGCCCTGGCCAACCAGCACCTTGCCGTCGAGCAGCACCACGGACGTGGGCGGCTCGAAGAGCGCGAGCGTGTGCGTGGTGAGGACTCTGCCCGTCGCCGCCTCCAGCATGAACATCCGGTAGGGCGCGGTCTCCGCGATCCCGAGGTCGCTCTCGGGTGATTCGATCGTGACCAGCACGTCCTTCGCGACCAGGGGCGGCTCGAGTTGGGACGAGTCGAGCGAATCCGCGCCCACCACGCGGCCGGCGGCATCCACAACGAGCGCGCCCTGCGTGGTCGAGAGTACCAGGCGATCCTCCCAGGCGATCCCCGCGACCGGGAGCGACATCTTGGCGCGGGATTCCAGCGGTGCAGGCGAGACAGCCCCGCCCTCCAGCGAGACCTGCCAGAGCCTGAGCTCGGAATCCAGCACGATGAGCGAGCCCCCGACGACCCAGCCGTCGGTGGAGGCCCTGAGCGCCTCCGACCTCGTCGACCACTTCACGTTGCCGGTCCGGGGATCAAACCGGGCGACGCCCTCCGCGGAGGCCACGATCCCGTCGCCACCCGGCCCGGGGCGAATCCACCTCGGATGGTCTCCGAGCACGCTCGCGGGCAGCCGCGCGAGCGGCTCTCCCGTGCGGGAATCAAACGTGAGCACGCCCGCACTGAGCTGACCATCCGAGGCGCGGACCGCGCCGGAGACCACGACGACCCCTCCGACATGACTCACGTCGTAGACACGCTGGAGGTCCAGGGGCTTCTTCCAGAGCGCGCGCCCGTCATCGAGCGAAATCGCCGCCGCGAACCCGGTGCGCTGCACGAGCACGATCTCGTCGGCGTCGATCGACACGACGATCGACTCCGGCCTCACGTGCCCCTCGAGGGGAGTGGGGATGCGGTCATTGGGGTCATAGACCGGCGGCGAGTCGAAGAGCGAGAGGAACTCGGGGGTCGTCCACTTTGTCCTGCCGTCGAGCCCAACCGCCTCGATCGTGCCCCCGCGCGCCGAAGGCCAGAAGAGATAGGCGACGTCGACGCCGACCTTGAGCGGAGTGGGTGCCCCGTGGGCACGCCGGGTCCAGACGGGCTCAAGACGCCCATCGCCCAGCGCCGCCGCCCAGAGCGCCGCTGTCTGCGTCCGCTCCTCGTACATCATCACGCTGTCCGTGCTTGTACCCGGTCCGGTCCGGAGCATGGGGTGCAGCGGCTGCCAGCCCTCCAGCACCTGCCCGCCCGACGTCGCGCCGGAACCCATGACCGGCAGCGGGCCGCGCTCGGTGAGAGATCTCGCGGCGGCGGAAGCCGCGTCGCGCACGGGCACGCTGCCACTCGGTCCCCTGATCGTCAGCGTGGGGTGTTCATCCGCGAGCCGACGGAGCGTGCGGAAGAGGCTCCCCTGCTCCTCCTGACCCGTGGCGAGCTCCGCGAGGGTGGCCGCAAGTTCGCCGAGCACCGGCACCTGATCGGCCCGCCCGATGGCGACCGACAGTTCCGCGGCTGTCAGCCCGCGCCCGGCGGCGATCCGAGCCTTCACGCGGTCGCCCGCCTTGGCGTGCGCAGCCGCGGCCCGCTTCCAAAGCTCGGGCGCCACGGCTGCCACGGGGTAGCGCCGGGCAATCTGTTCATGCACCAGAGGATCGGCTGAGTCCCGTCTCGCGTCGGCGAGCCCCAGGGCCTCTTCGTCGAACGCCGCGTACGGATCCGGCCCGGCCTTTCGCAGCAGGTCCGCGAGGGCGTCCTCCGCGAGCTGCCCCGCGGGGCGTCGGAGCCCGCCCGTGGGAAGCACCTCGGCCAGCGAGTCGTCAAGCAGCACCCGCTGCAGCGACTCCGCCGCCTGCGTGAAACGGCCCTGAAGATCACGAAGCCAGGCCTCCTCGAGCGCGTGCGCCGCGATCTGATCCGGGGACTGCGCACACGCCGGAAGCCGGGCGATGATGGCGTCGAGCAGGTTCGCGTCGGTGATGATGGGGGCGGGGCCCGCGGCCGAAGGGTCGTGCGAGCTCCTCGCCATCGCCAGCAGCAGCATGAAGAGTCGCTCGCGGAGCGCGTCGCGGTCCGGGACGATGGCCGGGCCGTTCAGCACGCGCAGCGCCGCGTCCGTGAGCTCGGGGACGCGTGCGGCGTGGCCGCTGCGGTGGAGCAGTTCGACGTAGGTCAGCAGGGGCCTCGGGTCTCGAGGGGACTGCGCCACGCGCCGGTCGAGCAGCCGCTCCGCGTGCTCCCAGGGCACGAGGCTGCTGAGCGTCCGGGTGTCGTTGATGAGCAAGTGGGCCTCGCCCCCGGAGACTTCGGATGTCGCCAGGACGATGTTCCCGGATCTCGGGACAGGCAGCCTCACCTCCCCGGCCCCGTCCGGGCTGAGCACGATGAGCTCGTTGCTCACGGGAACGACAACCCGGTCATCGCAGACCAGCACCCGCCCTCGGATGCCCCCGCCGCTGATCGCAGGCCCGAGCGGAACGATGGAACCCTCCGCGAACGAGGCCCGATCGACGCTGAAGAGACGGCCCGGCGCGACCGCGAGCAGCCTGGGGCCGCAGGCGAGCAGGTACCGCGGGTCGCCCATGGCGCTGCAGTCCCGGGCGGCGCGGATGACGCCATCGGCAAGCGAGAGCTCAATGACGCGCTCCCGACCGGGCTCCACGAAGTAGATGCTGTCGCCCGCGACGACAGGCACCTGCATCTCGTACGGGGGAATGCCGGCGATGGAGCGCATCGCATTCATGTCGAAGCCGCGGGCCGCCCGCGTGACACGGACCCAGACGGGCCGTCCGGTGGCGACCTCGTAGGCCCCCAGGACGCCCATGTCGTCGCCCCTGTAGACCACACCCTGGTGCACCACCCCGCCGTCCGGCCTCACCTGTGCGCGACCCCAGGGGTTGGTGCCCACGCTGCCCACCAGTCTGGTCCATCGCTCGCGCCCCGTGTGGAGGTCCAGCCCGACGAGGAAGAGCACCGACGTGCGTCGGATGGCGCTCGCCTTGCGGACGCTGAGCACGACCGTGTCGCCCTCGATGAGCGCAGGGCCCCGCACCACGGCCTCGTCGAGCTCCTGTCCGAGTTCGCCGGGGTCGACCATCCACAACAGGCGACCGGTGGCGACATCACGCGCCTGCACCCGCCGATCGCCCCGGCGCTGCCCGCTCTCCGGGTTGCCCATCGGCGCAACGGCAACGCCGGAACCTACGGAGACGGTCGCGGCGTCTTCCGACCAGCCTTGGAGGCCCGTGAGCGCGAACATCTGCTCCGGCGCCTGGCGCAGCGCGCCCGCGGGCGCGAGGTCGGACCGCCACAGCGGGGCGAGTGTTGTGCTGTCCCACGCGCCCAGACGCTCGCCGTCGTTCACCAGCACCCGGTCCCCCACCACGGTCGGAAAGACCCAGGCGACGCGACCATCCTGATCGTCACGTCCGCCGGACGCCCGCGAGTCCGCGTTGACCTCCTGCAGCGGCGCCCGGGGGGGCTGATCGGTGGAGATGCGGGGCTGCGGGTCCAGCACGCTTCGGGCCGCGTCCTGCACAACCGCCGGAATCGGAGCGGGTGTGGCGGCCTTGGGTGGCAGGCCGGCGTCCTCTCGCCAGCGGGCCGCCCACGCACGCACGGCCTCACGCGGGAGGAATGAGGCGACCTCGAGCGCGAGCTCGGCGGCGTCCGCCGCCTGCCGCTCCACCCGCCGCTCGGGGTGAGTTTCGAGCTGTTCGAGCGTCAGGCGGGCGGCCTCGAAACGGGCGTTCTCGAGGTCGGTCTGGGCGAGACGGAGGGCGGCCTCGAACCCCGCAGGGGTGAGCAACCGCGTCCGTTCGACCTGCGCAAACTCGCCGAGAGCCAGAAGCTGCGACGCGCGGGCCGATTCCTCCGCCCGGTACTTCTCCAGGAGTTCCCTCCTCGAAAGCAGCAGGCGGTGCACCACCCTGCGCACGGGCACGAAGACTTCTTCGTCCTTGGAGTCAGGGAGCAGGCGGTCGCCTTCCTGCTCCAGCAGCAGTTGGAGCACGCGGACGGCCTCGGAATCGTTGCCGGCGTCCGAGAGCTCCTGGACGCGGATCAGCGCATCGGAGGCCGTGACGGATTCGTCGGTCGACACGGGCCGTGTGCGCTGCCCCCACGCCGCCAAGGGCAGCAGGCAGATCAGCAGGTACGCACCGACGCTGCAACGCATCGATCCTCCGAACCTCCATACGCCCACCGGGAGTCCCCGGCTGCGATCCCCTCCCCCATTGACCGCATCGGACCGGGGCGGAGCCGGCTTTCGGACGATCCCCCACTCGGCACCGCCCGCGCCACCGGCACGCCCGCACACAGTATTCCACCCTCATCCTTGACACGACCGGCCCGCACGCCGATGGCCGCCATGATGGAGGCACTCCGCCCGCCCCTTTCGGCCGACACCGCCGCGCTCGAACAGAGCAGGGGGGTCAGCCTCTGGCTGGACCCCATCCGGCACGCGATGGGCGAGAAGGCCCGCACGCAGCGGGTGATCGCGCTGGTGGTTGCGAGTTCGCTGATGTCCCTGGGTGATCTCTACATGACGCTGACCTACGTCACCAGCGTGGGGATGATCGAGCTCAACCCGCTCGCCCGCGGGCTGATGAACCTCAACTCGCCCCTGCTCGTCATCGTCTGGAAGGTGGCGCTCACGGTGTTCGGCGCGGGGGTCATCCTCCTCGCAAGGCGGAAGCGCCTCGCGGAGGCCGCGGCGTGGGTCGTGTTCCTCGCCATGGCGTTCCTCACCATCCACTGGAGCGGCTTCAACCGCGAGGTCGCCGAGATGACCGAGGAGTATCACATGCTCGCGAACATCGGCGACGAGCGGTTCGTGCAGATGGGCGAGTGACCGCTCCCGGAGCGGGTCCGCTACACTCCGGCATGCGATCTGCCCTCCTCATCGCGTCGTGCGCCGGCGTTCTCTGGGGCTGCGCCGGGGTGCAGCCCCCGGCGGTGCGCGTCACGGGCACCACGCTTCGTGAGCGCACCGCGGACGCGGCGGTCCTCGATGTCGTCCTCGACGTGGACAATACCGGGCCCGACGCGCTCCCCCTGCGCAACGTGCTTTATTCCGTCTGGCTGGCCGATCGGCTGGTGTTCCAGGGTACTCGCTCGGCTTCTGCCACCGCGGCGGGCTTCTCCCGTTGCTCGATCGTGCTGCCCGCGAGCGTGACGGGCGACCCGGCGTCAAGCGGTACGTCGATCACGGTGAAGGGAGAGGTGTTCTACGACTCCCCCCGCGTCTTCTCCCGCACGATGGCGGAGGCCGGGCTCAGCAGCCCGAGCGTCACGTTCTCCCATCAGGGCGAGGTTGACCTCGCAACACCCGCCCCGGCCCCGAGGGGCACGGCCCGCACACCGACCCGCTGAGCCTCACCGGAGTCGCAGCGAGCGTGACGCGAGGACCATCGAGGCGGCGCGAAGGACGGCGAGGCCGAACAGCAGGTAGGCCGTGACGAACGCGACGACGACGCCGCACATCTCCAGCGTGCCGATGCGCCCCAGGTCCATCATGTCATACCTGGCGCCGCCCGAGTCGTCGAGCGAGCCGGAGGTGATGCACATGATGATCGCGACGGGGTTCGGCAGCATGAGGACCGAGATGACATCGCCGGAGTTCATGCCCCCCGCCGCCTCGTTGAGCAGCGTGACGAGCAGCGGGATCCCGCCCCAGACCGCGAGCCAGAAGCCGAAGTTGGCGCCCGCCGCCCGCGTGCTCCTCCCGATGAGGACCGAGGCGAAGACTCCGACGGCGGTGATGGCCACCAGCCCCCCGAACAGCACGAGCGCGACCTGCGGAATCGCGAGGAACTTCACGGGCCCGAGGACGGAAACCACCAGCAGGTGTGCGAGCATCAGGACCGGCACGATCCACTGGCGCCGCAGCGCCCCGATGAACTTCCCCCAGACGATGTCCCACGCCGTGAGAGGTGTGGCGAGCAGAACTTCCCACGTGCGGGACTCTTTCTCGGAAGAGATCGACTGCGATGACGTGAAGCACGCCAGCAGCATCGTGACCACGCCGCCGAGGGCCATGATCGGGAAGTTCAGGGCCTCGTTGCCGAGCTCGTCAAGGTCCAGGCCGGTGAGCCAGCCCCCCCGCCACTGCGCGGTAACCTGGAAGTAGATCCACAGCGCGATGAGGCCGACCCCTCCGAAGAGCAGCCAGGCGTAGAGAGGCCTGCCGAACGACCGCTGCCGGACCTCTCGCCATAGGACGGGGTTGTCACCGACCACGCGGCTGGCGTGCGCGCGCTCCGAGTTCGGTGCCCGGGTCGGCGCTTCCACGCCCAGGGCCGCCGTCGAATCGGTCGCCGCCGGAAGCGGCTCCGTCGCCCCCCCGGACTTGGTTGCCTTCTTCCGCTTCCCGGACGGCGCGGGCCCTGCGCCGGCCTCGCCCTCCTTCCGCATCACACGGCGGAGCACGAGAGTCGAGAGACCGAACGCCAGGGCGGTCAGAAGCCAGTTGTACGCGCCCGAGATCAGCCATGCCTCTGTCTTGAACGGGATGGGCATGCCCCCCCCGCCCACGAGGTCCGCGGAGAGCACGCCGAGCATGAGTGGCGGGGTGAGCACGAACATGGGGAAGAGCAGCGCCGGAGTCATGGTCTGCTTGAGCGTGGCGATGATCCCCACGACGAGGGTGACCATGAACTGCGAACCCAGGAACAGCATGAGCCCCGAGGCGGCGGCGACCGGGGATCGCCTGACCATGACCGAGCTGAGCATCGTGAGCGTGGAGGCGAGAGCCGCGGAGGAGATGGTGATCCAGCCGGCGGCGGCGACGGTCTCCGCGGTGACGCCGCCGAACAGGCGCAGCGCCAGCAGGAGCGGAGTCGCGGCGATGGCGAGGACCAGGAGTTGCACTCCCATCGCGGTCAGCTTGCCGAGCAGGATCTGCCACGCCTTCAGGGGCGTGCAGAGCAGGGTGCTGAGCGTGCCCTTGCGCTTCTCGTCGCAGATCATGGGGGAGGCGAGGATGACCGCGGCAAGGATGATCGCGACGTACTGGAACCAGATGATGGTGACCGTGAGATTCGGCGCCATCTGCTGGAGTCGCTGCAGGCGTTGTGAGGTGGTGCCGTAGTCGTCGAACCGGTACGCCATGAAGACCAGGGCCACCAGGGCGGTCATACCAAGCACGAACCCGCCGCGGATCCAGTACGTCGAGGTCCGCCGCCCCGCCATCCAGACTTCCTTCGTGAAGACCGGACCGGGGATCGCCCACGCAAGGTGCGAGGGCCTGAGCCCGCGGAGCAGGCGGATGGCCAGGGATGGCCGCTGCGCGGGGTCTGCTGCCGGAGATTCCTCGTGGTCCGTCATTGCAGCGCGCCCGTTGTCAGCTTGAGGAACGCGTCCTCCAGCTTGATTCCCTCTGGCTGGAAGGCGGCGATCTTCGCCCCGCCCTTCACCAGCGTTTCGATGATGAAGTGGTGCCCGTGCTCGCCGGCGACAAGCTCGATCGTCAGCTCGCGCTGCCCGGGGTCCGCGACAACCCGCGCCACGCGCCGGTCCGCGGTCAGCAGCGCCCGGGCGGCCTCCGGCGTCGCCCCCTCCGGCTCCAGCCTCACGGCGATGCGTTCTCCGGTGCCCGCGTCCCGGGCCCGGGAGAACGCTTCCTCGATCGAGCCCGCGTAGAGCAGCTTCCCGCGCTCGATGATGCCGATGGACGTGCTCATCTCGCCCAGTTCCGTCAGGATGTGGGAGCTGACCATCAGCGTCTTGCCCATCCGCCCAAGCTCCTGGAGCAGCATCCGCATCTCGATGCGCGCCCGGGGGTCCAGCCCGCTCGCGGGCTCGTCCAGAAGCAGCACCTTGGGGTCGTGGATGAGCACGCGGGCCACGCCGAGCCGCTGCTGCATGCCGCGGCTGAGGCTGTCCACCAGCGCGTCCCGCTTGGCCGTGAGATCCGTCAGCTCCAGGCACTGATCGATGATCCGGCGTCGCTGCGTCCGCGGGATCTGGAACGCGGATGCGAAGAACTGGAGGTACTCGTCCACCGTCAGGTCGTCGTACACCCCCAGGAAGTCGGGCATGTAGCCTATGACGCGCCGGATGTCGTCCCCGCGAGTGCGGACGTCCATGCCGCACACTTTCGCGGTGCCGGCGTCCGCCTGCAGCAGGCACGCGAGAATCTTCATGGTCGTCGTCTTGCCCGCACCGTTGGGGCCGATGAACCCGAAGAGCTGTCCCGGGCCGATGTCCAGCGTGAGGCTGTCGAGCGCGGTCAGCGTCCCGTAGCGCTTGGAGAGCCCTTTGATCTCGATCATGGCGTGTCCTTGCTGGGAGATGGCTCCGTGTGCAACGGGATGAGGACTCTCATCAGCGTCAGGGTCTTGCGATCCACCTCCGTCCCGGGCTGGAGGCCCGAGCCATCCGGCAACCCGCGCACGGAGATCTGCAGCACGCCCCACCCACCGCTCGTGACGCGGGCTGTGACGGCCTGGGCCCGTGCCCTGCTGCCCGGCATCCGGAGGACCGTGCCCATGGCCTGGTCTGCGGGGGTGGCCTCCGTGACCATCCACGGGTTGGCCGCGGCCTCCAGCGCCGGTCCGGCCCACAGATCCGGCGTGGCGCTCGATGGTTCGCCGCTGGTGGTGGCGCTCCAGGCCTCACGTCCGTCTTCGTCCGTGCCCGGCCCGAAGCACATCGCCCAATGTCCTTCGGAAGTGCTCAACATGCCCATTCCCACCTGGGTCCCTTCCGGCAGGCCCCAGACGTCTGCGCGCCACCCGTCCGGGAACTTGGAGAGTGCGCAGCGGGGCCCCGCCTCGGGTTCAGCCGGGCGGAGGTCCATCAGGGTGCGGTAGGTCCACTGCCCCTGAGAGAACCCCCGCGCGCTCATGCCGCGGAGGGTTCCGAAGGTGGGGCTCAACTCCAGCGGGCCGAACGCGCGAGAGTTGCCGCGGTACGACTCGAGCGCGGAGATACCACGCCACCACACGCCGTCGCGGGGTTCGATGCGCGTGATCATCGGTCTCCCGGAGAAGACGCCCGAGACGCCGGTGCGCCACTGCGAACCGCCCGCCGCCGGGCCGGCCTGAAGCACATCGACGACCTCGCAGCGCCCCACGCTGCCGCGGCCCGTCCGGATGATCGAGGGCACGGCATACGCGAGCCCGGTTGCGGCGAGCGTCCATCCCAGCGCCGTCAGCCAGGTGCGCCTGGCGAAGCCCCGGCGGCGGAGGTAGATGCCGTCGAAAGGCCCGACAAGCCCGGCCAGGATGATCATTGCCGCGGCGATGCCGACAAAGGTCCCATCCGTCACCGGGGGCTCTACGGTCACCAGGTCCAGCGCCGTCCGGATTGCCAGCGCCGCCGCTCGGTCCTGCCCGCTCGAGCCGTAGCCCCACCACCCCCACTGATTCTCCTCGAATGATTCGAGCAGCTCCGGCGGCAGAATGCCCGTCGATCGACCTCCGAGAAGCTCCCGCCACAGGTACCGGCTCCCCGCAAGAGAGACCGTCGCGGGCAGCCGTGCCGGGTCCACCCCGACGAGCGTGACCATGCCCATGCCGACCGGGCCTCGCGCCACCAGACCGTGCCTGCCGGACTCGGCGCCCTCGGGTTCCCAGAAGCTCTCCCACCCCTCGGCTCGCCCCACGCCTGTCACCTCGAGGAGCCGTGCACTCACCGGAGAGGTGGTTGCTTCCAAGGCCTGGGCGGTTTCCGCACGGGAAAACAGGTGTGCTGGCGCCCGCGCCGGCCCTCGATCCGCGGCGAGGACGACATCCTGATCAGTCGGCACAAACTCGCGCCACCACGCTCCGGCCCCGTCCACCATCAGAACCAGACGCCCGCCCCACCTGACCCACTCGATGATCGCAGCGCGGACGCGGGGATCTGCCTCGGCAAGCTCGTCGGCGGACGCGATGATCACGTCCACGCCCTCGTAAGCCAGCCATGACACCGGCAGCGCCTGCGGCGCCCGCCGCACCACGTGCAGGCGATCCCAGACTGTCGTGGCACCCGGGCGGCTCGCTGTCGGGTACGCGCCCGTGGCCTGGAGCGCTCCCGGCCCCATCACGCCCGTGGAGAGCGCGCCGGCCGCCGACACCTCGCCCACCACCAGCGCCCGCACCGAGCGGTCGTCGATCTGAGGCGCCCACATCTCGCCGGCCGTGCTGGGCACAGGCACAAACTTGATCTCCTGCTCCCAGGAACTCCCGCGGTCCACCACGAAGAGCTCGGCGATGGCGTTGCCTGACCCCGCGGCGTCCGGCGGGATGCACGCGGCGAGCTCGAACGGCACCACCTCGCCCGGCGTCGTCGACACCGGGATCGTGATCCGCGCCCGCTGCGTGGAGTCCTGCTTGTACCGCAGCGTGATCTCGCCCGAGAATGCCCCCGACCCGCTCCAGAGCCACACCACCACCGGCGCCCAGCGGTCGGAGGGCATCACCCCGTCCCACCCGAAGTCCACACGGACCACTTCCACCGGCACACGGGGCGGGAGTGTCCCGCTCCGCACCGGCGGCAGCGAGGCAGTCGTCTGCCCGTCCGGGCCCGCCACCCACGGCGGGGACTTCCCTTCCTGCACCGCGGACGCCGGGCCCGCCAGCGCCGCGAGCAACACCCACCCAAGTCCTCGCCACCTGCTCACGGTCATCTGGGCTCCGCAACCCGCACGGTCAGACGTGCACCTTCTTGTTGTAGACGAACCACTCCAACATCACAATCGCCAGACACCCGAGCAGCAGCCAGGGCCAGAGCTTCCTGTCGGCGATCGCGGACCCTTCCTTGCTCGCCGCGGCCTCCGTGCTCGCCAATGACAACACCGGCACGCTCGCGAGGTCCGATTCCTCCGGATCGAGCAGGTTCGAGGCGTAGTACCTCACCGCGCGATCGTCGATGTTCGCGTCCGTCGGACCCGCGGCCCCCTTCCAGGACACCTCGTAGACGCCGGAGCGGCCGAGCGGCCCGAAGATGATCCGCCCGTCCGCGCCGGCGAGCAGTTTCTGGGTTTCTCCCGACGCGGTTTTCACCTCGATGTCCGTGGCACCCGCGGGCAGCCGGTCCGAGAGGACCGACCCGGGCTGCACGCTGCGCCCCGCCGCCCCGGTGCCGCCATCGTCGCCCAGGTAGGTCGTTGCCGAGGCCATGAACACCACAAAGCTGACGTTGAAGGGCCAGTTGCTCTCCGCCACGTCGAACGGCACGACGATCGCCCTGGTATCGGGCGTGGCGACCTCCAGCATGAGAGGCCCGATGTCCGAGGTCGCGATCGACGTCGCCGCGCCTCCGCTCTGCACCTCCAGCTTCGGACATTTCGCGACCAGCAGCCCATCCAGGCTCAGTCCCCGCAGGACCGGGTGGTCCCTCGACCAGTCGATGATCGAGCAGGCGGCCACGGGACCGGTCACGCGCACACCGCCCTCGAGCGCCCCGAGCTTCATCGGCACCTCGGCGAGGATCAGGTACCGCCCGGGGGGCAGAACGTCCCCCGACTGCGCCATGACATCGCCCCCGGCGAGGGGAGGCGACGCCCCACCGGGGGCCGAAGGAGCGGCGGGCTGTGCCGCCGGAGCGGGAGCCGGCGCGGACGCCAGGCCCGTGCCCTTGGGTAGCCACCCGTCGAGTACCACGACGTCGAACTCGCCCGTGGTTCCCTCGCGCACCCGCTGCTCAAACTGAGCCGGCGAGAGCGTGACCAGCCTCGACAGGGGCAGTCCCTCAAGGGCGGACGCCAGGAACAGGTTTCCGCGCGCCGACACGACTGCAACGGCGAGCTTGCGAGCGGGCGGCACGACCAGGAACGCCCGGTTGTCCACGTCCAGGGCGTCGCCTTCCAGCGGCCCGCCATCCGACGGGCTGCGGAGCCTCACCTGCACGACCGCACCTTCGCCCCGCTCCAGCGAGAAGACCACCCCACCCACACCGGGCGTCATGCGCGCCGTCGCCGTGGGCGTGGCGCCATCGGGGGTCACGCCGGCAGCCGCAGCAGCGGCACGCTCTTCCGCACCCGCCCGCGCGGCAGCGGCGGCCCCAAGCCCAAGGCCTTCCGCGCTCGCGCCCGGGATGGTCGTGCTCTTGATCCCGGCGCCCACGCCGTTCAGCAGCAGTTCCACGTCCACCGCCCGCACCTGGGGCTGGTTGTTCTGGAGGGAGACATACACGCTCAGACGGCTTGGGTTCTCGAAGCTCCGCTCCGCGCGAAGCCCGACGATCGCGGCGTTCGAGGACTCCGGCTGTCCGACCCGGTGGAACTCCACGAAGTCCTCGGGCCCGGGCGCCGCCTTGGAGGCGTCGCTGATCCGCCCGTCGGAGTAGATGTGCATCGTGAAGGGCTCGTCCGCCGTCAGCCCCTCGACCTCCTGGCCTTCCACCACGCGTTTTCGCTGCTGGGCCTTGGCGAGCCGGATGGCCTCCTCGATCCGCGTGGGGCCTTCCGTTGCGGTGACGGAGTCGATCGCCCGCTCCAGCGCCGCCTTGTCGCTGGTCATCTGCTGCACGACCTCCGCCTGCGTGTCGAAGGCGATCACCATGGCCTGATCCGCGGCGTCCTTCTCCGTGTCGAAGAGCCCGCCCTCGCGCATCGAGGCGACCAGCGCCCGGGCCTGCTTCTTCGCGGCGTCCAGCCGCGCCGCGGCCCCACCCTTGTCGTCTTTCTCGTCCGTGGACATCATGGACGCGGACCGGTCGATCATGATGACGTGACGCTGGCCGGTGATGGTCTGGCTCTTGATCTGTGGCTGGCCCAACGCCGCGAGAATGGCCCCCAGCGCGAGAAGCTGGAGGATGAGGAGGATGTTCCGACGGAGTCGCTGGAAGGGGGCGTTGGCCTGCAGGTCCTGGATTGCCTTCTTCCAGAGCAGGGTCGTGGAGATCTCCACATCCCGTCGGCGGAGCTTCAGGAAGTAGAGGATGAGCAGCGCCGGGATGGCGATGGCCCCGGCGATGATCGCGTACTGGGCGGTGAGCCAGATCACTTCACCACCCCCCGCTTGCGGAGGTAGTCGAGCACGAGCACGTCGATGGGCGTGTCGCTGCGGATCGTCATCATGGTCATGTCCCGCCGCACGCAGAACGAGTTGAGCTGCTGGCAGTACGCGCCGAGCGTGGCCTTGTATCGCTTCAGGAGGGGCGCGGAGATGGTGACCTCGGCGCTGTCGCCGTCCTCCACGTCGCGCAGACGCAGGTCGCCCGTGATCTTGGGCTCGAGTTCCTCGGGGCTCATGACCTGGATGACGAACACGTCGTAGCCGTGGCCCACGAGCCGGCGCAGACCCTCCTCGTACCCCTCCTTGTAGAGGAAGTCGGAGAAGACGAGCATGAGCCCCTTCCCCCGTCGGGTGAGCATGATGCGCTCCGCGGCCTCCTTGAACGAGAAGTACCCGCGGGGCTCGAGCGAGCAGATCCACTGCGCCAGGTCGTGCGTGCGCCTCTTGCCGCGCAGGTCGCGGATGGCGGAGACGACGCCCCCCGGCGCGTCTCCCATCGCGGTGCCGGTGACGCGGTTGAGATTCACAAGCCCGACGTACCCCAGGGCCATGACGGCCTTCTGCATGAAGAGAAACTTGGACGGCTCGCCGCAGTCGCTGCTGGCGGAGCAGTCAATGACGAGGTGGAGCGACAGGTCCTCTTCCTCGAGGAACAGCTTGAGGAAGATCTGGTCGAGCCTGGCGAAGATGTTCCAGTCGATGTGGCGGATGTCATCGCCGGTCGCGTAGGGGCGGTGGTCCGCAAACTCGACGGACTGCCCGCGCTTCTTGGAGCGGCGCTCACCCTTGAGCTTCCCGAAGAAGACGCGTCGGCTCGAAAGATCAAGCGGGTCGAGCTTGTTGATCAAGTCCGACGTGAGCAGGTCTTCGAGGCCCTTGGGACGGGTTGGGTTGGCGACTTTGAGCATGGGGTCTGCGTCGGCTCGTCAGACGCGCATCGGCTCCGTCGGGGTGAGGTCCAGGATCTGCTTCACCAGGCCGTCGGCGTCCACGCGGTCGGCCTCCGCCTCGAAGTTCAGCAGCACACGGTGCCTCAGGCACATGGTGGCGATGTGCTTGATGTCCGCGAAGCCCACGTGGTAGCGACCCTCCACGAGCGCCTTGACCTTGCCCCCCAGGATGAGCGCCTGGGCCGCGCGGGGGCTCGCCCCGCAGCGGATGTACTTGTTCGTCGGGCCGGTCGCCCCGCCCGCGGCCATGGCGCCCCCCGGGTGCGTCGCCAGCACCAGCCTCGCCACGTACTCCTTCACGTGCGGGGCCACGATGCACCCGCGCACCAGCTTCTGCATCTCCAGGATCTGCGCGTTGTCCAGAACCTTCTGCGCCACGGGGGTCTCCGCACCCGTGGTGCGGTCCAGGATCGTCATCAGGTCTTCGAGCCCGCTGTACCCCACCACGATCTTGAACAGGAACCGGTCGAGCTGCGCCTCGGGCAGGGGATAGGTCCCTTCCTGCTCGATGGGGTTCTGCGTCGCCAGCACGATGAAGGGCTGCGCGAGCTTGAACGTCACGCCGGCGCTCGTCACGCTGCGCTCCTGCATCGCCTCCAGCAGCGCACTCTGCGTCTTCGGGGTGGCACGGTTGATCTCGTCCGCCAGCACGATCTGCGCGAAGATCGGGCCCTTCTGGAACTCGAACCGGCGGCGGCCCGTCTCCGGATCCTCCATCACGATGTTCGTGCCGATCACATCCGCGGGCATCAGGTCGGGCGTGAACTGGATGCGGCTGAAAGGCAGGCTCAGCGTCTCCGCCAGCGTGCGCACCAGCATCGTCTTGCCAAGCCCCGGCACGCCCTCGAGCAGCACGTTGCCCCCGGCGAAGAGCGAGAGCAGCACCGCCTCGACCACGTCCGAGTGGCCCACGATCACCTTGCCGATCTCGCCCTTCACCTTCTGAAAGGTGGCGCGGAAGGCCTCGCACGCCTGCTTCACCTCCGCGGGAGTCTCCAACTTCACGTCCTTCTGCGCCACGCTCATGGTGTTCTCCAGTCTCGTTGCCGGGGTTGCGGCCCCGGAACGTCACGGCCTCACATCGGTCAACCCTCGGGCTTGTCGCCCTCCCCCATCTCTTCCTGTGCCTTCTTCTTCGCCTTCAGCAGCCTTCCCATGCCCGCGCCGGCGTCGCTCGGAGCGTCCGTGGGTCTGGGCTTCACGGGAAGGGGCTGCACCCGGGCATCGGCCCCGCCCATCGCCACGGGCGCGCTCGCCTTGCGGACCTGCTCGGGGGTCAGCTCGAACTTGGCCCCCGCCACCTTCTCGGCTCGCTTCGCCGCGAGCCGGGCCTCGCGTTCCAGCTCCTCGGGCGTTGGGCCCTTGCCCCCGGCGCCCTGGCGCTCCGCGAGCTTGGCGCGGGCCGCCTCGCGCGCCGCCTTCAACCCGCCCACGTGCTGGCCCGCATGCGTCCGCGAGGCACCGAACCCGCTCCGCACAAACCGCCAGATCGCGGGAATGTCGATCCGCACGCGTCGGACGCCCACGTCCACCAGGAACAGTGAGATCGCCGCGACGACCGCCCACAGCCACATGGGCCGCAACGCCACGGGAATCTTGAGGCCCGTCTTGTCCCACACGTTGTCCGACGCAGCCTGACCTGTCAGCACCCGCCCGCCCGTCATTTCCGCGACCTGCGCCAGCAGGGGCATGTTGTCCTCGAGCGTGCGATACTCGTCCGCGAAGGGGCGGCTCACCGCGGCCTGCACGCTCCCCTCGATGTAGCCCCCAGCCGCCGCCGGGTCCGGAGCCGCGTACCGCAGGCTCAGCACGTACGACCCCGGGCGGTCGCTCTCGACGACGCCCTGGTACCGCCCGGGTCCCACCTGCTTGAGCGCGACGTCGAAGCCCTGCCCGTCCGGCAGCGCCACGCGCCCCTTGAAGTTCGCGAAGTTCAGCCTTTCGCCCGAGCTGTCCAGCGCCTCCACCGTCACCAGCGTCTGATCGCCCCGTGTTTCGGTGAAGACGCGCACGTTCGCGCTCCCGCCCGGCCTCATGATCCACCGGACCTGCTGCTCCCAGAACTGCCTGTAGTTGCCCCAGGCCACCCAGTCCGTGTTCCAGCGGCTGGTGGCGTCGGAGGTGTACGCGATCACCTTGCCCAGGCCGTACTGCCAGCCGGCCAGCAGCGGATCTCCCTCCTTCACCTTCAGGCTCACAAGCGCCAGTCCCTCGCGCTCGCCGGTCACGACATAGCCGTTGACCGTGGGCACGCTGGTGACGCCCCGCAGGGTCTCGCCACCCAGCACCACCTGCACGGGGATCTGGTTGCCCTCCTGGATGAGGCTGCGCCGAACGGTCTGCGCTTCCTTGATGAAGATCTGCGGGATCGCCGCGAGCCCCGCCTGCGTGTTGATGTGGTAATGCCGGCCCCCGGTGTACTTGCTGATCTGCTGCATGCGGCTTGTGTCGCCGCCGCTGTGCGGATAGACGCCGACCGTGCTGATGGTGATCTTGGCCTCCACGTACTTGTCGAGAAGCGTGGTGGAGGGTGAGGCGGGGTCGCCGTCGCTGATCATGATGACGTGTCGCTGACCTGCGTCGGCCTTCTTGAGCCCTTCGAGGGCGAGCTCGATCGAGGGAGAGAAGTCGGGCATGTCGCCGAACATGAGGTTGTTGATGGCCCGCTTGATCTTGGTGCCGTCACCGACCGGCGAGAGCGGGTGGACCCAGTCGGTCCCGCCTCCCCAGCCGTACTCGATGATCCCGGCGAGATCGAGCTTGGAGAGCGAGTTGACCGCGGCTTCGCAGACCTTCTTGCCGAGGAAGGTTCCGTCGGGCGCCTCGACGGAGTGGATGACCAGCGCCAGCGCGCCGCGGGGCATCTGCCTCTTCTGGGGCGGATCGAGCTTGACGGGCAGCGCGTCCTCGAGGGGCGAGCCGATCCACCCCCCGGCGCCGAAGGCCTGCGGGCCGCCGACCATCAGCACGCCCCCGCCCGTGTCGTGGACGTACTGCCTGAGGTCCTCCTGGGCCTTCTGCGTGAAGTCGTAGGCCGACTGGTTGAACAGCACCACGGCGTCGAACGCGTTGAGGTCGGTGACCGAGGGGGGAAGCTGCTCGGCGTTGCGGATGTCCAGGTCGATCTGGGCCTCTCGGAGCGCTCGGATCAGGGGCTGGGCCGACGCCAGCGATGCGTCCTGGCAGAGGAACAGCACCCGCCCCTGCCCCGTGACGAACGTCACACCCAGGCTCTTGTTGTTCTCCGCCAGCACATCGCCGACGGCACGCCCGTTCGCCACGTCGGGCTCGAAGACGGCCTGAAACTTCTGCGGGCCCGTGGAGATCGCCTTGATCGGCACTTCGAGAGCGTTGATCCCCTGGCGCAGCTCCACCCGCGCTGCGAGCGCTTCGCTGGAGGGGTCCAGGTCCACCGCCTCGCCATTCATCAGCAGGTTCAGTCGGCCGGCGGTGGGCTGCTGCGAGATCAGGACGATGCGGAGGTTCATCGTCTCGCCCTCGCGCGCGTTCGCCGGTGCGACCAGCTTGTCCACCAGCACCTCGCGGTCGTACTTGAAGCGCAGGGGGAGCACGTCGATGGGCACGCCCATCGCCTTCGCGGCCTCCGCGGCCTGCAGCACGTTGCCGTCCGTCTGGTTGCCGTCGGAGATCAGCAGCAGTCGGTACGCCGCGTCGGTGGGCTTCACCGCGAGCGCCAGCCGAACGCCTCCGGCGAGGTTCGTTCCGTCGAGCGCGCCCAGGTGCTGCCTCTGCAACTCCCTGGTGAGCTTGCTCGGAAGGGCCTGCACGTACGCGTTCTTGGCGGCGGTGACAACGCCCAGGCGGTTGTTCCGATCCGGAGACGCCGCGGCCACGTCCTTCACGTATCCATCCGCCTCGGCCTGCTTCGAGCTCGGCACCGACTCGCTCGCGTCCATGATCACCGTCACGGCGACGTCCTTGGCCTCACGCCTCCACTGGGGTTCGGCCATGGCGCCGGCGATCAGGCAGATCACGATGAGACGGACGGACATCGCGACCCAACGCGTCACGGAGCCGAGGCCCGAGAGGCTCCGGAGCCCGAGGAGCACCACCACCAGGCCGCAGACCGGGATGAGCGACAGCCACACCGGCGTGTCGAACTGCACCGGCCCGACCGTGAGTGAAGCAAGCACGAGGGCGCCGCTCATCCGGGCCCCCTCCCGAGGTCGCCCGAGGCGCCGACCCGCCGCTTCGCCGGCGGCCGTCCGAACGCCTGAAGCCGGTTGTTTCCTGAGTCAAGGACGAAGACCCGCGAACCCTCCAGGCACACGGCCCAGGGTGACGCGAGCTGCCCGGCACGCCTCCCGGCCTCGCCGAAGACCCCCAGGCTGTCACCCGTCACAAGATCGAATCGCTGCACGCGGTTGCTCCCGAACTCCGCGACCATCGCCGTGCGGTCCCCCAAGAGGACCAGACCATAGGGGTAGCTCATCTGGCCGACTTCGCGGCCGGCGCGCGACCGTCCACCGATCCAGCGCACGAGGCGCCCCTCGGGCGTGAAGATGCCGATGCGGTGGTTGCAGGCGTCCGTCACCACGAGCTCTCCGGTCACCGGATCGATCTCGATGGACTGGGGCCGGTTGAACTCCACCGGGTCGGCCGCCTCGCCCGACCCAAACCTGCCAAAGGCGAACTCAAACTCGAACTGGGTCTCCATGCCGGGAGTCTGCCCCGCCCGTGGACGGAACGCGCTGATCCGGTCGTGCCCGCCGTACTCGCAGACATAGAGCCGAGCGATCCCCTTCCCGTCCGCGGTGGCCAGAACGGCCACGTCCGTGAGGTAGATGAACTGGCCGTCGCCCTCGCCGTACGAGCCAAAGCTCGCGAGGAGCGTGCCCTTGCCCTCGTTCAGCCCGTCGGGTGGCGACATGCCCGCGGGGTCGTAGATCATCACGCGGTGGTAGTGGGTGTCCGGGATGAAGACACGGGTTGGACCGCCGGCGGGGGGCGTCCACACGGTGATGCCCGTGGGCTTGCCGTTCTCCCACTCGGGCATCCGCCACCCTCCCAGGCAGTCGCCCTCGGGCGATAGCTTCTGGACGCGAGCCATCTTGTCGATGACCCAGAGTCCATCGCCGTCCGAATCCAGACAGCGCGGGTAGGAGAACTGGCCCGGGTTGGACCCCACCTCGCCGAACCGAACCTCCACCTCGAGCGGACCGCCTGAGGAGGGCGCCCGTTCGCACCCGCCGGCCAGAGCCAGCAGGATGCACGCGGAACCGAGGTAGACAGACCCCAACTGCCTCAACGAGTGAGCCTCCGGTCCCGATGGTACTGGCCAACCCCGATCGGGATGCATCGCCTTCCTTCCGAACCGCTATGCCCGGATTCCGGTCCTGACCCTGCCCCCGAGCCACGAGGCCGCAGCCGCCATCCCCCACGTTAGCACCAGAACCTGAAGCACCCCCGCCGCGAGTTCTTCGCTCCGCGCAAAGTGCAGATCTCCCAGCAGGGTCTGGGCAAGGCTGACCGAGCCCGGGGGCTGAACAATGATCGACGCCTCGATCTCATGAACGCTCAGGGCCGCCGCGCCCGCCGCGGCACATGCCACCGCCCCCCACCCCCTGGGCAGACACACCACCAACCACGAGACTAGCCCCGATCCGTCCAATCGTCGAAGGTCGGCGAGTGCCCTCGCTTCCCGAGCCGCGAGCAGCATGCCGGTGACCGCGCCCAGCCACGAGAAACGTGCCGCGTGCGCCCAGACCAGCATCCCGGGCCCTTCCGCGATCGCCCCAAGGCCCGGCACCAGTTGCACGCACTCGACGATGGCACGCCCCACCAGCACGCCGGGTATGAGACTGAACCCGACCAGCACGCCGCAGAGCGCCCGCGCCGCCCCGCGGCTGGCGCCACCTCCGGACGTTGCCGCCGCCCACACCGCCATCCCCAGAAACAGGGTCACGAGCCCCACCAGCAGCGCGACCCCGGCGCTCTGACCCACTGCCCCGCCACTGACCCGCCAAAAGGTCACCAGCGATCCCCAGTCACGCAGGCTCCACGCGCAAAGGCAGAGAGGCACAACGGTCGAGCATGCCCACACGGCCCGGGCGAGCCACAGGCTCACTCCACGCACGGGCGCCGCCTCCCGCTGACCTGCCCCCGCGTCCGAGGTAGTACGGGTGAGCCACCAGCCCGCCACGCCGGCCACGGCAAGCACCGGCCAGGCGCTCACCCAGACACTGGGGCCGCCCGGGCTGAGGGTCAGTTCAAACCACGCCCGCACGGCGTACGTCGGCGCATTCGCCAGGTGCAGCGGGACCGCCGAACCGAACATCACCAACGCCACGATGGCCACCCCGCCGGCCACCCATCGCCAGCAAAGACGTCCGATGACCCACGCACGTCTTGCCGGGCCCCAAGGCTCGAGCCTCAGCGCATCCAGCAGCCCGGAATCCAGCCTTCCAAACCCTACCGCCATGACCATCGCCGCCAGAGGCCACGCCCAGAGCGCCAGACCGCCGACCGCGAGCATCCGGCCCACGAGCACTGGCAGGCCTGTCCAGCCCTCCTGAGCAGCCCGCTCGACAAGGTCTCCGAGCCACGTGCCCGGCGCCCTCGCCAGGCCGTACGCGGTGTAGCACAGGTACGAAGGCATGGCGAGCGGCACAAGCCAAAAGACCGCACGTTCCCACGGACGGCCGCGCATGACCCACGCCGAAGGGAGGGCGATCACCGCCGCGATCGTGCCGATACCGACCGCCCAGGCGATGGTGGTGGCCAGCAGGGGGATAGAGGGCGACCACGCCCCGGGCCGGATCTCCTGCCGTCTGACGACCAGCCCAGTGAGAACCGCAGACGCGGGCCCGATCGCGAGGAGGATGGCCGCCGCGCCGAGGAGAAGGGGCAACCCCCATGCGAGCAGCGCCGGGGTTCTCGTTCCGGATGTTCGGCCCGTGGGCTCCAAGGCCTCACGGTATGTGCTCGGGCACCGCAGGGACAGCCGCTGCCGCTCGCCCGGCGGCCGCGCTGCAGCCCGCTCCCACACCAAGGGCCCCAGCGGCAGTCCCGCGATCACAAGGAGCCCGGAAACGCATCAACATTCATGGCGGCAGAGGCTTCTCAGTCCGCCAGCGCAGGACTGGCTCCCGCCCCGGCCTTCGACAACGAGAGCATTCGGTCCAGCGCCCGAAGCGCGGATGCCCGAACGTCCGGATGCACCCGGATCTCGTTCACGACCCGGGGCTTGCCATCCCGTCCCCCTCGCCCGCCAAACCGGCCCGCGAGGTGATCCAGGACCCACAGCAGGTGAGGCTGGTCGATCCGGTACATCGTGGTGCACAGGCACTGGCAGTCGGACAGGATCCGCACATGCACGCCTCTCGTCTGGGCGGCCATCGCCAACCGATTGACCAGGTGCACCTCGGTCCCGATGGCCCATCGCGACCCCCGCGCCGCGTCGGAAACCGTCCGGATGATGTGCTCCGTCGAACCGGACATGTCCGCGAGGTCCACCACCTCCTTGCAGCACTCGGGGTGCACGAGGATGGTCGTGCTCGTGCCTTCGCTGCGGTCGCGCTCGCGCACCTGCGCGCAGTGCTCGGGCCTGAAGAGCTTGTGCACCGAGCAGTGACCCGCCCACAGGATCACGCGGCTGGCCTCGAGTTGTTCGGGCGTTGCTCCGCCCAGTTCCTCGCCGCGACGGGTCAGCCTCGGGTCGTACACGCAGGTCTGGGATGCGACGTCGACGCCGAACGCCGAGGCGGTATTGCGCCCCAGGTGCTGGTCGGGCAGGAAGAGCACCTTCACGTCGCCGTGCGGAGATTCGCCGCCCCGCGCGGCCCATGCGAAGACCGACGCCGCGTTCGAGCTGGTGCAGCACGCCCCGCCGTGGTCGCCCACGAATGCCTTGATCGCCGCGGAGGAGTTCACGTACGTCACGGGAACAATGCGACCGCTCCACCCCCGCGCACCCAGTGCCGCGTGGATGTCCTCCCACGCCCGCACCGTGTCGTCGTACTGCGCCATGTCCGCCATGGAGCACCCGGCGGACAAGTCTGGCAGAATGACCGACACCTCGTCGGGTGTGAGCATGTCCGCCGTCTCCGCCATGAAGTGCACCCCGCAGAACACCACGTACTTCAGCCCGCGGCGCTCACGCGCGAGGCTCGCGGCGGTCTGGCTCAGCTTGAGCGAATCGCCGGTGAAGTCCGCGTGCCGGATGATCTCGTCGGTCTGATAGTGGTGCCCGAGGATGACCAGCGCCTCGCCGAGTTCCCCGCGCCGTGCACTGATCGCCTCCGCGAGGGCTTCGGGGCTCATCCTGAGATAGGGCTCCGGGAGCGAGGGCTGCCACAGCATGCGGGAGTGTACGGGGCCGGGCCGTCGTCCGGGCCTACGCCGCGAGGCGGGCCTCGCCCGCTGCCTCGTACTCCACGCCGGCCACCTGATCGCCCTCCGGTGTCGACATGATGCGGACGATGCGCGCGGGCCGCTGGTCCGCCGCTTCGAGCAGTTGCCGTGGATGCATCGCGATCAGCACCTCGATCTCATCCCCGGGGCGGAGCTGCCGGGCAGCCCGAACCCGCAGCAACGCCCCCCCCGCGGACAGATCGCAGGTGCTCGCCACGAGGTACCGCCCCGTTGGGCGGTGATAGACCTTGCAGGGCCGCTCCGCCACCCGACGCGGCGAACGCCGGCGCTCTCCCGCTTCCTTGACCCCGGTCTCCGGCTGACAGGTTCTCATCCCACCCGTACATCGACCCTCGGTCGGCGTCACTTTCCGTGCTCCCGACGGCGTCCGTAAACACCCCCACCCCGCCGGGCCGATAACACGCCCGTGGACCTCTCCGTCGTCATCCCAACCTTCCGGCGCCACCAGAAGCTCCGCGCCTGCGTCGAGTCGCTGGCGCGGCAGGACACCCACGCGGATTTCGAGGTGCTCATCGGCGTCGATGGTGAGGACGCGGGCGCGGAACGCGTGGCCCGCGACGCCTGGGGGCTCGCCGGTCGCGACCCGTCTCGCCTGATCATCGTGCAGGGTCCGAAGGCCGGGCTCGCGGCGGTTCGGAACCGGTTGATCCCTCACCTGCGCGGCGCCGTCGTCGTCAGCCTCAACGACGATGTGATCGTCCAGGACGGCTTTCTCGACGCCCACGCCCGCGCCCATGCCGCGACCGCCCGACCCTCGATCATCGTCGGTCGCACGCCCTGGCGCGTGCACGAGCCCGATTCCTTCTTCGCCCGTCTCATCCGCGAAACATCCATGATCTTCTTCCACGATGTCATGGAACGCGACCCGGACCCGGCGAGAAACTGGGGCTTCCGCCACGCGTGGCCCCTCAATCTGTCAGTCCCCGCCCGCGTGGTCCGCGATCTCGCGGGCTGGACGGTCTTCCCCGCCACCTACGGCTTCGAGGACGACGACTTCGCCTTCAGAGCCGCGCAGCGGTTCTCATGCCCGGTGCTCTACAGGCCTTCGGCGCTCGCCATCCACGATCACGCGATGACGCCCCACGAGTACCTCGAGCGTGAGTACCGCCTCGGCTACGCGTCGTGGGGCTTCGCGCACGCATCCCCGGAGTGCGCCCGCGCGATGTTCTCGCGCGACATCACCGCCGAAGCACCCTACTCGCGCGAGTTCACGCGCCACCAGCTTGCCGACGCACGCCGCGCCTGGTCCGACTTCCGCTCGCTCGCGGCACATCCACCGGACGTGTTCGGGGATGGTGCTTCCGCACTCGCCGTCAGCCTCGCCTACCAGCAGCACCTTCCCTTGAAGCGCTGGGCCTGGCGGCGTGGGCACCTTCATGCCTCCGAGGGCCTCCCCATGGACAGCGGAGCCGGGCTCGAGCCCCTGTTCACGCCCGCGGCGCCCAATCCTCATACAGCCGATGCACCCGAAGCCCCGCCCGCTCGTACACCCCGCGGCGTCGCCAGATCTGCTGCTGGTTGATCGCGGAACTGATCACCACGTCCGTGGCGCCGCTCGCCGCCGCCGCTTCCGCCGATCGCACCGGCACGCCCCAGAGCGTCCCGCCCTGGCGGGCCGGGTCGTCGTCCGCGAACGCGACGATGCGGCACGGAGCGGCGCGGAACACCTCCTCCATCTCGATCGTGTGTCGTCCTGTGCCATGCACCACCACCGCCTGCCCCGAGAGGGCACCGAGCACCCTGGCGAGTCTCGCCGGGCCGTCCTCCGGTACCGCGCCGGAGGCACCGCCCCCGCCGCCGCTGAAGGCCCAGTCCCGTGCTCTGGGCCAGGCCCGCGCGGGCCAGGAGGGGGCGCTGTCCACCAGGGACTCGACGGCGTCAAGCTGCACGCGTGTGGAGAAGGAAGACCGTGCCCTGGCGTGCGCGCCGCGCGAGAGTGCACCCAGGTCGGCCGCGGCGCGCCGCACACCCGAGGCCATGGCGCTGCCCACGCACGCATCGTCGGCATCAACTGACGCATCCACGAGCACGCCGCTCACACCGTCCTCCACCAGTTCTGCCGCACCGGAGTCGGTTCGCGTGATCACCGGAACGCAGCCCCGCGAGATGGCCTCGAGCACCGAAAGACTGAGCCCCTCGTGCCTGGAGGCCAGCACCGTCATGTCCGCCGCGCCGAAGAGCGCCAGCACCCGCTCATTGACCAGAGGCGGGAGCACGGTGACGGACGGAAGCGCGCTCGCGCACGCCCGCACCCTGGCAGCCGCCGGCCCGTCCCCCACGAGCACCAGTTCATGCCGCACGCCCTGCGAGTCCAGCACCCTGGACATCTCCAGCAGGGCGCTCACACGCTTCTGCGGTTCATCGAGCCTCCCCGCGTACACCAGCCTGAGAGGCCTGCCGTCGCACATCGGCCGCACCGGAAGGTCCGGCACGTCCACCCCGTGCGTGAGACGCACGATGTCCGCCTCGCGGGCCGGAAGCATCGATCGCAGGCCGGACGCCAGCCGCTCGCTCACCCCCGCGAACTTGGAGATCGCGCACTCGTACCTCGCCTGCACGTGATACTCGTAGGGCAAATCGTTGTGCAGCCACCCAAGCACCCGGACGTCCGCGCGGCGTTGGGTCAGCCCCGCCGCCAGACCGAAGCAGTCCCCGTGCTGGCTCGGGCAGAGCACTACCGGCCCCCGGGGCGCCAGTTCACGGGCGGCATGCTCGTAGGCGTCCAGAAGCTCCGGCAGCCGCCCCTCGGCCCGCTCCAGCGGCGAGAATCCGGTGAGGTCCGTCAGGCGGACGCGCGGATCAACCGCCAGCCGAAGCGGTGCGTGTTCGCCCGTCCTCGCGTGCACGATCAGCCCCACATCGCGGCCTCGGCCGGCCAAGCCATTCGCCAGCCTCACCGCCCACGTCGCCACTCCGCCGGCGATCAGCCCGCCTGGCAGTGCAATCAGCATGGGAATCCGATGGGGCATGCCTGTTCCGCTCCCTGACTCGACCGACCATCCTCATCGGCTCAGAACGCCCACGACGGCACATGCCGATCTTGCACACCCAAACACACCCCTTCCATATTCCCCGACCTGTGCCATGGCACCCTTGTTTCACGGAGTCTTCACACTCCGCCGGGGCTGTTCTTCACACCCTCTTTCTAATGTTCACCCGTCCGCAGCACGTGGGCCACGCCGGCCCGCGGGCGGGCCCGCCCCGGACGGCTCGCCGGGTCAACGACCTCCCCGCCCCGCATCAAGGAACCAGCGATGAAACCAGTCTCGACCGCCGTCCTCCTGGGCACCCTCTTCCTCGGCACCCTCGCCCACGCCCAGCAGCGTGTGGTGAAGGTCGACGGCTCCAGCACCGTCGCCCCGATCTCCGAAGCGATGGCCGAGGAGTTCCAGAACGCCAACAAGGGAATGAAGGTGACGGTCGGCACCTCCGGCACGGGAGGCGGGTTCAAGAAGTTCGTGCGCGGCGAGATCGACATCTCCGACGCATCCCGCCCCATCACCAAGGCGGAGATGGAAGAGTGCGCCAAGGGCGGCATCGAGTACATCGAGCTCCCCGTCGCGTTCGACGCCCTGACCGTGGTGATCAACAAGCAGAACACCTGGGCCGCCTCGATGACCACCGAGGAGCTCAAGAAGCTCTGGGAGCCCGCGGCTCAGGGCAAGATCACCAAGTGGAACCAGATCCGCCCCGAGTGGCCGGACGCGGAGATCAAGCTCTTCGGCGCGGGGACCGACTCGGGCACCTTCGAGTACTTCACCGAGGCCGTCGTGGGCAAGGCCAAGTCCAGCCGGGGCGACTACACCGCTTCCGAGGATGACAACACGCTCGTGAAGGGCGTGGAGGGTTCCAAGTACGCCCTGGGCTACTTCGGGATGGCCTACTACGAGGCGCACAAGTCCAAGCTGCAGGCCGTGAAGATCGACTGGATCAAGGACGGGAAGAGCCAGACCGGCGGCGCGATCGAGCCCTCCGCCGCCAACGTGATCGGCGCCAAGTACAACCCCCTCTCCCGCCCCCTGTTCATCTACGTCAACAAGCAGTCCGCGGAAACCAAGCCCGAGGTCAAGGCCTTCGTCGACTTCTACCTGAAGAACGCCAAGACGCTGGTCTCCGAGGTCAAGTACGTCCCGCTGCCCGACGCGACCTACGAGGTCGTCTCCAGCCGCTGGGCCAAGCTCCAGACCGGCACGGTCTTCGGCGGCTCGCACGCCGTGGGCATCTCCCTCGCCGACGTGCTCGCGAAGGAATCCAAGTAGTTGATCGCGGGACGCCCCGCCCAGATTCCGGTACGATGCAAGGGAGCGCCGAGTGGTGCTCCCTTGTTTTTCTCCTGAGCCCCTGACCACCCTATGTCCCAGGTCGCCGCCAACCCCGCCCCCGGAGCGAGAGACGCGATCTCCCGCGCCGCGCGCCGGCGACCCTCGGCCGTCCTCATCGAGTTCGGGCTGCTCCTCGCCGCGGTTTCCTCGATCCTGATCACGGCCGGCATCGTCTACGTCCTGTTCTCCGAATCCATCCCCTTCTTTCGCGCCGTCCCGCTCTGGGAGTTCCTCACCGATTCCCAGTGGACACCTCTCTTCGACGACAAGCACTTCGGCATCCTGCCCCTGGTCTGCGGGACGCTCACGACCACGGGCATCGCGCTCCTCGTCGCGCTCCCGCTCGGCACCATCATCGCGATCTGGCTGAGCGACTTCGCCCGCCCCGGCATCCGCGAGACCGTGAAGCCCATCCTCGAGCTGCTGAGCGCCGTCCCCACGGTCGTCTTCGGATACTTCGCCATCCAGTTCGTGAGCCCCGCCCTGGGCCGCATCATCCCCGACCTCCCGCTCTTCAACGTCCTCGCCGCCGGCATCGTGATGGGCATCATGATCGTCCCGTACATCAGTTCGCTCTCGGAGGACGCGATGCGGGCGGTCCCGATGCTGCTCCGCGAAGGGTCGTACGGCATGGGGGCCAACCGTCTGACGACCGCCATCCGCGTTGTCTTCCCCGCGTCCCTTTCGGGCGTGGGGGCCGCGTACACGCTGGCCATCTCCCGCGCCGTGGGTGAAACGATGATCGTGGCCATCGCCGCGGGCATGCAACCCACGCTGACGCTGGACCCCACCAGCCAGGCGCAGACCGTCACCGCGTACATCGTGCAGGTCAGCATGGGCGACCTGCCCCACGGGAGCCTGGAGTACCAGACCATCTTCGCCGCGGGCCTCACCCTCTTTGTGATGACCCTGGGGTTCAATCTCCTCAGCGTCGCTCTCCGCCGCAGGTTCAGGCAGGTCTACTGATGCGACCCATCGACCAGACCATCCGCCGGGGCATCTTCGCCGATCGCGTCTTCTCGATCATCGGGTGGGCCTCGCTCCTCTTCTGCCTGTGCATGCTGGGGCTGCTGCTCTACTCCCTGCTCTCCGACGGCGCGTCACGCCTGTCCTGGGACTTCCTCTCCTCCTTCCCTTCACGCCGCGCCGCGGCGGCGGGCGCCAAGTCGGCGCTCGTGGGCTCGCTCCTCGTCATGCTGATCACAGCCTGCACCGCCATCCCGCTGGGCATCGCCGCGGGCGTGTACCTCGAGGAATACGCCCGCAAGAACTGGTTCACATCGCTCATCGAGGTCAACATCGCCAACCTCGCCGCCGTCCCGTCCATCATCTACGGCCTGATGGCCCTTGGCCTGCTCGTGTACCAGTTCCACCTCGGGCAATCAATCCTCACCGGCGGCATCACGCTCGCGTTCCTGATCCTTCCGATCGTCATCGTGGCGACGCGCGAGGCGCTCCGGTCCATCCCGCAGCACATGAGGGAGGCCGCCTTCGCACTGGGTGCCTCGCGCTGGCAGGTTGTGAGAGATCACCTGCTCCCGTACTCCACGGGCGGAATCTCCACCGGCGTCATCATCGCCCTCAGCCGAGCCGTGGGAGAAACCGCCCCGCTGGTCACGATCGGCGCCATCTCGTACATCGCGTTCCTGCCACCCTCGCCCTTCTCGGAGCGGCCGTGGCTCCCCGCGACCAACGCGCAGCGGGCCATCGCACCCAACGCACAGGAAGGCCCGCTGGCCTCCGGGCTCGACGACATGGCCCGCCCCCCTCACTCCGGGACCATCGAAGTTCGCGTCCGTCCCGCCCAGGGCGCCAACACCACGCCCGTGACCACCACGCTCGCCTTTGAGCCCTCCATGTCCATCGAGGACCTACGCGCCGCCTTCGACTCGGTGGAGGGACTTTCCGCTTCCCTCACGCCCAGCGGCAACCTCGCCCTCGCCGCCGACGCCGGCTCGGAGTTCTCCCTCGCCAATGACACCGCAGGGCTGACCCGCGCCCTGGACCTTGACAAGGGCGGAGGGCGTTACGGGCCGGTGGAGTGGGCCTGGTCGCCCTTCACGGTCCTCCCGATTCAGATGTTCAACTGGCTCTCGAGGCCGGATGAGGCTTTCGCCAAGAACGCCGCCGCCGCGGGCCTCTTGCTCATGGCGGTTACACTTGGGATGAACGGGGCGGCGATCTTCGTCCGCGCCAGGATGCGCCGGAGGATCAAGTGGTGACTCCCGGGAGCCCGACCATGGCCCGCCCGCCGGAACAAAGCCGGACCCCAGAGGTGAGGGCCGAGTCCCTCGAGCCGTCACTGCCCGGCCCGGGCGATCCCCGCCCGGCCAAGGCCGAGTGCCGCAACTTCTCCTTTTTCTACGGCTCGTTTCAGGCGGTCAAGCACGTCTCGCTCACCTTCCGGGAGAAAGCCGTCACCGCCCTCATCGGCCCGTCGGGCTGCGGGAAGACCACGCTCCTCCGGTGCTTCAACCGGATGCACGACCTGTATCCCAACACCCGCTATCAGGGCGGCCTCATCCTCCACTCCGTGGGCACCGACGGCCAGCGCCGCGAGCTCGACATCGTCGCCCCCTCCACCAACCCCGTCGAGATGCGCATGCGCATCTCCATGGTCTTCCAGAAGCCCAACCCCTTCCCGAAGTCCATCTTCGAGAACGTGGCCTACGGCCTGCGACTTCGGGGCATCAGCCGGCGCAACGATCTCCGCGACCGCGTCGAGATGGCCCTGCGCGGCGCCGCGCTCTGGGACGAGGTCAAGGACCGCCTCCAGGGCTCCGCGTACGGGCTCTCCGGAGGTCAGCAGCAGCGGCTGTGCATCGCCAGGGCCTTGGCCGTGGAGCCGGAGATCGTGCTCTTCGACGAGCCGACAAGCGCGCTCGACCCCATCGCCACCAGCAAGATCGAGGAACTGATCGACAGCATCCGCGAGCGGGTCACCATCATCATCGTGACCCACAACATGCAGCAGGCGTCTCGCGTCAGCGACTACACCGCCTTCATGTACCTGGGAGAGATGGTGGAGTTCGACCGCACCGCCAAGATCTTCCAGAACCCCGCCAAGCCCCTCACGGAGCAGTACATCAGCGGGCGATTCGGCTGATAGAGGATGCGGAAGGTGTGTATTCTCCTCTCCAGGATCGCTTGCACCACACCGCAGTTCTGGTAACCTTTGGGTCGGGGTATGGTGTCTCGGCCGGTGCGTCTCGAGCCGGTTGGTTCTGGTTTTCTCGTTCCCCCTTTTTCCTCAGGAGTGTTCCGACCATGCGAACCGAATCCATCGGCTGTGGACTTCTCGCCGCCCTCTGCTTCACGGGCGGTGCGCTCGCCGCCGGCCCTGACGTCACGCTGCTGGATATCCAGTCCACCTCCAACTACGGGGCCGTGGGCGGCATCCGGGGCTACGCGATCGGCAGCCACACCTGCAACATCGGCACCACCAACCTCATCTGGGCCAACAACGGGACCCCCGCCCTGGCGATGAACGCCTACCGCCTGCACAACGGCCGCCTCATGCAGATCGGACTCGCGAACTGCAAGACAGCCTGCTGCGCCGCCGCCGGTTCCGGCTGCGGTGCCACCTGCAACGGCCAGGGCGGCTCCGTCCTCGGCGCCGGCTGCCTGGACGTCTACGGCTCCGGGTTCAATGGCGGTCAGACCCGTCTGGCACCCCGCTCGGTCATCAACGGGTTCACGGGCACCATCGGCTCGTACCCCGGTTCGACGGGCGATGCCATCTTCCGCCGTCTGCAGATTCGCCAGACCGACCTCACCGCAGCGAACTTTCCCGGCGCCCTCTACTTCGTCGAGGGTGTGTATGTCGCGACGGATGACGCCGCGGGCGGAGCATGGCTCAACAACGCCACCTACAAGCGCGTGACGGTCGATGCCTCCTTCAACCTGAACCTCACAGGGGCTGCGTACACGCAGATCCCCGCCATCCGCGCGTGGCGCGATCACGGCCTGGGCGCGAACACCGTTGACCCCGCCGTCAACATCGGCCAGGTGACCATCCCCGGCGAGGGCACCTTCTGGTGGGCCAGCAAGGTTCGGAACCTCGGAAACGGCCGCTGGCTGTACGACTACGCCGTCTTCAACCTCAACTCCGACCGCGCGGGCGGCTCCTTCGTGGTGCCCGTCGCCCCCGGAGTGACCGTCTCGAACATCGGCTCCAACCAGCCCTTCTATCACTCCGGCGAACCCGCGAGCTACAGCGACACCTGGACCGCAACCCGCACCGCCAACACCGTCACCTTCGCCACCCCCCAGACGTTCCAGCAGAACGCCAACTCCTCCGCCCTCCGCTGGGGCACCATGTACAACTTCTGGTTCGAGGCCGACGTGCCCCCCACCCCCGACGCCCCTGTCACCCTCAACACCTTCAAGCCCGGCGCGACCCTCGTCCCGCCCCTTCGCGCGGGGGCTCCTTCCGTGCCCCCCTGCAACCCCGATCTTGACGGCGACGGCAACGTCGACCAGGACGACGTGAACTACCTCGTCAACGTCATCGGCGGCGGGGCCAACCCCGGCGGCATCAACCCCGATTTCAACAACGACGGCAACGCCGATCAGGACGACGTGAGCGCCCTCGTCAACCGCGTCGCCGGCGGCGCCTGCCCCTGAGCCGACTCCACGCGTCACGAATCCACAGGCGTGAGCCCCGCGGCTCACGCCTTTTCTTTTGCTCGCTGCCTCCCCCGCGTGGTCTCGCCGGTATGCAAAGGACCGTCAACTCCAGGGGGGGGTGCCCGGGAGCTTCCGTGGAACTTCAGCCTCCGCTTCAATCCGTCCCCTGCCCCGCGTGCACCTACGACCTCGCCGGCGTGCCCGACGGCCCGTGCCCCGAGTGCGGCGCTCTCTTCACGAGGGAGGCCATCGCCAAAGCCAAAGAGGCGAGCGCGTCCCGGGGAAGCATGTCCATGCGCCGGGGCTTCGCGGCCCTTTCGCTCGGCATGTCCGTCGCGCTCTGCGTCATGTGCCGCCCGTGGGGAGAGTTCGACAACGGCATCGCGACCTTCTGGAGCATGTGCGTCTGGGGTTTCGCGCTGCTGTGGCTCTTCGGCGTGATGCCTCAGTTGAAGGCGTCGCCCCTGGGGGCGCTCTGGCTGCTCTTCCCCGCCATCGCCGTGCCGACCGGGTTTCACGGCTGGCCGATGCTCTTCGCTGCCGTACCTTCGCTCATCGCCGGGTGGTGGAGCGTCCGCTTCGCGTACAACCACCGACCGATCCAGACACTCCTGTGCATCGGCGGAGCGCTCCTTTTGCCCGCGACGCTCTATGTCGCCTGGGTCAACACCCAGGTCTGGACGGGGCCCGCCTGGACATGGTGCTCCTTCGACCTGCCGGACTCGTCGGGGCACTGGCGCACGCTCTACCGGGCCGAAGCACGGCCGTACGCCGTGACGCTCTCCGTGCTTCTCTCCATCTTCTGGGTTGTGCTCGGGGCGGCGCTCTGGCGTGACGTTGACCGGGCCCGGTCCATCAGCCGCAGCGGTGCCTAGCCCAGCCTCATCGCACGGGCCATCGCCCGACCCATGTCCGCGGGGCTCATCGCGACCTCAACGCCGGCGGCCTGCAGAGCCCTGATCTTGCTGTCCGCGGTGTCGTCCGCGCCGCCGATGATCGCGCCCGCGTGGCCCATGCGCCGACCCGGGGGCGCTGTCCGTCCGGCGATGAACGCCGCCACCGGCTTCTTCACGTGCTTCCTGACGTACTCCGCCGCTTCGACCTCGTCGGTCCCGCCGATCTCGCCGATCATCAGGATGGCGTCGGTCCTCGGGTCCGCCTCGAAGAGCCGGATGCAGTCGATGTGATTCAGCCCCCGGACCGGATCCCCGCCGATGCCCACGCAGGTCGACTGCGCCAGGCCCAGGCTCGAAGTCTGCCACACCGCCTCGTACGTGAGCGTCCCCGAGCGGCTGACGATGCCCACGCTCTTGCCGACCTTGCTCGCGCTGATGTGCGTGTGGATGTATCCGGGCATGATGCCGATCTTGCAGCCCGCGTTCGTGTAGGGGTCCTGCCCGGAGGTGCCGCCGCCGGTCTTCGGGCCCGGCGTGATGACCCCTGGGCAGTTGGGGCCCACGAGCACCGCCCGGCAGCCCGGGTCGCTCATGGAGGTGGTCTTGTTGAACTCATCCAGGAAGGCCCGAACACGGATCATGTCCTGCACCGGGATTCCCTCGGTGATGCAGCAGATGACGCGGATGCCCGCTTCCGCCGCCTCCAGCACCGCGTCCGCCGCGAACGCCGGGGGCACGAAGATCATGGTCGCGTCGGCGCCGGTGGCCTTCACCGCCGCGTGGACGGTGTCGAAGATGGGCAGCCCGTTCTCGTCCTTGGACCCGCCCTTGCCGGGCGTGACCCCCCCCACCATCTTCGTGCCATAGTGGAAGCACCCTCGGGTGTGGCTGGCGCCGAACGCGCCGGTGATGCCCTGGCACAGAACCCTGGTCGTTTCGCTGACGAGAATGGCCATAAGGACAGCAGGTTAGGCTTGGCCCGGGCCCTGCATCCCGCACCATGCCCTCCAGGCCGTGCGCAGGGCCTGCTCAAACCGGGCGACGAAGGCCCCCGCATCCGCAAGGGGAGACGCCGCAACACCCGCCCGCAGTTGTGCTCGCCGGCGGGCCAGCGCCGCCGGATCCGAAGCCAGCCCAGACGCGATCTTCACGTACGCATCCTCGTCGTTGGCAACCCACCCTTCGCACCCGGCCGCGCGGAGCAGGCTGACGCCCACTCTCGACACATGCACCTGCCCCGCCAGTGTCACCACCGGCACCCCCATCCACAGCGCTTCGCACGTCGTCGTCGTGCCGTGGTATGGAAAGGTGTCCAACGCGATGTCCACCCGGGCATACGTGCCCAGATGCTCCGCGGGCGTGCGCGTCGTGGGCAGCACCTCAAGCCTTGAAGGGTCGATGCCCGCCCCCGCCGCCGCGGCCCGCAGCCGATCCCGGACCGCGGGGAGGTCGAGCCCCACGCCCTTGAGCAGCAGCCGGGAACCCGGCACGGCGCTCAGCACGCGACTCCACAAGGCCAGCACGCGCGGGCTGAGCTTGGCCGGGTTGTTGAACGAGCCGAAGGTCACACCACCTCCCGCCGCAGCCGGCAGGGGCGCCACCTCGGGGGCTTCCGAGGGGGGCCGGAAGCACAGAAAGCACGGGTCAAGCCTCAGCAGTCTCTCCGTGTGCCACTCCTCGCTGCCCGGCGGGTCGGTCAGACCGTCGACCAGTCGCCAACCCACGCCCGCCATCCCGGTGGTCGCCGGGTACCCGAGGTAGGACACGCCCACCGGCGCCGGATGAAACGCCATCACCGCGACGCGGCTGTCCACCGTGTGCCCGCCCAGATCCACCGCGATATCGATGCCGTCGGCCCGCATCTGAGCCGCCACCGCCGCATCTCCTTGTGCATCTACCTCGCGCCACGCCGCAACCAGCCCCCGCAGCCGCGCCGTCGTCGCGTCCCTCTTGCGGCTGGCGTCGTACACGTGCAGCCTCACCCCCGCCGGCGTCTGCTCCAGCAAGGGCGACATGAAGTGCGCGACGGGGTGGTCGAACCAGTCCGCGCTGAGAAGCCCCACCTTCAGGATCTTCGCGGGGTCCTTCGCGTTCGGAAACGCGGGCCTTGGCCCCGCCGCACGGGCGAACAGCGAGCCGAGCGCCCGGGCGTGCTCCAGCCTCTCCGCAGGGGGGCCATCCTCGTAGTTCAGCGAGCTCACGAGCTGGGTGCGGAGGAGCACATCGTTCGGGAACGCCTCGACCCCCGCCCGCAACAGCGTCATCGCCTCCGCCGTGCGGTGCGCCCGCACGAGCGCCGCGGCGTGCTGCCTGAGGTACACGACCGAGGCCGGGTCGATCTCGCGGGCCCTGGCGAATGCCCCCGCCGCCTCATCGTACTTCTTCTGGTTCAGGAGCGCCCCGCCCAGCCCGTTGTGCAGGCTGGGAAGGCGATCGTCCGCGCCGATGCCCGCACGAAACACCCGCTCCGCCTCTTCGAGCCTGCCGAGCACGACGAGCACGGTCCCGTGCGCATCGCACGCCGCGGGTGAGGGCGAGAGTTCCATGGCCTTCGCGGTGAAATACGCCGCCTGCTCGGGCTTTCCGGTGTTGAGGAGCGCGAGCCCGAGAAGCCTGGAGGCGTCCGCGTCAGATGGCGCCTTGCGCACCCGCGCCCGCAAACCCGGCTCCGCCTGCGCCGACTTGCCCTGAGAGATCAGGTCCGCCGCACGCAGCACGCTCGGGTCCGGCATCGCCATGGCTCGGCGAATGTACGCCGCTCGCGCGGCACCAGCGCGCCCACTCCCCCCGCACCGCCGCCGCCCACCCCCGCGCAAACCCCGCCGCGTCACACAGGCCCGACGCCCGCACCCGCTCCCGCAACCCGGAACGCAGCGCCCGCAGCCCTTCGAGATCCGCCGCCAACCCCGCGGCGATCCGCGCGTACTCCTCCGCGTTCCCCGTTGCCCACTCGGGGCAGCCCGCCGCCTGCAGCACGCTCGCGCTCACCCTCGACGCGTGCGAGCGCCCGGTGAGCGTCACCACGGGAACCCCCATCCAGAGGGCCTCGCAGGTCGTCGTGGTGCCCGAGTACGGATGCGTGTCGAGCGCGACGTCCACCTCCGCGTACGCGCGCAGGTGCTCGAGGTGCGCGCCGCGATACCCCAGGATTTCCACACGCGACGGGTCGATCCCCGCCTGGGACAGCCGCCGCTCCACCACGCCCCGGCTCGTAGGCTCGTCCAGCCCCTTGCCCTTGAGCGCGAGTCTGGCCCCGGGCACCGCTCGCAACACGCCGGCCCACAGCGCAAGCGTGGCCCCCGAAGTCTTCGTCGCGTTGTTGAACGAGCCGAACGTCACGACGCCGCGCGCCAGCGCGGGTGGTGGCGCGACAGGTCCACCCTCGTCCGGCCCGCAGCCCGTTGGGTCGAAGCACACCAGGCACCCGTCGAGCCTCACCAGCCTCTCCGTCGCGAATGCCTCCGCCCCCAGCGGGTCCGTCACCCAGTCCACGAGTCGCACGTCCACACCCGGCAGGCCCGTCGTATTCGCGTAACCCAGGTACGTGAGCTGCACCGGGGCCGGACGGCTGGCGAGCACCGCCAGGCGCGTGCCGCCCGTGTGGCCCGCCAGATCCACGAGCACGTCCACGCCGTCACGCCGGATCAGGTCCGCCAGCGCCGTATCGTCCAGCCCGGAGACATCACGCCACGCGTCCACCGCGGCACGCACCAGGTCGGTCGTCCCGTCGCCCCGCACCGACGACGAATACGCCACGAACTCCAGTTCGTGATTCCTGGCGTGTCGCAGCAGGGGCAGGATGAACCGCGCCACCGGGTGCTCGCGGAAGTCCGGCGACAACAGGCCGATGCGCAGCCTCTTCCCCGGGGCGCGCGCGTTCGTGTGGGGCCGCCCCGTCGACGCACGCTCCGCGATCATCGCTCCCAGCTCCCGATGTCGACGGCACACCTCTCCGGGGTCGATCCCGCCCGCGGCGTTCAACGCATGGCACAGGTTTGCCCGGGTGCGCAGGTCGTTCGGGTCGGTCGCGACGGCCCGGGCGAACCACTCCACCGCCTCCTCCGCGTAGCCCAACCCCGCGAGGCACGAGGCAAAGACGGATACCGGCTCCGCCACCTGCGGGGCACGCTGCATCGCGTGCATCGCCTGCTCCATCGCCGGAACAAACAGCCCGCCCTGATGGAGCATCTTCGCAAGCACCACTCTGGCGCGAGCATCATGCGGAAATGCCCCCACCGCCCCTCGGAGCTGCGCCAGCCCATCGTCCCAATGCCCGCAGTCGAACAACGCGCAGCCGTACTCCACCAACGCGTCCACCTGGGGCGGGCGATAGTCCGCGGCTTGCTTCAGCCACTCCAGAGCCTCCGGCGCCCGGCCGAGCCTCACGAGCGAGAGCCCGAGCAGGTACGCCACCGCCGCATCACCCTTCCCGCGGCGCATGGTGGGCAGGAGCATCTCCACCGCGTCCGCATGCCGGCCCTCGGTCACGCGGTCCGCCGCCGTCTGGATGAGCGTCTTCACCCCGCCACTATCGGCCTCAACGCCAAGCCCCCACCGCATTTCCGTGGTCGGCCGCTTGACACCACGGCCCCGCTGTGTTCCCATGAGGCATGGCACCCCTGACCGCGACCGAGATCGCCACCCGCCTCGCCGCCGCCCTGGTGGCCGGGGCCCTCGTCGGCCTGGAACGCGAACGCAAGCACCGCCCGGCCGGATTCCGCACCATGATCCTCATTTCGCTGGGGTCCTGCGGCTTCGTCGTCGCGGGCCTGGCCGCACTCTCGTCCTTCCCCGATTCCGGTCAGGCCGAGGTCAGCCGAATTCTCCAGGGGCTCATGAGCGGCGTGGGCTTCCTCGGCGCGGGCGCCGTCATCCAGAACAAGAAGGCCGTCCGGGGACTCACCACCGCCGCCGCCGTCTGGGTCACCGCCGCCCTTGGGGCCATGTGCGGCATCGGGCAGTTCATCACCGCCGGCATGCTGGCGGCCTTCACCCTCTTCACTTTGCTGGTCCTCGAACGCTTCGAAGAGCGATACTTCCCCGAGCCGGACTTCGATTCCAATGACCAGCGCGACGCCCATTCCGAACTCAAGGGGGAGATCGCCCGCCAATCGGCCGAACGCAAGAGCCCGCCCAACACCTGACCCACGTGGCAACCCTCGAACCAACCCGACACACGCTGAGCGACGGCCAGGGAGCGTTCACCATCCGCGCCGCCACGCCCGACGACGCCCCGGCCATGCTCGACGCAGCGCGCGACGCCTTCCGCACGAGCCCGTTCCTGCTCACCAGCCCGGACGAGTTCACCATGACAGAGTCCGAAGAGCGCGAGTTCGTGGCGGGCATCCTCGCCCATCCGCGCCAGCTCATGCTCATCGCCGAAGAGGCCGGGCGCGTGCTCGGGATGCTCGACATGCGCCAGATCAGCATCCGGCGAAAGGCCCGCCATCGGGTGCTCCTGGGCATGAGCGTGCGCGAGGCCTTCAGGGGCCGGGGTGTCGGCACGGCCCTCATGTCCCGCGGCGTCCACTGGGCGCGGGCGCACCCGGACCTCTCGCTCATCACGCTGGAGGTCTACGCCGCGAACACCCGCGCCATCACGCTCTACAAGCGATTCGGCTTCCTGCCCAAAGGCACGCTACCGGGAGGCCTCGTGCACGACGATGGCTCGGCGTGGGACCAGGTCGAGATGTACCTCCGCGTCTAGCGGCTGTGCCCGGCCCGGTCGAAGGTGTTGAGATACGCCCTCCACGGGCCCACCTCGTCCCTCATGCTCCAGGCCAGCGCGAGGCACGCCTGCCGGATGTGGTGCAGGTCGTGCGCGGCGCACGTTGTGAGGAGTTGCCCCAGCGTCACCTCACCCAGGGCCGGGTGCAGCCCGCGACGGCCCAGGTCCGCGTCCGTCAGCCCCATCGCCGTCAGCGCCCCCAGCGACCCCGCCCGCAGCGATTCGAACTCATCAAGCAGGTCCGCCAGGCTCCGCCCGCTCTCGGGCCTGATCGTCGCATCGTGCGGGAACGGATCAAACGCGCGCGACGTGCCGTGCGCCAGGATGATCCGCGCCCGCGGGATCCAGTCAAGCTGCTCGCCGATGATCAGGTGCCCCACAACCTCGTACGCGCTCCACGTGCCCGGGCCGTAGTTGCCCCGCACCGCGTCGTCCGGCAGCCCCTCCAGCAGGGCCCGCATCACGCCCGGTGTCCTCTCCAACGTCGGCAGGATTCTCGCAAGCACACGCCCCTCCTCAGACCCTTGGCCCGCTCTCGTCCAGCCCCGCGATCGCCTCGCCGTATTGCGCCCTCAATGGCTCGACCACGTCCCGGATGAACCGCTCGGTCTGCTCCACGCTCCGCCCGACGTACTTCATCGGGTCCATCACCCCATCCCAATCCAGTTCGGCCGAAAGCGGCCCGCCCCGAGCCCCGGACCAGAAGTGCTTGTCTGCCTTCAGCCGATCGAGCAGGTCGTTCTCCAGCCCCTCCTGCTTCACGCGCAGCCCCGCGGCCTGGGCGTGGACGCGGATCAGCTCGTGGTAGTGCTGCCGGTCCCCGCCCAGCTTCACGCACGCCATCAGGATGTTCTCCGTGGCCATGAACGGCAACTCGGCCATGAGGTTCTTGCGCACCATCGCCTCGTGGACAATGAGGCCGCTCGCCACGTTGTGCATGAGATCCAGCGCGCCGTCGAGCGCGAGAAACGCCTCCGGGAGCGACAGCCGCCGGTTCGACGAGTCGTCCAGCGTCCGCTCCAGCCACTGCGTGGCGGCGGTGTCGTACGCGTTGCCGACCAGGTTCATCACGAACCGCGTGAGGCCGCAGATCCGCTCGCACCGCATCGGGTTGCGCTTGTAGGGCATCGCGCTGCTGCCGATCTGCTTCGTCTCGAACGGTTCGTCGAGTTCCTTGCGGTTCGAGAGCAGGCGGATGTCGGTAGCGACCCGATGCAGAACGGCAGCCGTGGCCGCGAGGTCCGCGAGCACGAAGCAGTCATGAACCCGGGGATACGTCTGCGTCGTGAGCGCAAAGATGTCGTCATCCGCAACGCCAAAGCCCCGCCCCCGAAGCACCCCCTCGAACCGATCGACCGTCCCCCCTTCACCCCCGAACAGCGTGAGGTACGACGCCTGGGTGCCTGTGGCGCCCCGGAACCCCTTCGCCCGCGACGAGAACCCCTCGGAGTCGATCCGACGATGGCACAACTCCAGCTCGCTCGCCCACTGCGCCGCCCGACGCCCCACCGTTATGGGCTGCGCCGGCTGATAGTGCGTGAACGCCAGCGCCGGGAGAGCCTTCGTCCTCTCGGCGAAGTCCGAGAGCGACAGTATCACCCGGAGCGTCTTGGATGCCACAAGCGCACACGCGTGCCGCATGATCGCCAAGTCCGCGTTGCACACCACATCCTGGCTCGTCATCCCCAGGTGGATGATCCCCTTCGCCCTCGGGCAACTGTCCCCGAGCGCGTGCACGTGCGCCATCACGTCGTGCCGCAGCTCGCGCTCGTATTTCTCCGCGGCTTTCATCTCCCCGTCCGTGATCCCGCCCGGGCGGCTGACCACCGCCCGTAGTTCCTCCACCTGCTCCTTCGTAACAGGCAGGCCCAGTTCGTGCTGCGCCTCCGCCACCGCCAGCCAGATCCGCCGCCACGTGTTGAACTTCTGCCGGGGCGACCACAGCCGAAGCATCTCCTCGCTTGCGTTGCGGCTGGCCAGGGGCGATGAGTATCGGTCGTACGGGGACTCGCTCATGCCCCATCCTATGAACCGCGCGGCCTGATACCTGCAACCGCGCCGACGCCCCTGCGTACAGCCCCGGGTTCGCACCCATCCCACAGCGGTCACCCGCTCGAAAGTCCTTCGATCACTCACGTTCAGCCTCAGCCCGCCGCAAGCCCCCTTCACGCCTCACACGCTTCGCTCCAGCCCCGCTCCCACCCAGCCACCCCTGCACGATTGACATCGCGCACAGCGCCCCGAGGCCATGCCGGCCCCGCGGCGTGTTTATCGGAACGCACGCACGGCGCCCGCCACGGTCTGTTCACGCGCCCGGGGCACGCCGCTGCAGCCATCCGCCCCGGCGCCCCCTCCGCGCCGGGGTGATTCCCAGGCCGGCGCCGCTCGCGCCCGGAAGACCGAGCCCGCACCGTCGAGCATGGGAGGGGAGAGGGTTCCCGGGGTCATTGGCCCCGGGTTCCCATTCGCGCGTCAGTCCGCCCACGCCAGCGCCCGCAGCCTTCTCGTGAGTGCGAGGGCTTCAGGCGTCACCGGCTGAAAGCGCACCGTTCGCCTCACCCGCGCGCCCGAAGCAGAGACAATCACCCCGCCCGTGTCGCCCTCGCGCGAGGGTGCGTCCGACACGCCGGGCACGGGCGCACTCGCCCACACGCCGGTCGCGTCCGTCAGCGTCCACACCTCGTCCACTTCTCGCCGCGAGAGCGTGCGGATCAGAGGTGGCGACGGGCTCTTGGCGGTGCGGTCGCCCCGGGCGCCGAACATCTCGCCCCCCGGCATCACGATCAGCCAGACGGGGTCCAGGCCGGTCGCGTCCTGTCTGACCTCAACCGAGACCGAGAAATCCGCCGGCGCGTGCCCGGGCTGCGCCGCCGGCCCCGCACACCCCGCGAGCGTGCCCGCGGCCAGGGCCAGCATCCACCGAACGCCTGTCGCACCGTGCCTCATGCCCCGAGTGTACCAGCCAGCTCGCTCACTCTCGGCGCTCGCCCCTGAGCACCTCACCGCGGCCCAGGGTCACCACGATGTCCCGTCCGCCTCCATCGGTCTTCATCGACCACGAGCCTTTCCCGCCGAACGGGTCGCGCAGCCGGAACGTGGTGCGGCGTATCGCGGCAACCTCCACCCACCGCGTGACCCCCTCCCTCCGCTCCGCGGACACTCGCACGCCGCCCTCGGCACACAGGCCACGGAACGACACGTTCTGCCACCTATCCGGCACCGCCGGGAAGACCCGCACCACGCCGGATCCCGGGGTGCCCACCTCGCCCCAGCTCTGCAGCAGCATCTCGTGCACCGCCTGCATTGCCATGAAGTTGCCCTCCAGCGTGAAAGGTCGGTAGGTGAAGTTCGACAGCCCCGTGCCGGACTGATCGCCGTTCAGGTGAAATCCGTTGGGCCCCGTGAAGCACAGGTACTTGGAGAGATACTCCCCGGCAAGGTCGCCCCGCCCGGCCCGGGCCGCCATCGCGCTCATCCACGCGAACGAGTACCCGCACCACTCCGAGGTGCCCAGCGACTCCAACCTCTGGATCGTCCGCTCGATCGTCCGCCGGTCGGCGTCGCTTCCCTCCACATGCATCGTGCCCAGGGGCCAGACCGCCATCGCGTGGCTGAAGTGCCTGTGGCTCCCCTCCAGCCTCCGCGTGGCGTTCAGCATCAGGCCGGTCTCCTCGTCCGCGTGCAGAGGCTCGCACGCGGCGAGCGCCGCCCGCCACTGCGCTTCGTCCTCCTTCAGGCCCAGCTCCGCGGCCATCTCCGCGCACGCCGCGAAGAGGAACCGGACCAGTGACAGGTCGTAGTTGCTGTTCGGCTCCAGCCACGCGCCGTACCCGTTGTCCCCGATCTCCGGGCTCGTCGAGAGGGGCAGCCTGAACACCCCGTCCTCGTTCACCTTCCCGATCGCCCGCAGGGCCGTGGCGGCGTCCTTGCACCACGGGTACCAGTCCCGCTCCAGCCTCTGGCGGTTCAGCGTGTAGCGCCAGTGCCAATAGATGTTTCCCGCGATCCACGCGGTGTGTGTGGGCGAGAGCGAGTACTGCCCCCAGCCTCCCAGCGGCGCGCCGTCGATGCCCATCACGCCCGGGACCACCAGCCCCTCCACGCCGTAGAACTCACGCGCGAACCGCTGGTACCGGGGACGCAGCTTCATGTTGAAGTCCACCCACGACGCGCCCTGCTGAAAGAGCCCCGCCGTCGCATACGCGGAGTACGTCATCTGAGTGTTGAGGTCGTTGTGGTAATCGCCCTTCCAGGGCGGGAGTCCCCCCTCGTCCGCCGTCCACACGCCCTGCAAGGGCATGGGTGGCGTGCCCGGCTTCGAGCCCGAGACATAGAGGTGCTTGCACAGGTCGTACTGGCGCTGGATGGCCGCGTCCGGGAGCGAGACCCCCGAGGTGTCAAACGCCGCACGCGTCGCCGCGGATGGCCTCCTCAGCCTGCCGCCCTCGCCGTACGCGTCCACCGCTTTGGCCACGAGCGCCCGCGCCTCCGCGAGAGGGTCCGCGCACTCCGCGCTGGTCTTCACCGCTGCGGCCAGCGTCCTCCTGAACGGCTGCCCGGGGTGCGGCGGCCTGCCCTCCCCCACGCCCACCACCACCGCGTACTCCAGACCCTCGAGCGTGCGCTGAACGAACCACTGCTGCCCGCCCTCCTCTCCCCTGCGCGGCGCCTCGTACCCCAGCCTGTCCAGCCCCGCCGGCCTCACGAGCGTCACCGTCGTGCCGCTCACGAGCGGCGCGATGGTCACGAGCGGCTCGGTCTCATGCACCACCAGCTCCATCGAGCCCAGCGCCACCGCGTCACCCTCGAGCTTCTCCTCCCGCTCCAGCCGCGCCCACGTGTCACCCGGGCGGAACGACCACTTCGTAACCGTGGTCCTCCCGGGCAGCGAGAACTCCACACGGGCGGTGGGCAGCTTCGTCGGATACGGGATCGTGTCGTACGGCACGTCGAACAGCCGCTGGTGCTCCTTGTGATTCTTCGCCTGCTTGAGCGCGATCATGTTCGCCCACGTCCAACCGGGCTCGCGGAACGTCTCCGGCACGCGGGTGTCCCACAGGTCGCCCCGGTCCAGCGAGAGCCGAACCACGCCGTCGCCCCCCCACGCCAGCACGCCGAACAGCCCGTTGCCCAGCGGCAGGCCCTCGTCCCAGCGGGCAATCGCGCCCTCCCGCTCGATGGCGGGCGCCCGATCCCCAACCCCTTGCAGCCCAAGCACGCACGTCAAGATCGCGGTCAACATGCCCTCATGCTACCCGGCGCTCCGTCCCGCCAAAAGCCGCCCCCCGGTTCCTATAGTCGCTCCCTTCTCTTCTTCGAAAGGACTGCTCCATGGCGAATCGGCACTTTGATGTGGTGGTCATCGGCGGCGGGCCCGCCGGATACGTCGGCGCCATCCGCGCCGCCCAGCTCGGCTTCTCCACCGCCATCATCGAACGCGCCAAGCTGGGCGGGGTCTGCCTCAACTGGGGCTGCATCCCCTCCAAGGCCCTCCTCTCCAACGCCGAGCTCATGGAGAAGATCAAGTCCAAGGACTCCCAGCAGTTCTGGGGCCTCAAGATCGCCGGCAACGTCGAGTTCGACTGGGACCGCGTCATCGGCCGCAGCCGCGACGTCGCCTCCAAGCTCAACAAGGGGATCGAGTTCCTCATGAAGAAGAACAAGATCACCCACCTGGTGGGCAGCGGCAAGATCACCCGCGCCGAGTCTCTTGCCGGTAAGTCCAAGGTCACCATCGACCTCCAGGAATGCACCGTTCAGGAAGAGCTCACCAGCGCCCCGGCCACCCCGGGCAAGACCGTCGAGACCATCACCGCCGAGCACGTCATCGTCGCCACCGGCTCAGTCGCCCGTGACCTGCCCTTCGCCCGCTTCGACGGCGACCGCATCTGGGGCGCGCGTGAGGCCATGTTCAACAAGCAGCAGCCCAAGAAGCTCGTCGTCGTCGGCGCCGGCGCCATCGGCATGGAGTTCGCCTACTTCTACCACTCCATGGGCACCGAGGTCACCATCGTCGAGATGATGGACCGCCTCGTCCCCGTCGAGGACAAGGATGTCTCCGCCGCCATCGAAAAGCTCTACAGGAAGCACGGCTTCAACATCCTCACCTCCACAACCACCACCGCCATCGAGAAGAACGCCTCCGGCGTGAAGGTCACCGTCGCCCCGTGGGTCGTCGGGCCCGACGGCAAGGGCAAGGCCGACGACTCCAAGAAGCAAACCATCGAGGCCGACCGCGTCCTCCTTGCCGTGGGCGTCAAGGGCCGGACCGACGGCCTGTGCGACGCGTCGCTCGGCCTCAAGATGGACCAGACGGGCCACATCGTCACCGACTACATCCCGGGAAAGACCAAGAGCGAGCCCATCGACTACAAGACCAACCTCCCCGGCGTCTACGCCGTGGGCGACGTCATCGGCCCGCCCTGGCTCGCGCACGTCGCCAGCGACGAGGCGACCATCTGCGTCGAGCGCCTCGCCTGGCGCAAGGACCCCAAGAAGCACCACGAGCCCCACCCCATCGACTACACCATCATCCCCGGCTGCACCTACTGCCAGCCCCAGATCGCCAGCGTCGGCATGACCGAGCAGGCCCTCATCGCGCAGGGCAAGGTCAAGGGCAAGGACTACGCCGTGGGCACCTTCCCCTTCACCGCGCTGGGCAAGGCCATCGCCGCCGCCCACACCGACGGCTTCACCAAGATCATCCGGGGCCTGCCCCGGGGCGAAATCCTGGGCGCCCACATCATGGGCGACCAGGCCACCGAACTCATCGCCGAGCTCTCCCTGGCCCGCCGCCTCGAGGCCACCACCGAGGAACTCATCTGCACCGTCCACGCGCACCCGACCATGCACGAGAGCGTGCGCGAAGCCGCGCTCGCGAGCGAGGGCCGGGTCGTGAACGCGTGAGGCAACCTCGGGTGAACGCTCCTACGGGCACCCGCCGCCGCCGATGGTGTTGACGAGGGCCTGGACGTCGTCCTGGTTCACGTTCCCGTCGCCGTCAAAGTCCGGATCGCGGCCCGTGGGGT
>QWIH01000068.1 GCA_021405315.1 Leptolyngbya sp. PLA1
GTGCGACGGGGTGAACGACAACCGCATCGCGGACATTGTGAACCTCATCGCGCCGGAGGCGGTGTGCGCGTTCGATTGGAAGGACGGCCACGCGTTCCAAGGCGCGGGCGAGACGGCCCTGTGGGTGCGGAGCGTGCTGCACCCTGTGTCGGCGGGCGAACTGGTGCAGGCGTGGGTGGTGCGCCTGCCGAGCAACCCGAGCCAGGACGAGGCGGCGTGGGAGTGCATGGTGAAGCATTCGGACCTGTCGGTGCTGAGCACGCACGACCTGACGATGCACGATTGCCAGCCGGAGCCGGTGACGTACCGGGTGTACACGGACGATTCGCCCGTGCCGGGCACGCCGGGGCTGGCGACCCGACCGGACGCTGGCATTGATTCAGAGTGCGAAATGCGGGCGCAACTGCCGCAGATCGATAACTGCAGTGGGGGGAACGCCGGGACCCCGATTAACGACTGGCGCTCGCTGGTCACGGCAGAGTCTGGGGATGTTCTGCCGTGGTCCCCGTACGGGTGGATCAATGATGTGTGGTACGACCCGAATGAGAACCCGCAGCAAGGCTATCCACACTGTTCAGACCATGCCGGTGCGGTGACTCAAACCTGCGGCAACAACGTCCGTGTCGTCGGACTGTACGGAGGATTGAGAAAGACACTCCTCGGGTCGGGTAGAGTGTTCGACACGCCGGCGCCGGTCCTCCCCGGCCCCATCGTTGACGCTGTCCGCGATGCGGCGATCGTCCAGGCTCTTGTTGCCGCAAATGAGTGGCACGATCGAATGGCGGGCTTTGGGTTTGAGGAGGCGGCAGGGAATTTCCAGCGTCAGAACTTCTCGGGGTTAGGTGCTGGCGGAGATGCGATGGAAGTTCAGGTGAATATCAACGCTGGGGCCTATGGCACCGCGGCGGTGGCAGGTCTGGTTCCGGAAGACGGGCCGAACCCACCGGTCATCAACCTCAACTACATGGACCAGCCGGACCCGCTCGCCGATGTGTCAGCGGCCCTCGACAGAACCGTAGCATTCCACGAGTTCACGCACGCGATGTCTGTGCGATTGCACGTCGGCCTATTGAACCGCGGGAGCCACGCACCGGGGCTCTTTGAAGGTTGGGGGGACTACTTCGCAGTCGCACTGACGGCACGACTCGGCGACGATTTGAACGCGTCGTACCCCGTGTTCTCGTATCCGGCGCGAAAGAGCGCGACCGACCGAGACCAGTACTACTTCGGCGCACGGCTGTACCCGTACTCCGCAGACTTTGCAAAGAACCCGCTCACGTTCGGCTTCACGCGCACATCCGCAGGGTCTCCGCCGTGCGAACAGCAGGTTTACACATATCCAGAGCCAAAGAACCCGAACGTCAGCACCGCAGATCGTCTGGACAAGTATCGACTTGCCGAGATCTGGGCGACGACGCTGATTCACGCACGCGCGCGACTCGCGCTGGATATGGGCTGGAGCGCCAATGACGCACTCATGCAGATGGTCGTCGAGGGGATGAAGCTCGATCCGCCCGTGGCAAACTTCATCCAGGCCCGTGATGCGATCCTCCAGGCGGACCTCGTCCGAAACGGGGGAGTTCACCAGCGTCGGCTTTGGGAGGGGTTCGCGGCCCGGGGGTTGGGTGTTAACGCCGCCAGCCCTCCAGGCAACGCGGTCGGAAGTGGGGCCGCGGCCGTCTGCGAGAACTTCCAGTTGCCACCTGCGGGGCAGGTCAGCCTCTTCCTTCCTGACGACCTCCCGGTCGCGGTCGAGACGTGTGCCGCCACAGTCTTGGAGGTACTCGCAGTCTCACCAAACGGCGTGCTGACCGACCTGTGGGCCAGAGCGAATCCTTGCGGCGGGGGGATCGACCTTGACGCTGCGATGACACCGGGCGACCCGGGCTTCTATAGCGTCACGCTACGGCCGGGCGCCTGTCGGCAGTCTTGGGACATCAGGTTTGAGGCCACCGCGAGCGGCACGACCTCGGAGTGGCCCGGGTTCCCAATAATCGCAGGTGATGTGGCCGACCAACAGTTCAGTATGGAAAGTGGGTCAGGGTGGACTGGGAGCTTCTCGGGCGCTGGGCGATGGGAGCGGCGCGACCCCGTGGGTGGCGAGGTCCAGCCAACCCGCGACGCCGGGGTTGCCAGCACCGCGTGCTGGGTGACCGAGGACCGTCTACCAGGAACTCCTGGTGCCAGCCCCGGAGCGGATGATGTCGATGCCCCTGCGCCCGGAGTCGTGCTTGAATCGCCGAGCATCGACGTCCCGCAGGGAACTTCCGCCGTGGTGGAGTACTGGGTGTGGTATGTGAGTGAGAACGCGGCAGCCACGGATGTGGAGGTGGTTGTTGAGTGGGTGCGCGGCGGGCTGGGGCCGGTCACGATCGACACGCTCTCCCCCGCGAGTTCGGCGCCTCGCTGGCAACGGCGGCGAGTACGGGTCGATGACACGCTTGTGAGCATGGGGCAGGGGGCCAAGGTTCGCTTCTCGTTCATCGACCAGCCGCCAGACAGCGTGCTGGAGGGTGGAGTCGATGACCTGAGAGTCGTATGGGTCTCGGGATGTCAATGCTGCGATGGGGACTACAACCGCGACGGCAACCAGGACCAGGACGATCTGGAGTACCTTATTCTGGCGGTCGCGGGGGGGCCAAACCCCACCTGCACGGACCTCGATTTCAATCATGATGGAAACGCCGACCAGGATGACGTGACGGCGTTGCTCCACTATGTCGGAGGTGGCGGATGCCCCTGAGACAGGTGCTGTGCGCGATAAGTTCGACGATGGTGTTGGCGACCGCCGTGGCCCAACCGACCGAGTTCACGGATCTGGGGCGGCACACAGACCGCGCCGAATCATTCGAAGTCGAGGTTCACCTTCGCTTCGCGGACGATATCCAGTGGTTCAGGATCGAACTGCCCGCAGTGACCGCAAGCGCCGGCTTCGTGGACTACGGCACGTTCCTCTACGGGCCGTACTGGATGCCGAACGAGTTGTACTACCCGTTCATCGTACAATATGACGAGCATGGTGGCCCGATCGCGGAGGCGTACTGGAACGGCCCAAACAACTCTGTACACGCGAGCTATGGGCTGACCGACCCGCGCCCACGTCCGAACCACAACGGGGAGGAGTACGAGGCGGGCATGCCGTATCGAGGTCAGCAGGGAAATCTCTCGGGTGGTGTCTACTGGCTCGCCGTGGGTCAGGGATTCCCAATCCACGGAGATGGCCCATGGAACGTTCGCGCCAACGCACAGTCCGCTTGGGAATCACGCGACACCCTGGTTCGCTTCCGCGTCCAACCCCCCGACATCCCCTACTGCGACGGCGACTTCAACTGGGATGGCAACACCGACCAGGACGACGTCTGGTACCTCGCCAACGTCCTCGCCGGGGGCGAGAACCCCACCGGGCGCTTCGCCGACTACAACCGCGACGGGAACGAAGACCAGGACGACCTCCTCGCCCTCGTCCACACCATCGCCGGAGGCGGGTGCCCCGAATAGCCCCGCCTCCGCTCTGATCGCTTCGTACCATCTCCCGATGCGCATCATCGCCGGCGACTTCCGTTCCCGAAAGATCTACTCCCCGCCCGACGACCAGACCACGCGACCGATCCCGGACCGCGTCAAGGAGTCCCTCTTCTCCCTTCTGCGTGGCCGCTTCGAGAACGCCAATGTCTTCGACGGCTTCGCGGGCACCGGCTCCATCGGCCTCGAGTGCGCCAGCCGCGGCGCCGCGCGCGTCGTCTGCGTCGAGAAAGACCGCGACATGGCCGACCTGCTCCGCGCCAACGTCGCCCTCCTCAACTGCGCCGACCGCGTCGAAGTGGTCTGCGGTGATGCCTTGGGCCCCGGCGCCCTCGCACGCTCTCCGCGCCCGCTCAACCTTGCCTTCCTCGACCCGCCCTACCCGCTCATGCAAGAGCCCACCTCCTGCCGCCGCGTCCTGGCCCAGGTCGGTGCGCTCGTGCAGTTGCTCGACGCAGACGGCTTCCTCGTGCTCCGCACCCCCTGGCCCCTGCGCCACCCGGACCCCGCGACGGCGCAGGCCGCCGCGCCGACACCGGAGGTCCGTCGTCGCAAGCCCAAGCGCGACGACTGGAAGCAGCGCCTTCGAGACGAGATCGATGGCCGGCGCTCGAAGCGACGGACACCCATCGCGCCCACCGAGCCGGACGATGCGGACGAACCGGAAGGACGCAACGCGGAGGCGTCCGCGCCGGAGTCAGCAGCCCCGCAGCCCGTGATGATTGATGTCGACCTGCGCATCCCCGGCGCCAAGGGGCCGGAGACGCATGTCTACCGCCAGATGGCGGTACACCTCTATATGAGGGCCTGACCGCAGGCTCGCCGCGGTCGCATGGCGCCCTCAGATCGCGGTGACTTCCGGCCTGTGCGTCAGCGGCCCCCGCGCCCGCTCGAACATCGCCGCCGCCTGCAGCAGCGACGCTTCCTGCAACGGCGCTCCGATCAACTGCAGCCCCAGCGGCAGGGGCTTGCCCGGCCCGCTCGTGCACCCCATCGGCACACTGACCGCCGGCAGCCCCGCGAGGTTCACCCCCACGGTGTACACGTCCTCGAGGTACATCGCCAGCGGGTCGGCGGTCTTGGCGCCGATCCTGAACGCGGGTCCGGGCGTCGCGGGCGTCGCGATCATGCTGCATGTCGCGAGCGCGCGCCCGAAGGCCTCGCGCAGCACACGCCGCACCTTGGTCGCCGTCGCGTAGTACTGTTCGTAGTACCCGCCGGCGAGTGCGTAGGTTCCCAGCATGATCCGCCGCTTCACCTCCTCGCCGAAGCCCTCGCTCCGCGAGCGCTCGTACAGATCCCGCAGGCCCTCCTGAGGTGAGAGGTTCGCGCGGGTGCCGTACCGCACGCCGTCGTAGCGTGCCAGGTTCGACGAGGCCTCCGCCGGCGCGAGCACGTAATACGCGGCGATCGCGTGGTCGAGCATCGGGATGTCCACGCTCACGATCTCCGCACCCAGGCCACGCAGCAGGTTGAGTGATGCCTCGAACGCGTCCGCCAGTTCCGGGCTGTTCGCGCCGCTCCGCGCCTGCCCCGGCACGCCGACCACGAGGCGCTGAGGCTTGTCCTCCAGCCGCGCGGAGTAATCCGGCACCGGCTCGCGGGCAGAGGTGGCGTCACCCCCGTCATGCCCCGCGATGGCCTGGAGGCACAGCGCCGCGTCCGCGACGCTCGAAGCGATCGGGCCGACCTGGTCCAGCGAGCTCGCGTACGCGATGAGTCCCAGGCGCGACACGCGGCCATACGTCGGCTTCAGCCCCACCACGCCGCAGTGCGCCGCGGGCTGTCGGATGGACCCTCCGGTGTCGGAACCCAGTGCGATCGGGCACACGCCCGACGCCACCGCCGCCGCCGACCCGCCCGAGCTGCCCCCCGGCACTCGATCGGTGTCCCACGGGTTGCGCGTCACGCCGAACGCGGAGTGCTCGGTCGACGAGCCCATGCCGAACTCGTCCAGGTTCGTCTTGCCCAGCACGATGGCGCCGGCGTCGATCAGCCGCTGGGCCGCCGTGGCGGTGAAGGGCGAACGGTACCGTGCCAGGATGCGCGAGCCCGCGGTCGTCGTGCCGCCGTAGCCCAGCCCGTCGCCGCGCGCGCACAGGTCCGGCCCCAGGCAGATGTTGTCCTTGATGGCGACGGGCACGCCGGCGAGCGGCGGGCGCTCGCCCTTCGCGACGCGCGCGTCCACCAGGTCCGCCGCCCGCAGCGCCTCAGACTCGAACGTGCACAGGAAGGCCCGGAGGCGCGGCTCCACCGCCCCGAGAGCGCGCAGGGCCGCGCTGGTGACATCACGCGCCGACGTCTCCCGTGTGTGCACCGCACGGACGATCGAGGTTGCATCGGAGAGGCCCCTGATCACGCGCCGCCCTCCCCGCCGTCCATCACGCGGGGCACCCGCACGAAGCCGTCGTGCGACTCCGGTGCCATCGCCGTCACAGAGCCGGGCGAGAGCGTTGGCCCCGGGTCGTCCGGCCCCAGGCTCGCCACGCTCACCGGCGCCGCCGACAGCGGCTCAACACCGGAGAGATCCAAACCCCGCAGCCGATCGACGTAGCCCACCACCGCCGCGAGTCTCTCGCGATACGCCTCCACCTCCCCGTCAGAGAGGCGCAGACGCGCAAGACGCGCCACGTGCCTCACGTCCACCGCGCTCAGTGACTCCGGGGCGTTCCTCGCATCGGCCATGCCCCAGTGTAAGGCAGGGCGTACGCTGGCCCGATGGTCAGGCCCCACGATGCAGGGCGGCCCCGGCTGCACCACCGCCTCTTTCGGTGGGGGCTGGCGCTCGCGTCGCTTCGGGTTGTCTCTCTCGCGGCGGCCGTCCTCCTCGCCGAGTGGTGGTTCGTCCCCGAGTCTCTTCCGGGCCCCACGGTGATCGCGGCGAGGCTCACGACGCGGTGCCCGCCTCCTTGGCCCAACGGGCCGGTCGCAAAGGTCTTTCTCGTGCGTGATGCCGCCGACTCCTGGCGCGCCGTGGACGATGACATGAGCGGCGACGCCCTCGCCGCGCTCGTCAGCCAGCCGCCCGGACGCGTGCTCGTGGCCGACCTTGCCCACCAGAGGCGTGTCGTCGGCCTTTGGGGGCCGTGGCTCCTGCGGGAGGCTTCGCTCGTCGATATCAGACCCCTCTCGGGCGGCAAGGTGCCCGCCTCCGACGCCGCGCTCGCCCGCGCCGTCTTCGCGGACTGGTTCAAACGCCGCGGGTCGGCGACGTACGCCTCTCTGGTCGCGCGGGGCGGGGTCGAATCCACCACGCTGGTCTGGTGGGGTCCGCTCGCGGACCTCGCCGCTGTCGGGGCGATCGGCATGATCGTCCTCGGCATGATCCGTCTCGCGCTGACGCTCAAAGCCCAGGAACGGATGAGAAGGTCCGAGGCCGGCCTCTGCCCGAACTGCCGCTACGACCTGCGGGGGGCAGTCGCCGACGAGAAGGGTCTGCGGACATGTCCGGAATGCGGCTTCGCATCCGCACCAACTCGGCCTATCTGAGGCCGCCGCCTTGATGTACACTTGCGCATCCGATCAAGGAGCCTCACGATGCCCCGCACCGCGATCCGCGTCGCATTCCTGTCCGCTGTTGCCGCTCTGGCCTCGCTCGCCGGCGCCCAGCCCCTGCCGACGGACCCCCGGATCGTCTCCGGCACGCTCGACAACGGGCTGAAGTACATGGTGATGCAGCACGCGACGCCCCCGGGCCGCGCCGTCATGTGGATGCACGTCTCGTCCGGTTCGCTCAACGAGAGCGACAGCCAGCGCGGGCTTGCGCACTTCTTCGAGCACATGGCCTTCAACGGCACCGAGAACTTTCCCCCCGGCTCCGTGGTTCCGTTCTTCGAGAGCCTGGGGATGACCTTCGGCCGTGACCAGAACGCCTTCACGTCCTTCGAGCAGACAACCTACCAGTTGAGCCTCCCCAACACGAAGGCAGAGACGCTCGCCAAGGGCCTGCTCTTCTTCTCCGATGTCAACAGTCGCATGCTGCTCCTCCCGGCGGAGATCGAGTCCGAGCGGGGGGTGATCCTGGGCGAACGCACCAGCCGGAAGAGCGCCCAGCAGCGGGCCGGCGAGTTCCTGATCGAGCGGTCCGCCCCGGGCTCGCGATTCTCCAAGCGTCTGCCCATCGGCACCGAGGAGTCCATCAAGTCCGTGACTCGTCAGGATTTCGCCGACTACTACGCGAAGTGGTACGGGCCCGCCAACACCACCGTGCTGGTCGTGGCGGACTGCCCGCCGTCCGAGGTCATCGAGCAGATCGGGAAGTCGTTCAGCCAGCCCGGCCCCGCCAAGCCGGCGCCGATCGATGAGGACGCGGGCGTGACGCCCTACGCCCAGAGCTTCGGCGTCGTGTACACCGACCCGGAACTCACCCGCGCCAGCGTCACGATCCAGAAGGTCGAGAAGCCCCTCGCCCCGTCAGTGACCGTGCCCCAGTTGCGCGACGAGTGGGTGGGCTACCTCGCCACCACCGCCTTCAACCGCCGCATGTCCGACAAGGTCAACCAGGGCGGCATGGAGTTCCAGATGGCCTTCGCAGGGGCCGGCAACGACCCGGGCATCATGCGCACGATCACCGCGACCGCCAGCGGCGAGCGCGACAAGTGGAAGCCGATGCTCGAACGCCTCGCCCTCGAAGTCCAGCGGGCCCGCGCCTTCGGCTTCACCGATCGCGAGATCGAGGAAGCCCGCAAGAACATCATCTCGAACTTCGAGGAGTCCGCGGAACAGGAAGCCACGCTCCCCGCCCGCGCGTTCATCACGCGGATGAACAACGCCGTCGCCGCGGGCGAGCCCGTCATGTCCTCCGCTCAGCAGCTCGAGCTGGGCAAGGCCATCTTCCCCACCATCACCGCCTCCGAGTGCGCCGCCTGGTTCGCCACGACCTTCGACCCCACCAACGTCATGTTCGCCGCACAGCTCCCCGCGATGGACAACCCGCCCAGCGACGCGGACCTCCTCAAGATCGGCACCGAGGCCCTCAAGGCCAAGCCCGAACAGGAAGCAGAATCCGCCCGCGCCGACACCCTCATGAAGGACCTGCCCACCCCCGGCGAGGTTGCCTCTCACTCAACCCACGAGGCCAGCGGCGTCTACTCCGCCTGGCTCTCCAACAACGTTCGCTTCCACCACCGCTTCATGGACTACCAGAAGAGCGACGTCACCATCAGCATCACGCTCCTGGGCGGCGAGCTCTACGAGACCGCGGCGGACCGGGGCATCACCTCCGCGGCCACCATCGCGCTCGGCGGCGGCGGTGGGGGGGGCGGGCGCGGCGG
>QWIH01000027.1 GCA_021405315.1 Leptolyngbya sp. PLA1
ATCATGAACGCGAGGGGCACCAGGATCTGGCGGAGTTCACTGGATTTCTTCTCACCCGAGTCGGTCATTTCCACGGCGGCGGGAGCGTCGAGCCGCAGGAGCGAGGCCATCTTCGCCGGGTCGTGCCCCGCGGCGGCGAGTCGCGCGTCCACGACCGCGCGCCGGACCTGCTGGCGAAGGAGCCCCTGTACCCGAATGTCGACCTTTGGCCTTACAAACAGGTCGAACCCCTCGAGCGTGCCATCCGGACCCGGCTTCACGGCGTGCTCCCGGATCACAACGAGTGCGAGCGGGGCCTCGGTCTTGGGATCCGCGTCGGGAGACGTCGTGTTCGAGCGTGGGCGGAGCAGTTCCTTTTCCTTTTCAACGTCCGTAGCCGGGTCCGTCGGTTGGTCGGTTACAAGAAGGAGTTCCGGAACGCCCCGAGCCGCGGCGTCCGCCTGCGCGTCCATCACGGCCTTGGCCTGCAGCGCCTGTCCCGGCGGGACCAGCGGAGCGCTTCCTGAGAGAGGGCGGCGCCGACACGCTGGGCGACGGAGGCATCGCCCGAGAGATCGATGACCCGCACCCGGCCCTTCACGGGCGGGGGCTCGTTCTTCACCAGCATCGTGACCAGCGGGATGGCCACCAGCATGATGAGAGGGGGGACCAGCGCGCCGATGAGGAACGCCTTGGTGAAGACCGTGGCCTTGAAGTCACGTGCGGCGATGTGGAAGACCTTCAGCATCAGTCACCCCCCACGTCGCCGCTGCCACGGAGCGATTCGAGAATGGCCGCACGGTCGCCGGATTGCCCCCGCGTGACGATGTCGACGAAGACGTCGTCGAGGGTGGGCCTCACGACCTCGATTCGGTTGCAAGGTATGGCGGCGGCGATGGCGGCGACCACGGCCCCGGGGCTCGCGCCCCCGCGGAGGTGCGCCCGGATGTGGCCCGGGGCCACTTCGAAGCTCTCGATGTCCGGGTGTGGGGGAGGGCCGTTGGTGAACGCGCCCGCGGGCTGGAAGGCGACGGCCCTGGGATCAAACCGTGAGCGGATTTCCTCGGGCGTGTTGTCGAGCACCTTCTTCCCCTGGTGGATCATCACGATCCGGTCGCAGAGTGCCTCCGCCTGACTCATCTGGTGGGTGGAGAAGAGGATGGTGCGCCCCGAGGCGTGCTGCTCGCGGATGAGTGCCGTGAGCAGGCGGGAGTTGACCGGATCAAGCCCCGAGAAGGGCTCGTCGAGGATGATGAGGTCCGGCTCGTGGATGATGGTGCCGACGAACTGGACCTTCTGCTGCATGCCCTTCGAGAGTTCCTCGCACTTCTTGCGGGCGCAGTCCGCGAGGCCGACCCGCTCCAGCCAGCCGTTCACGCGGCTGTGCAGACCGGCGGCGTCCACGCCCTTCAGGCGAGCGACGTAGGTGAGGAAGGCCCCCACACGCATCTTCTTGTAGAGGCCCCGCTCCTCGGGGAGGTAGCCGATCCTGTCCTTGCTTTCAACCGCGGAGGCGCGGCCCAGCACGGACAGCCGCCCGCTGTCGGGGAAGAGGATCGACATGATCATGCGGATGGTGGTCGTCTTGCCGGCACCGTTGGGGCCGATGACGCCGACCATGAGACCGGCGGGGATGACAAGGTCGAGGCTGTCCACAGCGACCTTCGGGCCGAAGGTTTTGCGGATGCCCTGGAGTTCGATGGCGTTGGTCACGTCGTGCTCCGGTCGAAGGCGGATTGTTCGCAGCCCGCGGGGCGTCGGAAGTGCGGGCTCATGGCGCCCCAAGCGCCCGCGCCGCGTCGAGGAGGATGGCCCCGGCGAGCGCGGAGGAGAGGCTGCCCCCGGCGATGGTGTTGTGCACCAGGGTATCGGCATAGTGGAGTGCCTCCGGCCCGGGAAGCTCCGTGTGCGCTCCGAGGACGAACACGTGCGCCGCCCATGGGAGGAGTGTGGCGTTGTCCGGTTGGACCTCTCGGATGAGCCACGCCGCGGCATTGAGGCATCGGGCGCGGAGAGCGTCGCCGGGGCTGGAAGCGTTCCAGAGCGCGTGGAGCGCGGAGAGCTCGGCCTGCGTCCAGGTCTCGATACCTTCTGCCTGAAGGTGCGGGAGGAGCGGCCCCAGCCCCGGAGGCGGGGACGGGGGTGGGCCGGGGCCTTGAAGGGCCCACCACCAGACGGCGTCGTTGGCGAGCTCACGCGGTGCCGGGCCGGGGTCCACGCGAAGGGCGCGAGCGAAGACCGCACGGTGTGGGAGGGCGGGGTAGCGGCCTGCGGGTGCGAGGCGTTCAAGCTCTGCAGCCCTGATGTCCGTGGCAGCACCGGGTTCCCACGCCGGGCCGCACAGCGTGCCCCGAGCGAGGCGGATCAGCCGACGGGCCCAGGTTTCGATGCTCGAATCCACGCGTTCGAGCGTAGTTCGTAGGCCGGGCGTTATCACCCCTGGCCCAGCGGGCAAAGGATCCGCTCTTATTGTCCGATGTGTGGTGTTCCGCATGCCCTCGTCGACCACAAACCCCGCGGGCGCTTCGTGGAACGCCGCGAGCCCACCTCCCTTTGAGAACGGGCGACAGTTCCGGGCCGATGCGGACGTCGCCGAGCTTGACGACAAGGGTCGGCCCGGCCTCGCGTGGGCGGTCACGACGACCCATCTGGGTCGGGCGAACCTCTCGATCTCCTCACGGCGGCTGGTGTACGAGGGCCGCGTACTGGTGCTCGCGGTGCACCTGCTTGACGCGACGCCGACGCTGCTGTGCGGCCGTGTGAAATCGTGCACATATGCGGGGGAATCGAGCCACCTGATCGTGATGGACCTGCTTCCAACCCCGGCGGATGAGACGATCACCCGCTGGCTGATGGGTCGGGTCCCGCAGCGGAGGCCCGCCTAGGCCCCGGGGGCGGTCCCGGGGGACCCGCTTGACAGTCCGGGGGAAGCGCCCCACGATCGTTTGTGAAACTGCACTCATCCTTGGGTGACTTCCGGGCGTACCGAGCCTCGTTCGAAGGCGGGTGCGTGGTGGTGCCCACGATGGGCGCACTGCACGCTGGTCACGCGGCCCTGATCCGGGCGGGGGCGGCGCTCGCCCGAGAGCGGCACCTCGGCGCCGGCTGCATTGTGACGATCTTTGTGAATCCGACGCAGTTCAACGATCCTGCGGACCTCGAGCGGTATCCCCGGAGCCTCGAGGCGGACGCCGCGCTCTGCCGCGAGGCCGGGGCGGCCTGCGTGCTCGCACCGGCGGTGCACGAGGTGTATCCGAAGCCCGACTTTTCGCCCACGCCCGCGCTGCCGGCTGTCGCGACGTCGCCGGGTCTGGAAGATGCGAGGCGACCCGGGCACTTTGCGGGCGTCTGCCAGGTGGTCCACCGGCTGTTCGAGATCACCGGCCCCACGTGCGCGATGTTCGGCGAAAAGGACTGGCAGCAGTTGCAGGTCGTTCGGGCCCTGGGCCTCTCGTGGGGCGGGAGGCGGGTGGAGATCGTGCCCGTGCCGACCGTCCGAGAGGCGGATGGCCTGGCCATGAGCAGCCGTAACGCTCAGTTGCTGCCGTTGGCGAGGCGGGCGGCCGGCGGGCTTGCGGCGGCCTTCGTGGAGGCATCGCGGGCGAGGAACTGGGAGGAAGCTGAGGCGACGACGGCGCGGGCGCTCGCCCGGAGCGGAGCGGAGGTCGAGTACGCCGCGGTGCGCGACCCGTTGACCCTCCTGCCTCTTCCCCCGGGGGCCCGTGAAGGACGTATCCTCTGGGCGGTCCGGCTGGGGGGGGTCCGGTTGATCGACAACGCGCCTTGGCGGGCGGCTTCCGCCTGAGGGCACGCACGCACCTGAGGCGACGGGCGGCTGACGCCCGCGCCAGAGAGAGAGAGAGCCACTTGCTCCGAACCCCGCTGTACAACTTTCACGTCGAGCACAAGGCCAACCTCGTTGACTTTGCAGGGTGGGAGATGCCCCTCACCTATTACGGGCTGATCGACGAGCACAAGCAGGTGCGAAGCTCCGGCGGGCTGTTCGATGTCTCGCACATGGGTCGGGTGAAGTTCGCGGGCAGGCACGCGAGGCGTCTGCTTGAGCGGGTGTGCAGCCGAAGGATCTCCGACATGCAGCCCGGCCAGTGCCGTTACTCGCTGGTGTGCAACGAGCGGGGAGGCGTGAAGGACGATGTGATCGTCTATCGCCTGGACGACGATGAGTTCCTGGTCGTGGTGAACGCTTCGAACCGTGCGAAGCTGCTGCCCCACTTCGAGGCGGTGCGGTCCTCGAACGACTGGGCCGTGAAGATCGAAGATCAGACCGAGAGCACGGCGATGGTGGCTCTGCAGGGCCCGAAGGTGATGGAGCTGATCTCCAAGTACTCCGGCGAAATCCCGACGCTCAAGAAGTACCGATTTGCGGTGAAGAATCTCCTGGTCATCAAGATCATCGTCAGTCGCACGGGCTATACCGGAGAGGACGGCGTGGAGGTAATCCTGCCCGCCGGATCGGTGGGCATGGCGATGAAGTTTCTGCTTCAGGGGGCGGACGTGGGCTCCCCGACCGCGGTGCTGAGGCCCGCGGGCCTGGGCGCGCGTGACACGCTCCGCACCGAGGCGGGCATGCCTCTCTATGGCCACGAACTGGGAGAGGACATCAACGCCCTCTCGTGCGGCGTCGACTTTGCGATTTCGCTCGACAAGGACCAGGGCGCTGGCGGGGACCGGTTCATCGGGATGGACGCACTGGTGAAGGCCCGCGATGCGGGCGGCCCCGCTCGCAAGCTGGCCGGATTCATTCTCGACGGCAAGCGATCTGCCCGCCAGGGGATGAAGATTGTGCAGGGCGGCAAGGACGTCGGCACGGTGACGAGCGGGTGCCCCTCACCGACGCTCGGGGTCTGCATCGCCATGGGCTTCTTGGATGTGGGGCTTTCGGCCTCCGGCACCCCGGTGGAGATCGACACGGGCAAGGGCGTGCTGACCGCGAAGGTCGCTCCGCTGCCCTTTTACAAGGCGCCGAAGTAAGCGTCGGCGGGCGCGGCTGCGAAGGAAGCGGGCGGCATGAACGAGAGCACGCTGTACCTGGACAACGCCGCGACGAGCTTCCCGAAGCCTCGGGCCGTGTACGACGCGATGCTGCGGTACGGCACGGAGGTCGGGGCATCGCCCGGACGTGGGCAGTACAGGGCCAGCCGCGAGGGGGCGGCGATCATCAGGCGGTGCCGCGAGCGATTGGCGGGCCTTCTGAATGCGGAAGATCCGGGGCACATCGTCTTCACGCTGAACACGACGGACGCCCTCAACCTTGCGATCAAGGGGGTTGCGAGGCAGTGGCGGCTATCCCGCCCCGGCACTCGGATCCGGATCGTCACGACGGCCATGGATCACAACTCCGTGCTGCGGCCTCTGGACGCGCTGGCGGCGGAGGACGTGGAGGTGGTGGTCGTGCCGGCGGACCCGGTTTCCGGGCTGGTTAGCCCGGCGAGCATCGCCGGGGCGATCGATGGCGTGACGGCGCTGGTGGCGGTGAACATGGCGAGCAACGTGGGGGGGACGATTCAGCCCGTAGCCGAGATCGCGGCGACCTGCCGGCGGGCGGGGGTGCCCATCCTGTTTGACGCCGCGCAGGCCCTCGGGCACGTGCCGCTGGACGTGCGCGCGGTTGGTGCGGACTTCGTCGCGTTCCCGGGGCACAAGGGGCTGCTTGGGCCGCAGGGCACGGGCGGGCTGTACATTCGACCGGGTTCGGCATCGCTGCTGGCGACCACCCGGGAGGGTGGGACCGGATCATGGTCGGAGTCCCGGAGCCAGCCGGAGAGCATGCCCGAGCGGTTCGAGTCGGGCTCACACAACACGATCGGGATCGCGGGGCTGAGCGAGGCGGTGCGGTGGCTCTTGGATCACGGAGTGGAGTCGATGCGGGCGCACGAGCTCTCGCTGATTCGGCTGATGTTGGAAGGGCTCCGCGCCGGGGGCTGTCGCCATGCGGGGTGGGCGGCGATGAACGGGGGGCCGCTCTCAGGGTTCCGCCTGCTTGGACCGGCGGATGCCACGCAGCGCGTTGGGGTTTTTGCTCTCGTGCATGATGTGCTGTCACCGGCGGAGGTCGCCGCGGGGCTGGAATCCGGGTTCGGTGTGCTCGCTCGGGCGGGTCTGACGTGCGCGCCGTTGGCGCACGAGACCTTCGGCACCTCGGCGGGCGGCGGTGCTTGCCGCCTCAGCATCGGGCCATTTGTAACCGGAGCGGACATCGAGCGGGCGTTGGAAGCGCTCCGCGGGGTCGGGCCTGCCGGGGGGCTCAACGTGGGGGCGTCGTCGGGTCACGCGGACGTCTGAGCGGGGGTTCAGGCGCCGGGCTTGTTCTGGGGCACCTGCACCCACGACGATTCCATATGCCGCACGATGGCGCCGGTGGTGAGGTAGATCACCTGTTCGGCGATGTTGGTGCAGTGGTCAGCGATCAACTCGCACTGGTTGGCGATCTCGTGGAGCAGGAATGCGGATTCAGTCGAGATGGCGCCGTTGGCGAGCTGATGCTCCGCGGCCTTGAGGACCGCGTCCTTGAAGGCGGCGACCGTGTGCTGGCTTTGGAGCACGATGTTCGCCAGGCCCGTGTCATTGCCATGAACCGCGGCATTGGTATCCCGCAGGATGCCGATGACGCTGTTTGCCATCACGCGGAACGTGTCCGGAAAGGCGGTGGCGCCGGCGATCCCCCGGGCGGTGATCGCCGCGATCTCGCTGGCGACATCCGCGACGCGCTCCAGCTCGTTGTTCACTTTCACGATGGTCAGCACGGCCCGGAGCTGCTGCTCGCCGAGCTCGGCCCCCTGGCGGGTGGCGTCGGTGAGCAGCGCCACGCAGGCCCTCTCGATCGTCACGTCCGCCGCATCGACGGAGTCTTCCTCGCGGATGGCCCACGTGGCGCGCTCGGCGTTGCGGTCGAAGAGCGCCAGGAATGCGGCCTCGAGCATCGACTGCACGCGGCGTCCCTGGGCGACTAGGTCCGCCCTGAGAGACTCGGCGCGTTGCTGGAATCCTTCGCTGGAGCTCGGCATGCAATCCCTCGCCCTCAAAGATAGCATCCTGTGCCCGTCACGTCCGCCGGGGGGGACCGTACGCTTCAGGCAGGACCCGGGCCCAGGCCCACACAGGGAGCACACCATGTCATTTGCCATTCAGAACGTTCATGCCCGGCAGATCCTCGACTCCCGTGGCAATCCCACCGTCGAGGTCGATGTGACGCTCGAGCATGGGGTGGTGGGGCGGGCAGCGGTGCCCTCGGGGGCTTCCACCGGCGAGCACGAGGCCTGCGAACTCCGCGACGAAGACAAGTCGGTGTATCTGGGCAAGGGCGTGGGCAAGGCGGTGCACCACGCGAACCATGAGATCAGGGCAGCCCTCCTGGGCAAGGACTCCCGCGAGCAGGAGTTGATCGATGAGTCCCTGAATCGCCTGGACGGCACGCCGAACAAGCGACGCGTCGGGGCCAACGCCATCCTGGGTGTTTCGATGGCCGTCGCGAAGGCTGCGGCGGAGGCCTCGGGCCTGCCTCTGTATCGGTACCTGGGCGGAGCCGCGGCCAAGACGCTGCCATGCCCCATGATGAACATCTTGAACGGCGGAAAGCATGCCGACAACACGGTGGACTTCCAGGAGTTCATGATCCAGCCATGGGGGTTCGGGGACTTTGGCGAGGCCATGAGAGCGGGCGTTGAGATCTACCACACGCTCAAGAAGGTGCTGCACTCCCGGAAGCTCTCCACAGCGGTGGGGGACGAGGGAGGCTTTGCGCCCAACCTCTCGAACAACGAGGACGCGCTCAAGATCATCGAGGAAGCGGTCTCCAAGGCCGGGTACAAGTGGGGAGAGCAGATCTTCGTGGCACTCGACCCGGCGATGAGCGAGCTGTGGAACGAGGCTGCTGCGGATGGCAAGAAGGGCTACAAGCTCTTCAAGTCCTCCAAGGAAGTCATGACGAGCGACCAGGTGATCGACCTCTGGGCCGAATGGTGCCGCAAGTATCCGATCCGCTCCCTGGAGGACGGCCTCGCCGAGAACGACTGGGAGGGCTGGGCGAAGCTGACGGCGAAGCTCGGGGACAGAGTGCAGTTGGTCGGCGACGACTTGTTCGTGACCAACCGAAAGTTCCTTCAGAAGGGCCTGGATAGCAAGTGCGCGAACGCCATCCTCGTGAAGGTGAACCAGATCGGCACGCTGTCGGAAACCTTCGAAGCGGTAAACCTGGCCCAGCGCTCCCGGTACGCGGCGGTGCTCTCGCACCGCTCGGGCGAAACCGAAGATTCGACCATCGCGGACATCGCGGTCGCGACGAACTGCGGACAGATCAAGACCGGCGCCCCGTGCCGCTCCGATCGCAACGCGAAGTACAACCAGCTCTTCCGCATCGCGGAGCAGTTGGGCGAGCAGGCGGTGTACGGCGGGACGACCTGGTGGCGGAAGTAGGGCTGGCGACTGGCGTTTGCACGCCGAGAACCTGATCCGGGTACAGTCATCAGGATGAAGGTGCTCGTGCCAAGGGAGACCGCCCCAGGGGAACAACGGGTGGCTCTCGCGCCGGACTCGGTCAAGAAGCTGGTGCAGGCCGGGTACGAGGTTCAGGTCGAGGCGGGCGCAGGCCTCGCGGCAGGGTTCACTGACGAGGCGTTCGCTGCGGCGGGTGCCACCTCCTCGGACCGGCCGGTGGACCTCACACTCCGGGCCGGGGTGCCCACAGAAGCCGAGGTCGGGGCCCTTCGAGAGGGCTCCATGCTGCTCGGGTCGCTCTTCCCGACAAGGCACCCGAAGGTCGTGCGGGCGCTCGCGGCGAGGGGGGTGACAGCGTTTTCGACGGACGCGGTTCCACGGACCACCCGCGCCCAGTCCATGGACACGCTCTCGTCTATGGCGAACATCGCGGGGTACAAGGGCGTGCTGCTCGCGGCTGCCGCGATGCCGAGATACTGCCCGATGCTCATGACGGCCGCGGGAACAATCCTGCCCGCCAAGTTCTTTGTCATCGGCGCGGGAGTTGCGGGGCTGCAGGCCATCGCAACGGCGAGACGCCTGGGGGCCTCCGTCTTTGCAACGGACGTCCGTCCGGAGGTCAAGGAGCAGATCCAGAGCGTCGGTGCGAAGTACGTGGGGATCGAGCTCCGTCAGGACGCGGCGGCGGGGGGGGGCTACGCCAAGGACCTGTCCGAGGAGGACAAGGCCAGGCAGCGGGAGCTCCTCGCCGAGCAGTGCGCCGTCTCGGACGTGGTCGTAACGACGGCGCTCATCGGAGGCGTATTCGCGCCAAGGCTCCTTACGCGCTCCATCGTTGCCCGCATGAAGCCCGGGGCGGTCATCGTGGACCTCGCGGCGGACGGGGGGGGCAACTGCGAGCTTTCCAAGCCCGGGAGGACGGTGGTGGAGCACGGCGTCACGATCATCGCGCCTTTGAACCTTGCCGCCACGCTCCCCGCGGACGCGAGCACGCTCTGGGGACGCAACCTCACGAACTTCATCCTGGCATTCACGAAGGACCGTGCGTTTGTGCTGAACCGTGACGACGAGATCATCCGGGGCTGCCTGGTCACGCACCAAGGGCAGGTCGTCCACGCTCGCGCGAAAGAAGCCGTCGAGGCCCTCAACGCCTCCTGAGCAGGATTGGAGCCCGCACGATGGACCAGATGCAGGACACGCAGGCCACGGGCACGCCGGGTGCGGAGCTGGCGGTGACAGGACAGCCCATCGAGGTGCCGTCGCACGCGAGCGGGAACCTTGACTTCGTGGGCATGCTCTTCGTTTTCATGCTGGCGACGTTCATCGGAATCGGGGTGATCCGCCGGGTGTCCCGGCTGCTGCACACGCCGCTGATGTCGCTGACCAACGCCATCTCGGCCATCGCAGTGGTCGGCGCGATCATCGTTTCCGGGGGCCTGGAGTACCCGCTGTTGATCCGGGTGATGGGCGCCGTGGCGCTCTTTGCATCGATGACGAACATCATCAGCGGGTTCATGATCACGGACCGGATGCTCCGGATGTTCAAGGAGCAGCGCGGGCGGGCCGGTGAGGGGGGCGGGCGATGAGCAACCTGCTGATGGTTGCGTCGGTCACGCTCCGGTCGCTGGCCCCGCATGCGGTCGAGCTCGCGTACCTCATCGCGACGGGTTTGTTCGTGCTCTCCCTGCACTGGATGGGGGACCCCAAGACCGCGAGGCGGGGGGTCTACGCCGGCGCGGGGGGTATGGCGGTCGCCGTGCTCGCCACCTGGGCCAGGCCCGAGGTCGCCAGGCACCTGTGGGTCCTGCTGCCGATTCTCGCGGCGATCGTCCCGGGCATCTGGCTCGCGAAGGTACCCCTGACCGCGGTTCCGCAGCGGACGGCGCTCTCGCATGCCTTCGGCGGGCTGGCGGCGGGCCTTGTCGGCTCCGCGAAGTTCTTCTACTGGCTGCACCACCAGCCCGAGATGCTGACCGCGTTCCGCACCGGCGCCATCGTGGTCGAGGTACTCCTGGGCTTCCTGACCTTCACGGGGAGCATCATCGCGGCGGCCAAGCTTCAGGAAGTGAAGTGGCTCCCGCAGCGGCCCTGGGTCTACAAGGGCCAGAACGTCGTGAACCTCCTCGCCTTCGGCGTCGCGGCGGTGCTCGGCGCGTTGATCGTGTGCTTCCCGCACGCAACCTGGACCCCCTGGGCCTTCGCGGCGCTGATCTTCCTCTCCTTGAACTTCGGGTGGATGCTGGTCATGCCCATCGGCGGGGCCGACATGCCCACCGTCATCGCAATCCTGAACGCATACGCCGGGCTCGCGGCGGTGGCCATGGGGTTTGTCCTCGATAACAAGCTGCTCATCACCGCCGGGGCGCTCGACGGGTCCAGCGGGCTCATCCTTTCCATCATCATGTGCAAGGCGATGAACCGCTCCTTCTTCAACGTGCTGTTCGGCGCGTTCGGGCAGGTGCAGACGAAGGCGGCGGGGGGCGAACAGAAGGACTACAAGCCGGACACAGCCGAGAACGCGGCGGCGATCCTCTCCGAGGCGTCCCTGGTGGTCATCGTGCCGGGGTACGGCATGGCGGTTGCGCAGGCGCAGCACAAGGTGCGCGAGCTCTACGACCAGCTCCGCAGACGCGGGATCACGGTGAAGTTTGCGATCCACCCCGTCGCGGGGCGCATGCCCGGGCACATGAACGTGCTGCTCGCGGAAGCCGAGATCCCCTACACCGACCTGGTCGAGATGGATGAGATCAACACGGACATGTCCCAGTGCGATGTCTGCCTGGTGCTGGGCGCGAACGACGTGGTGAACCCAGCCGCCCGCAGCGACACCAAGAGTCCGATCTTCGGCATGCCGATCATCGACGCGGACAAGGCCCGGACCGTCTTCGCGGTCAAGCGGAGCAAGAGCCCCGGCTTCGCGGGCATCGACAACGAGCTGTACTTCCTCGACAAGACGTGGATGCTCTTCGGCGACGCCAAGGCCGTCGTGGGCGATCTGGTCAAGCATCTTTCGCCGCAGTCCACTCACTAGGTGGCAGTTCGGGCGAAGGCCTCCGCGGCCAGGGCATCGTGTAAGCTGCTGCAGCGTAGAGCGTTAGCCTGACTTTCCGGGTCTGGGAGGCGATGGAGCCACGTTGGACCGATGGAATGGGAGGGGGTCGGGGGTTCACCGGCTAACATCCGCCGCATGTTCCTTGTCCGCCAATCCAAACCCGAGGACGTGTCGACGCTGGCAAAGCTGGCGCGAATGGTGCTGTTCATCAACCTTCCCCCCAACGAGGCGATGATCGGGGCCAAGGTCGATCACTCGGGGGCCTGCTTCGCCAGAGCGGCCGGGGCGACGGTGAAGCCCCGAAAGGCGAGGCGGCGGCAGGCAGCGGACGTAGCCGGCTGGTCGCAGATCGAGCTCGATTCCGACCTGTTCATGTTCTCGATCGAGGACACGGACTCGGGCGGCGTCATCGGGACCTCCCAAGTGCGGGCGCACCAGGGCGGCCCGGGGAATCCGAACTGGTCGTTCAAGATCAGCGAGAAGTCATTCCGATCCGAGTCGCTCGGCTGGGGCACCACCCACAAGGTGGGGCAGCTCTTTGCCGATGAGTCCGGCCCCAGCGAGGTCGGCGGGCTGATCCTGACGCCCAGTTACCGCGGACACCCGGGCAGGCCGGGGCGTCTTCTGTCGTTCATTCGATTCCACTGGATCGGCCTTCACCGGAGACTCTTCGCGGACCGCATCATCGCAGAGATGGCCCCGCCCGTCACTCCCGATGGCGACAACGTCTTCTGGGATCACTTCGGGCGGAAGTTCATCCCCGTGAAGTACTCCGAGGCGGACCGCTTCTGCCAGCACAATCGGAAGTTCATTTCTGAACTCCTCCCACGGGAAGAGATCTATCTGTCGCTGTTCCCTCTGGAGGTGCAGAACATCATCGGGCAGGTCTCGCCGGAGACCGTGCCCGCGAAGCGGCTGCTGGAGAGCCTGGGGTTCCGGAACCGGGGCTTTGTGGATCCCTTCGACACCGGGCCGCACCTGGACGCACTTACGGACGAAGTGCCGCTGATCCGAGAGACCCGGCTGGCGCGGGCCTCTCGAACCGCTCAGAAGGGCAAGCTCGTTACCCCGGCGATCGTGAGTTCCTTGAGCGATGAGGGAGAGTTCCGCGCGACGCAGACGATGGTGGAGGACGCGGGGGAGATCGTCCGGGTTTCGGCCGAGGTGCTTGCCGCGCTGGACGCGAAGTCCGGCGCGACGATCGGGGTGACGCCCATGGGCCGTTGGGGCGGCGCGCCCGATGCTCCACTGAAGCCGGCCAAGCCGGCCCGGCGGAGAAGCCGCGCATGACGGCCACCGGGCAGGGCGCGGACCTCATCGCGGGGGCCTGGGTGCCTTTGCAAGGAGAGGGGCTGGTGTCGCACGAGCCGGCCCGACCCGCGCGTCGAGTCTGGTGGGGCACGCCGCAGGTCTCGCACGTAGACCGCGGGGTGCGCGGGGCGAGGTCGGCGCAGCGTGCGTGGGAAGCGTGGGGGCAGGCCCGCCGGGGTGAGGTGCTGAGGCGATTCGCGGAGATCGCGGCGGGTCGCGCCGGTGAGATGGCTAGCTTGATCAGCCGCGAGGTAGGAAAGCCCGCCTGGGACGCGCGGGCCGAGGCGGACCTGTTGGCGGTGAAGGTGCAAGCGACGCTTGACGCATCGGAGCACGGACCGCTGACACGGGTCCGAGGGTTTTCACTTCCCCTGGGCCCCACGAGGCAGGGGAGGTGCGAGTTTCGCGCCCACGGGGTCGCGGCCGTCGTGGGGCCGTTCAACTTTCCGGCGCACCTGCCGAACGGGCACATCGTGCCGGCGCTGCTCATGGGGAACACGGTGGTGTTCAAGCCGAGCGATAAAGCCCCCGCAACGGGCGAACTGCTGGCGAGGTGGTTCGACGAGGCGCTGCGAGCAGAAGGGGCGCCCCCGGGCGTGCTGAACCTGGTGCAGGGCGGGGCGGAGGTCGCGTCAGCGCTCGTGGGCCACACAGATATCGACGCGGTGCTGTTCACAGGATCCTGGCCCGTGGGGCGGCGCATCATCGAGGCGAACCTGGACCGTCCGGGGAGGTTGCTGGCGCTCGAAATGGGCGGCAATAGCGCGGCGGTCATCATGCCGAGTGCCGACCTCCCACAGGCGGTCATCGAGTGCGTGCGGGCGGCGTTCGTGACCGCGGGGCAGCGCTGCACTTGCACGCGACGGATCATCCTCCATCACGACGTGGCCCCCCGGGTGCTCGCGGCGTTGCGGCAAGCGGCGATGTCCATCCGCGTGGGGATGCCGGATGAGGACGGCGTGTTCATGGGGCCGCTGATCAGCGACAGCGCGTGTGACGCGGTTCTCCTCGCACAGCGGGAGTTCGAGTCGAGAGGCGGGCGGGTGCTGGTCCGGTGCGAGCGGGTAGCGTCGGCCGAGAACGGCCACTTCCTCAGGCCGGGGGTCATGCAGGTGGACCGGTTCAGCCCCGACGCGGACGCCTCCGCCGGGTGCGACCGCGAAGTCTTTGGGCCTCTGGTTCGGGTTGCGGTGACCGACTCGCTCGATGACGCCATCGCGCAGGCGAACGCGTCGGCCTTCGGGCTCGCGGCGGCGATCTTCACGAGGGATGCGGGTGATGCGGAGCGGTTTTGCGCCGGGGTCCGCGCGGGATGCATCAATGTGAACGCGGGGACCGCGGGCGCCAGCGGCAAGCTGCCCTTTGGCGGCCTGGGGCTCTCGGGGAACCACAGGCCCGCGGGGGCCTTCTCTGTTGACTACTGCGCCTATCCCGTTGCGGGGATCATCGAGCGTGGCGAGGGGGCGTCGCTCTCGCCCGGCATGTTGTTCGACCCCGCGTGGCTGGGCGGCGCGTCCCACTAGGATGCGGGCATGTTCGGCAGCCACCTCTCGATCGCGGGCTCCATGACCAACGCACTCGACGAGGCCGTCGAACTGGGGTTCGACACGGTGCAGGTCTTCACGAAGAACCAGCAGCAGTGGAAGGCCCCGCCGCTCGACCCCGGGGCGGTCCGGGAGTGGCGAGCCCGAGTGGCGGAACTCGGCTGGCAGGACCGCGTCGTGAGCCACGCCAGCTATCTCATCAACCTGGCCAGCCTGAACGGAGAACTCTGGGGCAAGAGCGTGGACCTCATGACGGAGGAGATCGAGCGCTGTGAGACGCTGGGCATCGCGTTCCTGGTGCACCATCCGGGCTCGCACGTCGGGACGACGCTCGAGGCAGGTCTTGCGAACATCGCGCGGGCGTACAAGGAGGTGTTCCGGCGCACGCGAGGGGCGGCGGTCGTCTCGTGCTTCGAGGGGACCGCCGGGGCGGGGAGCACGATCGGCGGGCCGTTCGAGCACTTGCGGGATGTGCGGGCGCTCTCGGCGGAGGCCACGGGCGAGCCCGAGAGGCTTGGCTACTGCCTGGATTCGTGCCACCTGCACGCCGCGGGCCACGATATGAGCACCTCGGAGTCAGCCCGGAAGGTCTTGGAGGTCTTTGACTCGATGTGTGGGATGCAGCACCTGAAGGTCTGGCACCTCAACGACAGCAAGGGAAAGCTGGGGAGCCGCCTGGACCGGCACACGCACATCGGGGAGGGCGAGGTGGGGGGAGGGCTGAAGGGGAAGTGCAGTCCGAAGAGGCTGCGTGCGAGCGGGTTTGCGGCCATCGTCCGCGACCCGCGGTTTGCGTCGGTCCCCAAGATCCTCGAGACGCCCAAGGAGGACGACGCCGGGGGGAAGCCGATGGACCTGACGAACCTGAAGAGACTGCGCACGCTCATGAAGTAGCCCGCGGGCGAGGTGCTCACCCGCCGAGCTTGGGCGATTGGTTCACCCGGGCCGCGAGCCAGCGGTCGCAGAGGAGGGCGATCTGCTCGTGGAGTTCCTTCGAGGCGAGGGTCTGCGTGTCGGTCTTGATGTCATTGATCATCACGCTGAATGCGACGCGTCGGCCGGAGGCTTCGTCGATGGCGTAGCCGGAAAGCGTTCGCACCCCGTTGATGAAGCCGCTCTTGGCGCAGATGTGCGTGCTGATCTTGTCGCCCCGGAAACGTTCGCGGAGAGTCCCCTCGCCGGGGGAGGCGAGCGACTCGGCAAAGATGTCGCGCACCGTGCGGTCGCGGCCCATGACTTCCAGCCAGCGGGCCAGCGCCTCGGCTGAGACGGCGTTGTCGCGGGAGAGGCCAGAGCCGTCGGCGATCGTGACGCGGGCCGCCTGATCCGGCCCGAGCTTCTGACTGAGCACCATTCGGAGGACGCTGGCGCCGTTCTTCCACGAACCCGGCTCCCTGGTGACCGCGTGACCCATGCTCTTGAGAAGTGACTCGGCGTAGAGGTTCGCGGAGTCGGTGTTGCAGCGCTTCAAAACCTCCTCGATGGGGGTCGTGATGGCGGCGATGCTCCGAGCCGGGGTAGAAGCGGGCTCGCCGGGCTCGGCAAGGCGGACGGTTGAAGCGGACATGACCCCGGCGCCTCGGAGGCGTTCCGCGAGGAGTTGGCCGGCGAACGTGGCCGGGTCGTGGATGGTGATCTCGACGCCGACCTGCGCCGCGTACTTGACGTCCCCGTGGAGCGTGAAGCGGTTTGTCTCCGGCTCGCGGCTCAGCCAAACGCTGTTCTTGCCGTTGGCGATGGTGCGGGCCTTGTTGGAGATCGAGAGGAAGGGCGACTCGGGCTCGACCGCGAAGGCGGGGGGTGAACCGGGACCATCGCCACCGGGGCGGGGAAAGACCAGGATGACGTTGGCGTGGAAGTTGAGCCCCGATACCTGGCAGGAGTAGCCCCGGTCGAGCTTGTCGGCGGGCCACGACGGGTGCACGAACTCGCGGTCGAAGACGCGGTCGTCCACCACGAGTTCACGAGCACCACGGACGCCGGCGGTGGTCGCGGCATCAGCGATGACGTCAAGAACGTCGCCGACGGTCATCCTGGGCTTCATCAGCGAGAGGACTTCGGGGTCGGCGAGCGCGGGGTCGCCCGAACCCCGGAGGATCAGCCTGTCGCCCTCTTGCACGAGTTCCGTGGTGTAGTGGTACTCCGGGGAGAGCACCAGCAAGGCGGCGCCGCTGGTCAGGAGCTTCATATTGGAGGCCGGGATCATCGGCGTCGATCCGTTCAGATCGGCCAGGGTGATCCCGTTCTCGACGTCGCGGATGCAGACGCTGACCTTGGCGGGACCGAGCTTCTGCGCCGCGACGAGACGCCTCACGTCGTCGGTGAGCGACCCGGCCTGGGCCCACGCGTGGGCGGTGGCGAAGGCGACGAGCAGACAGGCGGCGCGATGAAGTGACCGGCGTACGTCCATACGAGCTCCCGTGGAGGCCGCGCCCTGGCGCGGGGGTGCAGGCATCCAGATCGGCTGTTCCGGGCCGAGGACTGTATCGGAGCGGTGGGGCTGGCGCGGGTGGTGGTGGGCCGGGTGGGCCGCGGCGACTGTGACGCGCCCTCTAGGCGGAGACGGGCTTGAGTTCGAGGAGCGAGAGCACCTCGGTCACCTGCGCCTTGCTCTGGATCTCCCAGACGGGCCAGCAGGTTCCCGCCACGGCGGGCGCGGTGGCCAGACCGTCTCGCAGGGCCCTCGGGAGGCGCTTGACCTGGGGTTCACCGAGCAATGACTCCGGAAACGGGATGCACAGCCTCGGCTTCGAGGGCTCGGGGATGATGTAGGCGAGGCCGGGCTCCGTGGCCGACGAGGAATACACCAGCGTCCAATGCCACACGCCCCGCCACTGCACGGTCTCAGCCGCCGATTCGAACTCGAGCAGCGTCCGGCGCGAAAGGTCGGTGGCCGGAACCAGTGACTTGCACACACCGGCGACGAGCTGGGCCGCCGTGGGGAAGTGAAAACGGTTCTCCCAGTGGGTCCTGCTGGCGGACGGCTCGGTCATGTCAAGGCTCCCCACGCGAAGCGCTCCGGCCCGATGGGGCCACAAGAACCGAGCGCATAGGTATTTATAGGCAGCCCAAGGCGAAAAGTCACGGGCAGGGCCGGGCGTGACTTTGGCCCAAGAAGCTCCTAGAATCTAGGCCCGTCACAACCGGGCATCCTTGGGACTGGGGCGGAGGGAACCTCCAAGATGGCCAACCTCGACGCGAATACGTCTCCCGATCCCACGGCGGTCAAGGGCGTTCAGCTTGATATCTCTGGCTGCAATGTGCTGCTCGTCGACGACCACCCGCAGAATCTGGAGCTGCTTGTCGCATATCTTGAGGACTTGGGGTGTGAGATCCGGACCGCCGCGGACGGGCAGGGGGCGTTGGACGCGGTCGCGGCTCGCCGTCCCGATCTCATCCTGCTCGACGTGATGATGCCGAAGATGAGCGGCTTCCAGGTGTGCGCCCGCCTGAAGCGGGAGCCCGGGACCGCGGACATCCCCATCGTCATGGTGACGGCCCTCAACGAGGTTGCGGACGTGGAGCGGGCGCGAGATTGCGGCGCGAATGACTTCATCACCAAGCCGGTCAACAAGGCCGAGTTGCTGATGCGGGTGAGGAGTCAGTTGCAGGTCGCGCTCCTCCAGGAGAAGCAGCAGAGGCTGCTCGCCGAACTGCGGCGCATGAGCTCCGGCGGCTCGGGGGGCTGAGCGTCGGGTTTCATCGCGGGCTGATGAGCCTCGCGCCCTGTCGGGGCGGGCTGCAGCGACACGACACGAAACACCTATAGTCCGCGCCTCACCCAAGGAAGGGCTACATGCTCATTCGAACGCACACGTGCGGACAACTCCGCGAGACCAACGTCGGCCAGACTGTTCGACTGAACGGCTGGGTCAACTCCTACCGCGATCACGGCAACCTCATCTTCATCGATCTCCGCGACCGCTATGGGCTGACGCAACTCGTGTTCGACAAGGAGGACGACTCGGGCGGCGGCATGATGGACGCCGCGGACAAGCTGCGCAACGAGGACGTCGTCGCCATCGAGGGCGCGGTCCGCGTCCGCATCGGCGGCGAGAACCCGAAGCTCGAAACCGGGAAGGTCGAGGTCGTGGTTTCGAAGCTGGAGGTACTGAGCAAGACCGCCAACCCCCCGTTCATCCCCGATGAGACGCAGAAGCTCCCCAACGAGGAACTGCGGCTGACTCATCGGTACCTGGACCTGCGTCGGCCCACCATGCAGAAGACACTGGGCCTGCGACACCGGGTGTACCAGGTGACGCGCCGGTATTTCGACGAGAACGGATTCCTGGAGATCGAGACCCCGGTGCTCTACAAGAGCACGCCGGAGGGCGCCCGAGAGTTTCTGGTGCCAAGCCGCCATGTGCCGGGAACGTTCTATGCACTGCCCCAGAGCCCGCAGCTCTTCAAGCAGATTCTGATGGTGAGCGGGTGCGACCGCTACATGCAGATCTGCCGCTGCTTCCGCGACGAGGACCCTCGCGCGGATCGCCAGGCCGAGTTCACGCAGATCGACCTCGAGATGTCGTTCGTCCGGCGTGAGCAGGTGATGGAGACGATGGAGGGGTTCGTGCGCCGCCTGTGGAAGGACGTGTGCGGCGTTGACGTGCCGCCGCTGAAGCGGATGACCTATCGCGAGGCGATGGAGGAGTACGGGATCGACCGGCCGGACACGCGGTACGGTCTCAGGATTCGGGACATCAGCGACTTCGCGGGGACGCTCGGCTTCGCGATTTTCGACGGCGCGCTGGCCAAGGGCAAGGACCGGCCCCGCTTCAACAGCAAGCGAGGCGTGGTGAAGGCCATACGCGTGCCGGGCGGGGCCGAGAAGCTCACGCGCAAGCTCACCGACGGGTACACGGAGTTCGTCAAGACGTTCGGGGCGGGCGGTGTCGCGGTGGTGAAGGTCGTGAAGGGCGATGACGGCGGGCCCAAGCTCGACACCGGTATCGCCAAGTTCCTGGAGCCCAAGCGTGCGGAGTTTGTCGCGCTGTTGGGGTGCGAGATCGGCGACACCGTGCTCTTCGTCGCGGACGTCTACTCGGTCGCGACGAAGGCCATCGGCGAGCTGAGGCAGAAGGTGGCCCGGGACATGGGGCTGGTTCCCAAGCCCGGCGCCGAGGGGGGGCCGTGGAACTTCCTGTGGGTGGTGGACTTCCCGATGTTCGAGCGGAACAAGGACACGGGCAAGTGGGTGGCGATGCACCACCCGTTCACGAGCCCGACCGACGACCAGATGCAGGCGTTTCTTGACGCCGACGTCGACGACGAGGTGACGATCGAGGGCATCGTCTCCGCGGGGTACGACATCGTGCTCAACGGGCAGGAGATCGCCGGCGGCTCGGTGCGCATCCACGATCAGGCGGTGCAGAGCAAGGTGTTCCAGTTGCTGGGCATGACCCCGGAGCAGGCGAGGGAGAAGTTCAGCTTCCTGCTGGAGGCGCTGGGGTACGGGGCCCCGCCCCACGCGGGCATCGCGTTCGGGCTCGATAGGCTGGTCATGAACTTCGTGGGGACGGACAACATCCGCGATGTCATCGCGTTCCCGAAGACGCAGACGGGCGCGGACCTGATGACCCGGGCGCCCAGCACCGTGCCCAACTCGCAGCTCAAGGACGTCCACGTGCAGGTGATTGCACCGCCCGCGGGCGGGTGAGTCCGGCAGACATCGTGGATGGCCGGCGCCGGACGCCGCGGCCGATCACCCGGCGCCGGATTCTGCGCGAGCCGCGAGTTCGGCGGGAGTGGCGAGCCTGCCCTCGCTCGCGGCGACAATCGCTGTTCCCATGGCGTCGCCCGAGATGTTGATGACGGTGCGGCACATGTCGAGCACGCGGTCGACGGCGAGGATGATCGCGATCCCGTCCGCGGGAACCCGGATGGAGTCGAGCACGACCGCCATGACGACCAGGCTCCCGCCGGGGATGCCGGGCACCCCGATGGAGAGCAGCGCGGCCATCAGGGCGACCGTGACGCAGTCACCGAACGACATGTCGATGCCGTAGAGCTGCGCCAGGAAGGTGACCACGATGGCCTGGTACATCGCGGTCCCGTCCATGTTGAACGAGACGCCGAGAGAACAGACGAAACTGGCGATCCCCTCGTCGGCCCCGAGACGGTCTCTGCAGCATTGGAGCGTTACCGGGAACGTGGCTGCTGACGACGAGCTGGAGAACGCGAAGAGCTGGGCCGGCATCATGGCGCGGAAGAAGCGGCCGTAGCCCACGCGATTGGACGCCGGGGTGAGCAGGGTCGTCAGGGTCGGGTAGAGAACGAAGAGAATGATCGCGAGGCCGGCGACGACAACGATGCAGTAGAGGGCCAGTGCCTTGAAGACGCTGAGGCCGAGCCCGGCGATGATCGTCGAGATGAGCGCGAACACGGCGACCGGCGCCGCCCGCATGAGCAACTGCACCAGCTTCAGCACGGCTTCCGCGAGGCCGTCGAAGACCCGAATGACCGGCTTTGACTTTTCCGGATCGATGAGCGTCAGGCCGAGGCCTAGCACGATCGAGAGGACGACGATCTGCAGCATCTGGGCGTTGGCAATGGCATGGAAAGGGTTCTCGGGCACGGCGTCGAGCACGACCTTCCAGACGCTGTACTCGCGTGCGCCCGCTTCGGCCGCCGCGGCACTCTGAGCCGCGGCCCGGGGGAGTGCGTCGCGCGAGGCGGGGTCGTCGAGAACGCCGGGCTTGGTCAGCGTGGCGAGGCTGACGCCGAGCACCGCCGAGGTGAACCCCGTGAAGAGGAAGATGCCGATCGTCTTGCCTCCGACCCGCCCGAGCTTCCGAGGATCACCCAGGCTCGCGACGGCCACCACCAATGAGAAGAGGACGATGGGTACGGCGATGAACCGGAGGCAGCGCAGGAACAGCTTGCCTGCGAAGTCGGTCGCCCGGGCAGCCAGCCTGGCGCCGTGGGCGAGGGGCGTCGCGTCGGTGTTTGCGGTGTGGTCGGCGCCCGCCATGAACTCCGTCGGGGCGCCGACGCCCATCCGGGACCAAGTCTGATCGGTCCAGTATTGATTGACCAGGAGCCCGACGGCGATGCCAAGGACCATCGCGATCAGAATCTGCCAGTGAAGAGCGATTTTCGGCATAGGCGTTCACGATAGCCGAACGACGCCGTTCCGGCTTGCGGGCGGGCGGATGGCCGCTCACGGGCTGGGAAGAAAGATTGTGCGGCCGTTGCTCTCGTCCCGTTCGCCCCGCACACACGCGACCACCACAGCGGCGACATCTTCCGGGCGGAGAGTCATCTCGGCGGGAAGACTTGCGGGGTCCACGAGCGAGCGCAGCAACGGGGTTTCGACGGCGCCGGGGGCCACGGCAAACCCGCGAACCCCGATCGCCGCACCCTGTGCGGCCACGCTGATGGCAAGGTTGTTCACGGCGGCCTTGGCGGCGGCGTAGGCGTAGAGGATCGGAAACGGGTCAACACTTGCGATCGAGGAGACGTTGACCACGACACCGCCGGGCTCTCCAGCGGCGTGCTGACGCTCGAACGCTGACCAGGCCCTGGCGATCATGACGGTGGGGGCGACCGCGTTGAGGGCAAAGACGCGGGTCGCCGTGTCGGGATCCGTCTGCGGGATTGTGGCGGCGGGCGACCACCCCGCGTTGTTGACGAGGACATCCAGGCGTCCGAGTGCGGTGATCGCACGGTCGACGACCCCGGCCGCCGCGTGCGGGTCGAAGAGGTCGGCGGCGAGCGTGACAGTGCTCGGACCGATGGACGAGGCTGCCCGGGCGAGGCCGGACTCTCCGCGGGCGCAGAGCGCGACGCGAAAGCCCGCGTTGGCGAGCTGGCGGGCGACGTGGAGCCCGATGCCGGAAGTCGCCCCGGTGACAAGAGCGGTGCGGGTGGTCATGGCGGAATGTAGGTGCGCGTGCGGCCCGTGTGCGGAACTACACTCCGCGCAGTGGTTCAGCGGCTGCTCATCTTCGCGGTGCTCCTGGCCATCCTGGGCGTGCCCTGGCTCATGCGACCCTCTTCGGGACGCGGGGCGGCTGCCCCGGCCCGGACGATCGTCGTGCTCACCCCGCACGTGCCCCAGATCCAGCGGGAGTTTGCGAGTGCCTTTGACCGCTGGCACAGGCGAGTGCACGGCGAAGGCGTCCGGATCGACTGGAGGCAGCCCGGCGGCACCAGCGAGATCATGAAGGTCCTGGAGGCCCACTACCAGAGTGCGGCGAAGGCGGGTGCGTTTGACTTCACCGACCCGTCGAACCCCTCCTGTGCCGTTGGGGCGACGGCGTATGACCTCATGATGGGGGGCGGCTCGTACGAGTTTGGCAAGCTGAAACAGGGGGTCAAGGTTGCGGGCTTGAGGCTGCCCTCCGGGCAGCTCGGGGACGCGACGATCCCGATGTCTGTCCCCGCGGGGTTCGAGCAGCACACGCTGGACGAGTGGTACGGGGAGAACGCGATCGGATCCGCCCAGCTCTACGACCCTCAGCAGCACTGGTATGGCACGGCGCTCTCGGGATTCGGGATCGTGTACAACCGGCGGATCTTCGAGTCGCTCGGGCTGCCCGAGCCCACGGCGTTTCACGACTTGGGCGATCCGCGCCTCGCGGGCAATCTTGCGCTCGCCGACCCGAGGCAGAGCGGCTCGGTCACGACGACCTACGACTCCATCCTGAGCAACTACGGCTGGGACCGAGGCTGGGCGCTGCTCCGGGAGATGTCGGGCAACGCGAGGTACTTCGCGAACAGCTCTCCGAAGCCGCCGATCGACGTGAGTCACGGAGAGGCTGCCGCGGGGCTTGCGATTGACTTCTATGGGCGCGGTCAAGGCCAGGCGGTGCTGCGTCCCGGGGAGGATCCGGCCTCCAGCCGCGTGGGGTACGTGGACCCGAAGGGTGCCACGTTCATCGATGCGGACCCGGTGGCGATGCTCCGGGGTGGCCCCAACCCGGTCATCGCGAAGCGGTTCATCGAGTTCTGCCTGTCGGACGAGGCCCAGGCGCTGTGGCAGTTCAGGGCGCTGGAGGTCGACGGCCGTGCCAACCCGGCTGCGTCGGACAACCCTCGCGGGACGGATGGCGAGCGGATGGGGCCGCAGAACTACTCGCTGAGGCGGATGCCGGTGAAACGCGAGTTTTACCGGCGATATTCCGCGTATTTCATCGATCGGGTGGACCCGTTCTCCGTGGCGAGCAACACGGCTCCGGCCGGGTGGAGGTCTGCGATCCCGATCATGATGGGGGCGTTCGGCATTGATAACGCGGACGAGTGCCGCAGGGCGTGGCGGGCACTGAATGCCTGCCGCGGTACGCCCGCGTACGACCAGGCTCGGGCCGCGTTTTTCGCGTTCCCGCCCACGACCATGCCTGACGGGACGGTGCTGGAGTTCACGCCTCAGAACCTGGGCAAGATCAGCGCGGCGTGGAAGAGCCCGCCGTTCAGAACCAGATGTGAGGTGGAGTACACGCGGTTCTTCAAGGACTCGTACGAGCGGGTCGAGAAACTCGCCACAGGGGGGGACGGCGCGAGCCGATAATCTCCCTGATGGCCACCCCCTCCGGAAAGATGATGACGCAGCAGCCCCGCGATGCGGCAACCCCCTCGATCCTTGCCAGCATCGTCGCCACCATCGGACCGGCGAGCGACTCGCCGGAGACCATCCGCAGGCTCATCCAGTCCGGCGTCTGCGTCTTCCGGTTCAACTTCAGCCACGGCGACTTCGCGTCGCACGAGAAGAGACTGGCGGCGGTTCGGAGCGTGGCGGAGTCCATGGGCGTGTGCATCGCCTGTCTGGGCGACCTGCAGGGGCCCAAGATCCGTGTGGGCATCGTGCCGGAAGGGGTCGGCGAGACGAGGGCGGGCGGTGGGGGCGGGTCGATCAGGGTGGAGACCGGGCAGGACGTGGTGTTCAAGAAGGGGATCGAGCGCGCGAGCGTCCGGAGCGGCGCGAGCGGTCCCGAGGCGGTGCTGCCCGTGACGTATCAGACGCTGATCGACGAGGTGGCGATCGGGCACAAGGTGCTGATCAACGACGGCGCTATTCGGATGCTCGCCGTGGAGCGGGATTCGCTCGCCGGCGAGCTGCGCTGCCGCGTGACGGTGGGGGGCCTGATCACGAGCAACAAGGGCATCAACCTTCCGCAATCGGAGTTATCGACGTCCGCGATCACCGAGCGGGACTGGGAGTGCGTGGAGTGGGCGCTGTCCAAGGGGCTTGACTACCTCGCGCTGTCGTTCGTGCGTTGTGCCGCGGACGTAAGCCAGTTGAAGGAACGTCTGGACCGCGCGTGGCGCGCCGGGGGGCCGTGGATCAGCGTGGTATCGAAGATCGAGATGCCCCAGGCGGTGGCCGATCTCGAGCAGATCGTGGAGGCATCGGACGCGGTGATGGTTGCGCGGGGCGATCTTGGCGTCGAGATGGACATCGCCCAGGTGCCCGTGGTGCAAAAGCGGATCGTGGCGACATGCGCGGAGTTCGGGAAGCCGGTGATCGTCGCGACTCAGATGCTGGAGACGATGATCGAGAACGCCTCGCCCACGCGGGCGGAGGCGACGGACGTGGCCAACGCGGTGTTCGACGGGGCGGACGCCGTGATGCTCTCCGCCGAAACGGCGACGGGCAAGCACCCGCCCCTGGTCGTGGACACGATGGCCCGCATCCTGGCGGAGGCCGAGCGATGGCAGCGTGCGACCCGGGCAGGGCCCACGACTCCGACGCGCCTCGCGGCTGCTCACCGGGGCACCGCGGCGCTCGCGCGCGCCGCGTGGGGCATGGCGCATGATCTGAACGCACGCGTGGTCGTCTGCTGGTCCCAGAACGGTGGGACGGCGCGCTATCTCAGTCAGAACCGGTTTGACGTTCCGATCGTTGCCTACTCGAGCGATCCGTCCTCATGCCGGCGGATGGCCCTTTGCCGGGGTGTGACGCCGGTCTGCGCGGAGCCGCCTCCCAGCACCATGCTCGGCGAGTGGATCGCCGCGGTTGACGCGTTCCTGCTCGCACGGGGCCTCGCGCTCCCGGGCGATCCGATCATCCTCCTCGCCGGGCGTCCGTTGGGTAAGGCGAAGGCCACGAACGCGATCACGATCCACCGGGTCGGCGAGCCCGCGGGCTTTGGGCCCCACATCGCCTAGGGTGGCGGGTGCGCACGCCCCGAGACCGCGCCGTACGCTGCGTCCATGCGACGCGTTTTCACGGCGAGCCTCGCGCTCCTGTCCCTGGTGATCATCCTCGGTGGGTGCGTGGCGCACCCTGTCCACGAGGCACGCTCGATGCTCGGGGAGCCGCTCCGGCGTGAAACCCTTCCCGGCGTCGAATCACGCGAACGGCTTCAAGCGGTCGGCGAGGCCCGTGGGGTGCTCGCGGCCCAGCCGGACGACGAAGCATCCTGGATCTGGCTGGGGCGGCGCCTCGGGTATGTTGGTCGGTTCCGCGAGGCCATCGACATCTTCTCCGAGGGGCTTCGGCGGTATCCGGAGAGCTACCGCCTCCTCCGTCACAGGGGGCACAGGTACATCTCGTGCCGCGAACTGGATCTGGCGGTGGCGGACCTGCGCCGGGCCGCGGACCTGGCCCGGCATCACCCGGACGCGGTGGAAGCCGACGGGGCTCCGAATCCGTCGGGCGTGGCCCGCTCGACAGACCGCTCGAACATCTACTACCACCTCGGTCTGGCCCACTATCTGCGGGGAGAGTACGAGTGTGCCGATCGGGCGTTCGCGATGCGTGACGGATTGGACTCTGTCAACGATGACATGATCGTTTCCACAACTCACTGGCGGTACCTCTCGCTTCGGCGGCTTGGCCGAGACGCGGACGCCGCGGCCCTCGTGTCCGGAATCAACGCGGGCATGAACGTGCTGGAGAACGGGGGCTACCACAACCTGTGCCTGATGTATGCGGGGAAGGCGAGCCCGCAAGATGTGCTTTCGCGCGCGTGCGAGGGCGGATCGCGGGATCACTCCGTCGAGTACGGCGTGGCGGCGTTCAGGATGCTCATCGGGGAGAAGACCGAGGCGCGTGACATGCTGGAGAAGCTCGCCGCAAGCCCCTCGTGGCACAGTTTCGGCGTGATCGCGGCAGAGTGCGACCTCGCGCGGGAGCGAGCGGGAGGCGGGGGCCGGAGCCGCCCCTAGACTCACGCGTGAAGACGCTCGTCAATCGTGCGGGGCCCCGGCACGTGGCGCTCGAGACCACGCTGGTCGTGCACGGGGTGCCTCGGGGTGAGGGGGCGGCGCTGGCGCACGCCCTCGGAGACTGTGTGCGGGACCAGGGCGTCGAGCCGGCGCTCGTCGGGGTGGTAGGGGGGCGACCGATCGTCGGCATGAGCGAGCCGGAGCTTCGGACGCTGCTCGAAGCGGACGCTGTTGTGAAGGCGAACACGTCGAACCTTGGGGTGCTGATGCACCTCGGTCAGCACGCCGCGACGACCGTGAGTGCCACCATGGAGCTCGCCGCAGCGGCCGGCGTGCGGGTCTTCGCCACGGGCGGGCTGGGGGGGCTGCACTTCGGCCTGGCGGAGCGCCCGGATGTTTCCGCGGATCTCGCGGCGCTGGCGAGGTTCCCGGTGGCGGTGGTCACAAGCGGCGTGAAGTCGCTGCTGGATGTGGAAGGCACGCGTGAACTGCTCGAGTCCCTCGGCGTGCCCGTGATCGGGTTTCGCACCGAGCGATTCCCGGCGTTTTACCTCAGAGAGTCCGGCGCGCGGGTCGACGCACGCATCGATGACGTGAACGTGCTCGCGGGTTTCGTGGGGAGCGAGCTGCGCCGCACGGGACGGGGCATTGTCATCGCCAATCCGATTCCGGAGACGGATGAGATCGAGCGATCGGACTGGGAGCGCTGGCTCGCACAGGCGCAAGCCGCGGCCCATGAGGGCGGGCGAGACGTGACTCCGAAGGTGTTGGCGGCGCTGCACCACTTCTCCCACGGGCGGACGCTCGCGGCGAACATCGCCCTGGCCCGCTCCAACGCGGCGCTCGCGGGGCAGGTCTGCCGGGCGCTGCCCTCAGAACCCGCCTGAGCGGAGGAAACTCCTGGGGGAGTTCTTCAGGATCGCCAAAAGGACCCTTGTAGAACCCTCACGCCGCCGATACCATGGTGCTTCCGAGCCGCCCATTCCGGGGCGGGGAGGGGGCGTTCTGGAGAGGTGCATGGACATGCGCTCGTTGGCTTTGGCTCTCGTCGCGGCGGCAGGCGCCGCGCCCGCCCTGGCGCAGGACAGCGTCTCGAGGAACGCCAATGGAGGCAGCGGCCTGCCGGGCGACGTGCCCAGCGCCTGGTCCGCCACGGGCGTCCGATCGGCCTACGTCGTCGACCTCACACCCTTCGCGACGTCACGCGGTACGCCTTTCGGTGTTGCGCCCCTCATGAAGGCCGGGCGAGCCAATACCTCGCGGTTCAACGCGCTGAACATCTCGGGGACCATCAGTCAGGCGCTCGCGACGGGTGCCGTCTTTCCGTCGCCCTCGTACATCCGGTGGACCCAGGCCGGCGGCGGAATCAACACCTTCGAGAATGACGCGAGCCTCAACGCGCCCGTCAGTCCGACCGGGCCTGCGTCGGTTTTCGGCGTGGCGATGCTCGACGTGGACGAGGTCGTCGCCGGTACGTCGAACGTCGTGACCAACCACGTGTCCGCGGCGCAGGTGGCGTTTGATCCCGCCCAGCCCGGGAGACTCTTTGTCTCCCGCGTGAACGCGGCGTCCAACTCGTCAGGCCTCACCCAGCCCGACCGCTCGCAGCTTGGGCTGGGGTCGATCGATGCCGAGGGCAACGTGTGCATTCGGGCGGATGGCTACGGAGTGGCGGCGACCGGGACCACGCCGCTCCAGGGGGATAACTATTTCCGCATCCGGCTTCCCGCCCGCGGGACCAGCGTGGACGTGATCGACAACTCCGGAGGGACCCAGCCCGCGGCCACAGACTGGCTGCTCGTGCAGAGCGGCGTTACGACCGCCGTGCCTACCGCTATCCCTGCGACGCTCGCGGGCCGGAGCGTGCTCGTCGGGGCGGACTTCGTGGGCCAGTTGCGGACGGAGACGAACGCCGGAGTGCTCACATCGACCGGGGCGCACCGTCCGGGCGCCCTCGATCATCGCGGCAGCGCCGCGGTGAGCGCCAAGGTGTTGTTCCCGGGTTCGGTTGCGACGGGCGCAGTGCTGACGCGCGCGACCGGGGGTAGCGGACGGACAGACTCCATCAGCGTGTTCGGGCTCGGAGCATCGGGGGCGGTCACCGGGGCACGCACGATCACGACCCCTGCGGCGGTCAGCGATCAGTGCGACGCCTTCGCGTGGCCCTTCGCGAGCGGAAGCATCCGCGGCTACGACAGCCAGATGACGTTCCGCGGCGGAGTGGGGCCGGTGGCGGTGTCGAAGGACGCCTCAGGGCTCAGCCTCGCCGCCGCGACGCTCTACAGCGGCTCGACCCCGAACCCCGCGACGCCACAGAACGCGATCGCGGTGGCAAGGTTCGACGCCACGCAGCCAAGCGGGCCGGTCTCCTGGACCCTCGCCGCGTGGGTCGATGCGGACGCCATGACCGGCAAGCAGATCACGGGCGATTACGGGCAGGACGGCGCTCCGGGGACCGGCGATGCGGGCGAGGGCGATGGTCAGGTGAACGCCCTCGATGCCCCGATCGGCCGGCTCGCCGGCGTCAACGAGTCCTCGCTCGGCCTCTCGGGGCCTTCTCTTTCTGCCCCGGCGTTCGATTCCGCGGGAAACGTGTATTTCATCGCGTCCGCCATCTTCAACCGGGCCCAGGGGCAGCAGATCGTGCAGGAGTACGGCGTGGGCCTGTTCCGGGCTGTGTACAACGGGTCGTCGATGTGCTACACGCTCGACCTGGTGCTCCGGACGGGTCAGATCGTTGCCGGGGCCAACTCCGCGCGGAACTATCGCATCGACGCGGTCTCGCTCTCCGACGCGGATTCGGTGTCATCGGCGTCCATGGCGTCCGCCGGTGCGACGCAGCAGGCCTGGAACAACGTGGCGTCCGAGGGGCTCGCGCCCGAATCCCCGGTGGCCTTGGGCGGGCTGGTCGCCACGGCGAGAATTGTCTACGACGTCAACCAGGACGGGCAGTTCCTCGACCCGACCGCCGTCGGCGGCAACCCCGCCAGTACAGACGAGGCGTACAACGTGCTCCTGTACGTGGGCAACCTGGAGCAGCCTCCCGCGTCCTGCGATCCGGACCTGAACCAGGACGGCAACGTGGATCAGGACGACATCGCCTATCTCATCAACGTCATCGGCGGCGGCGAGAATCCGACGGGCATCGATCCCGACTTCAACCTCGATGGCAACGCGGACCAGGATGATGTCAGCGCCCTGATCAATGTCGTCGCGGGCGGCTTGTGCCCCTGACGCGCGGGTCGGGCTCAGGCCCGGCGGCGCGATGCGCCGACTCGGAGGAGTCCCAGGCCGAGCAGGGCTCCGGCGCCCGGCGATGGCATCATGTGCATCACGCGGAGCGAGTCGATCTGGAGGGACTCGGCGCCCGGGCCGTCCATCTGAATGCCCGCGGAGATCGTGACCCCGCTCGAGGCGTCGAGTTCGAGCATCTCCAGCGGCACGTGGAACATCCCGAACTCCATGCCGTCGACCATGCCCATGAAGTCTCCGGTGAGCATGTTGAGTACGAGCATGATCTCGGTCCAGCGCCCGGGCTCGATCTCCGGGCCGAGGAGGAACGGGGCGTCGTGGAGTGAAGACGAGACGTAGGCGCGACCGTTCTGGATGCCGATGTTCATGGCCCCGCCGGGGATCTCGTCGACCGCGCGGATGTTCAGGTCGAAGGTGCTTCCCTCGCGGGCATTGTCGATGCGGACCATGGCGGAGAACATGAGGTCCGTCATGCCCGGCCAGCCGTGCATTGCGATCTGATCGGTCGTGCGGTGTGCCAGCGAGATTCCGGAGCTGCCGGGGGCGAAGACGATGGACTGGGCCTCTTCGCCCGGGTTGTTCTCCGAGACGTTGAACACGTTGAGCGGGGTGTCCGACCAGAGGTCCTGCCCTCGGAGTGGTCCGGGCGAGGTCTGGCCGACCTCAAACCCCGTCGTGTAAATGACGTGAGCCTGAGCGGCACCGGCGGCAGCGGCGAGAACGAGAGCGCAGAGACCACGCTGGAGTGGAAGTTCCATGAGTGGCAAGGTGCCACAGAATCTCGGACTGGCCAGCAATCCGGCAGAATTATTCAGTGCCGCTGCGAGGGGGCGTCCGCGACGAAGTGCAGTTCGAGGTATCGGGCGATGTAGTCCACGATGGATGACGCCTCGGGAATCTGCTCGTTGGTGGTGGTGCCCATGGGCTCGAACCGCATGCCCTTGAATCGGGAGACCGCGTCCTTCACGCTCAGGCCGTGCTGGATGGAAAGGCTGAAGGCCCGGCAGAATGCCTGGCACATACCGGACATGGTCGACCCTTCCTTCGACATCTTGAGAAAAATCTCACCGGGACGGCCGTCCGGGTACAGGCCGATGGTCAGGTACCCCTCGTGACTCCCGACGCTGAACTTGTGGGTGATCGAGTCGCGGGTGATCGGCAGGGACTTGCGGGTCGCAATCATGTCGGGCGCGCCTCCATGGGGGTCTGGATTCGGGTCCGGGGCGCGGTTCATGGCGTCCGAATGTACGCCCGAAGGAGCGGCCCGTCTCCGGTCAACCCTGCTCGGGTCATCTATCGGACCAATAGGCCCGCGGGGCTTGATTTCGGCAGGCCCGTGTTTGGCGTTTGCCTCGGGACGTCGGCTCGCCGATACTTGTACGGTGATGTCGCCCGAGTCCAACTCCAGACCTGCGCCCGGCCTGCGACCGATGCTCGGAGGGGTCTCGTTCCTCCTGGCGGTGGCGCTGGTGGTTCAGGCTTCGGCCGCGTTCACCCACGCCGCGGCTCTCCGAGCGGGGGGCCAAGGGGCCGAGGTGCTCCGACTGGCGGCGGTTCGCCCCGTGCAGCAGTTCGTGCAGTCGCTCAGGCGACAGGTGCAGAAGCCCGTGCGCGTGGTACTCGCGCGTGGCAAGCCGGACTCCCAGTCCGCCGAGTCTCCCACCGGGACCCCGGGGCAGGTCCGCGAGGTCCGGCGGCTGTTCGCGTGGCAGACAAACCTGCCGCCGCCGGCCCGGGGCTGAGCACCCTTGAAATCCACCGTTCGCTCCGAAACGAGCGAGGCCGGGCGCCGGTGGCGCACCGGCGAGTTAGTCACGTTTCCAAACCAGATTCACCGCGGCCCGGGCGATCCGCCCGTGGCGTGAGTACCCGGACCTCCGCCCATCCTGAAGAGGAGGGTGGTGGATCCCCACGACGAGACAAGCCATGGCAGAAACCGGCATTCCCCTGATCGGCCCGATCCTCAACAAGCTGATCGGAACGCGCAACGAGCGGTTCGTGAAGAAGTACACCCAGCGAGTCGCCCAGATCGGCGCCCTGGAGTCGAAGGTCCGGCCGCTGACCGACGCCCAGATCCGCGAGAAGCTGGCGGAGTTCAGAGCCCGGCACGACAAGGGGGAGGCAACCGACGACATCATGCCGGAGGCATTCGCGGTCGCCCGCGAGGCGATGGACCGCGCTGTCGGCATCCGCAACATCTTCAACCCGAAGTTCGCGTTTGATCCCTCCACGCTCCCGGAGACGGTGCGGGGCATGTACGCGAGCGTCAAGGCCGAGATGGACGCACGCCCCCCGGCGCCGCCGACCGGAGAGTGGATGGGGTGCTCGGCGCCCGTGCCCGGCTGGATGCAGGTGGACATTCCGGTCGAGCTGTACGAGGCGGTCCGGGCGCTGTACCCGGAGAGCCGCCCGCCCTTCAGGGCGAGGCCCTTCGACGTGCAGCTCATCGGCGGCATGGTGCTCTGCCAGGGCAAGATCTCCGAGATGAAGACCGGCGAGGGAAAGACCATCGTCGGCCCGCTCGCCTGCTACATGGCCTGCATCGAGCGGCTGAAGGTGCACGTCGTGACCGTCAACGACTACCTCGTGCAGCGGGACCGGGACTGGACCTTCCCCTACTTCCACGCCCTGGGGATGACCGTGGGTGCCATTCACCCCATGCACATGCAGGACGAATCCGAGAAGCGGGTGATGTACCGCTGCGACGTGGTCTACGGCACGACGGCGGAGTTCGGGTTCGACTATCTCCGCGACAACATGAAGCAGAGCGTGGACATGCAGGTCCAGCGCAAACGACAGTTTGCGATCGTCGACGAGGTGGACTCCATTCTCATCGACGAGGCCCGTACCCCGCTCATCATCTCCGGCCAGGCGCACGACGACCAGCCCCGCTACGAGATGGCCGACCAGCTCGCGCGGCACCTGGTGCAGAAGCAGAAGCCCTGGACCGAGGCCAACGAGAAGGTCGAGAAGTGCCAGATGCGGATCAAGGGGCTGGAGGGGGACATCCGACAGGCCCGCGACCGGAGCCAGGTGCCGAAGCTGCAGGCTGAGATCGCCTCTCTCAAGGCGGAACTGCCCAAGCTGGAGAAGGCCCGCGACGCCTTCACCCAGTACTACGAGGTGAAGATGGAGCGCAAGTCGGCCCATCTCGCCCACGACGGCGTGAGCGAGGCGCAGCGCGTCGCCGGCGTCGGCTCGTTCTACGTGGACGAGAACCTGGACCTGCCCCACCTGCTGGAGCAGGCGCTCCGCGCCCACACGGTGTACGAGCGTGACCGCGATTACGTCGTGATGCCCGCGCAGGACCCCCAGACGGGGCGCACCGTTCCGAGCGTCGTCATCGTCGACACCAACACGGGCCGCCCGATGATCGGTCGTCAGTGGTCCGACGGCCTCCACCAGGCGGTGGAGTGCAAGGAGAAGGTGCCGATCAAGCAGGAAACGCAGACCGTCGCCACCATCACGATCCAGAACTTCTTCAAGATGTACCGGCGGCTGGCGGGCATGACGGGCACCGCGGACACCGAGGCACAGGAGTTCCACGACATCTACAAGCTGGACGTCGTCGCGATCCCCACCAACCGGGCCGTGGTGAGGCGGGACTACGACGACATGGTGTTCCTGACCGCGAAGGACAAGTGGAACGCGATTGTCGATGAGATCAAGTACTTCCACGACGTGGGGCGGCCCATCCTGGTGGGCACCACCAGCGTCGAGAAGAGCGAGCTGATCAGCCGCATGCTCACGGGCAAGCACCAGCTCCAGCACGAGGTGCTGAACGCCAAGCAGCACGAGCGTGAGGCGAACATCGTGGAGAACGCGGGCCAGCTCGGGGCGGTGATGATCGCCACGAACATGGCCGGCCGCGGCACGGACATCAAGCTCGGGTCGATCACCCGCGAGCAGTTGCTGGACCACTGGCTGAGGCGGGGCATCGCGAGCGCCAAGGTGACGGTGCAGAGCACGGACGAAGAGCTGAGAGAGGCCTGCTACCGCAAGATCGCCAGCCGCGAACTGGACGACGTGCAGAAGCGGGACGCGGAATCGATGCCATTTGCCGAGCTGGAGATGAGGCTGCTGAAGCACTGGTGCAGCAAGTACACCTGGCTGACGCCCAAGCAGATCGATCAGGGCGGGCCGGAGGAACTTCGGACGGCGCTCGACGAGCACGGGCGCTTCCTGCTGCATCGCCTCCGATGGTTCGCGAGCGTGGAGGACATGGGGGGCCTGCACGTCATCGGCACCGAGCGTCACGAGGCGCGGCGCATCGACAACCAGCTCCGGGGCCGGTCGGGCCGGCAGGGCGACAAGGGCTCGTCCCGGTTCTACGTCTCCCTCGAGGACGATCTCATGAAGCTCTTCGCGGGCGAGACGACGATGAGGATCCTCGCTCGCCTCGGCATGAAGGAGGGCGACGCCATCGAGCACCCGATGCTCTCCAAGAGCGTGGCGAACGCCCAGAAGAAGGTCGAGGAGCGCAACTTCCACTACCGCAAGACCGTGCTCGAGTACGACGAGGTGATGGAGCACCAGCGGCAGGCGTTCTACGGCACGCGGCAGCGCGTGCTCGAAGGCCGCGACGTGAAGGGCCTGCTCTTCGACTTCATCAAGACCACGGTTCGCGAGGCATCCGCGGAGTACCTGGACCGGAACTACCCGTACATCTGCGCCGCGGAGTACGCCAAGGGCAAGCTCGAGTGCACGATCGACCCGGATCGCCTTCGGGGGCGAGAGCTCCCGGAGATGGAGATGGCGATCGCGGAGGAGGCGCTGTACGAAGCGCGTCACTCGATCTCGATCACGCTGGGTGAGTACCTGCCGGAGGTGGAGAGCGAGGCGCGCGTGGACTTCGACGCCGCGGGCCTGGCGCGCTGGGCGCGGTCGAGGTTCGGGGTTGAGATCAATCCGGCCGACCTGCGGGCGGATAGCGAGGACAGCCGCCGGCAGGTTCTGGAGACGCTGTCGGACGCGGCGGAGGCCGCGATCAGGTCGACGGATCTCTCCGGGCTGGCCGCGTTCGTCGCGCCGGACTACGGGGCGACGCAGCTCGCGGGGTGGGTGCGGGACAAGCTCGGGATCGAGATTGCGCCCGCGGAAATCGTGAAGACCCAGAAGGCCGGCACAGACCCGGTGCAGGCCGTCACGGACCTGCTGATGGCCCGGGTGCGCGAGCTGTACCGCCAGCGGGAGATCGAGTACCCGGTCGACTACGCCATGAACATGACCCTCATGCTCATGCGTCAGGACGCGGCGATGGCGCTGGAGAACCTGATCTCGTGGGCGAACCGCCGCTACGGGACGAGCCTCACCATCGACGAGGTTCGGAAGACCCCGCCCCAGAAGTTCCGCCAGCAGCTCAACGGGCTCGCGGAGAAGTTCGTCAGCGAGAGGCAACTCGAGAAGGCGATCGACGAAGCACTCGCCTGCGCCGACGACGAGGCCCTGGATGCGCACTTCAAGGCCCGCTTCGGACGCGGGATCCCGGACTCGATGAGGTGGCTCGAAGGCGAGGAACGCAAGGACGCGATCCGCGCGGGCGTGGAGAGCATCCTGCGTGCGGAGCTTCTCCAGTTCGAACGGACCATCCTGCTCCGCACCATGGACGAGACGTGGAAGGAGCATCTCCACGAGATGGACCAGCTCCGCGACACGATCAACTTCCGCGCGGTCAGCCAGCAGGACCCGAGGATCGAGTACAAGCGCGAGGGGTCGAAGCAGTTCGTCAGCGCTATGCAGACCATCCGGTCAAAGGTCACCGACTACGTGTTCAAGGCCAAGCTGTCGCCCGTGCCGGCGGGGGCACCCATGCCTCCGCGGTCTCCTCTCCCCGGCCAGGGGGGCGGTGGCGGTCAGCCCATGATCACGGGCCCGGGCCTTGCCTGACAGGTCCCGGCGGGTGTCTGAGATTTGTGGGGCCCGGACGAATCCCAGACCGAAGGACGCCCGTACAGTACCACGTCGGGGAAGGGGGCTTCCCCGCGCTCAAGGGAGTGCGACATGCCTTCGGCCCGCCGCGCCTTCACGCTGATGGAACTCCTCGTGGTGATCGGGATCATCGCGGTCCTGATCGCGATCACGTTCATGGTGGGCCGCGCCGTGACCACCAACTCGAAGAAGGGCGTGACGCAGGACACCCTGCGCGTGCTCGACTCCGCGCTCACCGCGTATGTCGCGGCCAAGGGCGAGTTGCCCCCGCCCTGGCTGCCGGATCCGCGCACGGGTGGCGCGGGCCGCCGTGTGCCCATCGCGGACGCGAGAGAGATGCCCGATCCCGGCAACTCGAACGGTCAGGGGGCGGAGGTTGGGATCATCCCCAGCATCGCGTACTTCGTCCGCCAGTGCGAGAGCGTGCCGGAAGCCAAGGCCCTGCTGGACCGCCTGCCTTCGAAGGTTGCGGTCCAGAGGCCGCTCCCGCTTGAGCAGGGGGTTGCGCTCCCGTACAACACGTCAAGCACGCAGGTCGCGAGCTTCACCGTCATCCTTGATGGATGGGGCAAGCCGATCCGGTACGTCCACCCGGCCTTCAGCGCCGCCTTCGCGGAGAGCTCGACCGCCGCCATCCTCTCGCCCCCGGCGCAGGACGACGGGTCGGCCACCCAATGGACATTCACGAACATCCGGCGCACGTACAGCGTGAATGCGGCTCCCCCCGCGGGCAGCCCGCCCTCGGCCTACCCGGATAGTGACGGCGGGCGGTGCTCGGGCGGAAGGCCCTACTTCTATTCCGCCGGCGAGGACGGGTTGGTTGGGCGGGTCGCGAATAACAACGGCGACATGCTGCTGGACTGGGACAAGGACAACGTCTACTCGGCGGTACCCGTGTTGCCCATGAACTGAGCTTCCCGGTATTCTGCGGCCCATGAGCGAACCGCTGAAGCTGCTCTCGGCGCTGGCGCAAGCGAACTTCCGGGGAAAGGCCTGGCAGGGTGCCGCGCTCGCGGGTGCGGTCAGGGGCGTTTCCGCCGCGGAGGCTCTCCGGAGACCGAGCAAGGGGCGTCGGAACATCCACGAGTTGGTGCTGCACGCGGCGTATTGGAAGTACGCGGTGCGTCGGAGGCTGAACCCCGCGGAAGACGCGCCGTTCCCCGTATCGCCCGCGAACTGGCCGGCGACACCCGCGTCCCCGGATGCAGAGGAGTGGAAGCGTGCCGTGAAGTTGCTCAAGCGAGAGCACGAGAAGCTTGTGCGTGCGATCGAGGGACTGGATGCGGGGTCGCTCGATCAGATACCGCCGGGCGCTCGGACCTGGACGCGGGCGCAACTCATCATGGGCATCGCGTCCCACGACGCGTACCACACCGGTCAGATCCAGCTACTCAAGAAGCTGATACGGACCCGCGGGAGCTGACTCAGGGGAGGCGGCCCGCGCGGTAGTCGGCTTCGGACTGCCTGAGCCCCTGCATCGCGGGCTCGTCACCCGCGGCGCGGGCGAGGTCCGCGCCAAGGGCCGCGTAGCGGGCCGCGGCGGCAAAGTCGCCGTTCACGGCTTCGGCGAGCGCCAACGCTTCCAGCACCGTGTAGTTTCGATTCCCGCTGGCGTCCGCGGCGGCGCGGGCATGCCGGAGCGCGCGGGGCCAGTCACGCAGCGAGACGTCTGCCGGAGCGAGTCTCAACCTCGTGGCCATGAGCAGCAGGCCGACGGCCCGCGGGGCGTGCGTCAGGCCTTCGTCGCAGGCGGCGAGCGCGTCTTTCTCGCGTCCGAGGAGCTCGTAGCATGTCGCGACGCCAAGCCTCGCGGGGCCGAAGTCTCCCCTGAGCCTCACCACCGCCTGGAAGTGGGGGAGGGCATCCTCTGGTCGCGAATACCCCAGGTGCATCTGCGCGAGGCCCATGCGGGCCTCGATCAGCGTCGGTTCGATCGCTACGGCACGCTGGTACAGGGCCAGGGCCTCGGGGAGTGCCCGCTTCTTTTCGAGCAACCCCGCCAGATTGGCCATCGTGACCGCGTTGTCGGGCGCGAGTTGGAGCGCACGCCGATAGCTCGCCTCCGCGCGCTCGGGCTGGCCGGCGTCCCTCAGCGCACTCCCGAGCATCATGTGGGCGTCAACCCAGTCGGGCCGGAGCCGGACGGCGTACTCGTACTGCTCCATTGCTCGGTCCGGTTTGCCATCGAGCATCAGGCCCTCTGCGAGGCCAAGGCGTGCCGTGTAGTTCTCGGGTGCCACCTCGACCGCCCGTGTCCAGAGCGTGGTGGCGCTCCGCCAGGTGGGAACCAGCCTGAACGTGAGCACCGCACAGGTGAGAGCCAACGCGACGCAGCCGATGCGCACAAACGGTGCGAGCCCGGGCCGGACGTCCGCCAGGCGATCCGCGGTCAGGGCGAAGGCGATGAAGACCGCCAGCGAGGCGGGATAGAGGAAATGGTCGGAGGTATGAGTGACCGCGAGGTTGCCAAAGGGGATGAAGCCCAGCGTGGGGCCGAGCAGGAGAAGCCCATGCAGAGCGGCCCAGACCCAGTGCCCTCCGAGTCGCCCGCGGCGATGGAGCCAGAGCACCAGCCCCAGCCCCGCGATCGTTGCGGCCGCAGGCAGCCACCAGTGCCATGAGGACGCGCCGACGCCCCACTGGTCGTACGCGAGCGAGAGCCCCGCGGGCCAGAGCAGGCGGCCGAGGTACGCCCACGGGGCGGCGCCGGCGATCTGCAGGCGCTGCGCGAGGTCCGGCATCCAGTCGGCGGCGCTCTTGTCCACGAACTTCTGTTCGAAGGCCAAGGTGACCGCCGCGAGCAGGCCCCCCAGCAGGAGCATGGGGATGGCGCGGACGGCACTGCGCTTCCATGGCGCGCCGAGCATGAACTGATCCAGAGCAACGAGCGCAAGGGGAAGGCCCAGGATCGCGGTCTTTGACAGCATGCCGAGGGCAAAGAGCGCGAGCGAAGAGAGATACCACCATCGACCCGCGGACGCGCCCGCCTCCGCGGCCCGCGACGAGCGAACCCACGCGATCATGCTCATGAGCATGAAGGCGACCGCCAGCGTGTTCTTCTGCTCGGCGATCCACGCGACCGTGATGACCTGCGTGGGATGCAGCGCAAAGAGCGCGGTTGCGACCCTCGCGACGGAGAGCGGCTGGCCAAGCGTCCGAAGGAACACGAAGACCAGTGCCGCATTGAGGAGGTGCAGGGTCAGTCCGACGATGTGGTAACCCGTGGCGTCGGCTCCGAAGAAGCGGTACTCAAGCCAGTACAGCGTGAAGGTGAGGGGGTAGTACTGCTCGGTCTCGTGCGTGACCCAGATCCGCCGCAGACCGTCGGGCGCGGTCATGAGGGGGCTCTTGGTCACATAGGCGGTGTCGTCCCAGCCGGTCCATCCGAGCGTGCCGACCTGCCAGTACGCGCCGACGCCCACCAGCAGCACCACGCAGAGCGCCAGGAGCCAGCGGATGAGCGGTGGTTGTGCGGAAGTCCCGGTGCCCGTCATGTCAGCGTCCTTCGCGGATGGTGCCCGCGAGCGAGAGTAGTTCGGCGAAGGCACGGAAGATGACGCGCAGGCTGGCGCCGCCCGCGGCTCCGGCGAGGCGTGGTCGATGCTCCACGGGCAACTCGACGACGGTGAGACCGGCGCGGTCCGCGCGGGCGAGCATCTCCGCCGAGATCAGAGCGCCAGAGCTCACCCACGCACGCCCTCCCGGACTGCGGGCGAAGCCGCCGGGAAGCAGCTTGAATGCGCAGTCGACGTCCCGGTATCGGAAGCCGAAGACCAGTCCGACAAGTCTCCCCCAGAGCCATGCGTTGAGGGCTCGGCGAGTCCCCTCGGCACGGCTCAGGCGGAAGCCGATGGCGGCGGCGCACCCCGAACTGCCCGCGTTCGCCAGAAAGGTCCCCACCTGTCCGAGGTCGAACTGGCCGTCGCCGTCGGTGAGAAAGACCCACTCGGCGGTCGTGGCCTCAAAGCCTCTGCGGACCGCCCCGCCATACCCCAGGCTGATGGGATTGTGCACGACCCGCACACGCTGGTCGGCCCGGGCCATGGTCTCCGCCAGACGGCGCGTGCCATCGGTGCTGCCATCATCGACAACGACGACTTCAAGCCGGCCGCAGTGGGGCGCGAGGGCAAGAGACTCGCGGATGGTCCGCTCGACATTGCCCTCCTCGTTGCGGCAGGGCAGGACCACACCCAGAGAGGGCAAGGGGGGAGCGGGGATGGGGGAGAACGTGGCCACGCGGAGGCTCGGGCAGAGAGCGCCCAAAGGGCCAAGAGACTATCCTGACCACGCATGCGTTACCACTGGAAACTGCTGAGGGCCGGAACGTTCAAACTCGACGCAGGATCGATGTTCGGGCTCATTCCCAGGGTGGTGTGGTCGCGGGCCGTGCCGGTGGACGAGCGAGGACGCATGACCGTGCAGCACAACTGCCTCCTGCTGGAATCCGAAACGCCCGGGCCTGCAGGGAGGCCGATCCGGGTGCTCATCGAGACCGGCTCCGGGGACAAGATGGACCCGAAGAGCCGGGACATCTTCGACTTGGAGAACCGGTCGATCCTGACGGCATTGGCGGAGGCGGGGACCGCGCCCGAGGCGATCGACGCCGTCGTCGTGACGCACCTGCACTTTGACCATGCCGGAGGCGTCACCCGGATGCCGGGGAAGGGCGAAGAGCCTGAGTGGCGGGATCCGGCGGCTCCGAACCATGGCGTCGTCCGCACCTTCCCGCGGGCGAAGATCTTCGCCCAGGCACGGGAGTGGAGCGATGCGCTGGCCAACCGCAGCGTCATGACGCGGACGTACTTCAGGGACCACCTCGAGCCCGTGAAGGACCAACTGGTCCTGGTGGATTCCCCGCGGCCGTTCCCGGCGGGCTACACGCCCGGACGCGATGAGTTGCCATGTATGGACGCGGACCTGATGACGACGCCGACGGTTCCCGGGGTCGAGGTGTTCCTCGTGCCCGGGCACACCTGGGGTCAGCAGGCGATCCGCTTCGTTGACACCCGAGGCCGGACAGTTGTGTTCACGCCCGACGTCATGCCGACCCGTGCTCACAACGGAGCCGCATACAGCCTGGGCTACGACGTTGAGCCCTACACCAGCATGGTGACGAGGCACTGGTTCCTTCGGGCGGCCGCGCGCAAGGCCTGGACGCTGGTCCTTGACCACGAGCCCGGGAATCCGGTGGTGACGGTGAAGGAAAACGCGCGGGGGTGGTTCGACCTCACTGACGCCGGTGAATAGGGGGGGCGTACAATCGGCCGAGTGGTCACGGACGTGGAAAACAACGCCGCCGCTGGGCCCGCACCTCAGGGCGGAGGCCTCCCCGGCTCGCCCGAGGCGGAAGAGTACGAGGTGGGCCCCGGGTCGAGCGTGCGGCCCGCCAAGCTGTCTCTGATGGACCGCCTGGAGGCGTTCATCGCGCGCCTCTCGTCGCGGAGTCACTTCTGGCATCGCGTCTGCTCCATGATCTGGCTGCCGTACGCCTTCCGTAGCGGCATCCGCATGAAGAAGGTCGACGAGCGGACCTTCGCCGCGGAGTTGCCGTTCCGCCGGTTCAACAAGAACTGGTACAACGCCATGGCGGGCGCCGCGCTCCTCGCGAACAGCGAGATCGCCGGGGGGATGTACATCTTCGGCGTCACCGGGGGCGACTACACGCTGGTGTGCAAGGAACTCTCGTACAAGTTTCTCCGGCCCTGCTTCGGCCCGGCGCTCTACAAGATCACGCCGCGCGAGAGCATCGAGGCCCTCATCCAGAAGGGCGGGGAGTTCAATCTCACCCTGGACCTGGACGTGGTGCAGCAACCACTGCTCCCCGCGGCCCTCGCCAGGAAGCGCAAGAAGGACCAACTTCTGGCCCGCATGGCGGCGAAGGCCCGGCTGGTCGGCCGCTGTGTCGCGACGTTCCATCTCACTCCGGTGACGCACAACAAGGCGAAGCACGGCCACGCCCGCGCCGTGGGCCGGGGATCCGAGTACCGCCAGAGCACCTCCGGATGACCGACCAGACAGCCCCGAGTCAGCGCCGCAGCGTCCCGAGCGGCGGCATGTTCGCCCGGGTCGTGACACCCGGGGCGTTCCTTGCGGCCAGTTGGACCTGGTGCATCGGGATGTTCCTCCCCATCCTGCTGGCACGCGACTTTGGCCCCTGGGCGTACCTCGTGTTCGCGCTGCCCAACTGCGTGGGCGCCGGCGTGATGGGACGGGTGATCTCGAGGCACGGGGCCTCAAACGTCCTCGCGGCGCACAAGAGCGCAAACCTGACTTTTGGTGTGGTGACGATGGCGTTTCAGTGGTTCTTCCTCATCTGGCTCCTTGCGGATTCGCCACGCGAGCACATGTTGAGGCTGATTCCGGCGACCATCATCGGCATGCTCCTCGCAACGTGGTGGAGGAGCGGACGCTTCCCGGGGGGCCTGGGTGGCGTCGCCGCGGTGGTGATTTCGCTCGCCCTCGGGGCGGCGTGGCTCATCCGTGGAGATGTTCCCGGCGTTGCCCCGCCCGCTCCGCTGAGGCCCTTGCCCGAGCTGCTGCCCCTCGCAGGCGTGTGTGCGCTCGGATTCCTGCTGTGTCCGTACCTGGACCGGACGTTCCTCCAGACCGCGGATGCTTGCGGACCCGAGGCGTCCCCCGCGGCGTTCGTCGTCGGGTTCCTTGCGATCTTCCCCCTGCTCATCCTCATCACGCACCTCGCGTGGCCAAGCCTTGGCGTTCAGGCCGGGCCCCTGGGGCCATCGCTCTACCCAGCCCTGCTGTCGCTCCACGTCGCGATGCAACTGGGGTTCACCATCGCGGCCCATGACCGCTCCATCCCCGACCAGCCCGCCCGGAGCCCGGTGCCATCGCTTCAGGGCGGGATCGCGTTTCTGATCGGTGCGGCGCTCGCGGGGGCGGCGGGCTTCCTGCCCCTTGGCCTCCACGGGCTCGAATCACACGAGGTCGTCTATCGCGGCTTCATGGCCTTCTACGGGCTCATCTTCCCCGCCTACGTCTGGTGCTGCATGGTCCCCGGGGGCTGGGCGTGTGCCCCGACGCGTCGGCGCCTTCTCGCGTGCGCCGCGGCGGTGGTGCTCGCTGCTCCATTCTTCTACCTGGGGATGATGATGCGCGAGACGTGGTGGCTCTTCCCCGGCGTCAGCATGGTGCTTGCGGCCCGGTGGCTCGCACCGGCGGCGGAACCAGACAAGGCCGGCGCCTGATGTCCGGCTCTACGCAGGTCTGATGTCGTCACTCGGCCCGTCCAAGCTGCGGAGAACCTGGACCGCCGTTGCACGCACCAAGTCGGATTCGGTCTCGTCCGCGGCGAGCCGCCGAAGGCGAGCGAGGAGTTCGGTGCCCGTGCCCGCCCGGATGGCGTTCCCAGCCGCGATGATGGCGTTGCGCTTCATCATGCCGAGTGTTGCACGCTTCATGGCGCTGGTCGAGAAGGCCCGCTCCCGATCGGCCCCGCTCCAATCCAGCACAGCCGCCAGAGGCAGGGCCGTGGTGCGGGGTGCATACGCCGCGTGAGGTGCGGCGCGGTCGTCCTGGCTGGCGTGGGCGCCTCCGGGCCTGGGTGAGTTGTGCGGGCAGACCTCCTGGCACACGTCGCAGCCGAAGAGCCAGTCGCCCATCCCGGCGTGAAGGCTGGGGTCGATGAGAGATCGGTGCTCGATGGTGAGGTAGGAGATGCACCGCCTTGCGTCGACGCTGTAGGGCGTGATCGCGCCGGTGGGGCACGCGTCGATGCAACGGGTGCACGTACCGCAGGCGTCCGCGATCGGGGCGGGGGCGTCCGAGGCGCTCAGCGCTGTGAGCTCGAGGTTTGTGGCGACGGCCCCCAGCAGGAACCAACTCCCGAGCTTCGGGTGAATCACCATGGTGTTCTTGGCCTGCCAGCCGAGCCCTGCTCCCACCGCGAGTTCACGCTCCGGCACCGGCGCGGTGTCCACGCACGTGCGGAAGTCCGAGCCCGGGTATGCGACTCGCAGCGCGTCCGCGATTCGATGCAGCCGGCGCTTCATCACGTCGTGGTAGTTTCGGCCGCGGGCGTAGCGTGCGATGCGGCCCAACGGCTTCTCGTCGCCCCCGTCGGCGGCGGGTGAGTGCATGCCCCTCGTCGCATACAGGTCTGCGACCACGATGAACGCCCGGGTTCCCTGCATGATCCCGGCAGGAGAGGCGCGGAGCGCCGCGTCAGATTCGAGGTAGACCATCTCGCCGTGCTTCCCCGCGGCGAGCCAGGCCCGCAGGTGGGCGGCCCATCGGCTGGGCTGCGCGGGCACGATGCCCGCGAGCGCGAACCCGCCGGCCAGGCATCGGCTCACGATGTCGCGAGAACGCTGGGTGGCGGGTTCCTGCGTCACGCCCGTGAGGTCCCAGATTCTGAAGTGCGGTGTGCCCACTCCTCTGCGAGCACTTCCCAGCCCAGGGTGTCCGACCAGCCGTGGCCATCAATCCAGCGGTCGCGCGTCGCGTGCATGTGGCGCCGAAGGCCGAGGCGTGTGGGTACGGCACAGCTCGCGGTGTTGAGGACGCTCGCGAACAGGTGTACCCGGCGCCATCCGAACCCGCCGTCTGCCTGCGGGGTGAAGCCCCAGGACAGGCAAGCGCGCAGAGCCTTGGTGCACCAGCCGCGCCCCCGTGCATCGGCGCGAAGCCAGTAGCCGGTTTCTGAGTTGTGGCACTCTCGCGAGATCCTGTTGAAGCCCGTCCCACCGAGCAGGGCGCCGTCGGTCCGGTTGAAGATGCCCAGGACGCACGCCCAGGCATCCCCGGCGCTCTCCTGGCAGAGGGACGCGAGAGTCTGGATGGCCTCGGCGGAAGCGTCCACGGATCGGTGCTGACTCAGCGCCCAGGGCAGCCACGGGTGGAGGGAATCCCGCGAGGCGTCCACCGCGCGGAAGAGATCCGCCGCATCGCCCCTCTCGAATGGCCTGAGCAAGACCCCGTCCTGCGACCACGAGGGGCGGAGGCGGGTTGGATGAGCCCAGACCGGGGGCGGGGTGGGTGAGATCATGGTGAATCGTCAGCGCGCCGGACGGGCCAAGCCACCACCGGCTCCGTGCGAACAATGCCGGCAATGACCACGCCAGGACACCAGACCCCGCCAGCGCCCGGCTCGGACCGGTTCTCGAGGCAGATGAGACTGCCGGAGATCGGGGCCGGAGGCCAGGCGAGGCTCGCAGCCGCCGAGGTGGTGGTCGTCGGGTGCGGGGCACTGGGATGCACATCATCGGACCTTCTCGCCCGCGCCGGCATAGGACGGATGACGCTCATCGACCGCGACCAGGTGGAGTGGAGCAACCTGCACCGACAGTCTCTCTTCTCGGAGGCCGATGCGCGGGCGGGGACTCCGAAGGCGCTCGCGGCTCGTGAGCGGCTGCTTGCGGCCAACTCCTCCGTGGAGGTGGAGGCGGTCGTCGCTGACCTGCGGGCCATGAATGTGCCCGCGCTTGTTCCGGCGCGCGCCGCGGTCGTGGTCGACGCGACCGACAACTTCGAGACGCGGTACCTCCTCAACGACCTGTGCGTGAAGCGGGGGCTCCCCCTGGTGTATGGCGGCGTGATCGGCGTTCGGGGCATGCAGGCCACATTCGCGCCCGGAGGGCCGTGCCTGCGGTGTGTTTTTCCCGAGCCCCCTGTTCCCGGATCGCAGGCGACATGCGAGTCGGCGGGTGTGCTCGGTCCAGCGGTGAGCGTGGTCGGGGCCATGCAGGCAGCCGCGACGATTCGGTTGGTCATCGAAGGGACCGCACCGCGCGAACTGCACGAGTGGGACGTGTGGCGGGGAACCAGCCGGGCGCTCGCGCTGGGGGATGCCCGGGCCGACTGTCCGACGTGCGCTGTCCGACGCTTTGAGTTCCTCGACGCCCCGCGCGGCGAGGATGCGGCCCGCGTGTGCGGGAGTGACGCGGTGCAGGTCTGGCCGACGCCGGAGGCGAGGGTCGATCTGCGAGCGCTCGCGGAGCGGCTCTCGCCTCACGCCGCCGTCGAGGTGGGCGCTGTCATGGTGCGGGCGGCCATCCGGGATCGTCCCGGCGTGACGCTCACGGTGTTTGCTGATTCACGGGCGATCGTCCGTGGCGCGGGCGGCATCGAAGCTGCCCGGAGCCTCTACGCGAGGTTCGTAGGGTGCTGACCGGGTGCACTACCATGCCCCGTGACCAAGACGACGCTCACTCTGGCCCACTCGGGCGACCCGGATGACGCCTTCATGTGGTGGCCCCTCACGGGCAAGGTGGATCCGGACGGCGTGCCACTCCCGGGCGAGGAGAATGCGCCGCGGCTCACGCATCCACGCTTCTCCTTCAGCGCCGTGCCGGGCGATATTGCGCAGTTCAACCGGTTGGCGGCGGGCGCGGCACCGTACGACATCACGGCGCTATCGGTTCGGGCGTTCGCCGGCGTGACCGACCGGTATGTGATGACCTCCTGCGGTTCGTCGTTCGGGGAGGGCTACGGGCCGAAGGTTGTGTGCCGGGAGGACTCGCCGCTGCGGACCCCGGCGGACCTGTGTGCATCCGGCTGCCTCATCGCGGTGCCCGGGCACCAGACCAGCGCGTTCATGACGCTGGCCCTGCTCCTGAAGGCCAGCGCCGAGAGCGCGAAGCAGCGGTGCCCTGAAGTCGCGTTTGATGGGGTGATTCCGGAGGTCGTCGCCGGTCGGGTGGGGGCGGGGCTTGTGATCCACGAGGGTCAGATCACGTACGCCCAGGCGGGGTTGAGGCAGGTGGTCGATCTCGGGGCGTGGTGGCGTCGGACTCGTCTGTTACCGCTGCCCCTGGGCATCAACGCCGTGAAGGCGGATCTCGACGCTCGCTTCGGGTCGGGGACGCTCGCGGAGGTTGCGGCCCTTCTCCGGGCGTCGCTCGCGTACGCACTGGCGCACCGTGAAGAGTCGACCGCCTATACCGTTGCGTTCGCGCGCCGGAACGCGGCCCGAAGTGGGACGTCGGAGCCCACCCCGGAGGGGCTGGCCCGGTACCTTGACATGTACGTGACCGGGCTCACGGTGGACCTCGGAGCGGTCGGTCGGCGGGCCATCGAGCGGTTTCTTTCTGAGGGTGCCCGTGCCGGGCTGTGTCCCCCCGTGAGCGTGCTGCGGGTCGTGTGACGCCCGGCGCCGCCGAGGTCCGCGAGTCCGGCGACGTACACTCCGCCCATGAACCTCGTGAAGACTCCGACCGGCGCGGGCGTGCAGACGCCCCAGGGCGTGCTGGCCATCCCCGCGATCATGGGCATCGGCATGAACTACGCCGCACACGCCCGCGAGCAGGGAAAGGGCGTGCCCGAGAGGCCGGTGGTGTTCACCAAGAACCCGTTCGCCGCGATCCTCGACGGCGAGGACATCGTCGTTCCTAAGGTGTGCCAGGACAGGCCGCAGGTGGACTTCGAGGCTGAGCTTGGCGTCATCATCGGGAGGCGCCCCGGTGGCGGGCTGGTGCGCGATGTGCCCCTCGCGGAGGCGCTCCGCTGTGTGCTGGGCTACGTCGCGGCCAACGATGTGTCCGCACGGTGGTGGCAGAAGGACGGGTCGGGGGGCCAGTTCTGCAGGGGCAAGGGCTTTGATACTTTCTGCCCCATCGGCCCCCGCGTGGTCCCCGCCTCGGAGATTCCCGACCCGCAGACGCTCGGCCTTCGGTGCCGGGTGGA
>QWIH01000069.1 GCA_021405315.1 Leptolyngbya sp. PLA1
GGGGCGAGCAAGGAGCTGGGTCCACCGGCCGTTGACGAAGACCCAGCGTGCCTCACCGGAGCGGACGGGCGCATCGGGCTTTGCCGGGGCGGGCTGATCTTCGGGCAGGTTGATGGCGGGAGCCTTGGGCGGTGAAGCAGAGTCGGGTTGGCGTCTGAACGCGGAGGGGCTGGGCGGGTCCTTCTTGGGCGGGGCGAGTTCGTCGATGATGTCGAGGATGGGCTTGGCGTCCGCGGGGGGGGTCTCGCCGCTCGGGCCCGTTGGAGCGGGAGGCGAAGTTGGGTTCCCGGCGGTCTCATCGGAGAGCGCGACTTGGCGGATGATGTGCACCTCTTCGGCGGTTTCGTCGAACTTGCCGCCGACGGTGAGGGCTTCGAGGAGGCGGAAGTTGGCTCGCTGGACGAAGTAAGGCCCGGGGCGGTCCACGCCGCCGACGAGGGTGTAGGTCTGTTGGCGCTGTGAGGTTGAGACGACGGAGGCGAGGGGGTTGGTTACCAGGCGGCGCATGGCGTCCTTGATGACGTCGGTGATTTCCGGGGTGGTCTTGTCGTTGACGTAGAGGCGGCCGAGCTGCGGGAGCTCGATCATGCCGCGTGCATCAACTTCGACCTCGTGGTCCTCGGCCTGGTTGCGTGTGATGAGGTCCCAGAGGGTGACGCGGAGGGTGTCGCCGGGGCCGACGCGGTACTGCTTGGGCTGCGGGATGAGGTCACCCGGCAGGGGATCGCTGTACTCGACGAGCTCGCCGGACTCATCTTCGATGGCGGCGATGCGGTTGAGGATGGGCATGGAAACGGGGGTGGCTTCCCAACGCCCGCTGCCCGCGGTGGAGGGATCGAGGAACGACTTTCCGGAGCAGCCGCCGAGTGCCAAGCCGGCCAGTCCGGCGAGTCCGAGAACCTTGGCGACCCGCTGCCGCTTTCCATTCCTCGTCTGCGAATAATCCACGCCTTCGCTCCTTCTGCGCCGCCGGCGGCTCCTAACAAAGACCGTCACCCTCCGGACGGTGAGTCGATCATAGTTCCCGGACCCAAGGATCGACCGCAACGGGGGGGCCGGTTGAACGGCGGGCTCTAAAAAAGGCTCTCCCGAGGCATCCTCGGAGGGTACGCCGGGGGTCGGCACCATGTTTGCGCGTTGCTACCCTCAAAGCAGTGACGACTCCGCACCAGAAGCCGGCCCGCGAACCCGACCCCCGTGATTCGGCGCGAGATTCGCGCACCTTGGCCCGCCACCCCCGGCCGCTGGGCGGGGACCCGCTGCGGACCATCGACCCCCCGAAGCTGAGCCTTTCCGGCATGGTTCTCAACAACCAGCATGGGAAGGACTCGCTCGCGGTGAAGCGGAAGCCGGACTGGCTGCGGGCGAAGGTGCCCGGGGGGCCGGGGTATACGAGGTTGAAGGGCATCATGACGGAGCACCGCCTCCACACCGTGTGCGAGGAGGCGGGGTGCCCGAACATGGGCGAGTGCTGGGCGCGGGGTGTTGCGACGATCATGATCCTGGGCGACACGTGCACGCGCGCGTGCGGGTTCTGCAACGTCAAGACGGGCCGGCCCGCGGCCCTGGACCGGGACGAGCCCCGTCGCGTGGCGGAGTCGCTCTCGCTCATGGGCCTGAAGCACGTGGTCATCACCTCCGTGAATCGGGACGAGCTGCCGGACGGGGGGGCGGGGATCTGGGCCGAGACGATCGTGCGGACGCGCGAGGCCTGTCCGGAGATGTCCGTCGAGGTGCTGATCCCGGATTTCGAGGGGAACTGGCCCGCGCTGCAGATGGTGATCGACGCGCGGCCTCACATCATCAACCACAACCTCGAGACCGTGCGGCGCATGTACCCGGCGGTGCGGCCCAGCGCGAAGTTCGACCGCTCTCTGGAACTGCTGAGGCGGGTCAAGGACGCGGGCGCCGTGGCCAAGACCGGCATCATGGTCGGCATCGGCGAGAAGGACGAGGAGGTGCTCTCGCTCATCGACGACCTGGTGGCGGGCACGCGGGCCACCACGGGTGATGCCTGCGACATTCTGACGATCGGGCAGTACCTGCAGCCTACGCGGAATCACCTGCCCATCGACCGCTGGGTGCACCCGGACACGTTCGCGATGTACAAGTCGGAGGGGCTGGGGCGGGGGCTGAAGGTGGTGGAATCCGGGCCGCTGGTGAGGTCGAGCTATCACGCGGACCACCAGGCGGACTCGCTGACGGGGATCGGGGACTCGCGTTCGGCGGAAGGCCGTCGCGAGATGCTGCGGAAGCTCGGCGGGGCGTGAGCGCGGGGGAGCGGGCGGCGCGTACCCTCGGCATCATGAAGGATGGTCAACGGCTTCAATCGAGCAGCCGGGAGCGGAGCGGACGCGCGTGGGCGGTGCTCTGCGCGGGCGTGACGCTCGCCGCGGTGTTGGCGGTGCGTGCCTCAACCGGGGTCGCGCAGAGGTATGCGGGTACGAGTCCGGGCCCGGCGGCACCGCCAAGGCCGCTGAGCCCGGATGAGTCGCTCGCCCGCTTCTCGATCGCGCGAGGTTTCCGGATCGAGGTCGCGGCGGCGGAGCCGCTGGTCGAGGCCCCGGTGGCGTTGAACTTCGACGAGCACGGGCGCGCGTGGGTCGTGGAGATGCGGGGCTACATGCCCGACGTGGAGGGCTCCAATGAACTGGAGCCCAACGGGCGCATCGTGGTGCTGACGGACCTGGACCACGACGGCGATTTCGACGACCGGCGAGTGTTCATGGATGGGCTGGTGCTGCCGCGGGCGGTGCTGCCCTGCTTCGGCGGGGCGCTGGTCATCGCGCCGCCGGACCTGATCTTCGCGAAGGACACAGACGGCGATGGCGTCGCGGAAACGAGGAAGGTGCTGGCGACGGGCCTTGGCGGGCTGGACAACCCGGAGCACGCACCAAACTCCCTGACGTGGGGGCTGGACAACTGGGTGCATCTGTCGCAGCACAACATGGAGTATCGCTTCGATGGCGAGCGGGTCACGACCCGACGCACCCCCGGGCACGGCCAGTGGGGCCTGACGCAGGACGACAGCGGGCGGTTGTACTACTCGCCGAACCCCGAGGCGCTGAGGGGCGATCTGTTCCCGAAGCACTACGCGTCGAGGAATCCGGCGCAGCGGGACGCGGCGGGGATCAACCGGCTCGTGAGCCCGGATCAGACCGTGTGGCCCGCGATGCCAACGCCCGCGGTGAACCGGGGCTACCTGGAAGGCGTGCTGAGGCCGGACGGACGCTTGGCGGCGCACACCGCGGCGTGCGGGCCGACGATCTATCGCGAGCCGCTCCTGCCCGGATGCGGCGGGGACGTCTTCGTGTGCGAGCCCGCGGCGTACATGGTGAGACGGCTGCACCTGAAGGAGACGGCCGCGGGACCGGTCGCGACGAACGCGTACGAGGGCGGGGAGTTCCTGACCTCCACCGACGTGAGATTCCGCCCGGTGTGGACGTGCGCCGGCCCTGAGGGCGCGCTCTACATCGTGGACATGCACCGCGGCGTCATCCAGCACCGGCAGTTCATCACACCCTATCTGAAGGAGCAGACGGCGAGGCTGGGCATTCAGGGTCCGCTGAACATGGGGCGGATCTACCGGGTCGTCCCGGAGCATGGTGCTCCCGGACCTGCCGGCCTCCCGGCGGACGTGGCGACGGAGCAACTCGTGGCGATGCTCGATGCACCCGGAGCGTGGTGGAGGCTCACGGCGCAGCGTCTGCTGGTGGAACGTCGCGATCCGGCGGCCACTCCCGCGCTCGACGCACTCCTGTCGTCCGGTTCGCCCCGCGCGGCGCTCCACGCGCTGTGGACGCTCGACGGGACCGGCGCGCTCACCGCGGCGCACGTGCTGCGGGCGATGCAGTCCGGCGACACGGCGCTGCAGAACGCCGGCGTGCGCGTGGGGGAACGATTCCCGGGTGATGACCGCGTGCGGCACGCCATGATCGCGCTCGGGTCGCTCCCCGGCACGCGCGTGCAGGTGCTGCTCTCGCTCGGGGAGGACGCGGGTGAGGACGTGCCGAGGGCCATCGCGAGGCTCGCGACCACGCCCGAGTGCGGCGCGGTGGAGCGGGCGGCGGCTGTCTCATCGCTGGCGGGCAGGGAAGCGGCGGCCCTGGATGCGGTGCTCGCGATGCCGTGGGACTCCGCGGCGCCGCGTGCGCTCGCGGCGGACCTGGCGGACTGCCTTCTGCGGGTGGACCGGCCCGAACCGAGGACGGCGCTTCTGGAGCGTGTGGCGGCGGCGGCACAGGACGCGCCGTCGAAGGCGGGGGTGCTGCTGGGCCGCGTCGCGGCGCATCAGGGCATCGGGAAGGACAAGCCGCGAACGATCACACTGAAGGCGGAGCCGAAGGGGTGGAGCGCCGTGCTCGCGGCGGGCCCGCTCGCCGAGGACGCGCGAGCGAGTGATGCGCTGCTCGCGTGGCCCGGGAAGTCGGTGGCGCAGGCGTCGTCGGAGTTGCGGCCCCTGTCGAAGGACGAGCAGGCGCGGTTTGACTCGGGGAGGGGGCTTTTCGCGACGTGCAGCGGGTGCCACGGGCTGGACGGCAACGGGACGCCGGGGCAGATTCCGCCGCTGGCGGGCTCGGCACGGGTGCAGGGACGGCCTTCGCGGGTGATCCCGGTGCTGCTGCATGGCCTGATGCCGACCCAGGCGCCGGGGCAGCCCCCGCCGACGCTCATGCCCCCGGTTCCGTTCGATGACGAAGAGTCGATCGCGGCGGTGCTCACGTATGTGCGTCGCGCGTGGGGCAATCGCGGCGAGCCCGTCACGCCGGAAGAGGTGGCGCGGATCCGCGAGCTGACGGACGACCGCACCAAGCCATGGACGGTGGAGGAACTCGATGCGCTGCCGTAGCACCCCCTCCTGCCATCGGTTTTTCCCGGTGCTCGCGCCACTGCTCGGGTTCCTGCTTGCGTCGTGTGCCGCGACGCCGACGCGGGAGGCTGATGGCTGGGTGGACCTGTTCGACGGCTCGACGCTCAGGGGCTGGACGCGCCGGGGCGGGCAGGCGACTTTCGAGGCGAAGGACGGGTGCATCGTCGGCACCACGGCCCCGAACCAGCCCAACACGTTCCTGTGCACGGAGGCAACGTTCGGCGACTTCGAGCTGACGCTCGAGTTCCTCGTGGACCCGGAGCTCAACAGCGGCGTGCAGATCCGCAGCGAGTCGAGGCCGGACTACCAGAACGGGCGCGTGCACGGCTACCAGATAGAGATCGACCCATCGCCCCGGGCCTTCACGGGCGGGGTGTACGACGAGGGCCGGCGGGGATGGCTCGCGGACCTGAAGGAGAACCCCGGGGCGCAGCGGGCCTTCCGGCAGGGGGAGTGGAACGCTCTGCGGGTGGTGGCCCTGGGCCCGGAGATCCAGACCTGGATCAACGGTGTGCCGGCGGCGAGCCTGCGGGACGACATGACGCCTCGCGGGTTCATCGGGTTGCAGGTGCATGGCGTGGGCGCGAGGACCGATCCCCTGGCCGTCCGGTGGCGACGCATCAGGCTCCTGCCTCTGGAGCCGGGCGTGACGCGGTGAGGCTCAGGCGGCCCGGCGGCGACCTCCGAGGCAGCACACGCCCGCGAGGATCAGGGCCCCGCATCCCGGGGCGGGAACCATGTGCTGCGCGTAGCTGCCCAGCAGGAAGTGGACCCGCGAGGTGGGGTGGAGTTGATCCCAGAAGACGTAGTCGTCCGGGTTGATGCGGCCGGCAACGGCGGGGTTGCGCTGCGGGTTGAAGAAGGCGGCGGAAAAATCCCCCGCACTCACGATGTTGCGGGTCGTGTCACCGGGATTCCACCAGAGGCGACCCCGGACGAGTTGATCGAACATGCCGTGGACGTCCATGGTGCGTACCACGACGTTCGGTGCGGCTTCCTTGAGCCGGTTGAAGGCGTGCAACTGCTCGGACTTGAAGAGAGCGGTGGCGTCGGCGAGCGCGGTCCGGGCGGCGGCGGGGAGCGCGCGGCCCTCCGGGGTGAGTTCGAGCGGGGGCACGTTGGGCCAGAGCACGGTGATCTCCCGTCCGCGCGGGACGTGATCGGAGAGAAGTCGAATCTGGGATTCGATGTTCGAAACGGCGGTGCGGGCCGTGGCGGCGAGCGCCTCCGCGGTGGGCCGGGGGGCCATGGCGCGATCGCGGAGGTCGTTGCCACCTCCCCACAAGACGTAGAGGTTGTCGACGGGCGCCCCGCCGGCCCCGAGGGTCGAGACGTAGTCGCGGACCTGCGTGCCCATGTTTCTGCCGATCTCGATGTCCCGGCCCAGGACTCGGCGTGTGACGATGCCCTCGGCGGTGGTCGCCCCGCCGTACGCGTAGTTCGTGGCCCTGGCGCCTCCTGCGCGGGAGTTGATGGCCCGGCCGCCGGGACCGATGATGAGGTCGGCGAGGCGTTCGTGCCAGACGCCTGTGAAAGAGGCGGTCTGCATGTTCATGCGCGGGATCGCGGTGTTTTCGCGGTCGTTGGTCCATCGCCCGTTGCTGTAGAACGGGTTTTCCGGCCGGCTCAGTCCCAGAGCCCGGGTGTTGCCCGTATCGGAGAGGCTGTCCCCGAACACAACGATCCGCGTGAAAGCGGGTTCGGCGACGGCAACACCGGAGAGAATGGAGAGGCTCAGGACGGCGAGTGCGGCACGGGTCATCGGCGTTCTCCTCGGGGGCGGAGGCCCCTGGAGAAGAACGGCGGAGCCTGCTGCGACTCACGCGGGGCGACTGCTCGTCGAGCGCGGCTTCGACGGTCTCCCGCAGCTTTTCGGATAGGAGCGGGGAGTATCCGGTCTCGCGGAGGAGGACGTTGCCGTCACGCCCGATGACGATGACCGTGGGGAGGGCGGTGACGCCGTAGTCTGAGGCAACGGGCTCGCCCCGAACAAGGACGGGGTACGAGCCCCCGAGCTTCTGGAGGCTGGCGACGGGGTCACCCTTGTCGTTGACGTTGATTCCGAGGATGACAAGGCCACGTCGAGCGTGTTCCTGGTGGAGCGCCTCGAGGTCCGGGACAGCGAGCTTGCACGGGACGCACCAGCTTGCCCAGAAGTCGAGGACGACGACCTTGCCCCGGAGGTCGGCGAGGGTGACGGGGACGGCGCCGCCGCTGGGGTAGAGCGTGAAATCGGGCGCGTGGAAGGAGGCGTCCGAGAGGCGCGGGCTGAAGATGGCCCCCGCCACGCAGATGCAACCAAGCGCGATCCACATTCCGAGCTTTTTCATCGAACGCGCTCCCAAGGCCCCTCACAGGGGGATGGGATCGGCATGGGGCGGGCGGCGGAGGAGGGGAGGGCGTCGCGGAGGCGGGTGTCGAGGACTATTCGGACGTCACAGGCGTCGGAGTCGGCGCTGGCGACGGGCCCCGGAGTGCTGAACGGAGGCTCTCGGACATGTCGCCGACGAGGCTGTAGGCGAGGGGGACGAGGACGAGGGTGAAGATGGTGGAGACCAGAAGTCCGCCGACGGTGACGGCGCCGAGGCCCCGGTAGACCTCAGAGCCTGCGCCCGGGGCGAGGATGAGGGGGAGCCCGCCTCCGAGCGTGGTGAGGGTGGTCATCATGATGGGCCTGATGCGGGTACGGAGGGACTCTGCGATGGCGTCCTTGAAGGGGAGCGGCGTGTCGGTGCTGCCGAACTTCTCGGGGTGTGCGAAGTTCTGGGCCTGCTCGACGAGCAGGATGGCGTTGTTGACGACGGTGCCCACGAGGATGACGAAACCGATCATGGTGAGCGTGTCGAGCTGTTGCGGGGCGAGGTCGTGATTGCGGAGAGTCCACTCGTGAACGATGCGGAGGGAGCCGAACCCCCCCACCACCGCGAAGGGAACGCTGAACATGATGACCAGTGGCGTGAGGAAGCTCTCGAAGAGCGCGCACATGACGAAGTAGACGACAAGGATGGCCCAGACGAAGCGGGCCTGGATGAGTTGAGGCTGGACCGCCATGCCGTAGAACACCGCGGCGATGACTAGGCCCAGCAGCACCGCGCCGGCGAAGGCGTATCCGCTGCGGCCTTCCTTGCGGCGGGCGGCCCTGAGGACGGCAACCAGCGCGAGCAGCACACCCCCGCAGACGGAGGCAACGGCGATCCAGCGCATGACGCCGGCCCACCACGGGCGCGCGGCGCCGGAGGGTGCCACGCCCAGGAGCGAGGCCTTGACTTGATCGAGCTTGGCGGCGGTGCCCTCCATGCGGACGCGCATGGTGGAGTCGATGAGTCCGGCGGTCCGCGCGGGGCCGATGACTTCCTGGTCGATCTGGGTGATCATCTCCTCGATGGTGACACCCTGCGGGGGCTTGATTTCGAGGGTGACCGCGGGGAGCTCTTCGATTCGGCGGATCTCCTGTGGCGACTGGCCGGGCTCGATGGAGGCGATGGTGCCGAGGGGGACGGAGCCGCCCCCGGGGACGTAGACGGGGAGTTCGGCGATGCGTTCCTTGGTCGCGAGGGCCCCGCCGACCGGGAGGATGACGAGGTCGACGCTGCGGTCGTCGAGCCTGAACTCT
>QWIH01000092.1 GCA_021405315.1 Leptolyngbya sp. PLA1
GGGCGCGAGCGGAAACACCTCTGCGGCGGCAGCCGCGGCACCAGCGGCTCCGCCGGCGCCTAGGACGAAGGTGCCTGCGGGGGCGACGGGCATGGCGGCCCGGGCTGGGGCGAAGTACGGACCTGCTCCCGGGCGGCCGAACGCGGGGACGCCGCCGGCGGCACCCGCGGGCGGGAACAACTTCGTGAAGGGCGCAAAGCCGACCGGCCCGAAGCAGGGGCTGACGCAGGGCGTGAACAAGAGCGGGACGGACCGTCTGCCCCTGGGGTATGGCGGGAGCGCCCGAGGGCAGCAGATCATCGGTCACGGGAACAAGATCGGGAAGACGATCCCCGCGGGTCCGAACGCGAAGGCGCCGAAGAAGGCTCCTTAGGCGTGGGTGGTGCGTCGGCGTCGGATGGCGGCCACGCCGGCGAGGCAAAGGGCGGCGGCGGCGGAGGGCGCGGGGACGGGCGTGACGGTGATCTGGAATGTGTTGCTGTTGCCGTTGACGCCGATGCCCAGGCCGGTGACGCTCACTGAGTAGTCGCCGATGATGACGGAGGTCGCCCCGCTGTAGGGCAGGAGCCCGGAGAACTGTCCGTTGGTCTGGACCATTGCCCCCGGGTCGAGCGGGAGCGGTTGGTTGGAGTAGCCGTAGGTGACCAGGTCGGGGAGGGTGTTGAAAGGCCTGTCGAAGGGCCCCTCGTTCGTGGAGAAGTAGAGGGAGAAGCCGTTGAAGCCCTGCTGGAGGCTGGTGGTGAAGTCGTTGGTGCCGACGGAGAGTGGGAAGGTGGTGCCACGGGGGGCGCCGTTGATGGTGATCGGGGAGTTGCCGGTGCCGAGGATGTTGTCGTACTCCAGGGGCTCGCTGGAGCTGGAGCCGCCGAAGAAGGTGGAGTAGTTGACGACGCCGGTGAGCCAGACCTCTGCGTGGGCGGAGGCGGCCAGGGCGAGCGAACCCACGCCGAAGAGTACGAACCGATTCATGATCGCCTCACGAGGTGGAGCGCGTGCGGCCGCGCCGCAACCCACTTCGCGACCGGCACGCGCGGCGCTAGGGGAGCGGAGGCGTGGCTGCTCCGATCTGATAGGTACATCAGGATCATCAAGGCGACAAGGAAAGTCTGAGAATTTCGATGGTGGGCGCGTGGAAACGCGGGTGGCGGGGGCTGCGAGGCGCCTGAGGCGGGGGGCGGGTGGCGCATGGCTCGGCGAAGTCGCCGGGGTGTGGTCATCGCGCCGCGGTTGGCGGGGATTGGGAGAGCGGGGCGGAGTGTTCGAGGGTGGCGGATCGCCGGACGACCATCCGCCTCCGGGCGGGGGCATGGGCGGAGGGGGAGAGGTCTCGAGGGGCGGCGTGCCGTCGGGATGGGGCTGGTCTTGCGGCGGGTGTCGGGGTTGTGGTGGGCGTGGGGGGCGAGGGGGTCGAGGGCGAGATTCGGGGAAGGTGACGCGGAGGAGTTGCGCGGCGGCGCGGCGTGAGGTTTCGTCGCTGCGTGATTCGGAGGCGATGGCGGTGAGGCGGCTG
>QWIH01000028.1 GCA_021405315.1 Leptolyngbya sp. PLA1
GTCGCCCCCATAGGACCCGGGGGACCTCCGGGTCCGGCAGGCCCCTGGGGCCCCGTCGTTCCGGGGACGCCCGCAGGACCCGCAGCCCCAGCCGGCCCGGCAGGTCCGGCAGGGCCCTGGGGACCGGGCGGGCCTTGCGCACCCCCGTTGAGCGCGTACAGCGCGAACGGCGTCGGAAGGATCGACTGCCTCGGGAGCAACGTTCGGTAGCTGCCCGAGCCCGCCGGCTGTCTCACATCCATCTGCAGATAGCGTGCCTGGCCCGTGAAGGGGCCGACGCCGAAGTCCAGTTCGACGGCGAACCTGCCGCTCGCGACGGGCACGTTGAGCGCCACCAGCGTGGAGGCAACGTTGGTGCCCCCGCTCGGCGCGTCCCAGAGCGAGAAACGGATGTCCGCCAGGCCGGTCACGGGCGCCCCGTCGCGGTCCAGCACGCCCTGGTAGGTGAACGCGGAGCCGACCGGCTCCGCCGCGGCATCGCGGCTGACCATCACGAACACGATCGCGGCCGCCAGAACAGTTCTCATCTTCATGGAGTGCGTCCTTGCGGGGCTAGAGCCCGCACTCCATTCGTCGGCCCGATGACCGGGTGAGGTTGGTCTGCGCGGGCGCGCCGCCGCCCCGTGCCGGGCAACCGGTCCGCCGGCGCGTCCGAGAACCGACGTCTCTACTTGTACCGCCCGATCAGCTCCATGATCTTGGGCTGGTTGCCCTCGATCTGCACCGACCGCCTCCACGCTCTCAGCGCTTCGCTCCGGGCGGCTTCGTCGGTCTGGTTGCTCCACACCCACTGGTTCATCAGGCACACCCCCACGCCGTTCAGCGCCGGGTAGTGGTTCGGATCGATCTCGAGCGCCCTTCGATAACTCGTCAGGCTCTCGTCGTAGCGGCGAAGCCTGAAGAGTCCGGCGCCCAGCCGTTCAAAGGCGTTCGCCGTCGGCTCGGTCTTCGTCAGTTGCTGGAGGGTGTTGACCATTTCCTCGTAGCGCCCCGTCCGGCCGAGGCTGTTCGCCAGGTTCAGCAGCAGCGGGCCAGAGAGCTCCGTGAGTTCCGCGGCCTGCTGGAACTCCACCACCGCCTCCGCATGACGGTCCAGCTCGCTGTAGATGGCGCCGAGGTTTGTGCGCGCCTCGGGGCTCTGGCCGTTGATGGAGACAGCCTTCTGGGCGTACGCAAGGCCCTCGCCCGGCTCGCCGAGCTGCAGATACGTCGTGCCCAGGTTGAGGTTGGCGTTGAAATCTTCCGGACGCAGCGTGAGGGCCCGCAAATACGCACGGACCGCGTCGGAATACCGACCGAGGAGTTGCAGCGTCAGGCCGTGAAGGTACTGCGCCTGGAAGTTGCCCGGCTCGAGCGCCGCGGCCTGCGCGTACCGCTTCTCCGCCGCCGCGTAGTCCCCGCGCTGCCGGTAGATGTCCGCGGCTCCGAGGTATGCCGTCGTGAGCCTCGGGTTGATCTCGATGGCCTTCTCGAACTCGACGAGCGCCTCGTCGACAAACCCCTGGTCCCGCAGAACCGTCGCCCGCTCCACGTTGGGCTGTCCGGGCACCGGCGACCCGGAGGCACTCGGCTTCACGCCCGTCGAAACCGTCCCCGAGTCCCGGGCCGTTGGGCCCGAAGCGCCCGAGCCACCCGCGGTGACCGCCGGGGGCTTGCCGGTGTGGGCAGGGTCCACCGTCGCGGGCTTGGCCCCGGGGCGCCGGGGAACCCTCGCGTCCAGGGACTGACACCCGACGAGCGCACCAGACACACACACGGCGGCCACCGCCGCGCACATTGATCGCTTGCCCATGCTGACCGGCCCTTTCATCCACTGATCAACCCGGCGGGAGTACGAACGCCAGGTCGAGGTCGATCGGCAACATCGGCAACTTCCCGCGTGCCGCTCCCCCGATTTGTCCATCGGAACCGAACAGAAGTCTAGCGATGCCCCACGACCTGTGCCTCGATCTCATCCCACTTCGCGCCCACCCGCGCCCGTACCGCGGTGTTCCACTTGAGAATCGGGGGCCAGTCCCGCACCGCAAAGCCGTGAGCCTCATCGCCCGGCATCTTCGGTGTGGCGTCCACAAACCACACACCCGAACGCACTTGGGCGTCTCGCCCCGCGTCGCTGTGTGCCAGCCAGTGAAAGAGCGCCGTCTCGGGGTCCCCGATGTCCACGTCGCTGCCCACCACAACCACGAACCGCGGCAGGCCCGGCACCGCCGCCAAGCGCTCGATCACCTCCCGGCCCTGTCCCGGGCGTCGCTTCTCCGCCGCCACCAGCAGCCACCCGGACCCCGCCCAGGCCTCCGCCGCTCCGGTCACCCCCGGCAGCCCCTTGACAAGGCTCAGCAACTCGGGCGTGACCGCGCACGCCGCCGGCGAGTCCGGCCCGCCCAACGCCGCTTCCGCGGGCCAGCGCGCGGTGCAGTCAAACCCGAGCTTGGTGCCCGCGCCCAGCACCGGCGCCGCGTGGTCGAGAATGTCCAGCGGTCCACGGACCTGCTCGAGGTCCGTCGCGGGCCGGCAGTTCGCCGCCGCGGCCCGAAGCACCTCCGCCGTGTCGTGCACGTTCACGTCCTCGTCGACGACGAAGATGGTCTTGGTCCAGGACATCTGCCCCGCACCCCACACGCCGTGCATCAGTCGCCGGGCCTGCAACGGGTAGCTCTTCTTCACCTTGAGGAAGGCGCAGTTGTGGAACGCGCCGAACGCTGGAAGGTCGTAGTCCTCGACGTCCGGGAGAATCGTGCGCAGCAGGGGGAGGAACAGACGCTCCGTCGCCTTTCCCAGAAAGTAATCCTCCTGCACCGGGAGCCCGACGACCGTCGTCGGATAGATCGGGTCACGCCGGCACGTGACCGCGCTGACCTCCAGGATGGGGTAGCGGTCGGGCAGGGAGTAGAACCCGGTGTGGTCCCCGAAGGGCCCCTCGAACACCGCCCCCGGTCCGATGGGACCGTCGCGCCTCGGGTCAAAGCCGATGTGGCCCGCCTCGTGACTCACCCAGCCCTCGATGACGATCTCCGCGTTCGCGGGTACCCACAAGGGCACGCTCCGCGCACGCACCATCTCGATGCCCCGCCCGTTCAGATAGCCAGCGAGCAGCAGTTCGCTGATGCCGGGGGGCAGCGGCGCTGTCGCGGCATACGGGAGCACGCTCTCGCCTCCGAGCGCGATCGCTACCGGCATCGGCCGGCCCAGCGCCTTCCAACTCCGCCAGTGCCGTGCCCCGTCGTGGTGCACGTGCCAGTGCATCGCGAGCCGCTTCGGGCCCAGGAGCTGGGCGCGGTACATCCCGATGTTGTGACTCGCGGGCTTGGGATCGTCCAGGTCGTCCGCGTGGATGGTGTGCACGCCCCCGAGCGTGATGTACCGCCCGCGATAGAGCTGGTCCCACTCCGGGCCCGCGCCCAGCCCCGGGATGCCATCGTTCACTCCCGTCGGGTACCCCACCGACGCGTAGTCACCGTCCAAAGGCCAGCACCTGATGAGCGGCAGGCGGCAGAGGTCCACTGCCTCCCCCTCCACCACCACCTCCTGGCACGGCCCCGGCCCCTTGCGGCGCTTCGGGGGTGTGCGCAGCAGGGGCAGCACCCGCCTGAGGAAACTGACCGCCTCGCGCAGCGACCGGGGCGGCGCGGGTTTCACCAGTTCGCCGATCTTCGCCGCCAGGTCGTCGAGTCCCCGCGTCGCCCCCAGCGCCATCTGCACCCGCCGGTAGGAGCCGAACGCGTTGATGAGCACCGGCGTCGGAGAGCCCTCGACATTCTCGAAGAGCAGCGCCTTGCCCCCAAGATGGGCGTGCGCCGGGTCGTTGTGCCGGTCCCCGGAGGCCGGGCTGCCGGGCGCCGCGAGCTTCGACACGCGGTCCGCGATCGCGGAGATCTCCAGAACCGGCGACACCCGCGTCCGCACGCGGGCCAGTTCGCCCGCCCGGTCCAGCGCACCGACAAACTCGCGGAGGTTTGCGTACATTCGTCCGACAGCGTATGAGCGACACGCCCCACAAGCCCGACCTCCTGCCCGCCCACGTCTACGCCGGCCGCCGCGACTGGCGAGGGTACTTCGATGCCCTCGCCTCGCTCCCCCCGCGGGACACGCTCCTCCGGGCCCTGGCCCTCCGCGCGGGACCACCGGGCCACGCCCTGGATGTCGGGTGCGGCGACGGGCGCGACGCGGCCCACCTCGCCTCCCTGGGCTGGACAGTCCTCGCGATCGATTCTTCCGAAGAAGGTCTGCGCCGCCTCCACGAACGCCTCTCCCCAGACCTCCGCGCTCGCGTACGCACGCAACTCGCGCCCTTCGACCGCATGACGCCGGAGCCGGCCGACCTTGTCTGCGCCTCGTTCTCGCTCCCCTTCTGCGAGCCGGCGCACTTCCCTGCGCTGTGGCAGAGCATCACCTCCTCCCTCCGGCCCGGGGGCTTCTTCGCGGGTCAGCTCTTCGGTGATCGCGATGACTGGGCCTCGCTCCCGGACCGCACGCACCACTCGCCAGACGCCGCCAGGGCGCTCTTCCGGGACTTTGACATCCTCTTCTGGCAGGAGGAAGACCGCGAGAGCCGCGTGGACCCGGCTCGGCACCCGAAGCACTGGCACGTCTACCACATCGTCGCGAGAAAGCGGGCATGAGCAGCGCCGGGCACGCTGCCTAGGCTTGCCGATCGTTTCGCCGGGCCGATCCCGGCCTCGCAGCACGGTCTTTCGGGGAACCCATGACCTCATCCTCCTGGGCGATCGACCTCACACACGTCGAGAAGGTCTACAAGGGCAAGGTGCACGCGCTCCGCGGCATCGAGATGCGCGTCCACGCCGGCGAAGTCTTCGGCCTCCTCGGGCCCAACGGCGCCGGAAAGAGCACCCTCGTCAAGATCCTCATGACCGTCATCCGCGCCACCCGCGCCGACGGCACCATGCTCGGCCGCCCCATCGGCGACAAGGCCACCCTCGCTCGCGTCGGCTATCTCCCGGAGCACCACCGCTTCCCGGAATACCTCACCGGCGGCCAGGTCCTCGACTTCTTCGGCGCGCTCTCCGGCGTCCCCCGCGCGGAACGCCGCAAACGCAGCGACGAACTCCTCGACCTCGTCGGCATGACCAACTGGCGGAATCACCGTGTCAAGGGTTACTCCAAGGGCATGCGCCAGCGCATCGGAATCGCGCAGGCCCTCATGAGCGACCCGGACCTGGTGATCCTCGACGAGCCCACCGACGGCGTGGATCCCGTCGGCCGGCGAGACATCCGGGGAATGGTCTCCAGGCTCCGAGAACGGGGAAAGACGGTCTTCCTCAACTCCCACCTGCTCAGCGAGCTCGAAATGGTCTGCGACCGGGTGGCCATCCTCGTCCAGGGTCGCGTCGCCAGCCAGGGCACCGTGGATGACCTCACCCGCTTCCGGCAGTTCTACGAGATCGAGGTCGTTCCAACTCCCTCCGGCCCAGCCGCGGACCTCCTCCGCGCATGCCTTCCCGCAGACGCGGCCGCAACGCTCTCGCCCGTCGGCGGAGGACGCACCGCCCTGCGAGGACAACTGACCGCGTCAACCTGGATCGAGCTCGACTGCGCGACGCTCCGCGTCGGAACGCAGGACCCCGCGACGGTCGCGCCCCTCATCGACCGCGTGCGGGCCTCCGGACTGACGCTCCGGGCGCTCCGCCCCGTCAGGCCGTCACTCGAAGACCTCTTCATGGAAGCCGTCACCGACCCGACCACCGGCCGGACCAAGCTGCCCGGCGCCGAGTCCGCGGAGGCCCGCCCATGACGCAGACCCTCGCCCTCCTCCTCGACGCCTACCGCGAGCTCTCCGCCAAGAAACTCTTCTGGCTGGTGCTCATGCTCTCCGGGCTGGTCGTCGGCGTCTTCGCCCTCCTGGGCATCACGCCCGAGGGCGTGCAACTCGCCGTCTGGAACATCGGCGACTTCGGCGGGTTCGTCAACAGCGACAACATCCCGCCCGCCATGTTCTACAAGGCCATGTTCTCCGGCCTCGGCATCAAGTTCTGGCTCACGTGGATCGCGAGCATCCTCGCACTCGTCTCCACCGCCAGCCTCATCCCGGATTTCATCGCCGGCGGCGCCATCGAGCTCTCGCTCTCAAAGCCCATCTCGCGCCTGCGCCTCTTCCTCACCAAGTACTTCAGCGGGCTCCTCTTCGTCGCCCTCCAGGTCACCATCTTCTCCGCCGCCTCGTTCCTGGTCATCGGCCTCCGCGGCGGCGAGTGGCTCCCGGGCGTCTTCCTCGCCATCCCCGTCGTCGTCATCTTCTTCAGCTACCTGTACTCGTTCTGCGCGCTCGTCGGCCTCATCACCCGGTCCACCATCGCGGCGCTCCTGCTCACCCTCCTCTTCTGGGTCTTCCTCTTCTGCCTCAACATCACCGATCAGACGCTCATCCAGGGACGCGAACTCAACGCCATGCGGTCGGAGGCCATCGCCAAGCAGATCGAACGCATGGAAAAGAGCGCCGACGACCAGTTGAGGCGTGACCTCATCACCGAAAAGGTGTCCATGGGCGAGCCCCGCGAGCAGGCCGAGGCCGAGGCCCGAGAGGCGACCTTCACGCCCGAACAGCGCGAGCAGGCCAACCCGAAGCTCGCCGACGCCCGCGAAGACCTGAACAAGACGCGTGACAACGCCCCCTCCTGGGCACGGGCCGCACAGGCCGCCCGCATCGCAAAGACCTTCTTCCCGAAGACCACCGAAACCACCGACCTCCTCGAGCGCGTCCTCGTGCAGGACATGAACCTCGACACCGCCGACGAAGAGCCGGACAACAACGTGCCGAGCTGGATGCGTCTGTCACGCGCCGACCAGCAGAAACTGGCCCAGCGCATCCAGGCCGCGTTCCGCCAGCGCAGCGTCTGGTGGGTGCTCGGCACCTCGCTGGGCTTCGAGGCCCTGGTGCTGGGCATCGCGAGCTGGGTCTTCGTGAAGCGGGACTTCTAGATCAGCCCTAGAACCCTCGCACCGCCCGGAACTCATCGAGCAGGCCGCGCAACGCCGTGGCGGGGGCATCGCCTTCACCGGGCTCCGCCGCGAGTTTCGCGATGTTCGCGTAGTGATCCTCGATGACCGCGAGCCAGGCCGCCCCGCCCGCGCCCGCCCACCGGGGCCTCGCGCACTCGAGCATCGCAACGTAGAACGCCTCTCTCGCCGCCCGCACCGCTCCTGCGGACGCGGGAATTTCCGCGAGTCGCTCGCCCACCATGACCCTCACGGGGTCCGGAAGGAGCAGCCTCACGCTCAGAGGATCGGACGTCGAGCCCTCGATGTGAATCAGCCGCCGTGCCGCCAGCCGGGGCAGCAGGGTCATGAGGCGGGCCTCGCGAGCCGTCACGGGGCCTCCGGATGGATCGTCGGACTCCGGCCTCGGAACGGAATCCCGCGCCCCTCCCGCCGCCGCGAGCGCCCTCACGCCGAAGGGCGAGACGAACGGCGAGGCCTGCAGAATCACCGCCAGCTCCGCCGGGGGCAGCATCTCGAGCACCCACTGCAGCAGCGAGCGATGGACCTGCTCGGGCGTCTGGCCCTGAGGATCCGCGGCGCCCTCGAGCCTCCCCCGCGCCTCGAGCTGCTCGGCGATGATGGGCAGCGGGATCTGGGCCGCCATTCCCGCAACGATCTCCATCGCCAGCGGCCAACCCCGCAGACGCTTCACCAGCGTCAGCGCCGCCGCGGGTGCATCCGCGGAGAGGCTCATCCCCGGCGCGGACTGCACCGAGAGCGACAGGAGCTTCTCCGCGGCCTCCGCCGGCCCGAGCGTCTCCAGCACCGATCCGACGTTGAGGACCGCCTCGCCCTCGATGCCCAGCTCCGTCCGCCCGCACGCCACGATCCGCACATTCGGGCACGCGTACAGCAGGTCGCGGGCGAGCGTGGCGCAGGCCGTCGGGGAGTGGTGGCAGCCGTCGAGCACGAGCGTGACGTGCCGCGCCGCGATCCGCCTCGCGAGCGCTTCCTGGGGCGAGGGCGCCGGGCCCTTGGCGGAGAGCTCAAACGCCGCCACCAGCGCGGGCAGACCCGGCATGTTGGTCGCAGGGAGTCGGACTCTCCACACACCCGCCGGCGACGCGTCCGCGGTGCGCGCCGCCGCGGCCAGGGCAACCGACGACCGGCCCGAACCCTCCGGGCCGGTGATCGTCACAAGCCTCGATGATGACCGCATCCGCACCGCCGAGGCCACCTCGGGCTCGCGCCATTCTTCCTGTGCGGCGCGCGGGGGCAGGTTCCCCGGCGTCGCGGGCCAGTCCCCGTCATCCGCGAACGACACGCTGATGCGAGCCGGCCCGCCCGCGAGTTCCTGCCCCGCCGCCGCCAGTTCGCCCGCGGCCATTCCCAGCGTCGTCTTGCGCTTCGCAAAGTCCTTCGCGAACGCATGCCTCAGCAGGTCGAGCACCCGCGCGGGGGTCCTGGGCGGCAGTCGCCCCAGATCCGGCTCCGTGAGCAGCGTGGACGCCAGCGCGTCGGCGAGGCTCTCCCCCCCGAAGGCCACCTGCCCGGTCAGGCACTCGTACAGAACGCACCCGAGCGCCCACAGATCCGTCGACCAGTTCACCGGCTTGCCCCGGGCCTGCTCCGGGCTCATGTACCCCGGCGTCCCGACGATGAAGCCGGTGCGGGTGCTGATCTGCTGGGGGACCACCAGCGTCGCCGCGGACGACGAGGTCTCCCGCATCACCTCCCCCGCCATCGCGATCCCGAAGTCGAGCACCTTGACCAGGCCGTCCGGCCGGATCTTGATGTTGTCGGGCTTCAGGTCGCGGTGGATGATCCCCCGTTGGTGGGCCGCGTCGATCCCCAGCGCCACCTGGCGGCAGATGTCCAGCGCCTCCGCGAGCGGCAGAGGCCCCTCCCTGATCCGGTCTGTCAGAGTCGGCCCCTCCACGAACTCGAGCACGATGTACGTGCTCCCGTCCTGAGATTCCAGGCCGAAGATCGAGCCGATGTTGGGGTGGTTGATCGCCGCGAGCGTCCGTGCCTCTGCCTCGAAGCGGTCGCGCCTCGACGGGTCGGACGCCAGATCGACCGGGAGCGACTTGATGGCCACGGGGCGACCCAGCCGTGTGTCCGTCGCGAGGAAGACCACGCCCATGGCCCCGCGGCCGAGTTCACGCTCGATCAAGTAATGGGCGATCGCCCGAGGCTGGTCCATCCGGCTTCCGTGCTCGATCCGGCCCCACGCCGGAAAGGCCGCATCATACAGCCCGAGTGGACCAGCCGCCCCGCGTTCCCGACAACGTCACTTCGAGGCGAGCCCCTCGACCGTGATCTGCCCGTTGCTCGTGTCCAGGCTGCTGGGCTTGCCCTCCCCGAAGTCAAAGCCAGCCGTGGACTTCGAGGTCGCGCCGCCGCCCCGGCCGGTAGTGTTCCGCACCGAGCCGTTGCTGGTCACGCAGGTCACCTTCCCCGTGAACGCGCTCCCGACCGCGAGCGTGATCGAGCCGTTGCTGCTGTCCGCGATGACCGGCCCCGGAGCATCCGCCGCCAAACGGACCTCAATCTTTCCGTTGCTCGTCACCGCACGGGCTGTCTGCGCCCCCTCCACGAAGATCGAGCCGTTGCTGGTCTCCACCACGACGCCGGCGGCGCACCCAACCGCCCTCACCGCGCCGTTGGACGTCTTGAGGTCCGCGTCGCCCGTCGCGCCCGAGACCGTGATCGACCCGTTGCTGGTCACGCAGCGAACGCCTCCCAAGGCGGGGGCCTGCACGTCCAGCGAGCACCCCTCGCTGGGCTGCCTGCTCCCGCCGGGCCAGGTGACGCGGACGCGGATCACGCCATCCGCTCCACGCTCCGTGGTGATCGCGACCCCGTCCAGCCTCTCCTGCGTTGAGGCCCGCACGGTACCGACAACCACGACCGAGTCCCCGCTGCCAGGCCCGACCGTGACCGTGCCGTTGCCGGTCTCGATGTCCAGCGTGGGCGGACTCGCCGGGGCCGTCACCGTCGCAGACTGCACCCCCTTGAACATCGGGGGCGAGCTGTAGCTGCACCCCGCCAGAATCAGAGGCACACCCGCCCACGCCAGCACGCGCACACGCTTCATCGGTCGCTCCTTCGATGCGGCACCCGCCCGGGTGCTCCACGTTCTTGGGCGGGAAGGCCGAGCGGTTTCGCGGCCTCTATGTCGGCCTCGCCGCCAGTTCCTCAACCTGGGCACGCGCCGGCAGGGACGGGATCGCCCCGTGCCGGGTCGCCGCCAGAGCGCCCGCCGCGGACGCCAGCCGCAGCGCCTGCTCCATCCGCTTGGATTCATCCCCGCTCCGGGCCGCCGCTCGGCAGACATCCACCCATTCCACCGCCAGCACCCCCGTGAACGCGTCACCCGCGCCCGTCGAGTCCAACGCTTCCACGCTCGGAGAGTTCACCCGCCTTGGCCGTCCCCGGTGGCTGATGATGCACCCCATCGCGCCCAGCGTCATCACCACCGCCACCGGCCCCAGCTCCGGAAGCCTTACCTGCAGTCTCGCCGGGTCCGTGTGCAGGTCGATGGCCAGAAGCCGCGCCGCCTCCGTCCGGTTCACGATCAGCAGGTCCACCAGCTCGAGCAGCGGGCCCGGCACGGGCCTCGCCGGCGCCGCGTTGAGCACCACGACGCGACCGGCCTTCTTGGCCATCGCGGCCGCCGCGATGTTCGCCTGGTGAGGAACCTCCAGTTGCATCAGCAGCACGTCGCAGCCGCGCACCGCCTCGCCCGCGGCGTCGATATCCGCCTCCGTCAGCGTCGCGTTCGCGCCGGACGCCACCACGATCGTGTTCTCCCCGCCGTCGGCCACGGTGATCAGCCCCAGCCCAGTGGACTGCCCCGCCCGAGTCAGCAGGTGCGTGCAGTCCACGCCGTCGGCCTCGAGCGTCTGCCTCAGCTTCGGCCCGTGCGAGTCATCGCCCACCGCGCCGACCATCGAGACCCTCGCCCCGTATCTCGCCGCCGCGACCGCCTGATTCGCGCCCTTGCCCCCCGGATACGTCCGGTACGCCCCACCCAGAATGGTCTCGCCGTGCGCGGGCAGCCGCGGACATCGGACCACCAGGTCCATGTTCAGCGATCCCACCACGCACACCCTGACCTGCGGAGCGCTCATGCCCCAGTGTACGGGCACCCGGCTTCTCGTGCAGGCTCGGCGGGCCGGCCCCGCGAAGTCACCCTACGACACGATCTCGACAATCGTGAACCGCTTCACCCCGCGGGGGGCGTTCACCCGGACTTCCTCACCGACGCGCGCCTTCAGCAGCGCCTCGCCCATCGGGCTCGTCGCCGTCACCTCGATGTATTCCAGCGGCGGCCTGGGCGATGCCTCACCGACCAGCTTGTAGAGATCCTCGTCATCCGTGCCGTGCTCCCGCAGCTTCACGGTGCACCCGATGAACACCACGTTGGCCACCGCCTTCGCCATGTTCTCGTCGATGACGCTGATGTTCCTCAGCCGCTCCTCGAGCCGCCGAATCTCAGCCTCCTCCATCCCCTGCTGCTCGCGGGCGGCGTGGTAGTCGCCGTTCTCCTTGAGGTCGCCCAGAGCCCGCGCCTCGGCGATGCGGTTCGAGATGTGCACCCGGTTGCCGATCAGCCCGGCCAACCGGGCCTCGATCGCTTCCTTCTCTGTTTTCGTCACCAGTTCCATCGTCGATCCTCACGCACCACGCCGGGGAGCACCCGGGCGGGCCGACCATCATAGATGTCGGAGGGACGCCGTTCCGCCCCGCTCACCGGCGGCGCCACGTGATGGCCCACAGCACGCCGCCAACAGCGCCCACCAGCCCGATGGTGGCCCAGTGCGCTCCGTCCACCGCCGCCGCCGCCCCGAGATAGGTGCGGTCCGCGAGGACCTCACGCGCCATCGTCAGCGGGGATGCTGTCAGCGCCGCCGTCCCCCACCACGCTCGGTCCGGTCCCCGGCTCCATTCCCCCGAGAGCAACGTCAGCACCGGCCCCACACACTCCATGCCCACCAGCCCCGCCATCACGATCCAGGACGAAACGCCCGGCCTCGTCCACCACAGCCCCAGCACGCCCGACACGATCATGGTCCATGAGGCGTAGCACGCCCCGAGCGCCAGGACGGGCTCCGGTGGCCACGCCCCCATCCAGGGCAGCATCTGCGGCAGGGCGACCACCTGCAGCGTGCCCAGCACCACCAGCGCGTCCTGCACCATCGCGCGACGCACCCGCGCCGGCCTCTCCTGGCTCAATCTCAGCATGGGCCACAGCACGCCCAGGCCAACGCCCACGACGTCGAGCATCACGCGCGCCGACCCTCGGTACACGTCCGTCGACACCAGGCCCAGCGCGCCACCCAGGCTCAGCGAGAGAACCGCCGCGACGAACAGAAAACAGACCCATGCCATCGCGAACGTGCGCGGCTCGCCCCGACGGTGCGCCCACGGGTCGCGCCCCGCGCCGGACCCCGGCTCAACCTCCGGGCCCTGCCCGCCGGTGGTCATGGCGCCGGCCGACTCTCACCCGCGGACGCCGAGGAATCGAACTGCACCCGCTGGGTGTTGATGTAGATCAGCGGGTAGCCCGCATCGACCCGCTTGTGGTCGTGGTGCAACTGCGCCAGATGCACGAGCTTCTGCTGCGTCGTGACCTCGCCCAGCCGCGGCTTGCGGGGCCGGCCCCCCCACACGATCCGCCCGCCGTCGCTGGTCACCATCTTCAGCACGCTGTCGTCGGCGTACGTCGAGATGTCGATCGCGCGGATCTGCCCCGCCCACTTCTGCGCGGAGACTACCTCGATGAGCTCCAACGCGGCTCCGATCCCCTCTCCCGCCCACGCGTCCACGCCAGTCCCCCCGCTCACCGCCGGCGGCCCCACGCGGCTGCCCAGGATCACGGGCAGCCTCGCGCGGTCGTGGTCATACACGGGGGGCATCCGCCGCGCGTCCCAACTCACGAGATAGTCCTTGTCCTCCCAGCGAACCACCGCCGCGGGGATACGCCACTCCCCCTCGACGACGAACGATGCCGGGCCCGTCCGGCGGACCGTGGGCGTGCTGTCGAACCAGCCTGTCGCGCCCAGCGCCGACGACACCGCGCCGAGCGGCGCCGGGCTGAATCTGTCCGGCGAGGCACCGAGCGCCGCCCGCGCCAGGTCCATCAGCGACTCCTGATCCGCCGCCGGGAGCCACGTCCCTTCCTGACCCGCTCGGAGCGACGGCCAGCGGATCGCCACGTGCACCTCCGCATCCGAGAGCGCCGTCGCCCGACGCTCCAGCGGCTTCATGCCCAGCGTCGCACCCACCAGCATCACGCCGAAGATCACGATCACGCAGAAGCTCGAGAGCGCCTTCGCAAACTCCTGCCAACCAAAGCCGCCCTCTGACTTCTGACCCATTGTCACTCCCATCGATCAGGCCACGTGCAGCCCCACCACAGCGAACTCCCGCGAACGGGGTCAATCCATGGCGCACCCGGGCGGCCTCCCGCCCAGCAACCTATCTTCGTCCCGAGGGCGTCTCCCGCTCCACCATTCAGGTCAGCCCGTCTCGGATCGCCATCCCCACGAGCCGCTCCGCCAGCATCGGAAAGTCCAGACCCGCGGCGTGTGCCGCCATCGGCAGCAGCGAGTGCGACGTAAACCCCGGCATGGTATTGACCTCCAGAAACCACGGCCGCCCTTCCCGGTCCAGCAAAAAGTCCACCCGGCACAGGTGCCGAACCCCGATCCGCCGCGCCAGCGCCTCCGCGGCGTTCTGGACCTCCGCCCCAACGCCCGGCGGCAGCGCCGGATTCGGCTCGTACTTCGTGTCGTCCCGGTTGTACTTCGCCTCGTAGTCGTAGAACCCCACTGAGGGGACGATCCGGATGATCGGCAGTGCCTTGCCGTCGAGAACCCCGACGGTGATCTCGCTCCCGCCCAGTACCCCCGCTTCCACCATGTAGGCCCGCCTCAGGCCCGACCGCCGCTCATTCGACACCGCCTCGCACGCCACTGCCCATTGCGCTTCATCGCGACAGATATGCACGCCGACCGACGATCCTTCGTGCACGGGCTTCACCACCACCGGCAGCGGCATCGGGCACGCGCCGTCGCCTTCGTTCAGCACGTGGGCAGCAGCCGTCCGCACGCCCAGCGACGCCGCGGCGAGCTTGGAGGCCATCTTGTCCATGGCAATCCGGGCCGCGTGTGGCCCGCACCCCACAAACGGACGCCCCCCCTTCGCCAGCAGGTCCTGCAGGCCGCCGCCCTCCCCGAAGGGCCCGTGAAGCACGGGAAACACCACGTCGCCCCTCATGGCCGCCAGCTCGCTCGCCCGGGGCCGGTCGATCACCACGTAGTTCACGTCGTAGGTTCCCCCGGCCGCCAGCGCATCGGCAACGCCCCGGCTGCTCACGAGGCTCACCTCACGCTCGGCATCGGGCCCGCCACCAAGGACCAGCACGACCTTCTTCATGTGCACGCCCCGATCATCCGCCCCCGCTCCGCTCCCACACCACGACTTCCCGCTCCAGCGTCACGCCGAACCGCTCACGCACACGCCGCTCGACCTCGCGCATCAGCGAGATCACATCCGTCGCCGTCGCGCCCGCTTCCGGCACCAGAAAGTTCGCGTGTCTCTCGCTCACCACGGCGCCCCCGACGCGAAGACCCTTGAGCCCCGCTCGGTCGATCAGCATCCCCGCCGATACCCGCTGCCCGGGCGCCCCCCGCTCCCCAAGCTCCTTCACCTCCTGCGTCAACGTCGGATTCTTGAAGCAGCATCCGGCGGAGTTGGCCTTGAGGGGCTGGCTGTCCCGCTTGTATTCCATCACCTCGAGGTGCCTCTGCCTCAGCGTGGCACGGTCGTCGTGCTTCAGTTGCAGGTCCACGCCCAGGATGACGAGCCCCGAAAGCCCGCTCCGCCGATAGCCAAAGTCGATCGCCGGCCGCCCGACCGTGACCTGCCGCCCCGCCCGGTCCATCGCGTGGACCGCGGTCACGAACTGCCCGATCTCCCCGAACGCGCCGCCGGCATTCATCACCACCGCCCCGCCGAGCGTGGCGGGCACCCCGGCGAGCGCCTCCAGCCCCCCCAGGCCACGCCGCACGCACTCGTTGATCAGCCGCGCCAGGTCCGCCCCCGCCTTCGCCCGCACCTCGCCCGTCGCGTCGTCGATCTCCCACCCTCTGAACCCCGGGTTCTTGAGGTCGATCACCAGCTCCGCGACTCCCTCGTCACACACGAGCAGGTTCGCTCCATCCCCCAGCACCTTCGCCCCGGGATCCAGCTCGAGACACTCGCGGACCTGCTCCGGCGTCTCCGGGTGCGCCAGCCGATCCGCGCCGCCCCCCACCCCGAACCATGTCGGGATCCGCGCCCCTTCCGTCACCGCCACCCGTGGCAGCACTCCCACTCGTCACCCCTTCCGCGAGCCCGCCGCCAGCAGGCCCCGTCCGACCTTCCACACAGGCCCGGCCCCCATCACCACCACCACATCCCCGCCCCGCACCATCCCCGAGAGCCGAGCGATGATCTCCTCGAACCCCGCCGCGGCGTGCGCCTCCACGCCCTTCTCCCGCAGCCGTGACACCAGATCCTCCGACGACACCAGGTCCCTCTCTCGCTCGCTGTCCCTCACAAAGTAGATCGGCGGAACCAGCACCACGTCCGCCTCCCCGAAGCTCAGCGCGAACTGATCCAGCAGGTGCCTCGTTCGGCTGTGCTGGTGCGGCTGAAAGACGCAGATCAGCCGCCCGCCCCGAGTCTGCGGCCGCTCCGCCTCCCGCAGCGCCCGCAGCGTCACCTCCACCTCCGTCGGATGGTGGCCGTAGTCATCGATCACCCGCACCACCCCGCCCGAAACCGCCAGCTCGCCCAAGAGTTGCATCCGCCGGTCCGCGCCCCGGAACTCCGCCAGCGATGCCGCCACCCGCTCGCCCGAGGCCCCCAGCGCGTCCGCCATGATCCACGCCGTCGCCGAGTTGATCGCGTTGTGCGCGCCGGGGACCCGCAGCGTCCACGCGGCACGCTCGCGCCCGTCGCGGCTCAGCCCGACCGCCCGCGTGCCCGGGTCGTACCTCACGCACCAATCCGCGTCGGGAGAGAATCCGACCGTCCGCACATCGCACGCCAGCCCCGCTGTCACCACCCCACGCTGCGCATTCTCGTGCCCGATGACCAGCAGCCCACCCTCCGCCGCCGATGGCAGGAGCGCCGCGAACTGGCGGAACGACTCGATCACCCCGTCAAAGGTCCCGTAGCAGTCCAGATGGTCGGCCTCGACATTCGTGATGCACGCGACGCGCGGCCTCAGCGAGTGGAACGAGCGGTTGTACTCGCACGCCTCCACGACCACCGGGCCGGCACCGATGCGGAATCCCGCCGGCGGAGTCGCCGGGCCCAGGCAGCCATGGCGAAGCTGCCCCGAGGTTGCGCCGACAATCACCGTGGGGTCCAGCCCGCTGTCGGCGAGCGCGCACCCAAGCATGGTCGTGGTCGTCGACTTGCCGTGCGTGCCCGCAACCGCGACGCCCAGCGTGCCCGTCATCGTCTCGCCCAGCGCCCGGGCGTACAGCCACACCTCCACGCCCCGGGCCCGCGCCGTGCTCACCTGCGGGTGCGTCGGGCCCACCGCCGCGGACGTGACAACCAGATCGCACGCTGGAAGCTCGCCCAGATCCTGCTCATAGGTCACGCCGATCCCGCTCTCGGCAAGCGACGCCGTCAGCTCCGAAGGCTCGCGGTCAGACCCCGCCACTTCGGCACCCTGCGCCCGAAGCAGCCGCGCCAGACCCGACATCCCCGAGCCGCCGATGCCGATCATGTACACCCGCTTCCCGCGGAATGGATGGTCGCTCTTGCCGGCGGACAGGTCCATAGCCGAGCGTACGGCGTGCACGGCCCCGCCGCCCGCCACGTGAATCGTCGCCTGTGTCATGGGCCCTTGCTATCGGATGTCGCGCGGGCCCGGCGTGAGTCGCCACGGCCCCCTACCGCTCGCGGCGGGGGTTCTCCGCGGGCAGGCCGTCGGCGTACTCCCACACCACCACCTTCAACTTCCGACGACCCCACTCTCTCGCCTTCTCATGAGTGGGGTACAGCACGTCCAGCCGGTGGCCCTTGATCGCCCCGCCGCAATCCAGAACAGGGACGATGCGCCCCTCGTCATAGCCCGGGATCGTCAGCATGCTGCCGTACCGGAGCAGCGCGGGGTCCGCCGCCACAAGGCAGAAGTCGTTTGTCTCCACCGAGTGCAGCGTGGCGGTGATGCCGTCCGCGGACTCCCCGCAACTCCGCTCGTCCGGTGAATACGCCGTCACAACCATCGTGAGTTCACGCGCCGGCCTCACAGGCCGCCCGTTGAACCAGCGCACGCTCGCGTCCCCGGCAAACGCCGCAACCTCCGCCGGATACTCCTCGACAACCTCGACACGAGGCTCGGGCTCCGGAGCGCCCACCGCCCACGTCGCCGGCGTCACCACCGCGCTGCGAGCCTGAACCCGCGCGACCGGCGCCTGCGGCATGCGAACTTCCGCCAGCACCGGAGGACGCCGCCCCGCTTCTTTCGCCACGATCGCCGTCCACGCTGTCGTGATTGCTGCCACCGTCCACGCCGCGACGATCGCGTACTGACGTCCCGATGGCAACCGCCTGCGGCGACGATTCTTGTCTTTGGTTGAAGCCGGGGCCACTCTTCGGTTCTCCTGCCTATGCCGTCTCACGCATCAGGACAGTTCGGCACGTCGTATCCCGCCTTCCGTGTGCCCAAGAGCGTCGCCAACCGTGCTCCGCTGAGGCGGATGGTACCGCCCCGCCACACCTTGTGCCGCCTCGGCGACATCCCCTGTATAGGCGATCGTTCCTGGGCCACTTGGGCTGCCAGAATCTGTATCACAACCCCGTGCGAATGCCAGGGAAAGGCCGCACTTCAACCCGGATGGCCCTTCTCTCCGGCATCCCAGCCGCTACGACCCCTACAGACAGTCCTGAAAGCGTAACCTCATTGGTTCCAATAACCTACACATGGGCTCCGAACGAACCACCGCCGTCCGACGTACGCTCGGTGCCAGCACGGCCTGCCTTGGCAGGCCGTTCGCATAGGTTCCCAACGACGATTCCAGCCGGGCGCTGCCCGGCAGCCACCGCCAGGAGGGCACCATGACCCGCTTCGTGAACAATCTCAAGACCGTCCTGCTCCTCGGAGGCCTCATGGGCCTCTTCCTGCTCGTGGGCGCCCAGTTCGGCAAGGTCGGCCTCGCGTTCGCGCTGGTGCTGGGCGGCATCTCGAACATCGTCGCCTGGTTCTTCTCAGACAAGATCGCGCTCGCCGCGATGCGCGCCGAGGTCGTGACCCCGGGCTCCCCGGGCGCCGCCGGCGAGCTCTACCACATGGTCGATGAACTCCGCCAGCGCGCGGGTCTGCCCATGCCCAAGGTGTGCATCTGCCCCCAGGACGCGCCGAATGCCTTCGCGACCGGCCGCTCGCCCTCCAACGCCGCGGTCGCCGTGACCCAGGGCGCGCTCCGCGTGCTTTCCTACGACGAACTGCGGGGCGTTGTGGCGCACGAGCTCGCGCACATCAAGAACCGCGACACCCTCATCTCCTGCATCGCCGCGACCGTCTCGGGTGTCCTCGCGTACCTCGCCCAGATGAGCATGTTCTTCGGCGGGGGCGACCGGCGCGACGGCAACCCGCTCATCGGACTCGTGGGCCTCCTCGTCGCCGTGCTCGGCGCCGCGCTCATCAAGGCGATGATCAGCCGCAGCCGAGAGTTCGTCGCCGACCACGACGGCGCGATCATCGCCGGAACGCCGCACGGGCTCATCTCCGCGCTCCAGCGCCTCGAGGCCTACTCGCAGCGCATCCCCATGGACAACCCAAACCCCGCGCAGAACAACCTCTTCATCGTCGAGCCGCTCACCGGCAACAGCGTGCTCCGGCTCTTCGCCACGCACCCGCCCACGGAGGCCCGCGTCGCGGCCCTGCGCGGCCTCGCGGATTCCCCGGCCCTCAGGACCGCCTGAGCCTCACGCCTTCCACCCCTCGACCGCCTTCCCCTGCGGGTGCAGTTGGCCCCACAAGACTTCGAGCAGCGCCGGCAGCCCCTGCCGGGCCGCTCCGGAGATCACGTGGACCTCCTTCCGCTTCAGGTCCAGCCGCCGGCAGAACGCGTTGATCGCGTCCTTCAGCGACTTCTCGTCCTCGAAAAGGTCCGCCTTGTTCACAACGATCAGCTCGGGTTTCTCGGCGAGTTCCTCCGAGTAGCCCCTCAGCTCCCCACGCACCACCTCGTAGTTCTCCGCAGGGTCCGACTCGTCCTCGGGCCTCAGATCCACTAGGTGGACGATCACCCGCGTGCGCTCGATGTGCCTCAGAAACTCGTGCCCGAGCCCCGCACCCTCGGACGCGCCCTCGATCAGCCCGGGGATGTCCGCGAAGATGATCCGCCGCGAGCCGTCCACCTCCGCCACACCCAGTTGCGGCGAGAGCGTCGTGAACGGATAGTTCGCGATCCGGGGCGTCGCCTTCGTCAACGCCGCCAGCAACGTCGACTTCCCCGCGTTCGGCTTGCCCACGATCCCCACCTCGGCGATGAGCTTGAGCTCAAGCCTCAGTGAAAACTCCTCCCCGGGCTCCCCGGGTTCCGCGTTCTTCGGCGCCTGGTTGTCCGAGCGCTTGAAGTGCTCGTTGCCCCAGCCGCCCTTCCCGCCCTTGGCCACCACCACCCGGTCGCCCGCCTTCAGATCGTGGATCAGCGCCCCCGAGTTGGCGTCATAGACCAGCGTGCCCGGCGGCAGCCGGATCACCAGGTCCTCCCCCGCCTTCCCGCTGCACTGCTTCCGCCCGCCGTCCTCTCCGTTCTCCGCCTCCCAGTGGCGCTGGTGGCGAAAGTCGTACAGGGTGCCCATGCCTTCGTCGGCAACCAGAAGCACGTTGCCACCGTCGCCCCCGTTCCCACCGTTGGGCCCGCCCTTGGACTCGAACTTCTCGCGCCGGAACGAGACACACCCGTTCCCGCCCTTGCCCGCCCGAACCGAGATGACTGCTTGATCGACAAACACGCCCCGGAGAGTAGCGCCCCGGGCCGCGGAACCCACCCGCCCCGCGCTCTTTCTCGCCACCGCCCCGCACTCGCCGATACACCGGCATGTGCGGCATCGTCGGGCTCGTCGGCCCCGCCATCCAATCCGCGGCGACCCTCGGCCCGGCGCTCCACCTCCTCCGCAGGCGCGGCCCCGACTCGGAAGGACGCTGGTCCACGCCCGGAATCGCCCTCGGGCACCGCCGCCTCGCCGTCATCGACCGATCGCACGCCGCCGACCAGCCGATGGTCGACCCACTCGGTCGGGGCGTGCTGGTCTACAACGGTGAGCTCTACAACGACCCCGACCTCCGCCGGGACCTCGGGGCGCACGGGTGGTCCTTCCGCACCCGCTCAGACACCGAGACGATCCTCGCCGCGCTCATCCAGTGGGGCCCGCACGCCCTCGCACGCATGCGGGGCATGTTCTCGCTCGCGTTCTTCGATCCCGCTACGCACACGCTGCTCCTCGCCCGAGACCCCCTCGGCATCAAGCCCCTCTACTGGACGCACGCCGACGATCGTCTCGCATTCGCCAGCGAACTCCCCGCGCTCCTTTCACTCGGACTCGTCCGGCCACGCCCGGACCCCGTGACCGTCAGCGCCTATCTCACCACCATCCGCACCACGCTCGACCAACGCACGCTCTACGACGGTGTCCGCACGCTCCTCCCCGGCCACTGGCTCTCGCTGGACGTCCGCAACCCGTCAGAGACGCGCCAGGTCCGGCGGTTCCACACGCCCGCGGCCGCTTCCCCGCCCGACCCCACCGAGATCCCGGCCGCCACGCGCGAGTGCGTGAGACGGTCGATCCTCGCCCACCTCCGCAGCGACGTGCCCACCTGCTCGCTTCTCAGTGGCGGCCTCGACAGCACGATCGTCTGCTCCGTTGCCGCAGAGGCCGCCGCCGACCTCCGAACCTACGCCGCGGGCGCCCGCGGTGAGGCAGCGGACACGGACCTTTCCTTCGCCGCGAGGCTCGCCGCCTCCCGTGGGTGGACCCACCACGAAGCGATCGTCACCCCCGAGGGCTTCGCCGAGCGCTGGCCGGCGATGGTCGCCGATCTGGGCGTGCCGCTTTCGACCCCGAATGAAGTCGCGATCAACGCCGTCGCGAGACTCCTCCGCTCGGAGGGGTGCATCGTGGCACTCAGCGGCGAGGGCGCCGACGAACTCTTCGCGGGATACGAGGCCCCCATGCGCTCCGCCGCAGCCTACTTCGAGTCCGGCGGCACCGACGCCCCGGCCTTCCTGCTGGCCGAGGCCGCCTGGGTCCCCACAGCCGTCAAGCCCGAGGTGCTCCTCCCCGACGCCCTCTCCGACGCGCACGCCGACGCGGAACTCATCGCGCACTACCGCGAGTTGTTCGCCCTCGCAAGCCGTCAGGACTCCGACCCGCTGCAGGCAACCCTCCGCGTCGTGCAGCAGACCAACCTCACCGGCCTCCTCCAACGCCTCGACACCGCCATGATGCTCGAAGGCGTCGAGGGACGCACCCCCTTTGCCGACGTCCACGTCGCGGCGTTCGCCAACGCGCTGCCCCTGCGGTCGAAGTTCGATCCCCGCGTGGCCGGCCCCGCGGGGTCCAAGATCGCGCTGCGCCAGGCGTTCGCAGATGCCGTGCCCCCCGAGATCCTCAGCCGCCCAAAGTCCTCGTTCCCCCTTCCGTTCCAGCAGTGGATGGCACCGCTCGCGCCGTCGCTCCGCTCCTCCGATTTCATCCGCTCGTGGTTCTCCCGCGCCGCCATCGAGACCGTCGCCGCCCACCCGGCCCAACTCTGGCGCCTCGCCTGGCCCATGCTCAACCTGGCGCTCTGGGCGGAGACCTCCCTCCGAACCCCGCACGCACTCTCGGACCTCTCCCCCGCGGCACAAACCCGATAGCCCTCACGACCCCCCGCCCTCACCGCACCCCGCGGGGGCCGCATCAGGCCTCCGCCCGCTCAAACCGACGTCTCCCGGATGTTCTCTTCGTGGGGAAAGTCCGCCGCCAAGGTCATCCGCCCGCGGGCGGGGGAGCGATTCGGCGTGTCGGGCCTCTCGTGCCCGCTCGGCGAGGTGGTGGACATCTCCGCGTCCGGCATGCGCGTCCGGTTCTCCGGATCAGCCCCGCTCTCCAAGGGCGCGACCGCGACCATCGCCGTCACCAACGAGGGCCAGAGCGTTCGCGTGACGGCCCGCGTGATCTGGATACGCAAGGGCGGGCTGCTCCGGGCCAACGAGTTGGGCCTCCAGTGGGTGAACGTCCGCCCCGGCATCGCCGCCGCCCTCGTCCAACTGGGCCGCTTCGGCTTTGTCTCCACCCAGGACGCGACAGCCGCTCCGGATTCGCCCCCGCCGCGGCCCGAGCCCGCGTCGAGCCCGCCCGTGACAGCCCGCATCGAGGTCGAGGACCTGTACGCGATCCTGGGCGTTCCGGCCTCCGCCACGCACGAGGAAATCCGTCGCGCGTTCCACACCGGCGCGCAGCTTCTGCACCCCGACCGCAATCCCTCGCCCGAAGCCGCCCACCGCTTCGCCGAGATCAGCAAGGCCTGGAAGGTGCTCCGCGACGCCGACCTCCGGGAACGCTACGACAAGCTGATGGCCCGCTGCTCCAGCCGGCCCGCCGCGTGAACGGGGCACGCCGCCCCTCCATCGTCAGGCCCCCGGCCACGCATCCGGCAGCTTGCGCTCGGGCTCCTGCTGCCGAACGTCCGCCCCGCCCAGGTATCGGCACGGATGCGCCTTGATGCTCATCTCCTGCATGACGCTCTTCCGCTCCGCCAGGAACGGCACCGCGTCGATCACCCACTGAATCAGCGACCGCAGCGCCCCCTCCGAGTTGAGCCGGGAGTCAAACGGCACCAGCAGCAGCGTCGCCATGTACTGGTTCGTGAGCACCACGTCCACCAGCGCCACCACGGGACCGTCCGTCGCGCTCTGGGACTCCGCCTCGCGCAGCCACAGCCGGTGGCTCGTGGGCGTCGACACGTTCGACAGCACGTGCAGGCCGGCGATGGGGCGGTCCGGCCCCGCGGGAGGCGCGCTCTGCACGAAGAGCTCCGCGTGCCGAAGCGTCCGCTTCCCGCGCCCGTGCATCAGCGAGTTGAGCCTCAGCAGCAGATCGTTGACACCCGCCTGGTTGGCCAGGTCTTCCTTCTGGATGATCAGCGTCGCGTCGATCTCCGTCTCCCCGATCAGGTGCATGCACACCGTCGCCAGCACCGCCTCCATCGGCTTGCCCGCGTCGTCGAGCTGGTGAAGCGAAACCAGCGCCGCGTTGCCCGAACCGTGCTGGAATCGGATGTCAAAACGAAGTCCCGTGTCTGCCATGACGGAGCCTAGGGGGCCAGTTGCTCGAACGACGCCCCCAGCAGCAACTTCGTCGCGGGATGTCTGGCTTTCCCGAGAACCTCCCCCACGCTCCCCAACTCCACCAGCACGCCCGCGTCCATCACCCCCACTTCGTCCGCCATGTGCGCGACCACCCCCAGATCGTGCGTGACCACCACCATCGCCATGCCACGCTCCCTCTGCAGGTCCATCAGCAGGTTCACGATCTGCGCCTGCACCGACGCATCCAGGGCGCTCGTGGGCTCGTCGCACACCAGCACTTCCGGCGACGTCACCAGTGCCCGCGCGATCGCCACCCGCTGACGCTGCCCGCCCGAGAGTTCACGCGGCAACCGGCCCGCCAGTGACGCCCCGATCCCGCATCGTTCCAGCATCTCCAGGGCCAGGCGCCGCCTCTCCTTTGCCGAACCGCCCAGCCCGTGCACGATCAGCGGTTCCTCGACCGATTCCTCCACCAGCATCGAAGGGTTCAGCGAGCCCCCGGGGTCCTGAAACACCGCCTGCACGCCCCGCGCCGCCCGGCGCCGCGCCGCACCCCGAAGCCCGTGCAGTGCCCGCCCCCCTACCCACACCTCCCCCGTCGAGGGAACAAGCCCTAGCACCGCACGCGTCAGCGTCGTCTTCCCGCACCCCGATCGGCCAACCAGACCGAGCGTCCTCCCGCGGCTCACCTCAAAGCTCACCCCGCAAACCACCTCCCGGTGCGCCGTGCCCCACAGCCCCGGCGTCAGCGCAACCCGAACCCGCAGGCCCTTCACCCGCAACCCGTCACCATGCTCAACGCCACCCGCCATGCCGCCCATCCTACCGCCCCGCTACCTCGCTCACGGTTGACCCTTCGGCCTACGCGGCTACGCTTCCACCCCGGGTCAGCCCCGGCGTGAGTCCGCTCACGAGGGCAGGTAGCTCAGTTGGTAGAGCACCGCATTGAAAATGCGGGTGTCGCCGGTTCAAGTCCGGCTCTGCCCATTCGTCCGATTCCCGCAGCCTCACCCGTCACGCCGACCCCCACCAACCCCGCAGGATTGTGGGGGTCTTGTGTTTTTGCCCTCCCGCCCGGCCACCCCACTGGCCGCTTCCGCACTCTGAGGCCGGCCGACCGGCTGATTTCCACCCGGGGGGCTCCTGAATTCCGGTTGCGTTTTCGCCACAATCCGTGATAATCACCCCGCTAGGGTTCGTGCCCCGCGTGCCTGGGGGTGCTCGGGGTCACGGCCCGGTTCGTCCGAGAGGACGGGAGAGAGAGACAATGAATCGCCGCTGTTTCACCGCTTGCGCCGCCGCCCTGTCCGTGACCGCCGCCGCCAACGCCGGCATCACCTCCATCACCAACGGCGGCATCTTCCACGCCAGCCCCCCCTCCACCATCGGCCTCCCCAACAACAACCAGGCCAATGTGGTCCAAGGCTTCGATGAGGTCCAGGACCTCGTCCTCACCACTCCGCTGAGCCTCTTCAGCTACTACACCAACTCGTTCGTGGTGCTCCCCGCCGGCACCGAGATCTCCAGCCACATGGTCCTCTTCGACCCCGTCCAATCCGCGAGCGCCAGCGCCGACGTCTCCTTCACCGAGCCCATTCTCGGCATCATCTACCAGGACCTCCCACTCTTCAATACCCACAGCCTCCTGGGCCGCTCGGGCGTCAGCTACCCGGGCACCAACGTGAACGCCTACGGCTTTGAGGCCACGGAATCCGCCACCCTCGTCGGCGTCTTCACCCTTCGCTTCAGCGCCACCGCCAGCAACCCCGGAGATCGCTTCCGGGTCATCACCTTCCCCACGCCCGGGGCCGCTTCTCTCCTCGCGCTGAGCAGCCTCCTCGCGGCGCGCCGGCGTCGCTAATCCAGCGCCCTCCCTCGGCTTGCCTCTGCGGGCGGGCAGCCCGATCGCTCGTCCGCACGCTCCGCTTCTGCCCGAACACGAAGCCCAAACCCTTCCCCCCACGCGGGTAGACTTGTCCGGGAGGCTCGCTGATGCAATCCAATCGCTTCCACTGGTGTCTCGCCGCGCTGCTCCTCTTCGTCGTCGCACGCTCCCACGCACAGTCCACCGCCTTCACCTACCAGGGTCGCCTCACGCAGGCCGGCGCTCCCGCCTCAGGGCCGCATGACTTCCGCTTCACCTTCTTCTCCGTCCCCACCGGCGGGACAGCCACCTCTCCCACCGCCTGCGCGGACGACGTCCCCGTCGCCGACGGCCTCTTCTCCGTCCTCATCGCGCTCACGCCCCCGACCGGCTCGGACCTCTATCTCGAAATCCAGACCCGGCCGGGCGCCGACGGCACCTGCGCCTCCGGCGCGGGCTTCACCACGCTCGCCCCCAGACAACTCATCACACCGGCCCCTTCCGCGGTCGTTGCGAGCGTGGTCCCCACCACCTCACCAACGACCCCAGGCGCGCTCCGCTTCAACCCCACCACCCGAAGGCTCGAACTCTTCGACGGCGCCTTCTGGCAGCAGTTCGCCGCCGAGGCCACGCTGCCCCCCCAGAACGTTCAGGACTTCCTCACGCCAGGCTCCTACCCCTTTGTCGTCCCCGCCGGCGTGCACTCGCTCACCGTTGATGTCCTCGGAGCAGGCGGTGGCGGAGGCGGCGCCAGTTCTGGAACGGTCGCCTCAGGATGCCCAACCTCCGGCTCCTTCGCGGGGGGCGGTGGTGGCGGCGGCTGCGCAGACGTCGTCCGTTGCAGCCTCCCGGTTTCACCCGGAGAGACCCTCACCATCCAGGTCGGCGCCGGCGGCTCCGCGGGCGCCACGGGTGTCAGCGGGTCCAACGGCTCGCCGACCTTCATCGCACGGGGTGGAAACGTGCTCGTCCGCGTCTTCGGCGGCGGCGGGGGCCAGCGCGGCATCAATCGGACCATCGGCTCCGGCGCCTGCGCCACGCGCGCCGCTTCCGGCTCCGGCGGAACCGCCGGCGCCGCGGCTCAGTTCATCGGCCCCGGCACTCTGATTCAGGGCGGAGGGGGCACCTTTGCCGCCGCGGGCACCGACGGTCTCGGCGCCGCCTGCAACTGCGCCGCCGAAGGTGGAACCGGAGCGACCTATCCCTCCCTCCCTCAGATCTATTACTGGCCACCCGCACCCCTGCTGCCCTTCAGCGGCGTGGGAGGCAACGGCGCCGTCCCGGGAGGCAGCCCGGCCACCGCGGGTGGCCCAGGAATGGTCCGCCTCTACTGGTAGCCCCTTCTGAGAGTCCGGGACGCCCCGCCACCGTCTCGATGTCGCGCCAGCCTCCCACACGGTCACCCTCCCCAACGTCGTGCACAACTCCCGCGACGGACGCCCCACCTTCCGAGCTCCGACCGCGACGCGCGCCTCCACCACCCTTGACAGCACGCCGCGATCCGCTCTAATGCCCCGGCCACGCGCGACCACACGCGCGGGCCCCGGAGTTCTGAACATGCGTGCTGCCTGCGCCGCCCCGCTTCTCCTCTTGCTCCTCGTCGCCGCCGCGTCCCTCTTCGGCCCCGCCCGGGCCTCCGCGCAGACGCCCGCCTCCACGGCCTTCACCTACCAGGGCGAGTTGGCCTCCTCCGGCACCCCAGTCAACGGCAGCCGTCTCTTCCGCTTTCGGCTCTACGACGCCTCAACCGGCGGCGCACAGGTCGGCCCCACGCTCGGCGCCACCGCCACAGTCACCAACGGCAGGTTTGCCGTTGAGCTCGACTTCGGCGCCTCCCCATTCGCCGGAGATGCCCGCTGGCTGGAGATCGACGTCAGCGAGGGCGCCGGCTTCCCATTCACCACCCTCGCCCCGCGACAGGCCATCACCGCCACTCCCTACGCCCTCTTCGCCCTCAACGGAAACCCCGGCCCCCAAGGTCCCCCCGGCCCGGCCGGCATCGTTGCCAGCGTCACCGCGCAGTTCAGCCTCAACGACCGCTCCGCGTGGACCCGCATCGAAGCCCTCGGCGATGATCAATGCCACCCCAACATCCCCCTCGGATTCACCTTCACCGGCTGGGGACGTGCGGACTCCGCCGTCTCCGTCTCCAGCAACGGCGTCCTCTTCTTCGGCGGCTCCCAGTGTTCGACCTCCTTCAGCAACCAGGCCCTCCCCTCAGCGATTTCCCAGGCCCCTTTTCTCGCATTCTTCTGGGATGATCTGCGCGACTACGGCACCGGCGAGTTCATCGAGTACGCCACGCTCGGCTCGGCCCCGGGACGCGTCTTCAACCTCTACTTCAAGGGCCGGCTCTTCTCCGCGAACTGCGGCGCCGACCCCATCAACGTCCACGTCTCCATCCACGAGGGTTCCAACCTCATCCAGGTCTCCTACTCGGGCCTCTCCGGCTGTGCCCTGATCGCAGGCTCCTCCGCGACCTTCGGTCTCCAGGCCCCGAACTTTGCGGACGCATACCTCGTCGGCTTCAACGCCCCCATCCTCGACAACGACGCGCCCCGGCAGTCCATGTCCTTCACGCCGCCGCGCCAGTAACCGCGCCGCCCGCCGAACGCCCGCGATACACTCGCGCGATGCTCCGCCTCGCCAACTTCATCGATAACCAGCACCTACCGCCCGCCTCTGGCGAGTACCTCGACGTCTTCGAGCCCGCCACCGGCGAGGTCTACGCCCACGCCCCCCGCTCCGACGCCGCCGACGTGGAACTCGCCGTCGCCGCCGCCCAGCGCGCGTTCCCCGCCTGGGCCGCAACCCCCGCCGCCGAGCGCGCCAGGCTCATGTTCCGCCTCGCCGACCTCATCGACGAGAACCTCGACGCCCTCGCCGCCGCCGAGTCCCGCGACACCGGCAAGCCCATCTCCCTCGCCCGCACTGTCGATATCCCCCGCTCCGCATCGAACTTCCGCTTCTTTGCCGGAGCCATCCTCCACTCAGGCGGTGACTTCCACGAGACCGACCAGCCCGCCGTCGGCGGGCCGCTCCACGCACTCAACTACACCCTCCGTCGCCCCCGAGGCGTCGCCGGCCTCATCTCACCCTGGAACCTCCCCCTCTACCTCCTCTCCTGGAAAATCGCCCCGGCCATCGCCACCGGAAACACCTGTGTCGCCAAGCCCAGCGAGGTCACCCCGGTCACCGCCTCCATGCTCGGTCACCTCGTCTCGCAGGCGGGCATTCCCCACGGCGTCGTCAACATCCTCCACGGCGAAGGCCGCCCCTGCGGCTCAACACTCATCGAACACCCCTCCGTCCCCACCCTCTCCTTCACCGGCTCTACAGCCGTCGGAAAGTGGATCGCCGCCGCCGCTGGCGAGAGACTCAAACGCGTCAGCCTCGAACTCGGCGGCAAAAACCCGTTCATCATCTTCCCCGACGCCGACCTCGACGCCGCCGTCTCCACCGCCCTCCGCGCCGCCTTCACCAACCAGGGCCAGGTCTGCCTCTGCGGCTCGCGACTCCTCGTCCACGCTTCCGTCTTTCAGCGAGTGCTCGACGGCATGCTCGCCGGCGTCGCTTCGCTCCGCCCCGCCGATCCCAGCGACCCAGCCACCACCTTCGGCGCGCTCGTCAGCAAGCCCCACCTCGACAAGGTCGCCCGCATCGTCGATCAGGCCCGCGCCCTCGGCGCCACCATCCACTGCGGCGGAACCCGGCCCGCTTCCCTCCCCGCCCGCTGCCGGAGCGGCTTCTTCTACGAGCCCACCATCATCTCGGGCCTCGATCCTTCCTGCTCCGTCGAACGAGACGAGATCTTCGGCCCGGTCGTCACCCTCCAGCCCTTCGAGACAGACGAAGAGGCCCTCGCGCTCGCCAACGGCACCGACTACGGCCTCGCCGCCTCCGTCTTCACCTCCGGCCTCACACGCGCCCATCGCCTCGCAGAGCAACTCCACGCAGGCGTCGTCTGGATCAACTGCTGGATGGTCCGCGATCTCCGCACGCCCTTCGGCGGCATGAAGGCCAGCGGCGTGGGCCGCGAGGGCGGCGCCGAGGCTCTCCGCTTCTTCACCGAGCCCCGCAACGTCTGCATCAGGATCTGAGTGCCATGCCCCACCACGCCATCCGCTCCGACGCCGCCGCCGAACCCCTCGGCCCCTACCCCCACGCACGACGCGCCGGTCCCCTCCTCTTCCTCTCCGGCATCGGCCCCCGACGAAAAGGCACCCGCGACATCCCCGGCGCCGTCACCGACGCCTCCGGTGCCCTCACCGACTACTCGATCGAGGCCGAGATGCGCTCCTGCTTCGAGAACATCCGCACCGTCCTCGCGGACGCCGGCAGCCGATGGGACAACATCGTCGACGTGCAGGTCTTCCTCACCGACATGAAGCGGGACTGGAAGGACTACAACCGCGTCTACGCCGAGTTCTTTCCCCCGGGGCCCCACCAGCCCACGCGCACCACCGTCGAAGTCTCCGCGCTCCCCACCGGGGGCAACACCCCCATCCACTTCGAGATCAAGGTCGTCGCGCTCGCCTAGACCGGCCCCGCGCGCAGCACCGCACGCACCGGGCTCGCGTCAAAGCCCATCAACTTCAGCGGCAGCGCGATCAGCTCGTACACGCCCGCCTCCACCCCCGCCAGCGCCAGCCCTTCGAGGATCGCCATGTCGTGCCTCAGCACCGCCCCGTGCGCGGGCAGGTCCTTGCTGGTCTGAAGGTCCACGCTCGGAGTATCCAGCCCGATCGTCCGGACGCCCCGCGCCGCCAGCGCGTCGATCAGCTCCGGTGCCACCCCCGCGAAGTCCTCGTTCCACGCCTCCGGGTCTGGAAACGTGCCCGTCTTCAGCAGCACGCGGGCCTCCCGCACCTGCTCGAGCCCCCCGACCACGTCCCCCACCCCCACGCGCGTCCCCCGCGCCACCGGCGCATCCACCACGCGGCACGCCCCGATGTAATGCTCCAGCGACCGCTCGCCGATGCCCGGCGCCCCGGCCCCGTAGTGATTCGGCCCGTCCGCGTGCGCCCCCAGATGCACCGTCGCCCGCAGCGTGCTCAGCGTCACGCTCGCCCCGCCCTCGATCGCGCACAGCACCTCGCGCGACAGCGGCGTGTCCCCGGGCCACACCGCCAGCCTCGCCGTCACCGCGGGGGTGATGTCGATCAGCCTCGTCACGCCCCGCCCCCCACGGGCGTGATCCCGCCCAGCAGCGGCCGCGCCGCCTCCAGCACCGCCCGCTCCCACGCGCCGTCGTACACAGCGGGCACCGGCACCCGCTCCGCCACCGCCGCCACCACCCGCTCCATCTCGCGCCCCCGGCGCTGGGCCGACGCGTAGGGCACCGTGCTGAAGCTCACAAGGTTGTACCGGGGCGTCACCGCGTCCCCCACCGTCCGGTGCAGCAACTGCTCGATCCGCTTCCCGTACTGCCACTCCGCCCGACCCGAAAGATCGCGCATCTCGACGAAGTTCTCCAGCGCCATCTCCGCGATGGCGTCCGCGTTCGCCTTCCGCGCCTCCTGAAAGGCAGGCAGCGCCGCCCCGAAGTCGCCCCGGTGCTCGTCCAGCAGCCCCGCGAGCACGCGCACGTCCTCGAACGCGCAGTTCATCCCCTGGCCATAGAAGGGCACGATCGCGTGCGCCGCGTCCCCCAGCACCGCCACCTTCCCCTCGTGCTGCCAGGGCCAGCACCGCACCGTGACCAGCGAGCCCACCGGGTTCCGCTCGTAATCTTCCTCCAGCGTCGGCATCAACCCCGCCGCATCCGGATACTCCCGCTCGAAGAACGCTCGCACCCCAGGCCCAGACGGGAGCGCCGCGAACGAGTGAGCCCCCTCGAACGGCCAGAACAGCGTGCACGTGAACGAGCCATCCCGGTTCGGGAGCGCGATCATCATCGTGCCGCCCCGGGGCCAGATGTGCAGGGCACTCCGCTCCATCGCGAAGGCGCCCCCGGCCAGCGCCGGAATCACGAGTTCCTTGTACCCGTGCCGCAGATACGTCTGGCTGTAATCAAACCGGTCCACCTTCTGAAGCCTGCCCCGCACCGGCGAGAAGGCCCCGTCCGCACCCAGGATGACATCCGCCTCCACCCGCACGTTCTTCTGATCGGGCGCGTTGAACCACGCCGCCGGGCCCGCCAGGTCCACGTCAAGGCACCAGTGGTTGAACAGGAACTCGACTCCCCTCTCCGCCGCCGCCGCCTCCAGCAGCGTGAGGTTCAGCCCGCCCCGCGAAACCGAGTTGATGGCCTCCCCCGCGCGCGAGCTGTAGGGCTGGAAGCTCGTCCGTCCCTCCCGGTCGTGCAGCATGCGGCCCGGCATCGCGATGGCATCCCGCTCCATCACCACCCGATCAAGCCCGACACCCGCCATCCCCCACAGACCCCGCGCCGACAGCGCCAGGTTGATCGACCTCCCGCCCACATACCCCGCCACCCGCGGGTCGCCACGACGCTCGTACACACGCACCCGGTGGCCCCGTCGCGCCAGGTACACCGCCAGCAGGCACCCGCTCAGACCCGCGCCCACGATCAGCACGTCCTTCGCCGCGCTCACGACGCACCCCCAGCCAGCGCGTCGTCAAGCGCCGACGCAAACCGCCACACGTCGTGGAACGACGAGTACAACGGCACCGGCGCCGCACGCACCACGTTCGGCTCCCTGAAGTCGCACACCACGCCCCGCGACTGGAGCGCCGCAAACGCCCGGCGCGCGTCACCCGGCAGCACCAGCGACAACTGGCACCCCCTCTGAGATGCATCCCGGGGCGTCAGCACGCCCACCGCCGCTCCCGGCCTCCGGGCATTCCGTTCATCGATCAGCCGCTCCAGCAGCCCCGTCAGCCGCCGCGACTTCTCCCGCAGCGCCGGCATCGTCGCCCGGTCGAACAGCCCGAGGGACACCCGCAGCGGCGTCAGCGCGAAGATCGGCGGGTTCGAGAGCTGCCACGCGTCCGCGCTCTCCACGGGCCGAAACTCCGGCCCCATCCTGAACCGCTCCTTCGGGTCGTTGCCCCACCACCCCGCGAAACGGGGCAGCCCCGCCCCCGCGTGGAGGTGCCTCTCGTGCACGAACGCTCCCGCGATGCTCCCGGGCCCGCTGTTGAGATACTTGTACGAGCACCACGCCGCGAAGTCCGGCCCGTCGTCGTGCAGCCTCAGGTCGATGTTCCCCGCCGCGTGCGCCAGGTCCCACCCCACCGCCATGCCCCGCTCGCGCGCAAACCGCGTGATCGCCGGCATGTCGAACAACTGCCCCGTCAGGTAGTTCACACCCCCCAGCATGACCAGCGCGGCGGAACTCCTCTCGCGGTCCAGCACCTCGAGCACGTCCGACGTCCGCAGCGTCGCCTCCCCCTCGCGCGGCCTCAGCCTCAGCACCGCCCGCGACGCATCAAAGCCCGCACGCGACGCGTGAAACTCCGCCTGGCTCCGCACCGCGTACGAATCGCTCGGGAACGCCGTGTCCTCGATCACGATCCTGTAGCGCTCCCGCGTCGGCCGATAGAAACTCACCATCATCAGGTGCAGGTTCGTCGTCAGCGAGTTCATCGCCACGACCTCCCGAGGCAGGGCGCCCACCACCCGCGACAGCATCCCCCGCACCTCCTCGTGCGCGCTGAACCACGGGTGCCCCCCTTTGAAGTGCCCCTCCACCCCCAGCCTCGCCCAGTCCTCCAGCTCCGCCTCCATCGCGCCGCGGGTGCCCGTCGGCTGCAACCCCAGGGAGTTGCCCACCAGGTACACGCACTCCCCGTCGTCGGTGCCGCCAACGTCCTTCGCCCGTGGCACTCGAAACTCCGACCGCATGGCGCGCAGCTCATCCGCCGCGTCCATGCCCCGCGCCACCGCCTCCTGCTCGCTCAGCCACTGTTCCATGTCGTTGCCCTACGCACCGCCCAGCCCAAGGCCCAGAAACTCCATCGCCGCGCCGCCGAGCACCGCCCGCGACGCCTCCTCGCCGATCTCCGCCGCCATCCCGCGCACCAGCGCCCCGGGCCGATCCTCTCCGAGCGGGAACGGATAGTCACTCCCCAGCGCCACCCGCGACGCCCCGAACAACCCTAGCAGCGCCCGCAGCGCCCCCGCGTCATGCACCAGCGAATCCACCCACATCGCCGCCGGCCTGCCCGCCCTCGCCAGGTATTCGCCCGGCGCACGCGCCGCTTCCGGAAACAAGTCCCGCCGGCACTCAAACCCGTGCGCGATCCGCCCCAGCGTCCCCGGGAAGCTCCCGCCCCCGTGCGCAAAGCACAGCCGCAGCCGGGGCATCGCATCCAGCACGCCCCCGAACAGCACCGACATCATCGCCACCGTCGTCTCCGTCGGCATCCCCACCAGCCACGGCATCCAGTACCGCGCCATCCGGTCGACCGCCACACCGCCCGACACGCCCCCCGCCATGCCATACCGCAGCATGTCCCACGGGTGCACGAACACGCACGCGCCCAATCGCTCGCACTCCCGCAGCACATCCCTCACCCCCGGCGCGTCCAGGTTCTCCCCGTTCACGTTCGTCCCGATCTGAATCCCCGCGAGCCCCAGTTCTCCCACACACCGCTCCACCTCGCGGCAGGCCAGCCCCGGGTCCTGCATCGGCACCGTCCCGAGCCCCTCAAACCGCCGAACGCCACCCGCCGTCACCGGCGATGACCCGCACACCCCCGCGATGTGATCGTTCAGCAGCCGGGCAAGGTCCAGCGCGTCCGCGCCCTTCGCCCAATACGAGAACATCACGGGCACCGTCGACAAAACCTGCACATCCACCCCCGCCGCATCCATCTCCCCCAGCCTCACCGCCGCGTCCCAGCAGTTCGCGCCGATCTCGCGGAACGACTCCTTGCCCCCGCCCGCGAGCGACCTCACCATCCGCGCGCATCCGCACCTCTCGCCCGTCAGGTGCTCCAGCGAGATCCACCCCGCGTACCCGCTCCGCGCCGTCCAGTCCGGCCACTCCCGCGGCAGAATGTGCGTGTGCAGGTCGATCGTCAGCATCGCGCCTCTTTCGCCTCTTCACCCGCCCCGCACTCCGGGCACGCCGCGCCCCCCGTCAGCCCCGACCGAGAATACCCGCACGACGGGCACTCACCCGAGACGCGGCGACGCCCGAGCGCCGCCCCAGCCCCCACGAGCAGCGCCCCCCCCGCCGCCATCCACCACATCGGCACCCACAGCACGCGCGCCCCGGTCGCGACGGTACCCACCGTCATCGTCACGGTGCTGCTGCTGGGAGCCCATCGACGATCCGGCGCCACGACAAACCTGGCGGTGCCGGCCTGCCACTGGGGCCACCCCCTCGATGCGCGGTCCACACTCGCGCACCGAACCGCCGCGTCCCCCCACCCGCACGCCAGCATGCCCCCAACGCTCGCCACTCCCACCGGCCCTACCGAGCCGCCCAGTGGCCACACCAGCCCCTGCACCCAGGCCGCCCCCGAAACCGCCACCACCGCCCACCCTGCCCGGGCAAGCCAGCGGCCCGATCGTGTCCGCCCCCCACTCACCGCCTCGATCCCGCGCGCTTCGCCACGCCGCCGCGGCTCTTCGCCCCCGCCGCCGTCCGCCCGGACGCCTTCTTCCTCGCAGACCGCGCCGTCGTGGCGCTCCTCTTCCCTCCCGCCTTCTTCACCCCGCCCGGCTTCACCTTCCCGCCCCGGATCTCGATCGTCCCCGCCCGCTCGATCACGTGCCCGCACCCCTTGCACGTCCGCCGCTCCGCGGGGCCATCCCAGAAGTCATTCATCACCACCGCCAGGTCTTCGTCGATCTTCTTCAGCACGAACCGCGCATCATGCACCAGCGTGTCGCACTTCGGGCAATACCACTGCAGCCCGTCCTTCTGCGGCTGTCCCTCCGCGTCCACACCCCGCGGAAACTCGATGATCAGCCCCACCGTGTTCGCCGGCCTCTGGGGCCGGTGAGGCACCCACCGGGGCAGCAGGAACATCTCTCCCTCTCGGATCACCTGGTCGTACGGCTTCGACCCGTCCAGCGGCCTCAGCCTCACCGCAACGTCCCCCTTCAACTGGTAGAACAACTCCTCCGTCGGATTCACGTGGAAGTCATTCCGTGTGTTCGGCCCACCGCTCACAAACACGATCGCGTCCGGGCTCTCCACATACAACTGCTTGTTCGACACCGGCGGCTTCAACGACCCGGCGTGCTTCTTGATCCACTTCCACAGGTGCAGCGGGGGAGTGATGGTGCTCATGCCCAAAGTCTACCGCACGCTCCCGAAAGCCGCGCGGCAAAAACCCCGCGGGAGGCCGCGGGGTCTGTTCGTTCTCTCTTGCTCAACCCGGATTAGTTCGCCGCGGCCTTCTGCTGACGCGTGTACCCGTACTTCCGCTTCAGAGGCTTCACCACCAGCCCCTGCTTGATCGCCTTCGCCGACGCGCGAACCCGCGTCGCCGAGCCATCGATCACCGCCGTCACGCTCTGAAGGTTCGGCTTGAACGTCCGACGCGTGATCCCCGTCGGCTTCAGACCGAAGCCGCCCTTGGCCACCGCCTGACCACGCCAGGTCCGCTTCATCCCGCGGCCAGTCTTCTTACCCGTGAAATAGCACGTCGCGCCCATGGAAATACCTCTGCTTGAAGGGGGAGAAGCATAGCCGCCCCGCCCCCGGAAGCAAGCCCCACACTCCCACCACCAACCGTTCCCCTAGCAAGGCACGCTCACGGGGTCGCCTCCTTGCGGCAGCACGCGCACCCCATCACCAGCCCCCCGATCAGAACCCCCGCAGCACCCAGGATCGGATTCGAGATCGCCACCCACGTCGGCTCCCGACCCACCTCCATCATCTCCGCCAGCGTCATCCCCGCCGGCCTCGGATCCGCCGGATACGGCTTCTGCAGCGTGAAATACGCCGTCAGCAACCCCAACACCAGCACCACACCCGCCAGCGCCATCACCGGCCCCCGCCCTCGCGCCATCTTCGCGCACAGCCAACCCCCCAACAGCCCCGACACCACCGTGATCGACGGCGCCGCGATCGAGATCAGCATCGTGCCCTTGAAGCTGCCCGGCTGCAGCAGGCGATCCGGCCCCAGCCCGAACCACATCCCCGCGAACGCCCCCATCACCACCACCGTCATGACCACATACGCCACCACCACCGCCACGATGGATCTGACCATGGAGGCCTCCCTTGCCGCACGCCCTCCGCGGGAACCGACGGCAACCCCAGTCTACTTGGCCCTTCCGATGCACGCTCGGACGCCCCGTCGCGGCAGGTCAAACCTAGAACTCCGCGCTCTTGGGGGTCCGCGGGAACGGGATCACGTCGCGCACGTTCTGCATCCCGGTGATGAACATCATCGCACGCTCAAAGCCCAGCCCGAACCCCGCGTGCGGAACCGTGCCGAACCGTCTCAGGTCCCGGTACCACCAATACTCCTTCTTGGGCAGGCCCATCTCATCGAGCCGCCGGTCCAGCACCTCCAGCCGCTCCTCCCGCTGGCTCCCGCCGATGATCTCGCCCACCCCCGGCACCAGCACGTCCATCGCCGCCACCGTGTCCCCGGGGGCGCCGTCCGTCCCCGGGTCGTTCAGCCGCATGTAGAACGCCTTGATCTGCTTCGGGTAGTTCATGAGGATCACCGGCTGCTTGAAGTGCTCCTCGGTCAGGTACCGCTCGTGCTCGCTCTGCAGGTCCGTCCCCCACTTCACCGGATACTCGAACTTCTTCCCCTTCGCGATCGCCCCTTCCAGCACCCGGATCGCCTCCGTGTAGGGCAGCCGCCTGAACGGCGCCTCCAGCACGTGCTTGAGCCGCGCCAGCAGCCCCTTCTCGATCCTCTCGTCGAAGAACTTCATGTCGTCCGCACGCTCGCTCAAAACCGCGCTGATCAGATACTTGATGAAGTCCTCCGCGAGCTGCGCATCCTCCGCCAGCGTCGCAAAGGCGATCTCCGGCTCGATCATCCAGAACTCCGCCAGGTGGCGGCTCGTGTTGCTGTTCTCCGCCCGGAACGTCGGCCCGAACGTGTACACGTTCGTCAGCGCGCAGCAGTACGTCTCGACGTTGAGCTGCCCGGACACCGTCAGGTGCGCCTCCTTGCCGAAGAAGTCCTGCGAGAAGTCCACCGGCGCGCCCGGCGGGGCCTCCTTGGCCCCCTCGGGCTTCACGCGGGGCGGGTTCGCCGCGTCCAGCGTGCTCACCCGGAACATCTGCCCCGCCCCCTCGCAGTCGCTCGCCGTCACGATGGGCGTGTGCACCCACACGAACCCGCGCTCGTGAAAGAACCGATGAATCGCCATGCTCAGCGTGTGACGCACGCGGGCCACCGCCCCGAACGTGTTCGTCCGCACCCGCAGGTGGGCCTGCTCGCGCAGAAACTCGAAGCTGTGGGGCTTGGGCTGGATCGGATAATGATCCGGGTCCTCCACCCAGCCCAGCACCTTCACCTCGCGCGCCGCGATCTCGTTGCCGCCCTTGGGGTTCTGCACGATCGACCCCGTCGCCTCCACCGCGCAGTGCGTCGTGATCTTCGTCACCTCGGTCGCGTAGTTCGGAAGGTCACCCTTCGCCACCACCTGGATGGGGTCGAAGCAGCTCCCGTCGTGCACGTGCACGAACGACAACCCCCCCTCGGCCTTGCTGTCACGCCTCGTCCGAACCCAGCCCCGGATCGTCACCTCCGACCCCACCGGCGCCTTCATCGCTTCCGCCACTCGCAGCCAGGCCATGACGAGTCCTCCGTCTTCCACCCCCGCGGCCCGGGTCCGCCCGGCCCCGCGAGGGGCCAGCACTTTAGCGCTGCACACGCCCGCACACCCCAAAAAGGACGACGGGCGAGCGCCCTCCGCGCCCGCCCGTCAGTCGTTCCGTGATCGAAATCCTCAGGCCCGGCGGCGACGCGCCATCACCAGCCCGCCGAGGCCCAGCAGCGCCACCGCGCCGGGCGCGGGAGTCGCCGTGAAGCCGAAGTCATCGATGCCCAGCATCGCGTCGTTCCCGATGTCGTTGAAATCGCTCCAGCGGATGAAGAGCGAATCGCCCGCCTGCCAGTTCAGACCGCTGATCGTGTAGCTCACCAGCGCCGTCGAGGGCGGGTTCAGGGCGCCGTTGGTCGTGACGGACGGATCGCCCACGACGTTCAGGTTGGCCTCGGCAGTCAGGGACCCGTCGCTCAGGAAGTTCGTCGCGGTCGCCGAGCCGCCCGAGAACCCGTACGCAAAGGTCAGCACGTTCTGGGTCGAGGTGGACGAACGCCACTGCTCCCTCGTAAACGTAATGGTCACGTCCGTCAGCACGCCGCCCGTGCCGTTCACCAGGTCCACGCCGAACGCGAAGGCGTTCGTGCCCGACGCAAGGGCGCCCAGCGCCCGCTCGCCGTTGCCGGCCAGGCCCATCGAGAACATCGCGCCCGAGTTGCTCGTGCCGTCGTTCGCCACGAAGTTCGTCGCCGAGGTGCCCGAGCCCGCGATCTTCGCGCCCGACCACGCCGTCAGCCCAGGAATCGCCGCCTGCACGCCGACCGTCGCCGAGAACACGCCCGTCACGTTCGCTGTGGGAAGCGTGTCGAAGTTCTCGCTGATCGTCCCGCCGCTGTACACGATCGTCGCCATCGCGGGGGCGCACACGCCGACCGCCAACAGAAGTCCCATCGCTCTCATGTCTTGCTCCTCGCTTCTTTTTCAGGCCCCCAGCCGCGGCGGGGTACTCACCCGCAACAACCGAAAGCCACACCCTCCACGCCTCCTGGCGCTCGGGGCTCTCGTCCTGCATGGCGGGGGTGTCTCTCTCAATCTCCCGCTCCCTGATACTACCCGAGACGCGCCTCCCCCGGCAACCTCCCCTCCCGCCAGAACCCCGGTTCCTGCCGAATCTTCGTCAGACCTGAATCCGACGCGCCAGGGCACCCACGCACGCCTCGTTGAAACTCAGTCTCAACAAGACTAGCCTTTGTACGGCCTCATACAGGACGTGACAATCCGCATTCCATGATGTCCGCCCCATCCCAACCCTCGCCCAACGCTCCCGCGGACACGACGCCCCCTCGGGGTGTCCCCCTGAGTTCGCTCTCGGCCGGCCAAGTCGCGGACGTCTGCGAGACCTGCATGGACCCTCGCGACACCGCGATGCTCCGCGCCATGGGCCTCGCCCCCGCGGCCACCATCCGGCTCTGCCGTCAGGGCGAGCCCTGCATCCTCGAAGTCCTCCTCAGCGAACCCCCGGCCGCCGGCGACGGCTTGTGCGCCCGCGCCGACTGCCGCTGTCGCATCGGTCTCACCCGCTACCTCGCCCAGCGCGTCAAGGTCATCCGGGTGCGATGAACAAGGTCCAGGCGAGCGTGGGCGGCGTGACGCCGGGGCAGGGCCTGCTCGCCCCCCGCGCCTTCCGCGTCGCCCTGCTCGGAAACCCGAATACCGGAAAGACCACCCTCTTCAACCAACTCTCCGGCCTGCGTCACAAGACCAGCAACTTCCCGGGCACCACCCAGGAAGCCCGCACCGGACTCCTCCGCGACCCCGCCCGCGACCAGCCCGTCGAACTCATCGACCTCCCGGGCGTGTATTCCCTCGAACTCGACCTTCACGAGGCCGACGTCTGCCGCCGGGTGCTCGCCGGAACACTCGCGCCCCCGGGTGAGCCCGCCCGCGCCCCCGACGCCCTCCTCATCGTGGTCGATGCCACCAACCTCGCCCGAAATCTCCTCATCGTCGGCGAGGCCCTCCGCCGCCGCCTCCCCACCATCGTGGCGCTCAACATGCACGACCTCGCGCGGAAGCGAGGCCTCCACTTCGACATCGACGCCCTCGCCTCCATCCTGGGCTGCCCGGTCTTCCCATGCAGCGCCCGCCGCGGCGAGGGTCTGGAGTCGTTCCGCAGCACGCTCGAGCAGGCTCAGGTTCCTCACGTCACACCACCCGGCTCCCAGGACGGCCTCGAAGCCTGGGCGCGCGAGACCTTCGCCGCCGTGGTCCGGCCCGCGGACTCCCACGCCGCGGACTCTCTGCGGGCCCACTCCTTCACCGATCGCCTCGACACCGCCGTCACACATCCGGTCGCCGGCCTCGGCATCTTTCTCCTCGTGATGCTCGGCCTCTTCTGGACTATCTTCTCCCTCGCCGCCGTCCCCATGGACCTCATCGACGGCGCATTCTCCTGGCTCTCTGACTTCGTTCGCGCCGCCCTCCCCGAGGGCATCCTCGCCGACTTCCTCGCGGGCGGAGTCGTCAACGGCATTGGTGGCACCCTCGTCTTCCTCCCCCAGATCTGCATCCTCTTCTTCCTCATCTCCCTCCTCGAAGACACCGGCTACCTCGCGCGGGCGGCCTTCGTCGTCAACCGGTACCTCGCACCCTTCGGCCTCTCCGGGCACGCCTTCGTGCCCTTGCTCGCCAGCCACGCCTGCGCCCTGCCCGGGATCATGTCCTGCCGCGCCATCCCAGACCGCCGCGAGCGGCTCGCCGCGATCCTCGTCGCCCCCTTCGCGAGCTGCTCCGCCCGCATCCCGGTCTACGTCCTCCTCACCGTGATCCTCTTCCCCGGACGGCCCGTGATACAGGCGTTGGCCTTCGCTGCGTGCTACGCCCTCGGCATCGCCGCGGCCCTCCTCAGCGCCCTCATCGCCCGCAGAACCCTCCTCCGCGGCGCCTCACGCCCCATGGCGCTCGAACTGCCGACCTACAAGCTCCCCTCGCTCCGCACCGCGTTCGTCACGACCTTCGAACGCGCGTGGGTGTTCATCCGCAACGCCGGCACCACGATCCTCGCCATCTGCATCGTGCCGTGGTGGCTCGGGGAATACCCCCACGTGCAGCCCCCCCCGCGTGTCGCCGAGCTCCGCGCTCAGGCCGAGGCACTCACCGCCGCCGGCCAGCAGGCCGCCGCCCGGCCCCTGCTCGCCGACGCCGACCGCCTGCAGGCCTCCGACGCCGGGGCCCGCTCCTTCATCGGGCGCATCGGGCGAACGGTCCAGCCCGTCTTCGAGCCGCTCGGCTTCGACTGGAAGCTCTCCGTCGGTGTCGTCTCCAGCTTCGCCGCGAGGGAAGTCTTCGTCTCCACCATGCGCATCATGGTGACGGGCCACGACGACGACTCCGACGACGACTCCATGATGGAGGCCCTCCGCACCGCCACCCGCGACGACGGCTCCCCCATCTTCACCGCCGCCACAAGCTGGTCGCTCCTCGTCTACTACGTCCTCGCCATGCAGTGCCTGCCCACGCTCGCCGTCACCGCGCGCGAAGCGGGCTCCCGAAGGTGGGCCTTCCTCCAACTCGGCTGGATGTTCGCGCTCGCCTACGCCGCCGCATTCCTCGTTCGCCTCACCCTCCGCGCCGCGGGTGTCCCGTGAGCTTCCCCATCTCAGACTGGCAGTTCTGGATCGTCACCCCTCTCGCGGCTCTCGGCGCCTGCTGGGTGCTCCGCCGCCTCCTTCCGGGCCCGGTCAATCCCTTCCGCCGCCGAACGGGCACCGCGACCACCCTTACCATCAACGGGCGGCCTCTCCGCAAGCCGGGCAAGCCCCCTCCGACCTGAACCAACAGACCCGCCCCCGAACCCGCCCGGTCCAAGGCCCCCACGCCCGATATCATCCCGCTCAGGACCGATATCCAGTTCCGTACCTTCCCCCCGGGCGACCCGTCGCGCAACCACGGCGCCGCGCCGCGCCATTCTGGACCCCTCGCCGAGTGCTTGCCGATGAACGACCCTGTGGAGCACCAACCCGACCGTCGTGACATCCTGACCGGAGGCCTGCTGCTCGGCATGGCCGGCCTCCTCTCCGCCTGCGCCGGCGGCCGCCCCAACATGCCCGACGCCGTCTGGCCCGGACAGGCCGGCAGCTTTGATCGCGCCTCGCGCCCGTCCACCGCAACAGCCGCCCCGGCGCCCGCACGGCCCGTCCAGGTCGCCCAGCCCTCCGACTACTTCGGTCGTCCCGCGAACGTCATCCCGCGTTCCCGCTGGACGAACCAGGGCATCATCTCCAGCCGCCTCACCGCCAACGGCGACTCGGGCCGCATGGGCCGAATCTCCCGAATCACCGTCCACCACGACAGCCTCGACAACGGCTCCGTCCGCTCGGAGTCCGACGCCATCCGTCGGCTCAACCAGGTCCGCACCGGCCACGTCACCCGCAAGCCCGACGCCTTCGCCGACATCGGATACCACTTCGTCATCGACCCGCAGGGCCGCATCTGGGAGGCCCGCCCCCTCTCGTACCAGGGCGCCCACGTCAAGGGTCAGAACGAGAACAACATGGGCATCATGCTCATGGGGAACTTCGACTACAACCGCCCCACCCCCGCCGCGCTCGCCGCGCTCGAGAGCTTCGTCATCCAGCAGATGCACCGGTACAACGTCTCGCACGCCGCCGTCAAGACGCACCAGGAACTGGCCGCCACCGAGTGCCCGGGACGAAACCTCCAGCGCTCCATGCTCGCCGCCCGCAACCGGGGCGGACGCATCTACTCCGCCTGAGCCGCCCCGCCCGCTCCGCGGCCTCCCCTCCTATCATCCGCGTCCGGGAGGGCCGCCGCTCGATGCTGACGCCGATGACCACGAACTTCGTGGGCCGCCTCCGGGCCAACGACCAGGCCGCATGGTTCGAGCTCTGGGAGACCTTCGGCCCGGTCGTTCGCTCGCAACTCACGAAGTGGGGCAAGGGCCGCATCGGCTCCCAGACCGTCCAGGATCTCTCCCAGGAAACCCTCGCCGCCCTCAGCGAGTCCATCGATCGCTTCGACCCCACGCGCGGAGCCCGCTTCTCCACCTGGCTGCTCGCCATCGCCAAGCACGTCCTGGGCGATGAACTCGACCGCCGTCAGGCCCTCAAACGAGGCGGCAACCAGAAGCCCGCGGTCCAGCACGAGGACTGGATGGCCTGCGACCGGGGCCTCCCAGCCGACGCCCACTACGAGGCCGCCGTCTTCAGGGCCAAGGTCGAAGCCGCCATCCGCCTCGTCGAAAAAGAATCCGATTTCACCGACTTCACCATCTTCTCCCTCCGCGTCCTCGAAGGAAAGCCCGGCAAGGAAGTCGCCGACTCCCTCGGAGTCTCCGAGCCCACCATCAGCCGCCGGCTCGCCAAGGTCCGCGACTGCCTCCGCTCCAAACTCCAGGAAGTCGTCGCCATCTACTCCTTCACAGAGGACGAACGGACAGAGGCCGCGCGAAACGGCCTCGTCCCGCCTCCCAAAAACATCCAGGCCGTCCACGACGACGCTCTGTTCGACGAGGCCATCGCGGAGATCTACCACCGCCAGATGGACCTCCGAAGGCAGGATCAGGCCCAGCGCCTGAGCGATCGTGACCCCAGGTGACGGCCGGAAGGAGCCCCGATGGGCGTCGGCGAAGTTCTCCTCGCAGCTCTCGCGGTGGTCGCGGCGGTCGTCCTCGCCTGCCTCCTCATCGTCTTTCTCATCGTCCCGGTCTTCAAGGCCGCCTCCTGGATCATCGCTCAGCTCTGGCGCTTCGTCATCGGCGAGATCAGCGACGCCTTCCGCCTCCTCGGCGCCCTCATCCTCGCCATCCTCTACGTCCCCGTCATCCTCGGCTCCCTCGTCATCGGACGTTGGTCCGCCAGCGGGCACTACGGCAGGGCTCTCCTCTCCGAGCTCTCCACCGCCGGCCTCTGCATCTACCGCATCGCCCTCGGACACCCCCTCCGCCTCTTCAAGGCCGAAGGCCTCGTCGAGGGCCTCGAGCAACGCCTCCCCGCCGTCGTCGCCAACGCCCCCACCAGCGACACCCCCGCCGGCGGCCGCGCGGGCCAGTTCGCCGGATACCAGATCCAGGGCTCCCTCGCACCCGGCGGCTCCGGCGCCAAGCTCTACATCGCAACGCCCGACGCCGGCAAACGCTCCCTCTTCGCTCGCCAGGGCTTCGGCGACATCCCGCAGGTCGTCATCAAGACCTTCTCCACCAGCGACGGCAGCAGCCTCCCCCAGATCGTCCGCGAGAGCCGCTCCCTCGATGCCGCCAAACGCCTCGGCCTCATCCTCGACCACGAGCTCGCACCAGAACGCTTCTTCTACGTCATGCGCTACGTCCCCGGTGAGCCCCTCTCCATGGTCACCAAGAACCTCCACGCCGGCAGCCCCCAGGGCGGCCTCGGCGACCCCCAGCTCCGCTCCGCCCTCGGCTATGTCTCCGATCTCGTCGCCACACTCGCCTCCTACCACCGCGGGGGCCTCTGGCACAAGGACGTCAAGCCCGACAACGTCATCGTCGACACCGCCGGCCGCGCGCACCTCGTTGACTTCGGCCTCATCACCTCGCTCCGGTCCGCCATGACCCTCACCACCCATGGCACCGAGTACTTCCGCGATCCCGAGATGGTCCGTCTGGCGCTCCGCGGCGTCAAGGTCCACGAGGTCGACGGCACCCGCTTCGACGTCTACGGCGCCGGCGCCGTCCTCTACGCCGTCATCGAAGACGGCTTCCCCGCGCACGGCGCGCTCTCACAGGTCCGCAAACGCTGCCCCGAAGCCGTGAAGTGGATCATCCGCCGCGCCATGACCGACTACGACAAACGCTACGTCAGCGCCGAGGCCATGCTCGCCGACCTCAGCACCGTCGCCAACGCCCCCGACCCCTTCGCCGTCCGCCCCGCAGACCTCCCCAGCATGCAGGACGCCTTCGGACCCATCTCCGGCGACGACGAGGCTCCCCTCCGCCACCCCGCTCCTTCGCCCGCCGCGGCGACGCCCGCGGCTCCCGCCCTCGCCCACGAGGTCCCGCTCGCCGCCGCAGCCGCCGGACCGTTGCCGCCACCCATGCCGCACCGAGGACGTCGCCCCGCGCCCGCCATCCGAGTGGT